>JAZRVQ010000076.1:0-18128 GCA_045599265.1 Candidatus Cryptobacteroides sp. | reverse complement strand
TACGAAATTTGTGTAAATAGTATTCTACTACATCATAAATACATGTAACTTCGCAACCACAAGAGACTATCAGAATTAAAATGTTGTTTTCATCACTAAAATACGGTCGCATCGTCCCCAAAGACATAGTTCGTGGTTCATACCTTGACTTTGGATTTGACGATAATTTGGCAAAACAATGGGGCGAACAGGTTTACGGCGAGTGGGCTAAAAGCTATACTAGCTTCATCAAGGATGTCGAAAGAAGTGGTGCTTATGCTGACTTTTGGAAAAAACGTGATCCACTATCATTCTATTGCGGTTATGCATATGATAATGCAAACAAGTACTTTCGAGCCAGGGGAAAAGGGAACGATTACTTTGATAGTTTAAAGTTTGAAATTGACAACATTGTAGCATCAGCACCGAGAATTCCTGAAAATATCGTTGTATACAGAGCCTTAAATAATATATGTTTCTGGGATTTTAAGAAACTGAATACATTGCGAACACCTTTTGTAGAACTCGCGCCTTTGAGCACGAGTCTAACGACTACCATATTAACAAGGGAAGAAGACGATCCTTCATCAAACTTTTCTGCTTGCCAATATGTATTAAAGATCTTTTGTCCAAAAGGAGCAATGGCAACATATATAGATGAGGTCGGGAAATATGTTGAGAACCTGAATAGAGGGGAAATGGAACTTATATTTCCGTCAGGATCCAAGCTATTTTTGACAGCTTATCCATATAAGATGTGGGGAAAAACTGTTATTGAGTGTCAATTAGTCTTGTAAATAAATGGATAAACCGCTACCTCGTCTGAGGTAACGGCAGTAAATTTATATGGATGTTTCGGGGTAATTCTTGGACTCCAGTTGGAGTCTATGATGATTTTTCTATGGATGTATATTTGTTGTCTCCTTCGATGAAATCAGCTATCTTTGCAGAAAAGGAACGTACTATATGGCGGTAGACATCCACACAGTCCAGAGTCAAATTAAGAATCTTGAAAATCTTGGTTTGACAATCGAAGATAAAAGAAAAGCGGAAGAAATTTTGAGCGATATTGGTTATTATCGCCTTGGTTTTTATTGTTTTCCGTTCGAACAGAATTTTCCAGCAAAACAAAATAGAAACCACCTATTCAGAAGCGGGACAACTTTTGATACTGTGGTGCGCCTTTATTACTTTGATTTTGATTTGCGTCATCTTTTGATGAAATACATCAGTAGGATAGAGGTTCATCTCAAAACAACCATTGTAAACACCATGGCCAAATGGCATAAAAACTCTGATACATGGTTTGTTAATGATAGGATTGTTTCTCCAGGATACACAAATTCATTTGACAAAGTATATGATCAGGTGAAACTTTCTCCATATATCATATCGCATCATCACAAGCATGACTGCAAATATGCACCTGCGCACAAAACTATTGAATTTATGACCCTTGGCAACAAGATTGATTTGATAAGCGCAATCAATGATGTAAATATACGGCTTGAGATTGCTAATGAATTCGGGATACGATCATTAAAAACCTTTGAAAGCTATTTATTAGCGGTCAAAAGAATACGCAATAGATGTGCCCATGCTGGCGTTTTGTTTGACTATTCAACAGCATTTCCCATTCTGGAAAAAGGCCCAGTGGAT
Organism: Candidatus Cryptobacteroides sp.; assembly: GCA_045599265.1. GTDB lineage: Bacteria > Bacteroidota > Bacteroidia > Bacteroidales > UBA932 > Cryptobacteroides. The sequence goes on along the minus strand of JAZRVQ010000076.1, from coordinate 16,490 downwards.
TTATCATATATTTATGACAGAACCAATCTCAATGGTGCTGTAAAAGTAATATCATATCTTGTCGGGCAGGTGTCTAATAACCGCAAATTGGATTTATCTTCTGAACTTCGAGGATTAATTGAATCGACAAAAGATAACAATGATCTTTATACTGCGATTTCAATTTGTTCAGGACTAAAATAATTTTGCAAATTGAAAAAAGTTTCTCATCTTTGCGGAAGAAAGAAAGTGCTATGAGTGGCTATGTCTCACAACTTAGCACTATAAAAAGTGAAAAGAACCCTTACCCCAGTCGGTAAGGGTTCGTTTTTATATTTTAGGCACGAGGTTTACCGCCTTCCGCTTGTTCTCATCGACTATCTTCGCGTATATCTGAGTTGTGCGGATGTTGCAGTGACCGAGAAGCTTGGAGACGGTGTAGAGGTCTGCTCCGTAAGTCAGAGTGAGAGTGGCGAAGGTATGGCGGCCGCTGTCTTTTGCTTCGCCTCGTTCAGGCAGGAATGACAGGGCTTTTCTCTTTGTCTTCTTTCACCCTCATTGTTCGTACAACCTAAATAAACATAGGTAAAGATAGACAAAAATAAGGACATGCGAAATAGCAATTTGCTTGCGATTTTTCTTCCTTGATTAATCATGCAGATTACTGCTCGATCTGCGAGATGATTTCGTTGCAGGTGCGGATGACCTTGCGGAACTGGGCGAATCCGATCAGGCCGCCTGCAATGGCTCCTATGCCTATCGCGATTGTCATGCTTAAGGCTATGTGCGGGTCTTCGATTTTCATGAAAATCTCTGCGACTAGCCAGCCGATCCATGCTACAACCATCAGGGCGCCCCACTTCAACCAGCTGAAATAATCTTCCTTGAGCTGCTTGATGTTCCTGGCTACGGTGAGAAGGTCCTGGCCGTCCAGGTCGCGTGCCTTGACCTTGCGGTGGAACTTCCATGTAAAGTATGCACACACGCCCATCATCAGCACGGTGGCCCCGATGAACCACCATGATGCGCCAAGCCCGATGTGGAATGAGAAAGGACAAAGCAGGACGGCAAATGCGCAGCAGGCATATCCCAGACGTTCTTGGGCGTCAAGTGTCCTGACCTTGTCCTTCATGGAGAGTTTCAGCAACTTCTCGTTGATGATCTCCTGGTTTTCAAGTTTGCTTTTGAGCACGGCGTACTCACCGCGCAGCTGTTCAAGTTCAATAGATTTGTTGAGTTCTTCGTTTTCCATGATAGTGTGTCGATTTAATTGTTGGACATTTTTCTGAGCTGTTCGCGTATGCGCACCAGCTTGACGGAAACATTGTTTGCGCTGATTCCCACGATGGCACCGATCTCGTCGTAGGAAAGATTTTCCAGCCACAGAAGGATGATGCTCCTGTCAACCAGACCAAGACGGTTGATACGGTTGTACATCTGCTTGATCTGAAGAGCGTCGTCGTCAGTGTCATCGTATGGGTTGATGTTGACGCTCAACTCCACACGCCCGCCGGCGCGTTTTTTCTTCTTGTCCTGGTTGATGCAACAGTTGAGGCTGACTTTCCATATCCAGGTCTTCATCTCGCTTTCGCCACGGAAACTGTCGAATCCGTTCCAAAGCCTGATGAGTATCTCCTGGAAAAGGTCGTCAACCTCACTGGAGTCCTTTGAGAACATGTAGCACACGGTGTAGATGGTGCGCTTGTTCTCGCGGATCATTTGCGTAAATTGCTGTTCCCTGTCTTTCATCTTTTTTCTTTCAAACATCCATTAGACAACGGACTTGCCGGAAAACTACAGGAAATCTCAACTTTTTTCTAAAATTTGTCAACTATATCGAAAATACGGTCGCGGACCTGCTCGATTGTGCCCACTCCGTCAGCCTCGAAATACCTGCCGGCCTTCTGGTAATAGGCGATTTCCGGCTCGGTCTGGCTGTGATATGTGGCGATACGGTTCTTGATGATGTCCACATTGGCATCGTCTGCGCGTCCCTCGATGGCTGCACGGTGGCTGATGCGGTCGATAATCATCTGGTCAGGAATCATGATGCTGACGACTGCAGTGACCTCTTCGCCCGATCTGGCGAGCATGGCGTCGAGTGCCTCGGCCTGTGCGATGGTGCGTGGGAAACCGTCAAGAAGGAATCCTTCGACGCCTTTGACTGTCTTGAATTCTGACTCGATCATGCCTTCCACAACCTCGTCCGGAACCAGACATCCGGCTTCGATGAGGGATTTTGCCTTGAGGCCGAGTTCGGTGCCTGCGGCGATTTCCTTGCGGAGCAGGTTGCCTGTGGAGATGTGATGGAGGTTGTAACGTTCAACCATGGAAGTGGCCTGGGTGCCTTTGCCGGCTCCCGGAGGGCCAAAGAGGATATAATACTTCATTTTATATAGAATAGGTTATTCGTCGAGAATGTAGATGTCCCTGGAGTTGCGTCCCTGCTCGTTGTAGTCCAGGCCGAACCCCACTATGAACTGGTTCTGGATGTGCCTTGCCACATAGTCGACCTTGATGCGGCCGGTGAACTGGTAGGACTCGTCCTTGAAGAAAAGTGTGCACACACGGCTCTCCTTGGCTCCTTTTTCGCGCAGGAAACTCTTGAGCATCTCGATGGTGTAGCCGGTGTCCACGATGTCTTCAACAATGATGACGACCCTGTCCTTGACGTCGCAGGTCAGGGGCTGGCGCAATTCGACGATGCCGGTGCTCTGTGTGCCCATGTATGAAGACACCTTGATGCTGGCAAGTTCCATGGGGAAGTCAAGGCGCTGCATGAGTTCGCCTGTGAACATTACCGATCCATTGAGGATGCAAAGGAGGATCGGAACTTCGCCGGAATCCTTGAAGTCGGCATTGAGCTGGGCCGCAACGCGGTCTATGTCCTTGGAGAATTCTTCGTACCTGATGTAGGGACGGAAGGTTTTGTCGTGAACTTTGATTTTATCCATATTCTGCAAAGTATGTGTCTGCGAAATGCTTTACAAAAATAGGAAATTTATTCTTATATTTGCCACGAAGCTACGGGATTTATGTTGATGCATTTATGGTGTCATTGCTTGCCGTGGCTTTTTTTGTGTGCGCCTGTCCCGTTCCGGACATTGATGACGGCGCGTTTTTCCGTTCAATCTCAATCATTTCGGGGATTTCCTCGCCAGAGGACCTGGACGAATACGAACTGGAACGGTTTCGCTCCCTTGAGGAGCATCCCATCGACCTGAACAACTCTTCCCGCACTCGTCTGCTGTCCTGCGGCCTGTTCACGGCCTATCAGGTGGCCTCGGTGCTGGACTATATTTCCCGATACGGGGACATACTCTCATTCCCGGAACTGGCTGCCGTGGATGGGATAGGGCAGGAACGTGCCGAGGCGCTGAAGGTGTTTGTGACCCTGAAAACCAATGCTCCGCCTGGCCGGACTGCAGGCCACAGGGTGGCAGGGGAGGCTGTCGCAAAGTCTGCCCTGCGGATGCGCAACGGGTCTCCGGGAGTGGCAGGTGAACGTGACCTGCGGTGGAATTACGCTGCAAGGTTCGGGATGGAGATAGGCCGGGGCCTGGAGTTCTCCGTTTCTGCCTGCCAGGATTATGACGGGCCGCGCCTGCCGCCTGATGCATATTCGTTCTTTGTTGCATATTACGGGCGCCGTTCGCTGGGAAAGCTGGTGCTGGGTGATTTCAACCTGCGCTTTGGACAGGGCCTGGCCCTGTGGTCGGGCATGTCGATGGACAAGATGACCACCCCTGCCGCATTTACCCGCAATCCGACCGGGATAGTGCCTTCCAGCTCGTTCTCAGGCACATATTGCCAGCGCGGCGTGGGTGCGGAGTTCAGTATGGGCCATTTCCAGCTGTCCACTGCAATGGCATTCCCCGGGCTTCAGAAAGTTATGTCAGGGTCCGGCAAGGTGACAAGTCCGCCCGGTGTCATGCCCGTACTGTCACTTACCCACATCGGCCGCATCCACCGGGTGTCGGTGACTTCGTTCGTGTCGATGATTCCGGGAAGTCCCGGCATGTCGCCAGCGCAGGGAAGCCTGTCGTCCGACTTTATTGTATGTGTGCGCGGGACCGACATTTTCGGTGAGGCGGTGTGGGATTATGTGGGCATGCGGGGACTTGGAATGGCCGGAGTCCGGACCAGGTTCGGGGAACATCTGACCGGTGCGATGCAGCTGCGCTATCTCGGTCGGGATTGCCACGAGGCCCTGACTGCCATTCAATGGAAGTCGTTGACATTCAGTGCAGATGCTAAATTTGTCCCGAAGGACTGTCATTTCCAGTTCTCGACCGTCTCGGCCTTGTCCAGACAGTTTGGAACTGCGTTGAAACTTGACTGCCGCCTGACATACCGGCTCCGTAACTGGGACGAGCACCACCAGGCCGACCTGCGCTGCGACCTCAAATGGGAGTCCGGTCCCTGGATGGCACTATCACGTGTCAACGTGCATTATTGCACCGCCTTTTCTGGTCTTGCCTATCTGGAAGGAGGGTGGAAACCCCGCCCGAAAACGGCCCTGTACGTGCGTGTGGGCGCGTTCCATATAGATGATTGGGCAAACAGAATTTATGTCTATGAACGGGACGCGCCAGGAAATTTCAATGTCCCCGCTTTGTATGGAAGGGGAATCTGGGGAACGTGTTACGGCTGCGTGCAATGCGGCAGGATGACCAGAATCTTTCTGAGGGTTTCCGGCACGACAAAAAATAACCCCCGGCTTGTGTCGGGGGATATCAGGATGCAATGTGCTGTTACTTTTTAGGAATCTTGATTTTCTGTCCAACCTTGATGTTTGTCCCTATCTTGTTGTAGGACTGTATCTTCTGGACTGACACGCCGTATTTTCTGGAGATGGAACTCAATGTGTCGCCTTTCTTGACCGTGTAGGTTGTGTAGGAACTTCCGCTGGATGAAGAAGAAGAAGATGATGATGATGATGAGCCGCTGCCGTAGATATATAGTGTCTGTCCCGGACGGATTGTCGTGGATTTGAGATTGTTCCACTTCTGGATCTGGGCTACAGTCACTTGGTACTTGGACGCAATCTTTCCAAGGCTGTCTCCGCTCTTGACCTTGTATGTGACTCTCTTGGACTTGCTTGATGACGAACTGCCCGAGGAGGATGACGATGCGCCAGGTGTCCTTGTGGATGATGAGGTGATCTGCTTGGTGACGACAGGGTTGAAGAGCGAGTCAGTCTTGTAGGTGTAGATCTGGTTCTCGTTGGCGATGAAGGCACTCATGTACTGAGACGGGATGCGGAGGATATATTCGTGGTCATTGCCAGGAATGATGTCATGCACGTATTGAGGGTTGAGGTTGCGAAGTTCGGAGAGAGGCACACCGACGAGGTCGGTTATCTGCTTGAAGTGCAGTTTCTTGTTGATCTTGAATGTGTCGACCCTTTCCGGAAGGGTGGCAGGTTTTGGTGAAATTCCGTGCTCTTTGTAGTACTTTGTGGCATAGAGGGCACCGACAAATGCAGGCACATAACCTCTGGTCTCGCTTGGAAGGTACTGGTAGATGTCCCAGTAATTCTTGCTGCCTCCGGCACGCTCGATGGCTCTCACGACATTTCCAGCTCCACAGTTGTATGAAGATATGGCAAGGCTCCAGTCGCCGAAACGGTTGTATGCGTCGAGGAGGTAGCGTGCCGCTGCATCGGCTGCCTTATACACGTCGAGTCGCTCGTCGACATACGAGTCGATGCGGAGTCCGTAACTCTTTCCTGTGGAATAAATGAACTGCCACATGCCCCTTGCGCCTGCCCAGGACAGTGCGAGAGGGTTCATCGCAGATTCGATGATGGCCATGCAGGCAAGTTCCTCAGGGATACCATACTGGTTGAATATGTCGTAGAAGATAGGGAAGTAGTAGCTGCACAGTCCGAGGATGGTGCCCATCGAGTTCTTCTTCTTCTCTGCGTACATGATGATGTAGTTCCTCACGATGTCATTGTACGGGAGCGTGAATATGTTGTTCATCTCCTTGAGCCTCTCGAGGTATATGTCATCGGATACCGAAGACTGAAGTTTGACGGAGTCCATGTTGTAAACAGGGTCATGTGCGTCAGCGATGGCCTTCTGGGCGTCCCAGAGGCTGATGCTGTCGGTGGCATCCGCTCCAAGGGTGAACGAGGAAGAACTGCTTGGTGTCCAGGAATGTTCTGTCCTTGACGGAATCACGCTTGCCTGTCCGGCTGCACCTGAATTCTTGAGTTCGGCAACTTCGTCTTCCAATCTCTGGATGTATTCCTTCAGTTCCTCAATCTGAGCGTCAAGGTCGCTGGTCTTTGCCTTCTTTGTGCTCTGGGCGCTGAGGCTTGCCGGGGTCAGTGAACCTGCCAGAATGCCAAAAGCCGCAACGATGAATGTCAATTTTGTCCTTTTGATCATAAATAACTTTTTATTGGTTAGCTCCGGGTCAGAACTTGATTCCAAGCCTCAATCCGATGGCCGCCTGTGTCGGGTCCTGCCAGTACGGATTGACGGCGTAGGCATTGTCCGGCAGCAGGACCGCCGGCTCGAGCTTCATTGAAATGTCGTCCGTGACTTCGAAATCATTCATATATGCAAATACATTCGCGTCTATCACGTTAAGCAAGTAAAATGCCGCAGTGAACAGAATCGAGTAATCTCTGTATCTTCGGTATACGTCCCTGTAATATTTTGCCGTCTCTCCGGCAATCGGACCAGTATATTGTACTTCGGTCGAGGCCGAGTCTATATAAATCTTCCTGAACCTCTGGTAGTTGAGGTTGTTTGTGTAAAGAAAATGTGCTCCTCCTATTATAAGTCCTTGATAAAGAGGGACTTTCCATAGTTCTCCGTTGTATATCTGTCCGAGGCCCGGCAGTAGCAGCGAGTATAGTGTCGCCCTGCCCGGCAGCGGTTTCTGGTCAGACTCGTAACTTATCACACCGTCCAGCAGCCATGCCCAGGCGCTTACTCCCGCCCCGACGAACATCCATGTGCTGATGGTCTTGGACCTTGTGTCGATACCCGGTTCCGGTATGCTCATGTCGCCGGCTTCTTTCCATGCGTCATAGGCCTTCTGACTTGCGTTGTAGCGGTGGCGCATGACGCCGCCGGCCGTTGCGAACCCGCCGATAGTGCCATACACGAGCGGAAGTTTCCAGTAATCCCTGTTGTAGATCTGCATCGTTCCCGGCAGGATGATGGATGGCGCGAACGCCGTGCCTATCTTGAGCTCGTTCTTGTGCGCAAGTCCGCCTGCCCACTCCTTGATCGAGAACAGCTGGTCGGTCGAATCCTTCATCTCCGTCGACGTGTCGTCGTCATTGTAACTCTGGCGGAATGCATCGTCCTTGAATTGGGCTGAAGCCCCTGCCGAAAAACAGAGGATCGGCAGCGATGCCGCCAGAATCTTTATGAAGCCAGTCAGTCTCAACTAGAGGTCCGCTTTTTCGAGGGCGTTTACAAATTTGAGCATCTGCTCGTCCGAGGTGAATTTCACTGTCAGGGAGCCTTTCCCTCTGTTAGTGCGTTTCAGGGTAATGTTGTTATCAAAAAACTTGCCGACAATCTCTGCAGCCTTGAAATAAATCTCCGGAAGGTCCTGCTCTTCGACATGCTTTGCAGGTTTGGCCGGCTTCTGGCCGCTGAGTTTCTGCACTTTCTCTTCCAGCTGTCTGACGGAGAGCCCGTCGCTGACAACGCTGTCGCAGAGGCTTTCCTGAAGGGCGGGGTCCGGTACTCCGAGGATGACCTTGGCGTGTCCGACACTGAGAAGCCCCACCTTGATGTCGTGCTGGACTTTTGCGGGGAGTTTGAGCAGTCTGAGGTGATTGGTCACCGATGCTCTCTTCTTGCCCACTCTGTCGGCCATCTGCTCCTGGGTCAGGTTGCATTCGTCGATGAGCCTCTGGTAGCTCAGAGCCACCTCGATAGGGTCGAGGTCCTTCCTCTGTATGTTTTCCACGATGGCCATCTCGAGCATACCCTGGTCATTGGCGTCCATTATGTAGGCCGGGACCATGTCCATTCCTGCAAGACGGCAGGCACGGAATCTTCTTTCACCGCTGATTATCTGATACTTGACCCCACCAGCTTTCTTCCTGACCGTGATAGGCTGGATAAGACCGAGCGTCCTGATGGATTCGGCAAGTTCTTCCAGCGCCTCGGCGTCGAATGACATTCTCGGCTGGTATGGATTCGGCTCTATCAGGTCTGTCGGGATTCTTTTTATGTCGGCCTGCGGCGTTTCTGGCTGGGCATTGACAGTGACGACGTCCTTGTTGATGTATCCGACGGGCTTGCGTGCCTGGGCGGTGTCGATGTTGACGTCGCCTCCGAGAAGGGCACCCAGTCCCTTGCCAAGTCCGAATTGCTTGTTAGGAGCCATATCTATTCAGTTTTGGTGTTTCTTTCGAGCACTTCGCGCGCAAGGTTGAGGTAATTGGTGGTTCCGTTGCAGATCACGTCGTAGAGGATGATAGGCTTGCCGTGTGACGGAGCCTCGCTGAGACGTATGTTGCGCTGGATGACTGTGTTGAACACCATGTCCTTGAAATGTTCGCGCAGTTCGGCGACCACCTGGTTGTGCACTCTTGTCCTGCCGTCGAACATCGTGACGACAAATCCTTCGATGGTGAGGTCCCTGTTCGGTCCGGACTGGACGAGCCGGATGGTCTGGAGCAGTTTGCCAAGACCCTCGAGCGCAAAGAACTCCGGCTGGACCGGAATGATGATGCTGTCCGCTGCGGTGAGTGAGTTGACGGTGATGAGTCCAAGTGACGGGGAACAGTCGATGATGATATAGTCATAATTGTCCCTGATGCGCGCAAGGGCGTTTTTCAGGACGGATTCCCTGTTCTCGACCTCGAGCATCTCGATTTCGGCGCCGACAAGGTTGATGTGGGACGGAATCATCTGGAGTTTCGCTATCTCTGTCTGTATCAGCGTGTCCTCGATGTTCCTGGTGCCTATCATCACCTCGTAGAGGGTCCTCTGCTGGCCGTCCTCCGGAGAGAAGTTGAGACCGGAGGTCGTGTTGGCCTGCGGGTCGGCGTCGATGATGAGCACATTCTTTTCAAGCACTGCCAATGATGCGGCCAGGTTGATGGCTGTCGTGGTTTTCCCGACTCCTCCTTTCTGGTTGGCTATGGCTATAATTTTCCCCATAATTTCAATAATGCATATATCACGGCAAATCTACGAAAAAAATTCGACTTTTTGGAGAAAATGCCTACTTTTGTGGACCTGAAACGACCAATTTACCTGAACCTATATGTCGAATTCATCCAAAAGCAACATCTGGTTTGCAATCGTGAACCCGCACGCAGGTGCCGGAAAAACAATATCCGAATGGCAGAAAGCCGAAATCAGGCTCCGCGCAAAAAAGATCAAATACACTTGCGCCATGACCGAATACCGGCGCCATGCGCTTGAACTTGTCGAAAAGGCCGCGGCAAAGGGTTACCGCAAATTTGTCGCCGTAGGCGGAGATGGCACTGCCCATGAGGTGCTGAACGGGATCATGCATGTTTTCGAAAAGCTGGGAGGCCGTCTTGAGGATTTCACTCTGGCTGTCATACCGATAGGCTCCGGCAATGACTGGATCAAGGCACACAAGGTCCCTCATGACACCGAGGCCGTGGTGGACCTGATGGCCGCGAAGTCGTTCTGCCGGCAGGATGTTGTCAAGGTGACTCAGCTGAATCCGGATGACTATGAGGAAGAGACCAGACACGACTATATGCTCAATATAGGGGGCATCGGTTTCGATGCCCGTGTGTGCGAGCGTGTCAATGCGCAGAAGGCCAATGGGCATGGCGGCAAACTGTTGTATGTCAGGGCGTTGATCAATGTCCTGCTGAATTCGTATTCGTTCCCTGTCAGGGTTGTTGCGGATGACGGTACGGCTTACGAAGGGGATTGCTATTCGATGGCTCTGGGTATCGGACCGTATTCTGGCGGCGGCATGCGGCAGGTCCCTGCGGCGTGTCTGGACGATGGCCTTCTGGATATCACCGTCATCCCGAAAATGCCGATCCTGAAGCTTGCCATGCAGCTTCCTAAACTCTTCAACGGCAAGCTCGGCGAGGTCGAGGAGTTGATTATGCGCCAGTGCCGCTCACTTCTGGTGCTGCCGACTGCCGACCTTGTGGAACCGGTCGAAATCGACGGCGAAGTTGTGGGACATTTCCCAGTGAAGTTTGAGGTGATACCGGAGAGTATCACCGTCTTGACAAACAATCTCAAATAAAGAAACAGCGTGGAATGTCGCTGCTCAGTGACAGCGTCTTGCAGGTCCACGGATGTATGAATGTGATGGTGCGTGCATGAAGGGCGAGCCTCTTTGCCGGGTTGGTCTGCGCGCCGTATTTTGTGTCTCCGGCCACCGGATTCCCGAGGCTTGCTGCGTGGACGCGGATCTGGTTCTTGCGGCCTGTCTCCAGTTCGAATTCGGCCAGGCTGTATGACATCCTGACACGGCCCATGTTGACCGGGCCGAACTCTTCGAGCACCCTGTAGTGCGTGACGGCCTTCTGCCCACCGTCATCCACCGGACTTGATGTGACTTTGAATGATTTGGGATTCTCACGGAGCCAGGATACAATCGTTCCTTGCGGTTTCGGCAGGCGGCCTTCGACAAGCGCGACATACTTCCTTTCCAGCACGGCCTGGTCCCAATAATCCTGCAGGGCCCGCTTGGTGTCCCATGTCTTTGCGAAAATCAGCAGTCCGGACGTGTCGCGGTCCAGCCTGTGTACAATGAAGATGCGGCCGTCGCGGTTTTTCAGCCTTTCCCGTGCAGTGAGAATGGTGTATGCCGTGACTTCGCCTTCCTTGCCAGTGGACATGGTGAGCAATCCTTCCGGTTTTTCTGCAACCAGCAGGTCGCTGTCTTCGAATATGATTTTTAAATCCTTCATTATCAACTTGATATACTAAATCCAGCCCAATCAAAAAGCCCGCATCACTGCGGGCCTTTATCGGCTAGTTAGTAGTGTTTCCTATTGCTAGGTAATTGTGTGATTGTGTGATTGCTTGGCAAAGTTATACAAAAAACAATTACATCCAAATATTTCACAACTTATTTTTCATCAAGCAGATGGGGACGCAGCTGCCTGGTCCTTTCCAGAGCCTGCTCGTCCTGCCACTCCTGAATGAGCTTCGGATTGCCGCTCAGAAGCACGTCAGGCACTTTCCATCCGTTGAATTCGGCGGGACGTGTGTATATCGGGGCGGAAAGGAGGCCGTCCTGGAAGCAGTCGCTGAGGGCCGATGTCTCGTCGGTGATTGCGCCGGGAATGAGTCTGATCACAGCGTCGGCCACGATGGCGGCCGGAATCTCGCCGCCGCTGAGCACATAGTCGCCTACGGAAATCTCGCGTGTCACGAGGTGCTCCCTGATGCGGTGGTCGATGCCCTTGTAATGACCGCACAGGAGGATTATGTTCTCTTTGAGGGACAGCTCGTTGGCAATGCCCTGGTCCAGGATCTCGCCGTCCGGTGACATATAGATGATCTCGTCATATTCACGCTCTGCCTTGAGTTCCTCGATCATTTTGTAGAGCGGCTCCACCATCATCACCATTCCGGCATCTCCGCCGTAACTGTAATCATCCACCTGCTGGTGGGGCCCTTTGCCATATTTTCTCGGATTGTGCACGTGTATCTCGACCAGACCTTTCTTTATCGCCCTGCCTACAATGGAGTGAGACAGAGGGCTTTCAAGCAGTTCGGGGACCACAGATATGATGTCAATTCGCATACTTGTTTGATTATGTTGCCACAAAAATAACAAATTGATAGGAGTTAATCCAAAAATTATTAAATTTGCGAAATATAAATTAAACATTTAGACTCCTTTTGTTATGAGTGAAGAGATCAATCCTGGAGTAGAAATCACTCCAGATGTACCTGAAACCAATCCGGTAGCAGAGGCCGCAGAGGCCGTGGAAACCAGTGTGAACTATTCTGAGATGAGCATTGCCGACCTTGCAGCAGCGTTCGAGGAACTCGCAAAGAGCGAGGACAGGATGAGGCGCGGCAAGGAGGCAGACGCGATCAAGTCGGCGTTCTACAAGAAGCTCTCGAAGGCAAAGGCCGATGCAGGACTCTCTCCTGTTGAGGAAATCCCTTCCGAGCCGGAAGAAGAGGCCGAGCAGCAGCCGGAGGCGGAAATGTCTCCTGAGGTTGCCGAGATCGAAGGACCTTACGCTGAGATCGAGAAAGGTTTCAAGGCATTCTACAATGCCTACAAGAAAGAGCGTGCAGCATACAACAGGCAGCTTGACGCCGAGCGTGAAGACAATCTCAAGAAGAAACAGGTTGTCATCGAAGATCTCAAGGCTCTGCTCGAAAAGCAGGAGGATGTCAATGTGACCTTCCCTGAATTCAGAAAGATCCAGGAGCGCTGGAGAGAGATAGGACCGGTTCCTGCAACGGCATACCGCAACATCAATGACACATACCAGCTGTACGTGGAGCAGTTCTACGACATGGTCAACATCAACCGCGAGCTCCGCGACCTCGATTTCAAGAAAAACCTCGAGGCTAAGCAGCAGTTCTGCGAGATGGCTGAGAAACTCTCCGAGAACGAGAATGTCATAGAGGCATTCAAGGAATTGCAGAAACTCCACGAGCAGTGGAAGGAGTTCGGCCCGGTCGCAAAGCAGTACCGTGATGAGATCTGGGACCGCTTCAAGGCGGCCACTGCCACCATCAACAAGAAATACCAGTCCTATTTCGAGGGCCTGAAAGAGAAGCAGGAGGAGAATTTCACCGCCAAGACCGCACTCTGCGAGAAGGTGGAGGCCATCGCTGAGAAGGAAATCACTTCATCCAACGAATGGAACGCCTGCAGCAAGGAGATCGAGGACATCCAGAAAGAGTGGAGGACCATCGGTTTTGCAAGCAAGAAGGAAAACCAGAGGGTTTATGACCGTTTCCGCGCAGCCTGCGACAAGTTCTACGGCCGCAAGAGAGACTTCTACAACGAATACAAGGGCAACATCAACGCCAACCTTGACAAGAAGGTCGCCATCTGTGAAGAGGCAGAATCCCTCAAACTCAGCACAGAATGGAAGAAGACAGCCGACAGGCTTGTGGAGCTTCAGAAGCAGTGGAAGGAGATCGGTGCAGTTCCGCGCAAGAAGAGCGAGCAGCTCTGGAAGAGATTCCGTGGCGCATGCGACGAGTTCTTTGCAGAAAGGGACAAGAACGCCAAGCCTGAGAACGATTTCTACGGCAACCTCAAGGCAAAGCAGCGCCTCGTTGAGGAAATCAATGCATTCGAACTTTCTGACAGCGAGGACGAGAACATCGAGGCAATGAACGCTTTCTCAAAGAGATGGCAGGAGATCGGCTTCGTTCCGTTCAAGGAGAAGGACAAGATTGCCCAGGCCTACAAGGACGCCATTGCAGCCAAGTTCCCTGGCCTCGGCCGCTCACGCCGCCAGCCATCGCGCTTTGCGAAGGCTCCGAAGTCCGAGAAGGAGATTCTCATCGACAAGTACAACAAGCTTGAGCAGGACATTGTCACCTATGAGAACAACATAGGATTCTTCGCCAGGAGCAAGAACTCAGAGCCACTCATCAAGCAGATGCGCGAGAGAATCGACCAGGCCAAGGAAGAACTCAAGGAACTTGAGAAACAGATCAGAACATTTGACGAACCAGCGAGCGAGGAATAGGTAGGGGAGATGGATAAAAATTCGATAATCGGGTTAGTGCTTATCGGCGTGATCATCTTCGGATTCACGTGGATGCAGTCAAGACAATACAAGAAACAGACAGAAATACAGTGGCAGAAGGATTCCGTGGCCATGGTTCAGGCAAAGATCCAGGCTTACGAGGATTCCATAAAGCAGGCTAAGGTAGATTCGCTGGTTGCAGCCGGTGATTCCGCCGCCATTGCCGCCATCGCCCCGAAGGCTGTAACCTACAAGGACTCCCTTCTCGACATGGCATCCGCCAGCGAGGCCGCCCTTGTGACACTTGCCAATGACAAGGTCGAGGTCGTGCTCACCACGAAGGGTGCGCAGCCATATTCCGTCAAGGTCAAGGATTACAAGACCTATTCGGGCGAAGACCTTTATATTATTCCTGAAGGTGCCGGCAGACTCGGTATCAACCTGTATGCGGGCCAGTACATCAACACATCTGACTTTGTGTTCAACGTGGCTGAGTCTGATGATTCTACCGTAGTGATGCGCCTGCCGTTCTCAGGTGGCGGATATATCGAGCAGAAATACACTCTTGCCGCCGGGTCTTACGAGGTTGAGAACCAGCTCTCATTTGTCGGGATGTCCAATGTCATCCCTGCCAATGTGTCATCTCTCGACCTTGATTTCGGTGTTGTCATCCCTCGCCTCGAAAAGGGTTACAAGAACGAGAAGCAGTACAGCAAGCTTGACTATTACTTCTCAGGGGACAAGAAGCCTGAGGAACTTGGACGCGGCCGTGACGGCGACAAGCGTATCTCCAACAAAGTCAAGTGGTTTGCATTCCAGCAGCAGTTCTTCTCAGTCATCATGACTGCTGAGGACGAGTTTGCTTCCGGTGATTTCGGCATCAAGTTCTTCAACGAGGATGACCCGTCCGCCAACCTTATGACCTGTACGGCCAGGATGCGTTCCGAATTCCAGCACAGCGACAACGTCTCCATCAAGTACAGATATTTCTTCGGCCCTAACCATTTCCACACACTCAAGGAAATGGACAACTGCTACGAGAAGATTATCCCGCTCGGTGGCTCACTTGTTGGCTGGATCAGCCGTTTCATCATCATCCCTTGCTTCAACTTCCTTCACAGGTTTATCGGCAATTTCGGTCTTATCATCTTGATAATGACAATATTGCTCAAGGTTGTCATCTCTCCTCTCACCACGAAGTCCTACTCTTCATCTGCGAAGATGCAGGCCCTCAAGCCGGAGATGGATGCCATCAACAAGAAGTATCCTAAGCAGGAAGACGCCATGAAGAAACAGCAGGAGACCATGAACCTGTACAAGCGTGCGGGAGTCAGTCCGATGGGCGGATGTCTTCCTATGCTGCTCCAGTTCCCGGTACTCTGGGCAATGTTCCGCTTCTTCCCTGCATCCATCGAGCTTCGCCAGCAGGGCTTCCTGTGGGCCGATGACCTCAGCGCATATGACTCAATCCTCGATTTCGGATTCAGGATTCCTCTCTATGGAGACCACATCTCACTCTTTGCGCTCCTGATGGCCGTCACGATGTTCTTCTATTCAAGGATGACATCCGGCCAGATGAGCGACGACCCTAACATGAAGGGTATGAAATTCATGAGCGTGTGGATGATGCCTATCATGATGCTCTTCATCTGTAACAACCTCTCCGCCGGTTTGAGTTATTACTATTTCCTCTCCAACCTTCTCACAATGGCCCAGACATGGATCATCAAGAAATGGTTCGTCAAGCCTGAGAAGATCAGGGAGAAACTCCTCGCCACGCCTGCAAAGGCTGTCCAGAAGAGCAAGTGGCAGATGCGCCTCGAGGAAGCCCAGAGGATGCAGCAGCAACAGCTCAAGAACTCCAGGAAACGCTAAGATGATTGCTGAATCAATCAAGAATATAACTTCGGAACTGCCACCTGAGACAATCCTGGTGGCAGTTTCCAAATTCCATCCCGCCGAGTCCATCATCGAGGCCTATGAGGCGGGGCAGAGGGTGTTTGCCGAGTCCCGTCCGCAGGAACTGGAAAAGAAAGTGGCCGCCCTTTCGGAGAGATGCCCCGAAATAGAGTGGCAGTTCATCGGGCACCTGCAGACCAACAAACTCAAGATGGTGCTTCCCCATGTCTCGCTGGTCCAGTCGGTCGATTCTCTCCACCTCCTGGAAGATATCGACAAATGGGCAAAGGCTGCAGGCCGCGTGGTCAGCGTGCTGCTTGAACTGCATGTCGCCCAGGAAGAAACCAAACAGGGGTTCTTTGAGGAAGAAGTCCTTGACCTGATGTTCCGTTATTATGATTCCCATTGCGGGGGCGGAAAGGGATACTTGTCCAATGTGCGGATAAAAGGCCTTATGGCGATGGCGACAAATACGGATGATGTCGATGTCATCAGAGCAGATTTCGGCCGTGCACGTGCCTTTATGGACTATTTGACGGACCTGTTCCCGGAACTCGAGGATTTCTCAGAACTGTCGATAGGCATGTCCTCCGACTGGAAGACTGCCCTCGAATTTGACAGCACCATGGTGCGGATCGGCACTGCAATTTTCGGCGAAAGAAATTATTAAGAACCTGTTTTGGAATGATTCCATTTGTCTTTTATATATCTTTTTTGCTATTTTTTCTTTATTTTTCAGTCACAATGGTCCACCATTGCTCCTTCAAAATTCAAAAAAAAATAACTAAAAAATCTCTTATAAAATTTAGGCTGTTAAGTTAAACAAATTTTTATGGTCACGATTTCAAGCTGCATTTCTGAGTATCCGCACTCGTTTGGCCGCAAGGTTTTCGGGGAGATTCTGTCTGCCCCAGGCCTTGAGGTCTGCACTGTGCGTGCGCTCCAG
>JAZRVQ010000075.1:0-14664 GCA_045599265.1 Candidatus Cryptobacteroides sp. | reverse complement strand
GTATGCCGTCAACATCGCTTCCGGCATTGTCAACGGTACTGTCACAACAAACGTTTCCGAGGCCGCCGCAGGTCAGGAAGTAAGCGTCACAGCAACTCCTGCCAGCGGATACAAACTCTCCGTAATCACAGTCAAGGACGCTTCCGGCAACAATGTCACCGTCAGCGGCGGCAAGTTCACAATGCCTGCATCTGCTGTGACTGTATCGGCGACGTTCGAGGAGGCTGCCGGTGAACCTGTGACGATTAACTTGACTAGTGATCTTGGACTTGAGAACGGAGTTACATTTACTTCTGTTACGGTTGGAGGGGTGACAGTTACCGGTGCCAAGGGCACAAATTCCAGCAACCCTCCGAAGTATTATACATCTGGTGACGCAGTACGTTTCTATGGTGGAAATACCCTAAAGGTTCAAAGTTCTACTACATTCACAAAGATTACCATTACTATCGGTAGCAAGACGAATGGCATTGGCTCAGCCACATCGGGTACATTGTCAACCACATCAGCCGCGGATAGTATAGTCTGGACCGGCTCTTCAACTGAAGTGACATTCAGCTTTAACGGAACAAAGGGCAATGACCAGGTCAAGAGCATAGTCGTAGAGTAAACTGTTTCACTTTCTATTGATATCGAAGCCGACCACACCACTGGCCGGCTTCTTTTGTGTCGTCCATGTTTTTGGGCGAGGTCCCTTTATGCATGGGGGTACCTCGCCCAAGTGCTTTGTGCTAAGTGATTGATACTTAGACATGTGGCGTTTGGTGTGTGGGCTAGGTACCACCCCCACAGAGGGGACCTCGCCCAACAGGCAAATATTACCGGCGCCAGCCCGCCGCACGAAAAAGGGCTACCATCTTCGGCAGCCCTCTCAAAAGTTCAATATTCATTATCAGCCTTCGTCCGGCTGGTATTCAAGTATGTCTCCCGGCTGGCAGTCGAGTGCCTTGCACAGGGCGCTGAGGGTGGAGAATCGGACAGCTTTGGCCTTTCCGGTCTTGAGGATAGACAGGTTTGCAGCTGAGATGCCCACCTTCTCGGCAAGCTCACCGGAGGACATCTTCCTCCGGGCGAGCATCACATCTACGTTTACCACTATCGCCATAAACTATTCCTTCTCCTCTGTCTGTGGCTCCTGAGTCTGGTCCTCTGCTCCCTTGAGATAGGTAGGGAGGTTCATTCCAGCCATCTTGAACAGGTCGTCAAGAGGCGGCACGGACTTCATCATGTTGGAAATGAAGTTGGAAGTGGCAGTGCCGTTTCCATCCTTCGAACCTGCGCCACCGTCCCAGACAGTGACCTTGTCGATCTTGATACCCTTGACAGCCTCGACCTGAGTCTTGACCAGATCAGGAAGCTTGTCGGCGATAAGCATGAGAACGGCCTTCTGGGCGTCACCCTCGGCAGCATTGACGAGTTTGGCGAATCCCTCTGCCTGCTTGGAGAGAATCTCCTGGATACCGCGTGCCTGTGCGTCCATCTTTGCGAAGATGGCGTCAGCCTCACCCTTTGCCTCACGGCGCATCTTTTCGGCCTCGGCTTCTGCAGCGATGATCATCTTCTGCTTCTCGATCTCGGCGGCAACGACGATGTTGGCCTCCTGAGTAGCCTTCTCCCTCTCGGCACGTGCGAGCTCGGCGTCACGCTCTGACTTGTAAGCCTCCTCGAGAGCCTTTGCAGACTGCACCTTCTCGGCTGCTACTGCAAGACGCTCGGCCTCTGCACTCTTCTCACGGCGGAGGGCATCTGAGTTCGCGATAGCGATGCGGGAGTTGTTCTCACCCTCCACAGCCTTGGCATTGGCCTCGGCAGTGCGGATACGGGTGTCACGGGTGGTCTCGGCGATACGGATATCCTTGTCCCTGTCTGCCTCGGCCTTACCGATCTCACCATAACGGTTCTGCTCGGCAACGCTCTTCTTGGCGTCGTTGATAGCCTTTGCGGCTGCCTCCTTACCGAGAGCCTCGATATAACCGGACTCGTCGCGGATATCGGTCACGTTGACGTTGATGAGTTTGAGACCGATCTTGCGGAGCTCAGCCTCCACGTTGGTGCTGACATTGGCGAGGAACTTGTCGCGGTCGGCGTTGATTTCCTCGATGTCCATTGTGGCGATGACCAGACGGAGCTGACCGAAGAGGATATCTGTGGCGATGCTGCGGATGTCTTCGGTAGTCAGGCCGAGAAGACGCTCTGCCGCATTGGTCATGTTCTCAGGTTCTGTGCTTACACCGACGGTGAAGCGGCATGGAACGTCCACGCGGATGTTCTGCTTCGAAAGGGCGTTGGTGAGGTTGCACTCGATGCTGATAGGGGTGAGGTCCAGGAATGCATAGCTCTGGAATACAGGCCAGATGAATGATGCACCACCGTGGATACACTTTGCAGAATTGTTCTTGCCGGTCTTACCATAGATGACGAGCACCTTGTCTGAAGGGCAGCGTTTGTAGCGTTTGAGAATGGCGGCGAAAGTCACTACCACTACGGCTACGATGATGAGGATAAGATAGATTTCGTTCATTGTATTGTGGGATTAGATTATCAGTGAATTGGATTCTTCGACAAGCAGAGTCGAGGCGTCGATGACCTCCACGACATTGATGGATGTGCCGGTAGGAAGGTCGTCGCCCTCCGTGAGAGCGTCATATTCGCGTATGGCGTTGTTGATGCTGATCTGGACCTTGCCCTGTCCCTTGCGCTGGCCAGGGATTGTGAGGTACACCTTGCCCTGGCAGCCGACAGCCGACTCGAACACATTGATGTTGCCGGAGGACTGCATGCCGTAGAGCCATTTGAAAAGGTACATCACCAGCACGACAAGCCCGACTCCGACCAGTACGGAAATGATGAGGAGCAGTGCCGTGGAATTGATGCTGTCCTGGAGCAGGATGGCGGACCATCCGAAACCGAGCAGGAAGTTGATGAGGTTGCGGAAAGTGTAGAGGTTCATGCCGGGATCGGCGTCGAACGAACCGGGATCCACATCGCCGTCGATTGTGTCAATGCCGTCGATGCCGCCTGCGTCGAGGTCAGTGTCACCGCCGAGTCCGAGGAAGGTCATCACGCTCTGGATAACGAAAACCAGCGATGCGGAAAGGGTCACTGCCCACAGGATTTTCATAATAACGGTCAGGGATGACCACCATGTTGCTATCATAATAAGTGCTTATTTTAGGTTTGTTGATGCAAATATAATAAATAATTATTGAAAAACAATAAAATATTATCTTTTTTACAAAAATTTAACAATTCATCCCACCGCAGACGGAAATCACCTGCCCGGACACGTACGATGAAAGGTCGCTGGCCAGGAACAGGGCTACCTTAGCCACTTCTTCGGGATCGCCGCCCCTGCGCAGCGGAATGGTGGTTGCCCACTGCTTGCGGACATCCTCCGGCAGTGCGTTGGTCATCTCGGAGATGATGAAGCCCGGTGCGATGCAGTTGGCACGGATTCCGCGCGGCCCCATCTCCTTGGCGATGGACTTGGCAAGGCCGATGAGCCCGGCTTTCGATGCCGAATAGTTGCACTGCCCGGCATTGCCCGCCATGCCCACGACGGAAGACATGTTGATGATGCTGCCGCCCCTCTGGCGCGCCATTATCGGTGTGCAGGCGTGGATGAAGTTGAATGCCGATTTGAGATTGACGGTCAGGACAGCGTCCCACTGGGCCTCGCTCATCCTCATCATCAGGCCGTCCCTGGTGATGCCGGCATTGTTGACGAGTATGTCGATGTGCCCGAACTCTTCCTTTATGGCCTCGACGACTTTGTGGGTCTGCCCGAAATCCGCGGCGTCCGATGCGTATGCGCGGACCTTCACGCCGAAGGCCTCCAGTTCGGAGATTGTGTTCTGTGCGGTCTGCCCGATCTCGATGTCGGTGAATGCGATGTCAGCGCCCTCGGAGGCGAATCTGAGTGCGACAGCCTTTCCGATGCCGCGTGCTGCGCCCGTGATGAGGGCGACTTTGCCTGTGAGAAGTCCCATATATATAATGTATAACCCTTCAAATTTAATAAAATTCGGGGGAATTCGCTATATTTGCACATTAATATTGAATACTATGGCAAGCGAAATCAGGAATGCTTCTCTCTGGCCGGACGGTCAGCTCAAGATCGAATGGGTCAAACATCATATGCCGCTCCTCAATTCCCTTGAGGAACAGTTCACTGGCGAGCAGCCTTTCAAGGGACTGAAAATCGCCCTCTCAGTGCATCTGGAGGCCAAGACCGCCTATCTCTGCAAGGTGCTTGCAGCGGGCGGTGCGGACATGTATGTGACCGGAAGCAACCCTCTTTCCACACAGGACGACGTCGCAGCGGCCCTTGTCCATGACGGACTGAACGTGTTCGCATGGTACGGCGCCACCGAGCAGGAGTATTTCTCGCATTGCCGCAGGGTCATCGAGGTCGGTCCGAACGTCATCATCGACGACGGGGGAGACCTTGTCAACCTGATCCATTCCGAGTTTCCGGAACTCATCCCGAACGTGTATGGAGGCTGTGAGGAGACCACTACGGGCATCCTGCGCCTGATCCAGCGCAACAAGGCCGGCGAGCTCGGTTTCCCTATGATGCTGGTCAACAACGCCGACAGCAAGCATCTCTTCGACAACCGTTACGGCACGGGCCAGTCCGTATGGAACGGCATCAACAGGACCACAAACCTCATCGTTGCCGGCAAGACCGTCGTCGTGGCAGGTTACGGCTGGTGCGGCAAGGGCGTTTCCATGCGTGCCAAGGGGCTTGGCGCCGAGGTCATCGTCACCGAGATCGACCCTATCAAGGCGATGGAGGCCGTCATGGATGGCTTCAAGGTGATGAAGATGCGCCAGGCAGCGCCTCTGGGAGACATTTTCGTGACAGTCACCGGATGTGACGCTGTCATCACGAAAGATGACTTCAAACTCATGAAGGACGGGGCCATCTGCTGCAATGCCGGCCACTTTGACTGTGAGGTGGATGTCGCAGGCCTCAGGGAGATGGCCATAGAAGTCAAGCCTGCAAGGCACAACATCGTGGGCTACACTCTCGAGAACGGCCACAAGATCTATATCCTTGCAGAAGGACGCCTTGTCAACCTTGCCGCCGGAGACGGACACCCTGCCGAGATCATGGACATCTCGTTCGCCATCCAGGCCCTCAGTGCGCGCTATCTTGTCATCAACAGGGACAAGATCAGCCGCGAAAAAGGCAATATGGTCAACGAGATCCCCAAGGAGATCGACGAGGCCGTCGCCCGCAGGAAACTCGCAAGCTGGGGTTATGAGATCGACACTCTCACCCCTGAGCAGAGAAAATATCTGTACGGCTGCTAATACTGGTCAGGGAATATCCTGCACCCTCCGATCCACCTGTCTTTGTAGAACTGCTGTTCGCTCGAGGTTATGATTACACCGACCTTGGGCGATGAGGCGTGCACGAATATGAATTCGCCCGTCTCCACGTTGACGTCCACCACGATGGCGGCATGTCCGAAGGCTTTCTGGGAATTGTTGAAGAAGATAAGGTCTCCCTTGCGCAGGTCTGACGGGAAATATATAGGCTCTCCGGCTTCGTACTGGTCGTATGCGATGCGCGGAATCGGGTGGCCTGCCTGCTTGTACAGGAAATAGGTGAGGCCGGAACAGTCGAACGTGTCCGGACCGGCGGTTGCCCATACATAAGGATAGCCAATATACTGGAGCGCCATGTCGGCGACGGCATCGCCTGCATCGCTTGCGCTGGATGCCGTGTGCTCCCTGACGTTTTCCGGACGGAACCAGTGGCCTTCGCCGAAGGTCTGGGCCTGCAGGAGCGCGGACACGGCCAGGAGGACGGTGACGCAGAATATTTTAGAAGAAACGCCTCTCATTTCTTTCAAGTGCAATAAAGATGAACAGCAGGATGGTGAATGACCACAGTGATGAACCGCCATAACTGAGGAACGGCAGCGGGATGCCGATGACCGGCATAAGTCCAATTGTCATGCCAATGTTGATCATCAGGTGCATGAATATGCAGCAGGCGACGCAGTATCCGTATATTCTCGTGAAATTCTCGCGGCTGTTCTCCGCCGCCCGGATTATCCTCCAGATCAGGAATACATAAAGCAGGATCACTGCCGCCGAACCGAGAAATCCCCATTCCTCGCCTATTGTGCAGAATATGAAGTCGGTGCTCTGCTCCGGCACGAATCCGCCCTTGGTCTGGGTGCCGTTGAGGTAGCCCTTGCCGATGACTCCGCCCGACCCGATGGCGATCATTGACTGCCTTACGTTGTAGCCCACTCCATTGGGGTCGTCCTTCAGTCCGAGCAGCACTTCGATACGCTTGCGCTGGTGTTCCTGGAGCACGTTGTTGACGATGATGTCCACGGAGAATGTCAGGATTATTCCGGCAATGAACGCTCCGACCGAGATGAGTTTGAACGCGTTCATTTCCTTGATGCCCTGGATCAGTGAGACTATCAGGGCCGTCACTGCAAACGGAATAAGTACATATATCGGCTTGACGGAGGCAAGGAATGATTCCGGGTTGAGTTCCGTCACCTTGTCGAATATGAACGGGTATGCCACCAGGATGATTATGATCGGCAGGTAGATGGTCAGCCAGCGTCCAAGACGGTCCTGGTGCGCCTCGTTGCACAGCGTCATCGCGGCGCCAGCCAGCAGGATCGAGGCATACGGCGACACCACCAGTGTCGTGATGAACAGAAGTACGGCCATGCACATGAAGATGACAATCCACCCGGAGAGTCCTTCACGGTAAAGCATGAAGATGAAGCCCACATAGACCAGAACCGATCCGGTCTCGTTCTCCGCGAGGATGCACACCATCGGGAGGGCCAGGATGGCAAGTGTTATCAGGAGGTCTTTCCTGTTGGACATCTTGTAGCCATACCTTCCCATATATGTCGCCAGCATCAGTGCCGTGGCTATTTTTGATATTTCGGCCGGCTGGAAGGCGAATGCGCCGAAATCGAACCAGGACCGCGAACCCTTGTGCTCGGTGCCAAGGAATATGACCGCCACCAGCAATATTATCGTGATGATATACACCGGTGCCGACAATGGCTCATACAGTTTCGGTGGTATGATAAACAATATTATTGCAGCCAGTCCGATGGCCGTCATTATCCAGATGAACTGCGATCCACTGCGGTTGGTAAAGTCGAGCAGCGGGCCGGAATCATATACAGACGCAGCCACATTGAGCCATCCGATGAATATCAGCACCAGATAGCACAGAATGAGGGTCCAGTCCACTGTCTGGGCAAATCCTCTCCCTTTTCCGTAGTTGTGTCCGATCATACTTACTTAACTCTTATTCTGTCCAGCAGATAGGTCTGCTTCATTGCCACCGAAAGGTCCTTCCTCTCCGGAGACGCAATCTCTCCGCGTATATATTTCTCGACAAGCAGCGATGCTATCGGGGCCGCCACCGAGCCTCCCCATCCGCCGCCTTCGATGTAGGCTGCCACGGCAATCTTCGGGTTGTCCTGAGGGGCGAAGCAGATGAACACGGAGTTGTCTGCCCCGCGCGGATTCTGCGCCGTGCCGGTCTTGCCGCAGAGGCTTATGCCAGGTATGGCGGCTCCGGCCGCAGTGGCTCCCGACCCCTTGCCACCATTGACGGCAAGGTACATTCCGCGGATGACTTTCTTGAAATTGGTGGTGTCCACCATCGTGTAGTGGCGCTCGTAGTATTTAGGGTCGATCTCGACACCTTCCGACTCCTTGATGATGTGAGGGATGTAGTAGTAGCCCCTGTTGGCGATGGTGGCCGCAAAATTGGCAAGGTGGAGCGGCGTGCAGCCGATTTCGCCCTGCCCGATGGACAGGGAAATGACAGTGTTGGCCTTCCATCTTCCCCGTCCGTAACGGTCGTTGTAGAAGTCAGATGTAGGAATGTTGCCGCCGAGCTCTGACGGGAAGTCGCTGCCCAGTTTCCGGCCGAATCCGAAACTCAGCACATATTCGTGCCATTTGTCGAATGCCTCGTCGATGTTCTTGTATTTGCGGTTTTCCAGTATGTTCTTCAGCACATAGCAGTAATAGGCATTGCAGGACATCATTATGGATTCCTCCATTGTCAGAGGCGAGCGGTGGTTGTGGCAGCCGAGTTTCTCGTCTCCGTATTTGTACCCCGCGTTGCATGGATAGCGCGTGGACGGTGTCAGCACGCCTTCTTCAAGGCCGACAAGCCCGTTCAGGAGTTTGAATACCGAGCCCGGAGGGTAGGAAGCCTGCACGGCGCGGTTGAACATCGGCTTGTACGGGTTCTTTGCTATGTCGTTATAGTATTTGCCGATGTCGGCAAGCATTTCCACATCGATGCACGGACTGGAGACCAGGGCCAGGATTTCACCGGTGGACGGTTCTATGGCCACGAGACTCCCGACCTTGTTCTTCATCAGCTCCTGGCCGTACTTCTGGAGTTCGGCGTCGATTGTGGTGGTCACGTCCCTGCCGGGAATGGCTGCCACGTCAAGTTCGCCGTCCTTGTAGTGCTTGATGTGCTTGTTTCTGGAATTCCTGAGCCAGACTTCCTCGCCGACCGTGCCCCTGAGTTCCTTTTCACGCGCAGCCTCGATTCCGGTCTTGCCTGCATAGTCACCGATCTTGTATTCAGGGTGCTTGTCCAGATAGGCCTGGTCCACTTCGGACACATAGCCCAGAAGGTTGCCTCCGGCGTTGTATGGGTATGTGCGGACGTATGTGTGGCGTTCCTTGAATCCGGGGAACTGCATTGCCACCTCGGTGAAGTTGAGAACAGTCTTCTTGTCCACCTGTTTCAGCAGCACGACGGACTGGTATCCGATTTTCCTGCTGTTCTCATGATATTCCTTGAATTTTTCGCGCACAAATGACTTCTCGATGCCGAAAATCTTGCAGAACTCGGTCGTGTCGAATTCTTCGACCTCTTTCGGAGTGACAAGAATGTCATAGCAGTCCTCGTTCTTGACCAGTTCGCGTCCGTTGCGGTCCCTTATGAAGCCGCGGGCGGCCGGTATGGCGATACGGACCATCGAGTTGTTGGACGAGCTGGTCTTGTAACTGTCGTCCAGTATCTGTATCTGGAACAGACGTCCGATGAGGAGCAGTGCCACGATGGCAAGCCCGATGAGTATCTTTGTCTGTTTCTCGAGTCTCATCTTATCTGACTTCCTTGTTGTTAAGGACTCCGGTCACAATCATGCAGAGCACCGTGCTGCAGAGCAGGGATGCCACAAACCTTGCGGAGTTGAACCAGAATGACCTGGTGCCGGCACTGTCGGTCGTTATGAAAATAATCAGGAACAGTCCCAGCGACATGGTTATCAACGCCAGTGTCTTGCCGAGTCCGTTCCTCCTGATGGAGAATTCTGCCTTGCGCACTACAACGTCTTCTCCCATTGTCCAGCCGATGAACTTGTTCCTGAGCAGTGCCACCGGCAGGATGGACACGGTGTTGAGACCGATGACTCCCTCTGCAAGAAGGTCGACAGACAGTCCTGTGGCAAAGGCGACAAGCATCGTGGCGATGGGCGACAGACTTGTCGGGAGGCACACGATGATGGCCGGAAGCAGTGTCAGCACGACAAACTGGCTGAGGTGTATGTAGTTTGTGATGATCAGCTGGGCCACTATGAGAAGGATGAAGAGAACCCAGGAATTGACGTTAGTTTTCATTGCTCCAGTTTCTCCAGTTCTTCTTTGTCCAGATTGTTCACGACTGTCACATATCTGACCTTGGACATGTCCTCGAACATCCAGACTTTGATTTCGTATGATGCTCCGTTAACGATTTTCGCGCTCCCGGCAAGTCCAAGCGGCACGTCAGGCGGGAATATCGATGAATAGCCGCTCGTGTAGATTGTGTCTCCTCTGGCGACGGCGGTGTGGTGTGGTATCTCGTTGAGCAGGGCCTTGCGGGTGCTGATTCCGTCCCATGAAAGCGGGCCGATGACACCGCTGCGCCCGATGCGTGCACTTACGGCCATGTTGATGTTGTTGAATGACATCACGTAGGAGTAGTGCCTGCTGACAGCCTCGACGATTCCGATGACGCCCTGTCCGGTTATGACTCCGTCACCTTTCTTGACACCGTCATCCTTGCCCTTGTCGATGATGATGTAGTTGCGCTGGCCTCCGGTGCTGTGCTTGACGATGCTGGCAGGGATGTATTCAAAATTCTTCACCCTGCTGATCGTGCCGTAATCGATGTGCTCCTTCATCTCCTCATATTTGCGGAGAGCCTGTCTGAGGTCATAATTCTCCTGCGCCAGGCGTTCATTGTCTTTCTTCAGGGAGAAATAATGTGCGATGTTCTCGCCTCCGCCCCACACCTTGGCGTTGAAATTTGTGAATCCGCGCGACAGCCACACATTCTGGAGGGCTCCGTTATGGGAAAGCATTACAAACGCGACTGTCTCCAGTACAATGAAGACAGCCACGGTTATGATTACATTGACTATGCTGGTCCTTTGGGCCATTCTATCTCATCAGGAAGGAATAGGATGCCGTGTTCTTGAGTGCAAGGCAGGTGCCTCTCGCAACGGCGCGGAGAGGGTCTTCCGCGACGTGGAAAGGAATGTTGACCTTCTCGGTGAGTCTCTTGTCCAGACCCCTGAGGAGGGCGCCGCCGCCGGAGAGCCAGATGCCGTTCTCGACGATGTCCGAGTAGAGTTCCGGAGGAGTCTGCTCGAGGGCGTGGATGACTGCGTTCTCGATCTTGACGATGGTCTTGTCGAGGCAGTGCGCGATCTCCTGATATGTGATGGTGGCCTCGACAGGGTGTGCCGTCATGAGGTTAGGTCCCCTTACAACGTATGGGTCAGGCTCCTGGTCGAGGTCAGGGATGACTGCACCGACTTCGATCTTGATCTTCTCGGCGGTGATCTCACCAACCTTGATGTTGTGCTGCTGGCGCAGATATTCCTGGATGTCCTTGGTCAGCGCGTCACCTGCGGTACGGATGCTGTCCTGCACCACGATTCCGCCCAGCGATATGACGGCGATCTCGGTTGTGCCGCCTCCGATGTCAACGACCATGTTGCCTTTCGGCGCCTCTACGTCAAGGCCGATACCGAGTGCTGCCGCCATCGGTTCGAAGATGAGATAGACGTCGCGTCCTCCGGCATGCTCTGTGGAGTCACGCACGGCACGTATTTCCACCTCAGTACTTCCTGAAGGGATTCCGACCACGATCTTGAGGTTCGGGGTGAAGAGAGATTTATGTTTGCTGTTCACTTCGCGGATGAATCCTCTGATCATCATCTCCGCTGCGTTGAAGTCTGCAATAACACCATCTTTGAGCGGGCGTATGGTCTTGATGCCAGGGCTGGTCCTTTCGTGCATCAACTTTGCCGCCTTGCCCTGGGCAATGAGCTTGCCTGTGCTGCTGTCAATCGCCACGATGCTCGGTTCGTCCAGGACAATCTGGTCATTCTGGAAGATGACCGTATTGGCTGTTCCGAGGTCGATTGCGAGTTCCTGTGTCAAGAATGAAAATGCCATATATCGGTAAGTTTTCTATATAATCGCGTAAAGTTACTATTTTTTCTTAATTTTGCTGCAAGAATAATGCTAGAATCTTCTATGGAACGGAAAAAATACCTTGTTGTTGTCGCCGGAGGCAGCGGAACCAGAATGGGGACGGCCTGTCCGAAGCAGTTCCTGCACCTTGGGGGCAAGGCGATCCTGCAGGTCACGATTGAGAAATTTGTCTCCGCGGTGCCGGACATCAAGGTCATAACCGTCTTGCCGAAAAGCCATGTCGACGAGTGGAAAAAGTATTGTTACGAGAACAATTTCATCTGCCCGCAGACTCTGGTGGCAGGTGGCATAACACGCTTCCATTCCGTGCGGAACGGACTTGAAAGGGTGCCTGACGGAGCGCTGGTGGCCATCCATGACGGCGTCCGGCCATTGATTTCCAAAGATTTGATAATCAGCCTGTTCGATGCTGCCGACAAGTTCGGCGCAGTGACCCCGTCGCTGCCGGTGACGGATACCATCAAGACCCTGGACGCCAAGCCGGTGGACCGTTCCACCCTGCAGGCCGTCCAGACCCCGCAGATTTTTTATTCCGAAACATTGAAATCAGCCTACAACCAGCCGTTCGACACAATGTTCACGGATGATGCATCCGTGCTCGAGGCTGCCGGTGGCCATGTGGAGTATGTAAAAGGGGAGCGGTCCAACATCAAGATAACCACTCCCGACGATCTCCTCCTTGCGGAGGCGTTTCTTTCTCTTTAACTGTCCGGCCGTTTATTCGTCCTCGGCATCTCCGAAAAGCATCTTTGTGCTGGAGGAGAAGCTGGTGCTCTGATACTCCTTGACCCAAACCTGGCGCTCGATGGCCTGGTCGAGTGATATCTGCGTCTCGGTTGACTGGACGTACGGAATCTTCTGGATGGTGTTCACAAGCACTTCCATAAGGTGGTCGTGGTCGAAGCAGTAGAGCTTGACCAGAAGCGCGTGCTTGCCGGTTACAAAATGACACTCGACAATCTCGGGGATGCGCTTGAAGGCCTCGATGACCTGTGGATACTTATTCGCCTCGGAAAGGGAGACACTGACGTATGCGCAGACATTGAGTCCCAGAGCCTGAGGCTTCACCAGAAGACGGGAACCTGTAATGACGCCGTTCTGTTCAAGTTTTTTTACTCTTTGATGGATGGCTGCGCCGGAAACTCCGCACTCGCGGGCTATCTCCAGGAACGGCATTCTGGCGTTCTTGACAAGGAATGCGAGGATCTTCTGGTCGATCTGGTCAATGTGGTAAGTGGACATGTCTTACAAATTATAACTGATTTCGTCACGAATGTAGTGAAAAAATCAGTTATAACCAAAAAATATCGCGCTGGAATTATCTCCTTCGGCGGTTACGACTTGTAGGTGCAGCCTCGGAAACCAGCTTTTCGCAGTCCTGCTGGGTGAGTGTGGAGGCGTCGGTTCCCCTCGGGATCCTGTAGTTCTTGCCGTCGTGCTTGATGTATGGTCCGTAGGCGCCGTTGATGACTGTGATGTCTCCCGGGAATGTGGCGATGACGTCCCCTGCCGGTTTGCTGGCGGCGTTCGTGATTGTCTCGATGCACTCGTCGAGCGTGACTGATACGGGGTTCTTGCCGCGTGGCAGGCTGATGTTCCTGTCACCATATTTGATGTATGCGCCGAAGCGTCCCTTTGTGCAGATGATGTCGATGCCGTCAAGCTGACCGACTGTCCTTGGAAGGGTGAACAGTTTGAGAGCCTCGTCCAGCGTGATGCTTTCGACCAGCTGGCCCGGTGCGAGGGATGCGTACACTTTGTTGTCGCCGTCACCTTTCTGGACATATGCACCATGCCTTCCGAATTTGGCTACAATCATCTGGCCGTCCTGCGGGTCGACACCCAGCTCGCGGCTTTCCACCCTGCCGTACTCGCCGTTTGTGATGCATGCGTTGACGGAGGCCTGGAAAGGTCCGTAGAATGATGAGATGGTGTCGCTCCATCCCTTTTCGCCTGTCGCTATCTTGTCAAAGTCATTCTCGACGTTGGCGGTGAAGTCATAATCCATGATGTCGCTGAAATTGCTTACAAGATAGTCGGTCACGAGAATTCCGATCTCCTGTGGCAGCAGACGGCCCTTTTCTGCGCCGACCACCTCTTCTTTGCGGGATGTGGTGATCCTGCCGTTCCTCAGTTTGAGGTTGGTGACTTCGACTTTTTCGCCGGCCTTGTCTCCCTTGACGATGTATCCACGGCTCTTGGTCAGGGTGGATATGATGGTGGCGTATGTGGACGGACGCCCTATCTCGAGTTCTTCAAGTTTCTTGATGAGGGTGGCCTCTGAGTAGCGCTGCGGGGCGGCTGTGAACTTGCAGGAAGCGGTTATGCCCATCTCGGTCATCGCGGTTCCGACTTTGATGTCCGGCAGTATGACCTCGTCGTCCTGCTGGTCGTCGTCGCGCCCTTCCATATATACCTTCATGAATCCGTCAAACAGCACCTGAAGGGCCTGGATGCAGAATTTCTCGTCACGCCGGTCCGAACCGACCTTGACGTCAGTCTTCATCAGCCTGGCCTCGACCATCTGCGATGCGACGGTTCTTTTCCAGATCAGTTCGTACAGTTTCTTTTCGGCCGGGGTGCCGTCGATCGACACGCGGTCTATGAATGTAGGACGTATGGCTTCGTGGGCTTCCTGGGCGCCTCTGGCCGTGGCGTGGAACTGCCTGGTCTTGGCGTACTGCTCTCCGAAGTTCTCGATGATGTACCTCTTCGCTGTCCCGAGGGCGAGTGATGACAGGGTCGTGGAGTCGGTACGCATATATGTGATGAGTCCCCTTTCATAAAGGCTTTGTGCGATGCGCATCGTTACACTTACAGGCAGATGGAGTTTACGCCCGGCTTCCTGTTGCAGTGTGGATGTGGTGAATGGGGCAGCAGGAAATCTATGACCCTCTTTTTCTTCAATCGAGCCGACAGTATATGTTGCTCCAATGCTGTCCTCCAGGAATTTTCTGGTTTCTGCTTCATCCTTGAAACGAGTGTCAAGCTGAGCCTTGATCTTTGGCGAGAAGATGGCATCTACCTTATAATATGGCTCATTATTGAATGCCAGAATTTCGCGCTCCTTATCTACGATGAGCCTCAATGCGACAGACTGAACCCTTCCTGCTGAAAGTCTCGGCTGGACCTTTCTCCAAAGTA
>JAZRVQ010000074.1:0-22387 GCA_045599265.1 Candidatus Cryptobacteroides sp. | reverse complement strand
TATGAAAGCGCATAACCTTTGCCTCGCTCTGATGAAGGAAGAGGCGGTAACAGCTGACCATCTGTCCGAGTCCTTTGTCAAGAGGCTGCATCAGGTGATGCTGCGCGAAGATTATACTGTCTACCGCGAACTCCCTGGAGGGAGGCAGACCAGCTATGTAGTTCATGCCGGGACATACAAGACAAGGCCCAATTCAGTCATCACTCCTACAGGTGAGCGTTTTGAGTATGCTTCCCCAGAGGAGACACCATCATTGATGTATGATCTGATAGAATGGTATAACAAGGAAGAGAAGGCTGGGAACCTGACTCCCGTAGAACTCGCTGCATTGTTTCACTACCGTTATATCCGGATCCACCCGTTCGAAGACGGCAATGGCCGTATTGCGAGACTGATGGTCAACTTTATTCTGCTTCGTCACAATTATCCCATGGTAGTTGTTCTCAGTAGAAAAAAGAAGGCATATCTGAACGCGCTGGGACAAGCTGACATCAATGTCGGCATCATCCCATCAGACGGGGCGCACGCAACGATAGAACAGATACCGTCCTTTGTTCACTATATGACGGAGCTGATGATATCGAACATATCTCAGGATCTCGCATTCCTGAATGCCGATCCTTCTACGACCTGGTGGTACAACGGAGAAACCATAAAATTCAGGAGTCCACGCACAGTACTACTCCTATCACATCTTCAGAAGAATCCCAAAGCAACCATTGCTGAACTGTCATCAACTCTTGAAATAAACACCTCCGCTGTTCAGAAACAGTTATCAAATCTCGAAGACAAAGGGTACATCACCAAAGACCCAGACACTAAAGTATGGAGAGTCATAGCTGTCCCTACCACCAAATAAGGTGGTAAAATCGTCAAAAGTGGTATATCCAGACATTTTGCATATCTTCGCAGTGTCGACCGAATGCCAGTTCGGCCCGGCCGGAAATACCACGCGAAGATGTGCGCTGCCATGCTGGATTGGTTTCATCAGTGCTGCACGCCATTTTGCCAAATATCTGACATTCAATCGGTTATAAGCGACCACATCGAAATAACTGCCCCAAAACAACTATCCTCAAGTTTAGCTGATACCGCACAAAATACTGTAATACAAGCAAGTGGGTGTTAACAACTTTTCGGGGTGTTTTTGGTTCAGCCTTGGCAAGCCGTCTGCATATCCCCACGCCCTAGCGCTCGTTCAGCCGATGAGTTGGCGGACTCAATGATAAAAGATGAACCCCAGATACAATCTCGGGCCTGACGGCGTTCTGTATGAACCGTTTATGCAGTTCAGCCAATCCGCCTTCAGAGTCAGGTGAAAGGCGTCGGAAACGATATAGTCACAACCGACAAAAGGATCGATGGCAAGAAAAGCCCGCTTGTTGAAATACGCATCCTCAACAGGCTCCCAGTCAGAGACACGCTCCCCCTTCATTAGAAAATTCGTATTCACACCACCACCGACAGTCAATCCAACATACGGCATCAAACGCCCTGCCTGCCAATAAAAGTCACCAAGAACACCGCCCCATCCATACTTGACATAACTTCCATTGCCCGACTGTTTGACAGTCGACACATAACCCTCACTTCCAACCCTCCAATGCTCTCCCAGATGCACCCTGATCACACCGCCAATCCCGAAAGGCATACCGGACACGCCATGCCCCAATTGCGGAAAATCCCCCTTCACAAACCCCGTGTGCAGCATCATCCCGCCATCAAAACCCCTCACAACACCCGGTCCCTGAGCCATCACATTGAACCGGCACAGAGCGAGCAGTATAAAAAGTAATATTACCTTCTTCATTTTGCACCGCAAAGATAACTCCCCCTTCCCTATTTACAATACATTCCGGCGTAAAATGTCACACATCCCCCATCCTCTTCCTCCACAGCCACCACGGCTCACGCCAATCAAAGGACTCGCCTGCACCTCCGACCACGCCATCATCGAAACCACATTGGAACCGGTGCACAAGTCTGACCGATGAACAGCTCGGATTGATATCCAAAACAGACAAACTATCTCTGTCCCTGGCAGACTGCTCGGATGGGTGAATGTTCTATCTCAACAAATGCATTGGTATCCAGACAGGTCTCGATGCGGCCAACCCATTCGTCGGCAGCGCCGCTTTCAGTGGCAAATTCACGAAAGTTGGCAATTGATTCAGCAACCTTCAGTATTATAGAATCCGGTCGGCGGATGCCGTTCTCTCTTGCGAAATCCAGCGCATCCTGCAATGTCAGGCCTGAAAGTTTGCCACGGGCAAAGATACAGTGGTCCCTGTTCGGAAGGTAATCGCCAAGATCGAATATAAATGTCATATCGTATGCCGGCGACAACCTCCATTGGCCGTCAGGGGTCATTATGAATGTGAAGTTCTTGTTGTGGTCGTCGGTATTGTTCGCCAGATGGTTGAACACCATTCTGCGGAATACTTCCTGACAGTCGCCTTCCGGAAGGTGCAACTTGCGGCAGGTGGTGAGCAGGCTCTCATAACTGTCATCCTCGGGTGAGATGGCGGCCAGAGTCCGGGTATGCAGTTTCCTCGAACCGTCACGGTCATAACGCATCGTGAGGAAATGTCTGTATCCACCAATTTCCTTGAGTTCCGAATGCATCATGGCAATACCTGCGGCAATGGCCATCTTGTAGTAAGCCATTTCAAGATGCAGTAGTTGCAAATCTCCTGCCCGGAGATCTGTCCGGACGTAATCTCGCCCGTCTCACGATTGACAGCCAGGATAGCCTTCGGCTGTCTCCCTCCAGCTGACGTTCCTACTGCGATCAAAGCCTGCATGGTGATGGATTCATCCGGACGGATGACAGCATCCTCGCGGTCCTTGAATATGCGCTGCGCAAGTTCTATCAATGACTGGACATCAACCTTTCCCCTGTCCTTCCCCAACTTCACCTCAGGAATGAACTCCAGGGCCTGCCATA
Organism: Candidatus Cryptobacteroides sp.; assembly: GCA_045599265.1. GTDB lineage: Bacteria > Bacteroidota > Bacteroidia > Bacteroidales > UBA932 > Cryptobacteroides. Next base: position 19,440 of record JAZRVQ010000074.1, on the reverse strand, counting down.
ACTTACGGAACAGTGTAGGTAAGACAATATATTCTGTATTAACTAACTGTACTACGTTAGTTATATTGCAGATATATGGGAAATTTGGTAATCGACAAAATTATCATGGATTATTTGAAAATGATTCGCCACATGTATTTATTACCAGACATATGCAAGGATAAGACTATAAATCTGATTTGGCAAATTGAACAACAAGCAAAAAAATAATTAATATTTGAATATTGCAAAATCCCTCAATTTTCACTAAAATTGCTTTTTTAAAAAATACTGTCAAATAATCATATCATGTCCTTCATCAGCAATGATTTCATGCTCAGCGGAGAATCCGCACGCAGACTCTTCCACGAACACGCGGAAGGCATGCCAATAATTGACTATCACTGCCATCTGGTGCCACAGCAGATCGCCGAAAACATCCGGTTCCGTGACATCACTCAGTTGTGGCTCGTGGACGGCCATTACGGAGACCATTACAAATGGCGCGCAATGAGGGCCAACGGCATCGACGAGGAATACATCACCGGGAGCAGGCAGGGCAGTTGGACTACGTTCGAGAAATGGGCCGAGACAATGCCTTATCTGATGCGCAACCCACTGTATCATTGGTCACACCTCGAACTCAGCAGAGTATTCGGCATAAACAAGGTGCTCTCCCCCGCCACTGCAAGGGATATTTATGAGGAATGCAACGCCAAACTCGCCACGGATGAGTTCCGCGGCCAGGCCCTGATAAAGAAGTTCAACGTCAAAGTTGTCTGCACAACTGACGACCCGGCGGACGACCTCAGATGGCACAGGCAGATTGCAGAACATCCATTCGGAGTGAAGGTGCTGCCGGCCTGGAGACCTGACAAGGCGATGGCGATAGAAAATCCTCCGGCCTACAAAGCATACATTGAACAGCTCGGACAGGCAGCCGGCATTGAAATCAGATCATACTCCGACCTCATGGATGCCCTTGCAAAACGGCACAAATTCTTTGAAAGCATGGGCTGCAGATTATCAGACCACGGACTCGAGACTTTCTACGCCGCAGATTACACCCAGTCCGAGATAGATTCTGTCTTCAAGTCTGTCCTTGAAGGCCGGACTCCCGATGCCCGGCAACTCGAAAAGTTCCGCAGCGCATTCCTCCACGACGTGGCAGTGATGGATGCGGAATCGGGATGGGCCCAGCAATTCCACATAGGCGCAATCCGCAACAACAACACAAAGATGTTCAATGCGATTGGGGCCGATACGGGCTATGACGCGATACACGACCTCCCTTGCGCCCAGGCCGGGCACCGCTTCTTCGACCGTCTGACGCTTGAGGGCAAACTGGCGAAGACCATACTCTACTGCCTCAATCCGAAGGACAATGAGGTGCTGATGGCAATGGCATACACATTCAATGACGGCACGGTGCCCGGAAAGATGCAGTTCGGAAGCGGATGGTGGTTCCTGGACCAGGAAGACGGCATGCGCAAGCAGATGAACGCCCTGAGCGCGCTCGGACTTCTCAGCCGCTTCGTGGGAATGCTCACCGACAGCCGCAGTTTCATCAGTTACCCGCGTCACGAATATTTCCGCCGCATCCTCTGCGACGTCATCGGAAACGATATCGACAAGGGCAGACTGCCGTCATCGGAGATCGAGACAATCGGCAGGATGGTGGAAGACATCTCATACAACAATGCTGACAAATATTTTGGATTCTGACATTATGGAAGGAATGTTCTCTCTCAAAGGCAAGGTCGCCCTGGTCACAGGGGCGTGCTACGGAATAGGTTATGCCATCGCGTCCGCACTAAGCAAGGCAGGGGCAGAGGCGATTATTTTCAATGCAAGGACACAATCGAACATAGACAAGGCCCTCGATGACTATGCCAGAGACGGGGTCAGGGCCTATGGGTATGTATGTGACGTCACAAATGAGGAGGATGTCCAGTCAATGGTCAAGGACGCAACTGCAAGATTCGGCCACATTGACATCCTTGTAAACAACGCCGGCATCATCAAGCGCATCCCGATGCATGAAATGGCCCGTGAAGAATTCCAGCAGGTGATAGACATCGACCTGGTGGGTCCGTTCATCTGCGCCAAGGCGGTCCTGCCCCAGATGATGGAAAGGCGCAGCGGCAAGATCATAAACATCTGTTCCATGATGAGCGAACTTGGCCGCGAGACCGTGTCGGCCTATGCAGCTGCAAAGGGCGGACTCAAGATGCTCACCCGCAACATCTGCAGCGAATATGGCGGATATAATATCCAATGCAATGCCATTGGACCGGGCTACATCGCCACTCCACAGACTGCTCCCCTTCGCGAGAAGCAGGCTGACGGCAGCCCTCACCCTTTCGACAGCTTCATCTGCGCCAAGACACCGGCCGGAAGATGGCTGGCACCTGACGAGCTTGCAGGTCCGGCGGTATTCCTCGCCTCATCAGCCTCCGACGCAGTGAACGGACATGTCCTCTATGTGGACGGAGGCATACTCGCATATATTGGAAAACAACCTAAATAATTGAATATCATGTCAAAAATCAATTGTACAGTAAGACAGGCATCGAGCAACGCCGATGCAAAAGCATACGATACCGCACGCATACGCAAAGAATATCTCGTCGAGAATGTAATGGTTCCGGATGAGATAAACATGGTGTACTCAATGTTCGACCGCATCATCACGGGCGGAGCAGTTCCGACTGACAAGCCCCTGACACTCGAGGCTCCGGATGTCCTCCGTGCCGATTGGTTCACCCAGCGCAGGGAACTTGGCATAATCAATGTCGGAGGCGCAGGAACAGTGATTGTCGGAGAAGAGGAATATCATCTCGGATACAAGGAAGCGATATACGTCGGCAAAGGTGACAGGCACGTGCATTTCAAGAGCGATTCAGCATCGGAACCTGCAAAATTCTATTTCTGCTCGGCTACCGCCCACAAGGAAACCGGAGTGAAGAAGGTCAGCAAGAAGGATGCTGTCGTCATGCACCTCGGGAGTCTTGAGGAAAGCAACGAAAGGACAATCAACAGGCTTCTTGTAAAGGAAGTCGTGCCTTGCTGCCAGCTCCAGATGGGCATGACAGAACTAGCCCCGGGGTCGACCTGGAACACCATGCCGGCACATACGCACGACCGCCGCATGGAGGTCTATTTCTACTTCGAACTTCCGGAAGACGCCGCAGTCTGCCACTTTATGGGAGAGCCATCGGAAACACGTCATATCTGGATGCATAACGACCAGGCCGTCATCAGCCCGCAGTGGAGCATCCACAGCGCATGTGCGACCAGGAACTACACTTTCATCTGGGCCATGTGCGGCGAAAATGACGATTACAACGACATGGACTGGGTTCCGACATCTGAACTGAAATGAGACTTCAGGCTTACACCGTGGTTCGTGCCGTCACATCCTTTTTGGAATAATTAATATCTTTGCATAGAAATATTGGAAAATCATCAAAAACCACAACAATAATGTCCACACAAGGTAAGCTTATGACAAACTGGCGATGGTGGCTGTGTTCACTGCTATTTGTCGCGACGACAGTCAATTATCTCGACCGTCAGGTTCTATCACTCACCTATGAAGAATTCATCAAGCCTGAATTTCACTGGACAGATGCCGACTATGGCACAATCACTTCATTCTTCTCGATATTCTACGCCATAGCCTGTCTTTTCGCAGGAAAATTCGTGGACTGGATGGGTACCAGGAAAGGGTATCTCATCGCCATCGGAGTGTGGAGCCTTGGAGCCTGCCTGCACGCAGCCTGCGGATGGATGACTGCACATATAGTTGACGGTGTCGGCACGGTAGCCGCTCTCAGAGCCGTCGAGGTCGGCAGCAATGCGGCGCTGGCAATAAGCACTACATCTGTATTCCTCTTCCTCCTCTGCCGAGGCATCCTGGCACTTGGAGAGGCCGGCAACTTTCCTGCCGCAATCAAAGTGACAGCCGAATACTTCCCGAAGAAGGACCGCGCTTTCGCAACATCCATCTTCAATGCCGGAGCATCAGTGGGAGCACTTGCAGCCCCCTTGTGCATTCCTGCACTCGCCCTCAAACTAGGTTGGGAGTTGGCATTCATCGTAATTGGCGGTCTGGGATTCATCTGGATGTTCTTCTGGGCTTTCATGTATGACAAGCCGGAAAACAGCAGCCACGTGGACAGTGCAGAATTGGAATACATACATCAGGATGACGCCGCAGAGGCTGCTGAAATAGCGGCCATCGCATCGCAGAAAGCCATCCCGTTTGTCAAATGTTTCGGTTACAGACAGACATGGGCGTTCATAGCAGGCAAGTTCTTCACCGACGGGGTATGGTGGTTCTTCCTGTTCTGGGCTCCATCCTATTTCAGCAACCAGTTCAACGCTCCGGCCACATCCGGACTGGGGCAGGCACTGATTTTCGTACTGTACGCAATCGTGACCGTCATATCAATAGGCGGAGGATATCTCCCTAAACTATTCGTCGACAGGAAAGGCATGAACCCTTATAACGGGAGGATGCTCGCAATGCTTATTTTTGCTTTCTTCCCGCTCGCAGCCCTGCTTGCACAGCCGATGGGTGTCAGTTTCAACACCCCATGGTGGCCTGCCATTCTCATAGGACTTGCCGCAGCCGGCCATCAGGCATGGAGTGCAAACCTGTTCAGTACTGTCGGCGACATGTTCCCGAAAAGCACAATCGCAACAATTACCGGTATCGGAGCAATGGCCGGAGGTGTCGGTTCGATGATTGTCCAGAAAATTGCGGGCAACCTGTTCACATACGCAGAGACGAAGGGGGCGGCGTTCACCTTCCTTGGATTCGAGGGCAAGCCTGCAGGATATTTCATCATATTCTGCTTCTGCGGAGTGGCATATCTTATTGCCTGGTGCATAATGAAGGTCCTTGTACCTAAGTACAGCCCTATCGAATACAAATAAAGTGACTCATGAATTACGAGTTCGTCATAACGGCCTTGCTGCTGGTGGTCTGCTGGACCGTTTTGGCGTTGCTTGATGCGGCCGTTGCCGGGATTGCCGCGCTGGCCGGTTGGGCACGGTTCAGGACTGTTTTCCTGTGGGGTCTGCTGTCCCTGCCGCTACCGGTCCTTGCATTCGCATACGGGGCGGTTCTGGAACGCAACTGGTACCAGGTGAAGGATGTGACGGTAAGGTGCACTTCCCTGCCCGATTCTTTTGATGGATTTACCATCGTGCAGATTTCCGACATACACCTCAGGTCGTTCGAAGGAAGGAAAGAGTCACTCAGAAAGGCTGTCGGCAAGGTCAATGACCTGAACGCAGACATAGTCTGCTTCACCGGCGACCTGGTGTCTATCGACGTGGACGAGATGGACGGTTTCGAGGACATTCTCAGAGAGATAAAATCTCCCGTCTATTCTGTCCTTGGCAATCATGACTACCATATCTACACCGACACAAAGGAAGTACAGGACGAGTCCGTCAAGGCGGCAAAGGTCGAGGAGATCAAGGAGCGTGAGAGGGCTCTGGGCTGGAATCTGCTTCTGAACGAGAACAGCCTGGTCAGGCGCGGTGCCGACAGTCTTGCCGTCATCGGGGTCGAGAACATGTCCGCATCGGAGCATTTCCCGTCACACGGGGACCTGGCGGCTGCAATGACCGGCACGGAGGGTTGTTTCATGGTCCTGCTGAGTCACGACCCTACCCATTGGGAAATGGAGGTTGTCGGCAAGGACATACCGCTCATGCTGGCGGGCCACACCCACGCCATACAGTTTTCCCTGCTGGGCTGGTGTCCAAGCCGTTACCTGTTCAGGCAGTATCGAGGCCTCTATGAGAAGGATGGCCAGCAGCTTTATGTGAACATAGGGCTTGGCGAGACCATCTTCCCGGCCCGCATCGGAACAAGGCCGGAAATCACCCTTATCACATTGAAGAAGATGTGATAAATCTATGCAGGTCGCATTGACTTATCGTATATACCTGTCAATGCGGAGCATTGGCATCAGGAAAGGCAAGCCTGTCAAAATAGCCTGACAGACAGGCAATCGCAACGCCATAATTGGTCATCGGGACATGCTGCGAGAAGGCACAGTCCTGGCGGGCAAGCATGAACTGACGGGTCTGCATGCACCCTCCGCAATGGATGACAAGGTCGTACGGGGAGAGGTCGTCCGGAAAGTCTGCGCCACGGACATTGTCGATCTGCAGGGCATCCCCAAAACGCCGTCTCAGAAGGCGGGGTATCTTGACTGTCCCGATGTCCTCGGTGTCAGGGACATGGGTGCATGATTCGGCAATCAGGATCCGCGCACTGCTGTCAAGCCGTGACAGCGCACCGGCCCCCTTGACGAACTCATCCAGATTACCTTTGGCGCCGGCCATCAGGATGGAAAACGTAGTCACCGGTACGGTCTCCGGGGTATGAGGAATCACTGCTGCAAGCACCTGGGAGTCGGTTATGACAAGGTCGGTGCCTGATGACAAAGCCTCAGGATATTCCTCGACCTGACAGCACTGTACGATGCAATGCTTGTCAAGGAGATGACGTATCATCTGGGTCTGTGCCGAAATGAGACGGCCCGCCGGAGCACCGGAATCCTGAGGCATCACAAGCAGGGCACGCTGACCGGATGTGAGCAGCCCGGCAGTGAGGTCGGATGTATATCTGAAAGCTTGAAGCGCGTCTGCCACAGCCTTGAAGACGGATTCGCAAACTTGAGACAAATCGCTGTAATCCAGAAAAATCGCCTTCCTGAGTTTATGTGCGAATTCATGTTCAGGGGCATCATCCCGGCCCTTGGTGATGACGAGTCCGAGATCCACCTCGGATGCCGCCTTCAATGTTGCAGCAACACGGGAAGCACCAAGGGAACTGGCATCATCAAACCCCGCAGTATCGATGAGGACGGCGGCGCCGAGTCCCGGCCATTCAATGTTCCTGCGGACAACGTCGGTCGTGGTCCCGCTTACAGGAGACACAATGGAGGCGTCCTGTCCGAGCAGCGCGTTGAACAGAGTGGACTTGCCGCAGTTGCAGCGTCCGAAAATGCCGATATGAGGGACCGAAGAATTCATGATGCTAAATGTAGAAGTCGCGCAGTCCGCCCTCTATCTTGCTGATGTTGTCGCCTATCTTCTGCCTGAGAGCCTCAGTCGGGAGTTTGAGCAGTTCGCCGGCTATCATTGCATCACCAAGTTCGCGGGTGTGCTGCGAAGCGTAATCGACAAGATATTCCTTGAGAGTCATGAGTGCATTTGGAGAGCAGCAATGTGCGATCTTGCCGGTCTTGACAAGCGACATGAAACGGTCTCCGGTGCGTCCCTCACGATAGCATGCGGTACAGAAACTAGGGATATAGCCGAGTTCCAGAAGCCAGCCGACAACCTCGTCAAGGGTACGCCTGTCAGTCACGTCGAACTGTGCAGATTCGCGGATTTCTTCCTCGTCGTCCGCATAGCCTCCGACACTTGTACGGGAGCCGCCGCTTATCTGGGAAACGCCCAATTGAAGGGCTACACGGCGGTTTTCCGGACTTTCACGCGTCGATATGATCATGCCCGTATATGGCACGGCAATCCTGATGACAGAGACAATGCGGTGGAAGATTTCATCCGGGACACAGTTCTTGAAATCACCGGTGTCGATACCGTCAGCCATGCAGAGTCTCGGCACGCTGATGGTGTGCGGACCGACCCCGCAGGCAGCCTCAAGGTGTTCAGCGTGCATCAGAAGGCCGATAAAGTCATATTTGTACGTCTCCAGGCCGAAAAGGACTCCGATGCCGACATCATCGATTCCGCCCTGCATTGCACGGTCCATCGCCTCGGTGTGATAGGCATAATTGCTCTTCGGGCCGAATGGATGGAGTTTCTCATAATCGGTCTTGTTGTACGTCTCCTGGAAGAGGATGTAAGTGCCGATTGCAGCATCGTGCAGGCGGCGGTAATTATCGACCGTCGTTGCGGCGATATTCACATTGACACGGCGTATGGAACCGTTTCTGTGATGGGTCGAATATACGGTGTCGATACTTTCCAGAATGTATTCAAGCGGGTTGTGCACAGGGTCCTCACCGGACTCGAGGGCCAGGCGTTTGTGTCCCATGTCCTGAAGTGCAATCACTTCGGAGCGGATCTCCTCCTGGGTCAGTTTTCTGCGCGGAATATGCCTGTTGCCAAGATGATACGGGCAATAGACACAGCCGTTCACGCAGTAATTGGAGAGGTAAAGCGGTGCAAAAAGTACTATTCGGTTGCCGTAGAGACGGTGTTTGAGGTCGATAGCAAGAGAATATATCTTCTCCCGCATTTCCGGTATGTCACATTCAAGAAGGACAGCCGCCTCGCGGTGTGAAATGCCGTGACATTCGGCAGCCTTTTTGAGGATGTCCTCAATCAGAGCCCTGTTGGACTTGTTGTCCAGGGCATATTGGATGGTGTCGAGTATTTCTTCGTGGCAGATGAACTCCTCCGCCTTGTGTGATTTCGGGTTGTACATGATATTTTCAGAAAATATATGTAAAGATACAGCATTTTACTGATAGTTGTCCCCCCTATCCATAGAAATGGTCCATCCGGCGTCTTCATAGCGCCGCAAATCGTGGTCGGACGGGGATTTGTGATCATAAATGGCATATTGTTCCCTGAGCCGGGAAGGAGTGAAGTCAGTCATTATCACATTGGCCCCGGCAGCAAGTCCGAGGAGGTCTCCATCGGGCTGCAGCGAGGCAAGCGCCGTCGTGGACGGGATATTGGCGGACGGGAACATCAACCTCAGGATTGACAGCACCCTCAAAGTCAGAGCGACACTGCCTGGAGCCTCATTCTCGAACGGAGTCCCGGCGGCAGGGATGAATGGACCGGCTCCTATCATCTGCGGGCCCAGTTCCCGGAGGAAAAGCAGGTCCCTGGCAAGGTCCGGCAAGGTCTGGTATGGCGAACCCACCATCATGCCGGCACCGGTCTGGTAGCCAAGCCTTTTCAGTGTGTACAGGCAGCGTTTCCTATTTTCCAGTGACATGGATGCGGGATGCAGACGGCCATAATGTTCCGGTGATGCTGTCTCATGGCGGAGCAGGTACCTGTCTGCACCGGCCTCACGGAAACGCCTATATGCCTCGTCCGTGCGTTCACCGACACTGAGTGTGATGGCACATTCAGGGAATTCGGCACGCACCCGGCGGACAAGTTCCGTCATCCATTCATCATCCTGGACGGGGTCTTCCCCACCCTGAAGTACAAAGGTCCGGTAGCCATCCGAGGCGGCCTTGTCACAGCACCGGAGGATCTGGTCAAAATCCATCCTGTACCGCCTGGCCAGGGGGTTTCCCGCCCTCAGCCCGCAGTAACGGCAACCATTGTGACAGTAACTTGATATCTCGATCAGCGCCCTGAAATATACCTTGCCGCCAAACCGTTCACGGGCAGTGCTGCAAGCCGACGACAACAGGTCCGGATGGCCTTCACCAAGCATCCGGAGAAGATTATCCTCGGAAAAATCAGTCAAAATATAGTTTTCAGGTGCAAAAGACACTGATTATTTGGGTATTACTGAAATTTGCCGTAAATTTACATAAATTTTCAAAAGCATGCCTAAAATCACAACACTTCAAGAACTGATCGCCCTGAAGGAACAGCTCAAACCGATGCTGAAAGTCCGTGAAGGCGAAGGCGGTTCCGAAAAAGAAAAGAAGCACATCCTGTGCTGCGGAGGAACCGGCTGTCAGGCGTCAGACAGCGCCATAATCATCGACAAATTTGAAAGACTGATCAAGGATAGCGGGCTCGAGAACGAGGTCAAGGTTGTCAAGACCGGATGCTTCGGTTTCTGCGAGAAAGGCCCTATCGTCAAGATAATGCCCGACAACACTTTCTACACACAGGTGAAGATCTCTGATGTGGAGAAGATATTCGAGCAGCACATCGTAAAGGGAGAGAAGGTCACAGAACTCCTCTATCTTGATCCGGAGACCAAGAAGCACGTCGAGGACTCCAAGCACATGAACTTCTACAAGAAGCAGATGCGACTTGCCCTGCGCAACTGCGGCCTCATCAATCCCGAGAACATCGACGAAAGCATCTGCCGTGACGGATATGCAGCCCTCGGCAAGGTGCTCACACAGATGACACCTGCACAGGTGGTGGAGGAAATCACGGCATCGGGCCTTCGCGGCCGCGGCGGTGCAGGCTTCCCTACCGGAGTCAAGTGGGGTCTCTGCGCAAAGAACTCTGCCGACCAGAAATATGTGGTCTGCAACGCTGACGAAGGCGATCCGGGTGCATTCATGGACCGTTCCATCATGGAAGGCGACCCTCACTCGATCGTCGAGGCAATGGCCATCTGCGGATACGCAATCAACGCCACAAAGGGTCTTGTCTATATCCGTGCAGAATACCCTCTCGCCATCCACCGTCTCCAGATTGCCATCGCACAGGCACGCGAGTACGGACTTCTCGGCAAGAACATCTTCGGGACCGGGTTTGACTTTGACATCGAGCTCAGGTACGGTGCAGGCGCATTTGTATGCGGAGAGGAGACAGCGCTCATCCACTCGATGGAAGGCAAGCGCGGCGAGCCAACATTCAAGCCACCTTTCCCTGCAGTGAGCGGATATCTCGAAAAACCGACCAATGTCAACAATGTCGAGACACTGGCCAACATTCCGAGCATCATCAACAACGGCGCGGCCTGGTTCAGCTCGATCGGCAGCGAGAAGTCAAAGGGCACAAAGGTGTTCGCACTTGCAGGCCAGATCAACAATGTCGGCCTGATCGAAGTTCCTATGGGCACGACACTCAGGGAGATCATATATGAGATCGGCGGCGGCATCAAGGGCGGACGCAAATTCAAGGCCGTCCAGACCGGAGGTCCATCCGGCGGCTGCCTCACAGAGAAACACCTTGACACCAGGATCGACTATGATTCACTGGTTGCAGCAGGCTCTATGATGGGTTCAGGCGGCATGGTGGTGATGGACGAGACTTCCTGTATGGTGGCCACCGCCAAGTTCTACCTCGAATTTACCTGTGAAGAATCCTGTGGCAAATGCTCTCCATGCCGTATCGGCAACAAGCGCATGCTGGAAATCCTCACCAAGATCACAGAGGGCAACGGCACAATGGATGACCTGTACGAGCTCAAGAATCTCGCTTCCGTCATCAAGGATACGGCTCTTTGCGGACTTGGCCAGACAGCACCGAACCCGGTATTGTCAACACTTGACAATTTCTGGGACGAGTTTGTAGAGCACGTCGTGGACAAGAAATGCCGCGCCGGTGTCTGCAAGAAACTCATGAGTTACGAGATCGACAAGGATATCTGTATCGGTTGCGGACTCTGCGCAAAGAACTGCCCGGGCAACGCCATCACAAGAGGCACATACACTGCAGAAGGCCATCGCCTCGCATCAATGGAGATTGACACCGACAAGTGTATCAAATGCGGTGCCTGCATAAGCGGCTGCAAGTTCAAGGCTATTTCCGTCAAATAATCAAAGCTATGGTAAAACTCACAATAGACAACAAGACAATAGAGGTCGAGAAAGGGACCACGGTCCTCAAGGCTGCACGCCAGGCCGGAATACATATCCCGACACTCTGTCACTTCGAGATAGAAGGAATCAAATTTGAAAACAAGCCGGGCGGATGCCGTGTCTGCATGGTCGAGGTGGAAGGAAGACGAAACCTTGCCCCTGCCTGCGTCACAGAATGTCTTGAAGGAATGGTGGTCCACACCAACTCAGGCCGTGTCATCAACGCACGCAGGACCGTGCTGGAACTCATCCTTTCAGACCATCCGTCAGAGTGTCTCACCTGTCCGCAGTCAGGCAATTGCGAGCTCCAGGACCTCGCAATCCGTCTTGGCATCAAGAAACAGCCATACAAGGGCGAGCAGAGCACATACCGCAGGGACATGTCCCCATCCATCATCAGGGATATGGACAAATGCATCATGTGCCGCCGCTGCGAGAATGTCTGCAACAACATCCAGACTGTCGGTGCGCTGTCAGCAGTCAACCGCGGTTTCAATGCCGTCATAGCCACTGCATTTGAGGATGACATCGTCAAATCGCCATGCGTGATGTGCGGCCAGTGCGTGGCAGTGTGCCCTACCGGCGCGCTCAGCGAAGTGGACGACACAAGGAAAGTGATCAATGCCCTGAACGACCCGAAGAAGACTGTGATCGTCCAGACCGCACCTGCAGTGCGTGTTGCCATCGGCGAAGAATTCGGTCTCGAACCGGGCACTATCGTCACAGGCCGTCTGGCGGGAGCACTCCGCCAGCTCGGTTTCGACTACGTCTTCGACACTGATTTCGCGGCCGACCTCACAATCATGGAGGAAGGCACCGAACTGCTGGACCGCATCGCCAGGTTTATGAAGGGCGACAAGAGCGTGCGTCTCCCTATCCTGACATCATGCTGTCCGGGCTGGGTCAATTTCTTCGAGCACAATTTCCCTGATATGCTGGACGTGCCGTCATCGGCAAAGTCTCCTCAGCAAATGTTCGGAGCCATCGCGAAGAGTTATTGGGCAGAAAAGATGGGCATCAAGAGAGAAGACCTCGTAGTCGTATCCATAATGCCTTGTCTTGCAAAGAAATACGAATGCCAGAGAGACGAATTCAAGGTGGACGGCAATCCTGACGTCGACATCGTTCTCTCTACCCGCGAGCTTGCCGAGCTCATCAAGACCTACAACATCGACCTCAGCGAGGTCACCCCTCAGGACTTTGACGACCCGCTCGGAGAGAGCACCGGAGCGGCTGTCATCTTCGGCGCCACCGGAGGAGTCATCGAGGCCGCCACACGCACCGCATACGAAGTGTTCACCGGCAAGACTCTGGAGAATGTCGATTTCAAGCAGCTCCGCGGCCTGGAAGGCATACGCGAGGCATATGTTGACTTCGACGGCACTCCTATCCACATCGGCATCGCCCACGGACTCGGCAACGCAAGGAAACTCCTCGAAAGAGTACGCGAAGGCAAGGAGCAGTTCCACGCCATCGAGGTCATGGCCTGTCCAGGCGGATGTATCAGCGGCGGCGGGCAGCCATATCACCACGGCAATTCGGAGGTCATAAGGAAGAGATTCGACGCCCTCTACCGCGAAGATGCAGGCAAGCCGATCCGCAAGTCACATGAGAACCCATCAGTGCTCAAGCTCTACAAGGAGTATCTTGGAGAACCATGCGGCGAAAAGGCGCATCACCTGCTCCACACACATTATTTCGACAAGTCAGACCATATAATCACGAAGTAAATCATGGCAGAGATCAAATTATGCAAAGACAAGGTGGACTTTATCAAAGAAGTCTGCAAGTCATTCAATAATGACGGAAAAGAAGTGATCAACGTCCTCCACAAGGTGCAGAACGAATATGGTTATCTTCCACGCGAGGTGCAGGAGCTCATTGCCGCCGAACTCGGCATCCCGGCCTCCAAGGTATATGGCATCGTGACTTTCTATTCATTCTTCACGATGGAGCCTAAGGGCGAACACCCTATCAACGTGTGCCTGGGCACGGCATGCTATGTACGTGGCGCCGAGAAGGTGCTCGACGAGTTCAAGAGGATACTCGGCATCCAGATAGGCCAGGTCACTTCCGACGGCAAATTCTCGCTGAACGTCCTCCGATGTGTCGGAGCCTGCGGACTCGCCCCTGTGGTCCAGGTCGGCTCGAAGGTCTATGGCCACATGACCGTGGACAAGGTCAAGGAAGTTCTTGCCGAATATAAATAAAACAAACCCCTGCAGGCGCCTGCAGGGGTTTATTATTATTTGATCTTATCTGCTCCGACCTGCCAGACTCCTGACAGGGTCTTGGATATCCATACGCCGCGTGTCTCTGAAAATTCCTCTCTGGCCAGCGACCTGGCGATCGTTTCGTAGCCTTTTTCACCGTTTGCATTGGTGCTGCTTGAAATGAAACTGCCTGAGTCAAGCGCATTGCCCTTGGTATCGTAGGCAACCACCTTGAGGGCATAAGAGAACACGAAGTTTTCATTGCCTGTCGGGGCATATCCAGGCACCGGAAGGCATGTCAGGCCGATTGTGAACTGATTGTCCTTCTCATTTTCGGACAGGTTCGGATTGTCCTTTGAACAGAGAACGACAGGGGTGCTATCATCCATCTTGTTTTGGATAAACTCAAACGGTTTGCCGTCAAATCCGGTGCCGCTGAAGATGATGCCGAACGCACTTGAAAGGTCCTGAGAGACGTTGCATACAAGTTGAAGTTCGATTTTGGAGATGACCGGCGCGGTGTCATTGTCCTTTTCCTTGCCGGGATTGTCTTCCTTGTGGCATGATACCAATACCATTGCCATGGAAGCGAGAATCAATAGTGCTTTCTTCATATAGTATAAAAATTAAATGTCCGGTTCAGATTCGACCAGAATGTCAGTTTCGAGGAATGGTTTATAGACAGGGTTGATGGCGGCGAATACGCCGAATCCGTTCTTGATGTTGCTCCATGCAAACTGGGCAGGTGCCAGGCCCATCATGGCAAGGAAATCCCTTTCGCTCTTGTAACGGGCCAGGCAGTATCTGTAGAACTCCTCAGAAACACCCATCAGGTAAACATCATAGATGACTCTCCTGTCAAGGATTTCCGGTTCTTCAGTGTCATCGTCCAGCTCGGCATCGTCTAACATGTACGGATTTTCAAAGTCGGAGAAATCCACCTCCGACAGAGTGACCACTCCATCCTTGAAGGCCTTGCCCGGAATGAGTGTCAGCACATCTATGTCATTGAATACAGGATAATTGAGCTGTGCCATTTCAAGTGCAGGATCGGTCGAGACACCGACAACAGGCATGACAGAGATAACGTCATGGAAAACCAGGCCGCCATTCCACTCCCCCTCTAGCAGTTCATCGACATTGCGGTTGATGACCACGCCGACGAACTCATCATCGGACGGCTGACGGTCCATCTTGAGCGAGAACAGGTTGAGTTTGACGCCCTGAATGTCCTCGACTGACAGAGACAGCGAATCTATCCCGAAACGCTCCGGCATCACTGTCACTGCGTCAACCGGATCAAAGCCTTCACATTCGATATGGACGGAGATTTCATCACCGGGAGCAATCACACGGGGAAGATAAATGACAGTATCACCAGGAACAGCACAATCGGGTTCGGCGCCATTGATACGGACGCTGAAGGCAGAAGGTGCAATATGGGCAGTGTCGACCTGCGATCCGACAGGAACTGCACGGGCAAGACCGAGACGGCAGCAGGCATTGTTGCAGATGCAGTCGACAAACAGCGCGGCCTCCCCCTTGCCTTCCACCTCGAAGTCAAACTCGCACGATGTGAGCAGCATGGCCAGAAAGATCAATATACCGGGCAGTTTCTTCATTTTCAGAATTTGTAAGTGATTGACAATGTGGGGAATATCGGCATAATACTGTACGCCTTGCCATCAAATCCGCCCTCGCCGTCAGGTTCGAGATAGGCGAAGAAGGCGTTTTTGTGGTTATATATATTATAGACGCTGAGGTTGAATTCGAGAGCCTGGCTCTTCTTCAGGAACACCGAATATGACAGGGCAAGGTCGAGTCTGTGATAATGCGGCAGCGTGAAATTGTGAGGCTCGGAATACATGAACGTGCCGTCCGGAGTCACATTGGTCGGGAAAGTGATGCGGTTGCCGGTATGATACGACCAGTTGGCGTTGACCTGCAGGGCCTTGATGATCTGATAAGAGAACAGCAGATTGAGTTTGTGCCGGTTGTCATTGTTGGCATAGAACCATTCCGGATAGACATCATCGAAACGGCGGCGGGACCAGCTGAGTGTGTAATAGGCTGTCGCCTCTATCTTGTCGTTGTGCCAGCTGACCTCTGCCTCCATGCCGTATGACTGCCCCTTGCCTTCGGTGAAGGAGGTTTCCCAATTCTGGACAGGCGGGAACATGGAGTTCGGGCCGATATAGTACTGAAGGTGATTCATTGTCTTGAACCAGCCTTCCAAGTTAATGTTCATCCCCTGCAACGGTTTCAGATAGACTCCACCGCTTACTTGATCGGAAAGGACCGGCCTGATGCGGTCGGTGGACGGCATCCAGGTATTGCTCGGCAGGTCAAGGTAGGACGAGGCCACAAGGTGGTCGGCCTGTGACATGCGGCTGTAGGAAAGTTTTACATCCACAAGGCGGGACGGCGACCATTTCAGCGCAGCACGCGGCTCCACACTGTGCCAGGTCTTGTCCGTGCCGCCATACAGCGTGTATCGGAGACCGGCATTGATGGTGAAATGACGCGATATGAAAAACTCGTCCTCGATGAAGACGGACGCGTCGGCCCTGTCATGACTGAGTTTCGGGGAAGGCGAATCAGGGTCGGACGGGTCCTCGGCCTGACCGACGTAACGGTACATCTTCCAGTCAAGCGAGGCACCTGCACGGACATGATGGCTGTCCGTCGGGAACCAGTCCAGGCCGTATTTAACGCCCGCATCACGGAGTCCGGAACTGATCAGGTCCGAAATGCCGTCAGAATCCATCCGGATGAGATAGTCGGTCTTCGAGGTGGACTGTGTGTAATAGCCGATGAGTTCGCTGCTGAGGGCGCGGCTGAATTTATGCTTCCAACTGGCGGAGCCTATCAGATTGCCCCATTTGACCCCGAGGTCCATATCCAGCCCTTCCGGGTACAGTCCAAGGTCAAGGTCATCCTTGCCCCAATAGAAATTGACCCGCAAAGTGTTGTCATCATTGAATTTATGGGTGATGCCGGCATTCAGGTCATTCATGAAATAGGCCGCCTTGGTGTCTTTGGTCCTGTTGATGAGCATCGCCAGGGATATCATCATGTCCATCCAGCTGCGGCGGTAGGCAAAATTGAACGAAGTCTTGCCTTTGACAATCGGGCCTTCGATGTGAAAACGGCCGTCTATCAGTCCCAGTGACACATTTCCATGATAATGGTACATATCCCCTTCCACCGTTTCGACATCCACGACGGAAGACAGTTTGGAACCATACCTTGCAGGGAAACCGCTTTTGTAGAAATCCAGTCCTTCGGTTATGTCGGTATTGAAACTGGAAAAGATGCCCCCGAAATGGCTGATATTGTAGATAGGCACCCCATCAAGCAGGAAAAGGTTGTCTGTGCCGTCACCGCCATGCACGGAAAGGCCGCTCATCAATTCATTGCCGGCTGCGACACCCGGAAGGGTCAGAAGCGACCTGATGATGTCAGGAGTGCCGAACGCGACTGCGCCGCGTTTGAGGAAGGAATTGTCCAGATGGGCAAGTCCGGTCTGGGTCGTGTTGCGAGGCTTTTCCTTGACGGCAGTGACATAGGAAGTGCTGAGCGTATCCTCGACCTCGGCAGCATTCTGGCCAGAGGCAAGGACAGAAAATGACAAAAAACACAATATGGACGCCAGCCTTCTCAACACATAAAAATTTATGCAAAGATAATCTAAAATGGGTGAATTATGGAATATTATTCATATATTTGTGGCAATCAAGCACTTAACTTATGAATAATACACAGATCAACAAAACGCTGCTCATAGCAGTGATTGCGCTTTCCGCCGTGGTTCTGGTCGGATTGGGACTTGGCATCGGGCTTCTTGCCGGCAAGGGCGGCAATCAGGACAAAAAAGCCAGACAGGAGATTGAAGTTACTCAGGAAGAAATTGTCGAGCCAGAAATTGTCGAGCCAGAAGAAACAATCGAGGTCAAGGAAGAGCCAAAGGTGGAAGAAAAGACCTACGGCCACTATCCTTCATTCTATGTAAAGAGAAACGCATACTGGGTCAACTGTGAAGACGCTATGCACTCTATCAGGATCTATACTGACTCCAAGACAGAAGTCGTCGACAGCTACACCGACACGCGCTGGCTCGAGGAAGAGAAGATAGGCAAGGGCGGCAGCGAGTTCCACGTAAAGGAAAACAAGGAGAAAGAGTCCCGCAAGGGCATCCTTACCATCAAGGACAACAAGGGACGCACGATCAACATCTACGTCACCCAGGGCGGCAAGAAATAAAAATAATCCCCTGCAGGCATCTGCAGGGGATATTTTTTTGACACTTTTGTGAGGAGTTTGAGGGCCGCGCCCTCAATATATTACAGCATGCTATATGCAGGCGTAAAAGTATCGCCCTGCTCGATGTCCCCGCAGTTCAAACCCTTGCGGAGCCACTTGCTGCGCTGGGCCGACGTGCCGTGGTTGAACGAATCGGGAACCGTGCGGCCGTATGCCTGTTTCTGGAGATAGTCGTCTCCAATCTTGGATGCAGTGTTGATGGCCTCATCGATATCGCCGGGCTCGATGGAGTTGAACATCCGGTTGTCATTGTATGCCCATACACCTGCATAGAAATCGGCCTGCAGTTCAAGGCGCACACTGATCTGGTTGCTTTCCTTCTCGCTGACACGGTTCATCTGGCTGTGGGCCTGCTGGAGCGTGCCGAGCAGATACTGCACGTGATGGCCTACCTCATGGGCGATGACGTATGCGTATGCGAAATCCCCGTCAGCACCGATCTGCTTCTTCATGTCCCTGAAGAAAGAAAGGTCGAGATATACACACTGGTCCGCACTGCAATAGAAAGGACCGCTGGACGAAGTCGCTCCGCCGCAACCTGACTGCACACTGCCTGTGAAAAGCACGAGCTTCGGAGGCACATAAGTCTTGCCGTACTGCTTGAAGATTGCAGTCCACACATCCTCTGTGCCGGCAAGAATCTGGCTGCTGAACACCGCCAGTTCCTGCTCCTCGGCAGTAGGTTCATATCCCTCTCCGGACACGATCTCGGTGTTGCCGCCGAGCGCATCATTGATTGTCTGAACAGTAGAAATAGGGTTACGGCCCATCAAAAGGCTGATTACACCCACAATGATGATACCACCAAGTCCGAGACCACCGCCGACAGCCATCCTTGAACCGGACCCTCTGCGGTCATCCACATTGGTGCTTTGTCTTCTTCCATTAAGATCCATATCGATTCAAATTTTGGCAAAGATAAGAAAACTTGTTGTTTTCTCAAAAGATCGGCAGTTGATATCTTCGGAATGGCACATCCTCAAAAAATAAGGTAGGGTATGCCACAATGGCTTTGCCATAACACCTGATTATCAATGGATTAACTTTTTTAGGATGTCACATCCTATGCCAATTTTAGAGGATGTGTCATCCTGTAACCCAGGGGTCTTGTCGCAAGTGTTGGAGATTCCCTGAAAATGTTTACCTTTGTAAGGGACCATCTGGGCAGCGTCAGAGCCGTCGTCGACTTTGGCGGACAGACCGTCTGCGAGGAAAGCGACTACTACACCTACGGAGGGAAGATCCCGGGATGTTCCGCCACACAGCTGTAATATGCAACATGCAGATGGGCCAATTTCGGAAAAGTTGTTTCCCCCACCCATTATGATGAGGGAGACGACTTCACTTGTCCCATTTTCTTTTATATATCAAGAAGATCACACTCCATCATTTTTATGATTTCAGGA
>JAZRVQ010000073.1:0-36012 GCA_045599265.1 Candidatus Cryptobacteroides sp. | reverse complement strand
GGAGAGCATTCTTTACAGAAAACTTCTTCGTGAGGGCCGTCAGAACTATGTGATGCCTGGAGTCCGTTGCATCCATCTAGGTGCCCAGACCACCTCGAACGCAAATCGCAGCTATACTTACCTGAAGAACAGCAACAAGTCCGCATATTATTATGTCATGCACTACCGTGACCTGAACATCTTCCAGCGTGCCGGATTTGTCGTGCTGTATGCGTATTACAATACTTTGCTGTTTGTGAAGCAGCATTTGAAGAGAGGATGTCGCAAATAAAAAAAGTCCTGGTGATCATCAACCCCCTTTCCGGAGGAAAAGACAAGTCTTTAGTCAGAGACTCAATCATTTCGTGTTGCTCTTCTGATTATGACTACAAGTTTGTTTTTACAGAATATCGTGGTCATGCTAAAGAACTGGCACAGCATGCTGATGCGGATATTGTTGTTGCAGTCGGTGGTGATGGGACGATTAATGAAGTCGCGTCAGGCTTGGCAGGTTCGGAAAAGACTCTTGGGGTTATTCCGATGGGAAGTGGCAATGGCTTTGCAAACCATTTGCATATCCCTCATTCCATACAGAAGGCAGTTTCTGTTCTTGAGACGGGGAATGCCGTTGAAATTGACCAGGGTATAATTGACGGTCGTGCTTTTTTGTGTACTTGTGGTATTGGGTTGGACGCAGAAGTAGGTTATTGGTTTGATCGGTTCTCAAAAAAACGTGGACTCTTGGAATATGCCCGATCATTTTGGGCAGTCTGGAAAACCTTTTCTCCCCAAAAGTATAAATTAGTAGTTGATGGCAGGACAATGGAAATTAATGCTACGCTGATAACAATAGCAAATGCCAATCAATGGGGCAATCAAGCCTTGATAGCGCCCAATGCTTCTTTGAAAGACGGACTTTTCGATGTGACTATTATAAAGCCTGTGAAATTTCATAACCTGTTAGGGTTGTTCGTAAGGCTGTTTTTGGGCACAATAGATAAAAGCAGGCATGCAGTATCATTCCGATGCTCTAAACTTGTGGCGGAGTGTGCAGGCGAACCTCAGTATTGTCATTATGACGGAGAACCGATGAGAGTATATGAAAACATTTCTATTTCATTTCGTCCGGACAGACTAAAAGTTCTTGTACCTGATAGTCGAGATTTCAACAATATATAATTGTTATGAATATCAGGAACTTTCGTTGCTTCTCAACAATAAGTTTTTTCGTTGTTGTCCTGTCTGCAATCAATCTTGCATATATGCACTGCGTGTGTGCTGAGAATTTCAGCTTCAGTGGGGTTGAGTTATGGCAGTCAGGGTGCTTTATCCTGTTTGATTTGTTCGCCCTTTATTCCGTAATGATTTTTATTTCATTTGGAAGGTCAAAACTTGCTGATTCAATATTTTTTGTCATTGTCCTTCTGTGGAGTATGACAAATGTGATATATTATCGATTCTTTCATACATATTTCAACTATCACTCGATAATAAACGCTCAGAATATGATTGATGGGGTGGTAGTGAAAAGTATAGGAGGTGAGTTTGTCTTTTCCGACATAATCTGGCTTTTTACATTAAGTTCTTTTGTCATATATATCAAGAACAAGCGGTTAAGTGTTGATGGTGACGGAAAATCGTATGTAGCAAGGGTGTTGGTTCCTATAGCAATTTGCGGTTTCCTGTCAGTCTCTTTTGTAGTTGTCGGTGTTGGAATAAAAGGTGTAAAGGACATGGTGTATGTCGTAAAACACCCTTTTTCCAGAGTTACCAACCTGATAAACGACGTTGATATGAGAGACTCTTTATGTGCACATAAAGGTGTCGTCTGTGGGCAAATCTTCAATGATTATATATCTTATACAAAGGATTACGAACTGTCTGAACTTGACAAGGGCTTTGTTATTTCATATGCTGATTCTTTGCAGAAAAGAAATAATTTTTCTGCAATAACGTCCGGGGCTCGGAATATAATTTTCATTTTGACTGAATCTTATATGTCTTTTACGTCGGATCTGCTGATTGACGGGAAACCAGTGACTCCGTATTTGAATATGCTTAAGCATACTCCTGGCGTTTATTATAATGGCAAAATGCAATCAAACATTGAACTGGGGCAGTCTTTCGACGGTCAGATGATTTATATGACCGGGCTACTCCCTCTGACGACGGAAATCTCTGCCCCTAAGGTCTTGGGTCATAAAATGCAGGCTCTCCCAAAACTTCTGAAGGACGCAGAAATCGTATCACAAGCCTACGCTACTATTCCGACTGATAAAAAAATGTGGTTTCAAGACCGGATGAACACTGTTTATTCTATAGATTCGTTGTTTTGTTTTTCCTCCTCAGCCCCGGTGTCAGATGAAATGGTTTTTGAACGGGCTATTAAGGAAGAGTCAACTTTTTCGGATTGTTTTTTTCATCTGATTTTAACGATATCTACCCACTTGCCGTACGATGACCATGAACTGTATGATATGTGGGCGCCTGTGTGTGACTTTCATTTCCCAACGGACTATTCGCAGAAATTGTGTAATTATCTAGTCAAATGTAACTATATGGATTATGCAATTGGAAAGTACATTGACAGCTTGAAAGAACGAGGCTTATATGATTCGAGTTTGTTAATAATAGCGTCTGACCATCAGGCATTTGATTATTTGTTGGAAGTTGAACCAAATATGATAGACAATCATAACTTGCCATTTTATATCATCAATTCTGGCTTTGATGAACAAAATGCATGGCATGGCCTTTCTCAACAAATTGATGTGTTTACTACTCTTGTGGATGTGTTGGGCATCCAGTCATTGTGGCAGGGAGTGGGCTGTACCCTAAGCGATAAAGATCGGTATGAGAATCGTAATACAGAAGATGCACATCGAGTGTCAACTCTGCTGATTAATAGTGATTTCCTGCGAAATTATGAACCTGGCATGAATAAAGAGTAATGAAAAAAATAGCAATAATCATAACTGTCTTCAACAGAAAAGACAAGACTTTGGCTTGTCTGGAGTCGGTGTTTTCATCATTGGACAGTGTCGGGGACATGGCGGCCGATGTGTGGCTCACTGATGATGGAAGCACAGATGGGTCTGCTGAGGCCATCAAGGCGGCGTTCTCTTCGCGAAATATCAACATCCTTCAAGGCGACGGCAGTCTTTTCTGGAACGGTGGCATGATAAAGGCATGGACTGCGGCTATCGAGCATGGCGGCTATGACGGGTATCTATGGCTTAACAATGATTCCATGGTCCTTCCAAATCTGTGGAAGGAGTTGAAAGATGCCGATGAATACTCAATGGTCATGTACGGCAAACGAGGCATATATGTGGGGTCGTTGACCAATATGGCAGGGGACAAATTGTCATACGGTGGTTTTGTCTTCACAAATAAAATCACCTTGTCAGACAAATTCATGATCCCTAATGGAGAATTTCAGGACTGTGAATGCGCCCATGGGAACATTACGTATGTTTCTTCCGACGTCGTTGCTGACAGGGGAATATTCTATGACAGGTATATACACGGCGGCACAGACCACGATTACACATACCTTGCCCATAAGGCTGGCTGGCCTGTCTTTATTTTGAGGGAATATGTTGGGAAATGTGACAATGACCACAAAGGTTCCAGTGTGATAATGTCCCAAATGAAATTGAAAGACAGAATCAAATTCCTTAAGTCTCCTCACGGACTTAATCTCCACAATACGCTTCTATTCCAAAAAAGATGCTTTCCATGGAGAGTGCCTTTAGCTTTCATTTTAGGTTATGCAAAAGCGATTTTTCCATCTTTAATATATAATCTTAGGAGGAGGCTTTTTTAATGAAAAAGATTTTCATCGCATACGCCGATGCCAGGATGGCCTATTCGCTTAAAAGGATTGGCCGTCAGGCACGCAGACTGGGCATTTTTGACGAGGTGATTCTTTACACGCCGGAAGATCTGCCTCAGGAGTGCAAGGCCACCGAACTGATGCAGCACTCTTATGGGGGAGGTTATTGGTCATGGAAGCCATGGATTATCTCTGATGCGCTGAACCGTGGGGGAGATGACGCTGTGGTTTGCTATGTTGATGCCGGATGCACTCTGCACAAGGCCCCGGAGTGGGCAGAATACCTTGCTGCGATAGAAAAATATGACACGGTCTTGTTCGAGTACCCTGACGAGATGCCGGTGTGGGAGAAGTATGGGACAACATCCACAAAAATCAAACATTGGGCAAAGAAAAAGGCAGTGCTGTTTTATGATGAACTGACCGGAAGCGAGCATTGGAGAGAGCATAACAAGATACTTGGAGGGTTTGTCTGGGTCAAGGGGAAGGACAACCCTGTCATCAAGGATTGGCTGGATATCGTTGTCAATCACCCTGATATCATTGATGATTCGGGCGTCTTTGATGAGCAGTTCCCGTTTTTTGTGCGCCACAAGCATGACCAGCCCATGCTTACCGCTCTGTCGTGCAAGTATGCTGACACATGCAAAGTGATGCCGGAACTGCTTGACGAGGGCCCGGCCGATGCCGCAGTCGTCGCTGAAAGGATAAGGGTGAAGAACTTCTGGCAGTATCTTGTCTGGCTGCTGAAAAAGGGCATAAAGAAGGTCGTTGGTCAGAATCTCGTAAATGGAGTCAAAACGCGAAATAAATAATTGATTATGAATATAATCCCTATCATATTGACCTTTGATGGAAACATGTCGCTCCCATCTGCGGTGTGCATCTCCTCTTTGCTTATGTCGGCAGACAAGGATACGTTCTATGACATATTTGTCCTTCATTCGGATGAAGAGCCCGAAATAACGGGATTGGATAAGATCAAGGCACAGTTCAGCAATTTCAGGGTTCAGTACCGTTCGGTCGGAGATGCTTTCAGGGGCTCATACGAGATACGTGGCATCACCTATGCTGCGTATTATCGGCTTCTTGCTCCTGAACTGATTCCGGAATATGACAAGGCTGTGTATTTTGATGTTGATATGATTTTCCGTACGGATTTGACAGACTTGTATTCAATTGACTTGGGCGACAACTACCTTGGCGCGGTGCTTGCAACTTCATTCAACTACGAACCTTCTGCCATGAAGTATGCGGAGTCGGTAGGCGCATGTCCCGGGTCATATTTCCTTTCTGGATTTCTACTCATGAACCTCGCAAAATTGCGTGAAGACAATATTGTACCGAAATTCAAGGCACTTTCTGCGATGAAATACAAGTATCAGGACATGGACATAATGAACATTGTCTGTAAGGGGCGCATCAAGGCATTGCCTTGCAGTATGTCTATGACAGTCGGTGCCTTCTATATGATGGAAACTGATCCGGATTTTTTCAACGGGACATATTCCAATGTCTCGGAAGATGAGGCGAGAAACAGGAGCAATATTCATTACAACGGTCCGAAACCATGGAATGAGTTGTGCCCTAATTTTGATATATGGTGGGAATATTATAGGAAATCACCGATATACGATTCTAAATATTATCTGGCATTCTTCTATAATAAACTGAATTATCTTGACCAGTTGTCTCTGAAAAAAAGAATCAAGATACTTGTCAGGTATTTCAAGGACGGGCGGAAGAAACCGGGAATCACACTTTAAATGATTTGCACTATGAATCTTTCTAAAATAGTATGGCTTTTCCTTGCACACTGCCTTCCTTCTAAACTGTATCTGTCCTTACGGTATAAGGTGATATATGGGAAATGGATTGACTGGAAGTCTCCAAAGGCTTTTACGGAGAAACTCCAATGGCTGAAAGTCAATGCCTTCCGTCCCGAGTATGTCGAAATGGTCGACAAAGTCGAAGTCAAAAAATACATAGCCGGTCGCTTGGGTGAAGAATATGTAATACCGGCTCTGGGTGTATGGGATTCTGCAGACCGGATAGATTTTGACAATCTCCCGGACAAGTTTGTCCTTAAGTGCAACCATGATTCCGGAACCGTTGTTGTGTGCGAGGACAAATCCAGCCTTGACAAGGATGCCGTGAGGAAAAAATTGGCCAAGGCACTCAAATACAATTATTACCTTGCCGGCCGGGAAACGCCTTACAAATATGTAAATCGCAAGATCTTTGCAGAAAAGTTTATCCAGAATGACGGACTGGGTGAATTGCTGGATTATAAGTTCTTCTGTTTTAATGGAGAGCCAAAGATAATCAAGGTCGATTTTGGCAGGGCTACAGGTCATCATGCCAATTATTACGACATGGAAATGAACCTTCTTCCATTCGGTGTGGTCACTTCGCATCCTGTATATTCGCGCCATTTTGACAAACCTGCCAATTTTGACAGGATGGTCGAAATTGCAAAGGACCTGTCCAAAGGTATCCCGTTTGTCAGGATAGACCTTTATAACTTGAATGGCAAGATATATTTTGGAGAAATCACATTCTTCCCGACTTCCGGTTTCAATCCGTTCACAGACCCGGCTTGGGACCTTCGACTTGGTGAATGGCTCGAACTCCCTGAAAAGAAAAAATGATGACAGAATCTCCCAGAATTTCGGTAGTCGTACCGGTTTATAAGGTCTCTCAATATATAGAGCGTTGTGCCGAGTCATTGCTTGGACAAACATTTGAAGACGTGGAATACATATTTGTGGATGACGCATCCCCAGATGATTCGCGTCAGAAACTGGAGGCTGTAATTGCAAAATATCCAGGCAGGGATGTACGCATTCTGACTCACGAAAAGAACGGCGGCCTCCCGTCTTCAAGACGGACGGGTGTCGGCGCGGCAAGGGGGGAATATGTGTATAACTGCGACAGCGATGACTGGGTGGAGCCGGACATTTTGGAGTGCCTCTATTCGGCGGCGAAAGAAAAAAATGCCGATATAGTGTATTGCGATTTCTTCCTCACTTTTGAGACGGGGGAAAGGTATATGTCCAACCCAGTGTATTCCACACCTGATGAAATGCTCCGGAAAGGTTTTCTTGGAGGCGCGGCGAAGTGGAATGTGTGGAATAAATTGTTCAGACGCAGCCTTTATGAAGGAATAGAGTTCCCGGTTGACCATTTCAAGGGCGGGGAGGACATGATAGTCATAGAGATGATGGCAAAGGCCCGGTCAATCTCTTATGTGCCGAAGGCCCTTTATCACTATGTGAAGACCAACTCCGGCGCTATTTCAGAAGGCTTTTCTCCACAAAGACTGGTTGATGTCCAGTACAATGCGGGCCACGCCATGGCTGCATTGGAAGAGTATCCTTCTGACCTGACTGAGGAGATTGCTTTCTTCAAGTTGAATGTCAAACTTCCGTTTATCATTTCTGATTCCAAACAGAAATATGCGGTCTGGAAGGATTGGTATCCCGAGGCCAACCCATATATCATGAAGAACAAGTCTCTGCCTCTCCGTACACGCCTCGTACAGTGGTGCGCTTCCAGGAATCTCTGGCTGCTGGTCAGACTGTATTATGTCGTTGTATTCAAGTTTGCCTATAGATTTATCCGCTGACGGGGTATGGGGAAAAAGATAATGATTCTGATGGTGGCCATCATGGTCAGCATGTTTTATTTCCCGTTTGAATTTACTTTCTTGCCGGGAATGAACACCAAGAAATTACTTGCGGCAATCGGACTTGTAGTGTTCTGTTTCTCACTTGCCAAAAGAAGGAAGAGTGACTTGCCATGGCCTGTGCCGGTAATATTGGGGTTGGCAATAGTGGTATCCATTGCCGGAATGTCGTCTCTGTCATATAACGTGACAAATGATGATTCGTATTCTTCATACCTCTCGTCTACTACGGTTTGGCTCAGCGCTGCATACGTGACATGTAAGTCCATCAAAGCTCTGCATGGCAAATTGACGATGCCGATTGTTATCAGATACCTCGTCGGTGTATGCGTGTTTCAATGTATAATGGCACTGGTGATTGACAACAATGCAGTTGTCGCTGCATTTGTGGACCGATTCGTTGCACAGGGCCAGGCAGTATTGAGGGAAATGGACCGTCTGTATGGAATTGGAGCATCACTTGATGTTGCCGGTTCTCGTTTCTCCGCAGTATTGATAATGCTGGCATTTCTTATGCGCAAGGAAAGGGATGAGGAACAATATGGCAGGCTATCGTTGTATTTCCTGTCATTCCTTTTGATAGTCGTGATTGGCAGTATGATTGCACGTACCACTTATGTGGGTGCAATTATGTCCCTCTTGGTTATTGTTTTTGACAGGTCGTTCTGGAGATTTGAAGTCAAGAATAGTTCATTGAAGTTTGTTGGCTTGATGATTTTCATAATAGTGGCTCTTGTTATTGCTTCGGTGTCCTTGTACAACTCAAATCCCCGCTTCTATAATTTGTTCCGTTTTGCTTTTGAGGGATTTTTCAACCTTGTGGAAACAGGAGAATGGAGTGTAGCGTCAAATGATGTGCTGGAAACTATGTATGTATGGCCGGATAATTTGAAGACCTGGCTCATAGGGGATGGCTATTTCAATAATCCGAATGGAAATATAAATTATATTGGAGATTCCCCAACTGGGGGTTACTATATGGGCACCGACGTCGGCTATTGCCGCTTTATCTTCTATTTCGGCATAGTCGGGCTTCTTGCGATATCTGCAGTCATGGCTTATGCCGCATTTTCCAGCGCCAAACGCCTGCCGAAATACAGGGTGCCGATTTTATTGGTACTGTTGGCAAATTTTGTGATCTGGCTCAAAGTCTCGACTGACCTTTTCCCGGCATTGGCGTTGATTTTCTGCGTGGCGATGCTGGTGGGCGAGGCCGATGAAGAGGAAGACGAAGAGGAAGGCTCCGAGGAGGCTCTGGAATGAAACTGATCTATCTGATAGCGGGAGTTTGAAAAGTAAACAAAATTGTTTATTTTTGCAAAAAATCAGAAAATGCTTGATTATTCGTACATAGAAAGTTATAAAGGCGTTCATCCCGGCAAGGTTCTTCAGAGAGAGTTGGCAAGGCGCCGTATGAAACAGAATTCTTTTGCCGCGTGTGTTTCTGAACACCCGCAGACAATCAATGCTGTGATATCTGGAAGAAGAGATATGAATCTTTCGTTGGCGTTGAGATCGGAGAGTGTCCTTGGACTTCCGGAAGGTTTTTTTATGATTCTTCAAGTCTTTTATGATATTTCTAAATCCAAGACATCGAATTCTGTCCATTCAGCTCCTCCGAACGTCAGACGTGTCTTGTTCTGGGATTCAGATTTTGACACTATTGATTGGGATAAATACCAGGATTATGTTATTGACCGGGTGCAGTCGCGTGGGAATGATGATGAGAAGAAGGAGATAATGCGGTATTATGGAAGAGGTTAAGGATTATCTGGGCCTTCATTTCGAGACGGTTACGCCCTTGTTGAAGGATGCCCTGTTGCGGCTTATGTCAGAGCCTGTTTTCTCTCCGTTTCGGCTTGTGGGAGGAACAAATCTGAGTTTGCGGTATGGTCACAGGCGGTCTGATGATATAGACCTTTTTACAGACGAGCCTTACGGTAGCCTGGACTTTTCTGTATACGAGGATTACCTAAGGTCCTCTTTTCCTTATTTTGATTGCCCTGATCTTTCTGGCATTGTCGGATTTGGAAGGAGTTTTTATGTGGGAAAGTCAGAGAATGAATCCTTAAAACTTGACTTGATGTATACAGATCCATTTATTTATCCATGTGACATAAAGGGTGGAATCAGAATGGCAGATGTCAAGGATATCATTGCGATGAAATTGTCGGCGATTGCCGGTGGCGGACGAAAGAAGGATTTCTGGGATATGCATATGTTGTTGGATTTTCATTCTTTATCAGAGTGTCTGGAATATTACAAAACCAGAAGTCCGTGGGAGTTTGACAGGTCTTCGATATTGAGAAAAATGAGAGATTACTCTTTAGCCGATACATGCCTGGATCCCGTGTGTCTGATGTTGAAGCAATGGGAGGATATTAAATTGGATATTATTGACAAAGTCCGAGATTTGGAGGCTCTGGAATGAAACTGATCTATCTGATAGCGGGAACATACCGTCCGGCGGGGATGGAGAGGGTGCTGGCAGGCAAGGCGAACTGGCTTGCGGCGCACGGGAATGAGGTCATCATCGTGACGACTGACCAGAGGGGGCAGAGGCCTGCCTTTGGGATGGATCCGTCTATACGCTGTATCGATCTGGGCATCAATTATGAGGAGAACAACGGAGGCAGTTTCGCCTCGAAACTGCTGCATTATCCTGGCAAGCAGATACGCCACAGAAAGGCCTTGAAGGCATTGCTGCTCAATGAAAAGGCCGACATCGTAGTGTCGATGTTCTGCAATGACGCTTCGTTCGTGCCAGGGATCAAGGACGGCAGCCGCAAGGTCCTGGAGATACATTTCAGCCGCTTCAAGAGGCTGCAGTATGGCAGAAAGGGCCTCTGGGCGGTCGCTGACAGGCTTCGCAGCCGGAACGACAGACGGGTGGCCTCGCGCTTTGACCGTTTCGTGGTGCTGACCCACGAGGACAGACAGTTCTGGGGAGAGATGGACAATATCCGTGTGATTCCGAACGCCCGCACATTTACCTGTGCCGAGCCTTCTTCGCTTGAGGGCAGGCAGGTCATTGCGGTCGGCAGATATTGCCACCAGAAGGCGATGGACCGCCTCATCGATGCCTGGAGCCTGATTGATGACAGGGAGGGCTGGACGCTAAGGATTGCCGGCGACGGCGAGGACAGGGCGATGATGGAGGCGAAGATCAAGGAAGCCGGACTCGAAGGAAGTGTCATCCTCGGCCCATGCCATGACATGCTCCCGGAATATATGAAATCGTCGATATTCGCCCTCTGTTCACGATATGAGGGCCTCCCAATGGTCCTTCTCGAAGCACAGGCGGCAGGCATTCCGATAGTGACGTTTGACTGTAAGTGCGGACCGCTGGATGTGGTCACTGACGGCACGGATGGATTCATTGTCCCGGAAGGGGACGTGAAGGCTCTGGCTGCCAGGATAGAGACACTGATCAAGAACGATACTCTCCGCAGACAGATGGGCCGGGCCGCATTCAAGGCAAGTGAGCGTTTCGACGAAGAGAAAATAATGAACCAATGGAAGGAAATGTTCGAAGAACTGTTGTAGTCTCTGCTGTCAACCTGCGTAAGGGGGGCACCCTGACTATATTGAGACAGTGCCTGCAATACCTGTCGGATCACCGTGACGGGCTTCGTGTGGTCGCATTGGTCCATAAACGGGAACTGTGTGACTATCCTGGCATCGAGTATATTGAAATGCCTTGGTGCATAAAGAGTTGGGGGCACCGTCTCTGGGCGGAGTATGTCACCATGCACAAGATTTCAAAGCAGATTGCCCGGCAGGACGGACGCAAGGTCTGGACCTGGCTTTCCCTGCACGACACGACGCCCCGCGTCGAAGCGGAGCACCGGGAGGTATATTGCCACACTTCGTTCCCGTTCCTGAAAGTGAAACTTCACGACTGGGTCATGGACCCGAAGGTGCCTTTGTTCGCGCTGTTCACAAAATGGGCATACAGGATAAACGTCCACAAGAACGACTGCCTGATTGTCCAGCAGGAATGGTTCGCAGACGGGCTGTCAGAACTTTTGGGCTTCCCGCGCGGGAAGATCAGGGTGATCTCTCCGGCGATAGGGGAACAGAAACAGGGGACAATCCAATACTTCAAGGCCGATGATCCTGATGCGCTGAAGGCATTGATGGCCCAGCAGGTCGCGTCTGGTGCAAAGGAGTTCTTCTATGCCTCGACGCCGGACTGCCACAAGAACTTCGAGACTTTGTGCCGTGCCGCGCAGATGCTCCAGGACGAAGCCGGCAAAGACAGATTCAAAGTAATCATAACCATAAACGGAAAGGAAAACAGATATTCAAAGTGGCTCCGGAGCAAGTGGGGAGACGTGGAGTCGATTGATTTCCACGGATTTATGAGCAAGGAAGAGTTGTGGGCCCATTATGTGTCCGCAGACTGCTTCGTCTTCCCGTCACGCGTCGAGACCTGGGGACTGCCGATCAGCGAGTTCCGCAGCGTCTCGGACAAGCCGCTTGTTCTGGCCGACCTTCCATATGCACACAACTATGAAAATTCTACAGTTAGGTAAGTTCTACCCGATCCGCGGTGGGGTGGAGAAAGTGATGTGGGACCTGACCGCAGGCCTGAGCGCAAGGGGCATCGATTGTGACATGCTCTGTGCCAGACTTCCTGTCGATGCAGTGGACCTGAAGGACAGGTGGATGCTGCCTGATGGATTCGAAGGGGAGCAGTATCTCAGCGACGAACCGCTGGTGATGCGCTTCAATGAGCACGGCCGCGTGATATGTGTCCCCGCACACCGCAAGGTCGCTGCCACGATGTTGAGCTCGGCAATGATTGACTGGCTCCGCGACCACAAGAATGAATATGACGTCATCCATGTGCATCATCCGGACCCGATGGCCTGTCTGGCGTTGTGGATGAGTCACTATAAGGGCAAGGTCGTGCTGCATTGGCACAGTGATATCCTGAAACAGAAGGGCTTGCTGAAACTGTACCTGCCTCTGCAGAGGTGGCTTGTCAGACATGCCGACCGGATTGTCGGGACGACTCCGGTATATGTCAAGGAGTCTCCATACCTGCAGAATGCGCAGGACAAGGTGGATTACATTCCTATCGGAGTGAATGAGATGCAGCCCGACCCTGTCAAAGTGGCAAGATTCCGCTCTAAATATCCTGGCAAGAAGATAATCTATACACTTGGTCGCCTTGTGGGGTACAAAGGCTATGATTATCTTGTGGAAGCTATGAAATACCTTCCAGACAATTACCAGTTGGTGATTGGTGGACAGGGACCTCTTGAGAGAGAACTTCAGCAGAGGGCGTTTGACTTGGGCGTGTCCGACAGGGTCTCTTTCCTGGGATGGGTCGAGGATGACGATTCTGCAAACTGGTTCGGTGCCTGCGAGGTGTTTGTGCTGAGCAGTATCTGGAAGACCGAGGCGTTCGCCATTGTCCAGGTGGAGGCGATGAGTTGCGGAAAACCGGTAGTTGCCACGAAGATAGCCGGCTCCGGTGTCTCTTGGGTGAATGCCGACGGCGTTTCCGGCCTGAATGTGCCTGTTGAGGACAGTAAGGCACTTGCTGATGCAATTTATGCCCTGACCAGCGATGAGGCTGTCTATTCGAAGTTCAGTGCCGCTGCAAGGGCCAGATATGAGGAATTGTTCACTTACGACAAGATGATAGACCATTGTCTTGAAGTATACAAGTCATTATGACGACATCACAGGAGTGTCTTCTGCATTTGTTGGGAACGTCCCTGTTCGGTGCTCCTGCGCCTGAGGGGCTCAGCCTTGATGCTGATGGATGGAAGGATGTGTTCATGCTTTCCGGACGCCAGTCGGTACAGGCCGTTGCTTTCGACGCTTTGCAGGACATCTCCGGGAAGGCAGGTCTGCCGCTTGACCTTGCCGGCAGGTGGATGAACGAAGTCAACAAGGTGGAGACTTCATACAAGCGGATGTCATTTGTCGCAGACAAGCAGCGTGACACCTGGGCCAGACACTCTGTCGAAGCCATTCTGCTCAAGGGTCTGGAGTCGGCGAAATACTATCCCGTGCCTCAGCACCGTGTGTGCGGGGATATAGACTGGTGGCTTCCGTCGGAGAAGGATTGGAATGACGCTCTGGAGGTCGTGAAGAACAATGGCATAGCGGTCAGGTGGGACAGTGACGGTGATTTCAATTATTCTCTCGGGGGTGTGGTGGTCGAGCATCACCGGAAAGGTCTTGTCTGTGATGGACCGATAGGCGAGCTGGTCCTCTTGAATGAGCACATTCTCCATCATGCCATGGTCAGTGGAGTGGGGCTGCGTCACATCTGTGATTATGCGCTGGCGCTGGATTATTGGCAGGGCAAGTATGATGCCGTGGAGTATGATAATATATTGAAGGATAGGGGATTGCGTCGATGGGCTGGCCTGCTGGACAGAATCGTTGACTTTGTGAGGAATGGTTCCGACAAACCTTCCGGAGATGTTGCGAGGTTCATGGACTTGGTCTGGATGGACGGTAATTTCGGGTTCGGGAAGAAACGCCGTTTCGGAGGATTCATCAAAAGGGCGGCTCTGTTCTGCCGGTATTGTCCGGTACGGTTTGTGCGTCGCTGGAACGGCTTGGTGATGGGAAAGTTGCGTTTTATTTCTATATTTGCAAGTTGAATAAATTAAGATTTATGAAGAAAAGTCTTTTTCTCTTGGTTATGGCCACGTTGCTGTGCTCGATGTTTGTCTCATCGTGCGGGGCATACAAGCGCCTTGCCTACCTTCAGGACATGCAGGTGGACTCCACCTACGACATGACAAGAAAGCCGGATTCGAAGATCCAGATCGGTGACAGAATCAACATCACCGTGACCTGCAGTTCCTCTCCGGAACTTGCCGCGCCGTTCAACCGTATCAGCGCGGCTTCTACAGTCAATTCTCTGACAGGTTCTGCCTCTGTCAGCGTGAACACCAATGAGGATAAGGGCTATCTGGTGGACAAGAACGGTGAGATTACATTCCCGGAACTTGGTAATATCAAGGTGGAAGGAATGACTTTGGATGAAGTTAAGGAAGATATTGAGGGCTTGCTTAAGTATCTGAATTACATCAAGGACCCGATTGTGATAGTTGAGTTTATGAATTTTCAGGTAACGCTTCTAGGTGAGACTGCTGGCGTAGGAAATTATATTCTTCCGGAAGGGAGTGTGGATATGTTCCAGTTGTTAGCAATGTCAGGAGACCTTACCGGGGATGCCATCAGGACAGAGGTTTGGGTGGTTCGTCAGGAAAATAACAAGCGAAAATTGTACTCAATCAATCTCAAATCAGTTGATTGTTATGATTCCCCCGTGTTCTATCTTCAGCAGAACGATATGGTATATGTGAAACCGAAGAATAACAAGATAGACACAGCCACCCAAAACGCATTCACTATCGCTGGCCTCTTCATGTCAGTATTGACCGTGGCAAGCAATATTTTACTTTGGGCCACCAAGTATAAGCAATAATCGTTATGACTCAGAATTCAAACACAAAGAATAGGACCTCAAACGAAGGCAATGTCAATCTGCTCGACTTATTCTTCTATCTGTTGAGTTATTGGTATGTCTTTGCAATATGTGCATTGATAGGGGTGAGTGTTGCCGCATACAGGTATTCAAAGAAACCGTTTGTCTACAGCTCGACTGCGACTGTGATCATCAAAGATCCGAGCCAGGCGAAGACGACGGCCCGTCTTGATACGTATTCCGGACTTATCAACAAGACAAATGTCTCGAACGAAATACTTCAGTTCAAGTCAACCCGCCTGATGACAGAGGTGATGAATCGAACCGGAGCCAATGTCAATTATAAGACAAAGCAGAAACTCCGCTCGATAGAATTGTATTCTTCCAGCCCTGTCCGCCTGGTGTTTGGAGAAGAGTTGGAACACGAGTCTTTCGCATTGTCAGTGACGCCTCAGAATGATTCAATCATTGCAGTGGAGATAGGTGGGAAATCAGTCAGAGTCGCTTTGAATGACTCGCTTAACGTTTCTGGGTATCCTGTCACCTTTGCCCCAACAGCCTCTTATGGTCCGTCCTGGTTCGGCAAAGAAGTTGATATTACTAAATATGATGCAACAACTGCTGCAAAGAGTTTCCTAAGCCGCCTGGCAATCCGTCAGTTGGATGATAATGCGTCTATCTTGACGTTTGTATGTCAGGATGCGTCAAGTGTCCGTGCGGCAGATGTGTTGAACACATTGTTTGCTGTTTATAACGAAGATGCCATCAATGACAAGAATCAGGTCGCAGTCAACACGGCCAAGTTCATTGACGAACGCTTGAAGATTATCAGTGAGGAATTGGGGGATGTGGAATCACAACTCCAGGCATTCAAGACAAAGCACAAGGTAATGAGCGCAGATGAGGCAGCGAATCAATATCTGGCTGAAACTCGTTCTTCCAATGCTGCCATAGTTGAAATCGAAACTCGTCTTCGTATTGCCCAATATATCAGGGATTATCTGACTGACCCGTCAAATACTGATGCTATGATTCCGAGCAATACTGGTCTTGAGGATCTGCGTATTGAGGGACTTATCAATAACTACAATACCACCAAGATCAACCGTGACCGCCTTGCAAAGGACAGCAGCGCGGAAAGTCCTGTCGTAAGGGGAATGGACAATTCCCTCTCAGCTATGAAGCAGAGCATTATCAGCACTATTGATAACCTTGTGATGAGTTTGGAAGTCAAGAAGTCAGATGCTCAGACTCAAGAATCTCAGGCCTTGGCCAAGTTCTCCCAGATGCCTTCCACTGCACGCGAGATGCTCACCATCGAGCGTCAGCAGAATATCAAGGAATCCCTGTATCTCTACCTTCTCAACAGACGTGAGGAGAATGCCCTCACTCAGGCGATGGTGGACAACAACGCCCGTGTGATCGACCCTGCCGAGGCCCAATATGTGCATATTGCTCCGAGCAAGAGCAAGATGCTCACCCTTGGACTGTTGATAGGACTTCTTATTCCTGCTGTTCTTCTCATCCTGCGCCTTATTCTTGATACCAAGGTCCGTACCCGCAAGGAGATTGAGGAGAGTGTCAGTGTACCGTTTGTCGGCGAGATTCCGTTCGCCCAGACCAAGAGGGGACAGAAGAAAGACAAGGACAGGGTCATCTTCTACGACCGCCACAGCAAGGGCGTGATGACGGAGTCCCTGCGTATCCTCTGCACCAACATCGACTTCATGAAGGACTCCACCAAGCAGTCTCAGGTCATCACGGTTTCTTCATTCAGCGTCGCTGCCGGCAAGAGTTTCATGGTGCTCAACACCGCCGCCTGCTTTGCAGATAACAAGAAGAAGGTCGTTCTTGTCGACCTCGACCTGCGCAAGCGTACCCTTTCCCGCCATCTCGGTGTCGGACACAAGGTCAAGGGTGCTTCCAACTTCCTTTACGATCTGGACCTTCCGCTTTCTGATGTAATCCGCAAGGACATCATACCGGGAGTCGATATAGTTCCGGCCGGTATGATTCCCCCTAACCCGGTGGAACTTCTCCGTCGTCCTCGCCTCGACCAGATGATGGACGAGTTGAGGTCGATGTACGACTACATCATCATTGATAATGTCCCTGTTGACATTGTTGCAGACCCTATGGTCATCAACCGCGTAGTGGATACCACTCTGTTTGTGGTCCGTGCCGGAAGGGTTGACCGCCGCATGCTGAGTCTGCTCGACGAGATGTACGAAAATCACAGGTTTAACAATATGGGTATCGTTCTCAACGGTTCCGAGATCCGTCGCCGCTACGGCTACAGTTATGGTTACGGCTATGGCTACGGTTATGGCTACGGTTACGGCTACGGCTATGGCTACGGTTATGGCTACGGTTATGGAGAAAAGGAGAACGAGTCCCAGGACGAAAAGACTAAATAGAGATGATAATTGCAGTAGACTTTGACGGAACGATTGTAGAGCACAAGTATCCCGAAATCGGTAAGGAGATTCCTTTCGCCATAGCCACGTTGAAAAAACTTCAGGACAGCGGCCACAAACTCATCTTGTGGACTGTCCGCGAGGGAAAACATCTTGAAGAGGCTGTTTCTTATTGCCACGAAAAAGGACTTGACTTTTTCGCTGTCAATTCGGAGTATCCGGAATCGGCCTGGAACGGTGACATTGTCCGCAAGATCAGGGCCGACATCTATATCGATGACCGCAATCTGGGAGGTATCCCTGACTGGGGTATGATCTACGATATGATCACCAGTCACATGACTTACAGCGACATGATCACGAAGATGTCTGATCCGTCCATACAGGATGATGATGACAATCCATATTCAGGCATACACAGCGGCACATTCCGCAAGGAGCGTCATCATCACCATCATCACCGGACCAACCCGTTCCGATGGATTGTGGACCGCTGCCGCGCCGCAAGATTCCGCTATAACAGATAAAAAAATCGCTCTGCAACTCTGCAGAGCGATTTTTTTAGATTGCCATTGAAGGCCTGTCGGTCTTGGTCTTGTCCTCCTCGAGGTAAGGCTTCTCTGCGAAGTGGAACAGACTTGCGACGATCGAGTCAGGGAACTGGCGCACAATGCGGTTGTAGAGGGTTACGGAGTCGTTGTAGACCATGCGGCTCATGCGCACCTGATTCTCGTATGTGTTCACGCTGTCCATTGCCTTGGCGTAGTTCTCGTTTGCCTTGAGGTCAGGGTAGCGCTCTACGACGAGGTTGATGCGGCTGGCAAGGTCCTTGAGGGCACCTTCTTGCTTCTGGACTTCTTCAGCGCTGCTGTTGCCGGTGATGCCGGTGCGTGCCGCGATGACATCCTGGAGAGTTTTGTACTCGTGCTCATTGTAGGATTTGATGAGTTCAGCGAGTGAAGTGAGGGCGTCCCAGCGGCTGGAGAGCTGGACACCGATCTGGCTCATCCCGTTCTTGCAGACTTCTTCCTGCTTGACGAGTTTTCTCTGTACGCCGACAACCCATATTGCGAGCACGGCGATGATTGCGATGATAATGATAATTGCCATAGTGCGTTGTGTGTGTTGATTTGAAAAATGCCCGACAATCACAGATGTTGTTCGGGCATTCAAGTGATCCGGTTGGGATTCGAACCCAAGACCCACAGCTTAGAAGGCTGTTGCTCTATCCAGCTGAGCTACCGGACCGATCCTTCCGCCAAAGCGGACTGCAAATTTACATATTTTTTTGAAACCTCAAAAAATAACGCCCCTATTTCATCAGGCCGATGGCTCCGAAAACGCCAAGCGAGCCGGCAAGCATTATGATTCCGGCAAGAATGACTCCTGCGAGCACGGCAAGGACGCTCTTTTTGAAGTCCATGTTGAGGAAGCTCGCGGCCAGTGTGCCTGTCCATGCGCCAGTGCCCGGAAGAGGAATGCCCACAAAGAGCAGAAGGGCCACGTAGAGGCCTCTGCCGGCCTTTTCCTGCAGTTTCTGCCCGCCCTTCTCGCCTTTCTGAAGACACCATGTGAAGAACCCACCAATGTACTTCTTGTCCTTGCCCCATTCGAGTATCTTTCTGGCAAACAGGAAAATGAACGGAACAGGCAGCATGTTGCCTATCACGGCCACGATATATGAAGGAATGGTCGGCAGGTCAAACCCGACGGCATACGGAATGGCGCCTCTGAGTTCGATCAGCGGCACCATGGATATGAGAAAGACTATTATGTATTTCTTCATCTCGAGTTGGCTGCTATCAGTTCGCGGATTTCCTGCTTGGCTGCCTTCCAGCGAGGGATATCAATCTTGGTCCCGACAACCTCGACCACCTTTGCGGCAATGATGGAGCCGATCTCTCCGCATACCTTGAGCGGCATGCCGAGTGAATGCGCATAGATGAATCCGGCGGCGTAGGTGTCTCCGGCACCGGTGGCGTCGATTGTGGCTGCAGGCCATGCGGGAATGTAGATTTCTTCTTCGCCTGAACGCACCCAGCTGCCGTCCTTGCCGACCTTGACGATGGCGATTTTGCAATGCTTTGCGATTTCGGAAAGCGATGCGCGCGGGTCCTCGAGTTTGGTGAACGCCTTGGCCTCGGTCTCGTTTGCGAACACGATATCGACATATTTGTCCACGATGTCGTGCAGGAACGCGTTGTTGGACTCGACCACATTGTATGATGCCATGTCAAGCGATATCATGCACCCGGCCTCGTGGGCGAGTTCGACCGCCTTGCGGATAAGCGCCTGGTTCTGAACAAGATAGCCTTCAATATGGAAGTAGTCGTGTCCGGTGAAGTATTCAAGTTTGAGGTCTTCCGGAACAAGGTCCAGCGCTGCTCCGAGATAGACTGCGAATGTGCGTTCTGCATTGGCACCGCTGACAAAGACCATCGAGCGGCCTGATGAATGCTCGCTCTTGAGCAGTGTGGTCTTGACTCCATACTGCTCCTGGTCGCTCTTGAAGAGCAGTCCCAGTTCGTCGTCACCGATCTTGCCGATGAAACTGCTCGGCATGCCGAAAATGGCGGTGCAGGTGATTGTGTTGGCGGCTGACCCGCCGGCTACATATTTGACTCCCAGCGGTTTGAGCGAATTCCAGATTTTGTCGCCTGTCTCCATGTCGACATGCTGCATGCTTCCTTTCGGGAGGTGGTATTCATTGAGGAATTTGTCATCCGGCAGGATTGCGAGGATGTCAGTGAGGGCGTTGCCTATTCCGAGTATCGATTTCATGATTCTATGTGTATAGTGACCTACAAATTTACATAAAATTAATAACTTTGCACGTTATGGAAATGAAAATCGGGAAATGGGTCAAATATGCATTGTCGCTTTGTGTGGCGGCGGTGCTGCTCTATTTCTGTTTCCGGGGCGTGAACTGGAGGGAGTTCGGCATGGGCCTGCTTTCATGCAGATGGCAGTTCGTCATACTTTCCATGCTCGCAGGTACGGCTGCATTCATATTCAGGGGCCTGAGACTCAGGCACATGGTCCTGCCTCTTGACCCGGCCACCAGGCGCATCACGACCTATGATGCCACCACCATCGGCAACATGTCCAACTTCATTTTCCCGTTCCTTGGGGAGTTTGTGCGTTGCGGCATCGTGACACGCCGCTCGAAAGTGCTGACCTTCGACAGGACGCTCGGCGCAGTGGCGGTCGAGAGAGTCTGGGACATGCTTTCGCTGGTCATCCTGATGGTCACACTGCTGATCTTCAAATGGCGCGAGTTCGGAGGGTTCTTCACAGACCGTATCTGCCGTCCGCTGGCCACCAGGCTTGGCAGTGCCACCCTGTGGATCGGACTGGCTGTGCTCATCCTGGCCGGTGCAGCAGCCCTGTCGGCAATAATCCATTATCGCTCGTCCAACAAGGTCTGCGGCAAGATATACGGTGTGTTCGCCGGCCTGCTGCAGGGGTTCAAGGCCTGTTTCAGGATGGACCGGAAATGGATTTTCTTCCTTGAGACGGCCGTCATCTGGGCGATGTACTGGCTTCAGATTGTCTTCCTTGCCGAGGCGTTCCCAATGCGCTGCGAGGACCCGACCTTCGTCTCCG
This sequence comes from Candidatus Cryptobacteroides sp., assembly GCA_045599265.1. Classification (GTDB taxonomy): domain Bacteria; phylum Bacteroidota; class Bacteroidia; order Bacteroidales; family UBA932; genus Cryptobacteroides. The sequence goes on along the minus strand of JAZRVQ010000073.1, from coordinate 15,019 downwards.
GCCTCATCACCTTCGGGCTTGTGGATGCCCTGTTCATCATGTTGGCGGGCAGCCTGGCATCGGTTGTGCCTGTTCCGGGAGGGATAGGGGCGTATCATTTCATTGTAGCCGCCGCACTGCTCTCGATTTATGGCATATCCTGGGACCGGGGGCTCGTCTTCGCCACGCTCAGCCACGAGTCGCAGGCCCTCACAATGATACTGACCGGTGTGATTTCATACCTTCACTATGTCATAAAAAAAGATTAAGGAATGATGAAAAAATAAGTTGATAAAGATTTATGAAAGATTGTTTAAGGATTTTTGACATGGAATGAAGGAGTGTAGTTGGCCTACATGACTGAATGACATGTTAAAAAGACTAAACAAAAAACATGAAGATTACCAAGTTATTTTTTCAGAATGACTAAATTTGCACTGTCAATAAATAAAATAGTCATGAGAGACCTCTTCCTTACCAATACCCTTTCACGCACCAAGCAGCTGTTCGTGCCGATCAACCCCGGCAGAGTGGGCCTGTATGTGTGCGGTCCTACCGTTTATGGCGACGCCCATCTGGGACATGCCCGTCCGGGTGTGACATATGACGTGCTGGTGCGCCTGCTCCGCCACCTTGGCTACAAGGTCCGTTACGTGCGCAACATCACTGACGTGGGGCATCTGGAGCACGATGCCGACGAAGGAGAGGACAAGATAGCAAAGAAGGCCCGTCTGGAGCAGCTCGAGCCGATGGAAGTCGTGCAGACTTATACTCTGCGCTACCACGAGGCCATGCGTCAGCTCAATGTGGCCCCGCCTTCAATCGAGCCGCGCGCTTCCGGCCACATTGTGGAGCAGATCGAGGCTGTCAAGAAGATTCTTGAGAGCGGATATGCATATGAGAGCAACGGAAGCATCTATTTCGACGTTCAGAAATACAATGCCGACCATCATTACGGCATCCTTTCCGGACGTACCCTGGACGACACTCTGGAGGGTACCCGCAGCCTTGACGGACAGAGCGACAAGCGTGCCCCGTACGATTTCGCAATCTGGAAGAAGGCAGAGCCTCAGCATATCATGAAATGGCCTTCACCTTGGGGAGAAGGTTTTCCTGGCTGGCACCTCGAGTGCTCGGTGATGGGTGAGAAATACCTCGGGCACGAGTTCGATATCCATGGTGGCGGCATGGACCTCATGTTCCCTCACCACGAATGCGAAATTGCGCAGAATGTCGCTTCACGCGGCACCCGTGGTGTCCATTACTGGGTACACAACAACATGATCACCATCAACGGCCAGAAGATGGGCAAGTCGCTGGGCAATTTCATCACCCTGCCTGAACTTTTCAGCGGTTCGCACCCTAAACTTGACCAGGCCTACAGCCCGATGACCATACGCTTCTTCATACTCCAGGCCCACTACCGCGGCACTCTTGACTTCAGCAATGAGGCCCTGCAGGCTGCCCAGAAGGGTCTCAAGAGAGTGATGCAGGCCGCAAAGGACCTTTACTCGCTTGCAGAGCGCAAGGCTCCGGTCTATGAGTATGGCGCAATCTCCGAGGCCGTCGCACCGGAAAAGTGCATCGCCGACAATCAGGAGATCAGGAAAATCTTTGACGGCGTTTATGAGGCGCTCTGCGACGACATGAACACTCCTGTCGCCCTCAGCCAGATTTTCGAGGCTGTCCGCATCATCAATACGGCCAAGGACAAGAAACTCAAACTCAGCAGGAACGACATCGCCGCCCTCTGCCAGATATTCGACGACATCGTGTTCGGTGTGCTCGGACTTCGTGACGACGAGGCTGCCGGCGGCACAAGCGGAAAGGTCATCGAGGGCCTTATGGGTATGGTCCTTGAAAGCCGCGCAGCTGCCCGTGAGGCACGTGACTGGGCCAAGTCAGACCAGATCCGTGATGCCCTCAAGGCTCTCGGCATTTCCGTGAAGGATGGTGCTGACGGAGCAACCTGGACTATAGAATAATACTATGAAACTTATAAGTTGGAACGTGAACGGACTCCGTGCCGTGGTCGGCAAGGGGTTCGCTGATATATTCGACGGGTTCGATGCCGACTTTGTCTGCCTGCAGGAGACCAAACTCCAGGCGGGCCAGATAGACCTTGAATTTCTCGGTTACAGGTCCTGGTGGAACTATGCCGACAAGGCCGGTTATTCCGGAACGGCCATATATTCGCGTGTCGAGCCGCTTTCCGTCACGTATGGAATCGGTGTTGATGAGCATGACCACGAAGGCCGTGTCATCACATTCGAGACAGAGAAATTCTACCTTGTCTGTGTCTATGTCCCGAATTCGCAGGACGGCCTTAAACGGCTTGACTACCGCATGAGATGGGAGGACGATTTCCGTGCATACCTGACAGGCCTGGCCGCGAAGAAGGGTGTGGTCGTATGCGGCGACATGAATGTGGCCCACAATGAAATAGACCTTAAAAACCCTGCCACGAACCATTTCAATGCAGGTTTCTCCGATGAGGAGAGAGGTAAATTCGGGCAGCTTCTCGACGCCGGTTTCGTCGATTCATGGCGTTTCCAGCATCCCGATGAGGTAAAATATTCCTGGTGGTCCTATCGCATGGCTGCCCGCTCCCGCAATGTCGGCTGGCGTATCGACTACTTCCTCGTTTCCGACTCCCTCCGCGACAGCATCGTTTCGACGGACATACTCAATGACGTGATGGGCTCCGACCACTGCCCGGTGGAGCTGGTACTCTAATTCATACAAAAAAGCCTGCGGCACGTAATTCAGGTCGGCATTGGCTCCCGAAAGGGAGGGCACCACGAAGTGGGAGGACCGGCAATGAATACGTGCCGCAGGCGTTAAAGTTGTAAATGAAAGTCCGCATCAGCGGACCGGCCGGGCCGGGACTTTTGACGAAGGCGCAGCCGAGAAAAAAGTCGGAAAGGCAAGTAGGCCGCACGGAGTGAGGAGTTTGAGGGCTGTGCCCTCAATTATATCAACGGTTCAGCGCTCATAGCCTCAGGCTGAGGGATACCCATGAGCTTGAGGATGGTAGGGGCGACATTGCAGAGGGCTCCGTCCTTGACGGTCTTGACCTGGTCGCCGGCACCGATGACGATGAACTGCACCTCGTTGAGAGAGTGGGCGGTATTAGGAGTGCCGTCCTCGTTGACAGCATAGTCGGCATTGCCGTGGTCTGCGGTCAGGAGCACTACATAACCGTGTGCAAGAGCGCAGGTCACAACAGCCTCGACACATCCGTCGATGCAGCCTACGGCATTCTTGATGGCATCGTAAACGCCTGTGTGGCCCACCATGTCGCCATTTGCGAAGTTGAGGATGATCATGTCCTCCTTCTCGCTGCGGATGGCCTCACAGAGCTTGTCGGTGACCTCGATGGCGCTCATCTCAGGCTGTAGGTCGTAAGTCGCAACCTTCGGAGAGTTGACCAGGATGCGGTCCTCATTCTCGAACTGAGCCTCGCGGCCACCGTTGAAGAAGAATGTCACATGGGCATATTTCTCGGTCTCTGCGATGCGGAGCTGGCGCTTTCCGGCCTTGGACACAGTCTCACCGAGGGTGTCGCCCACAAGTTCCTTGTCGAAGAGGATATGCACGCCCTTGAATGATGCATCGTAAGGAGTGAGACAGCAATAGTAGAGCGGAATAGTGTGCATGCCCTCTTCCGGCATATCCTGCTGGGTGAGGACTGCTGTCATCTCGCGTGCGCGGTCGTTGCGGAAATTGAAGAAGATGACGGCGTCGCCTTCCTCGATCTTTGCAAGAGGCTCGCCGGCCGCGTCAGTGATTACGATAGGCTTGATGAACTCGTCAGTGACATCGGCGTCGTATGATGCCTGGATGCCTTCAAGGGCGGAAGTGAACTTTGCACCCTTGCCGTCAACGAGCATGTCGTATGCTTCCTTGACGCGGTTCCACCTCTTGTCGCGGTCCATTGCGTAGAAGCGTCCGCAGACAGTGGCCACCTTGCCAGTGCTCTCGGCCATCTTCTCCTCGAGCTCTTTCACGAAACCATAGCCGCTGCGAGGGTCGGTGTCGCGGCCGTCCATGTAGCAGTGCACGAACACCTTGTCAAGGCCCTGATTCCTGGCCTCTGCAAGGAATTCATAAAGGTGGTTGAGGGAAGAGTGCACTCCGCCGTGGGATGCAAGACCCATGAAATGGAGTTTCTTGCCACTCTTCTTGACATAGTCGTATGCCGCCTTGATCTCGGCATTCTCCATGAAGGAGTGGTTGCGTGCGGCGATATTGATCTTTACGAGGTCCTGATATACTACGCGTCCGGCACCGAGGTTCATGTGGCCGACCTCTGAGTTGCCCATCTGGCCGTCAGGAAGACCTACATATTCACCGCAGGCCTGAAGGTGGCTGAAAGGATATTTTGCACGGAGAGAGTCGATGAACGGTGCGCCCTGTGTGTAGATTGCGTTGGAGGAATCGTGACGGCCTTCACCCCAGCCGTCGAGGATCATGAGAAGTACTTTGTTGTCCATTACAGTATGATTTTTGTTATCTTTCCAAAAGCGTCGCAAAGTTATTAAATTTTAAGTAAATTTGCGTTGTAAACTATCTCATTATGGGAAAAAGAAATTCGGGCGGCAGAGGCCGCAGGGACAGCAGGGACAATAAAGGAAAAAAAGTCCGCAGGGAAGTCGAAGGCCGTGTCCAGATGACACGTGACGGCTTTATTTTCGTGCATGCGGAGAGTGAGCCTGACGACATATATGTCAAGGCCGCGAAGACATCATGCGCTCTCAACGGTGACATTGTCAGAGTCGCCATCACAAAGGAAAAAACGCCGAATCAGCGCTGCGAGGGGCAGGTTGTCCGCATCGTCGAGCGTTCGGCCAAGCCGTTTGTGGGCATACTCCACATCATCGGCGACCAGGCCTGGGTGCTGATGCAAAGCAAGATAATGCCATACGACATAACCATCCCGATGGACGCCGATGCACCGGGCCATCTGAAGGTTGACGGGCCGGAGAGTTATTCCCTCCACAAGATTGTGGATGAGGCCGGGACCGAACTCCAGGTGCGTCAGGGCATGAAAGTGGCTGCCGTCGTGGATAAATGGAACCGCAACGACCCTTGCCCGACAGGCCATCTGGTCGATGTGCTTGGCGAGCCGGGTGAGAATGACACCGAGATGCATGCCATTCTGGCAGAGTTCAACCTGCCGTACCGTTTCGAGCCGGAAGTGGCTGCGGCGGCCGACAGCATATCCGAGGAAATCACGGAGAAGGACCTCAAGGGCCGCCGCGATTTCAGGGACACCCTTACATTCACCATCGACCCGTCCGATGCGAAGGACTTCGATGACGCGCTGTCTCTGCGCAAACTCGAAAACGGCAATTATGAGGTCGGTGTGCACATCGCCGACGTGACATATTATGTCAAGACCGGCACAATCGTCGACGAGGAGGCCAAGGCCCGCGGCACGTCAGTTTATCTTGTGGACCGCACCGTCCCGATGCTCCCGGAGAAACTGTGCAACAAACTGTGTTCGCTGCGTCCGAATGAGGAGAAACTTACCTTCTCGGCAGTGTTCGAGATGGATCCGAAGGGCAAGGTGGTGGACCGCTGGATAGGCCGTACGGTCATCGACAGCAACTGGCGCTTCGATTACGAACAGGCCCAGTCCATCATCATGGAGCAGGAAGGGGAGAGGCCGATGCCGGAGGTCCCTGGAGACATCAGGGAGGCCCTGCACATACTGCATTCCCTTGCAACGGCGCTGAGAAAGAAGCGTTTCGCTGCCGGTGCCATCAGTTTTGACCGTCCGGAGATGAAGGTCATAGTGGACGAAAAAGGCCGTCCGGTCGACGTCCGCCAGAAAGAGTCCGTCGAGGCCAACTGGCTCATCGAGGAGTTCATGCTGCTGGCCAACCGCTGTGTTGCCGAATATGTGTCAGCCCGGAAGAAGACATTTGTATATCGTATCCACGATCTGCCTAACCAGGAGAAGATCGAGAACCTGCGCAGGTTTGTGCGCAATTTCGGCTATAAATTCGGTCCTGCATCGAACGGAAAGGAGGCTTCCAAGGCACTGAACGACCTTTTCAATGAGGTCAAGGACACACCGGAGTTCAATGCCATCGAACTGCTGGCCCTGCGCACTATGGCAAAGGCCGTGTACAGTACGGACAATATCGGACATTATGGCCTGGCATTCAATGATTATACACATTTCACCAGCCCGATCCGCCGTTATCCGGACATGATGGTGCATCGTCTTCTGAGCCGTTATCTTGACGGTGCGGACAGCGCAAACAAAGATGCGTACGAGGCACTGTGCAAGCATTGCTCGGACCGCGAGACCGTCGCCACCGATGCCGAGCGCGCAAGCGTCAAATACAAACTTGTCGAGTTTATGCAGGACAAGGTCGGGTACGAGTTTGACGGCCATATCAGCGGCCTGACCGACTGGGGCATGTATGTCGAGGTCGAGCCGACCAAGATAGAGGGCATGGTGGCACTGCGTGACATCAGGAGCGATTTCTACGATTTCGATGAGGAGAATTATCTGCTCCGGGGCCGCCACACCGGCATTGTGTACAGGATGGGCGATCCGGTCAGGGTGCGTGTCAGCAGGGCAAGTCTGGACCAGCTGCTGCTTGATTACGAGCTCGTCGAAACTGGCAGCGAGACTCGTGAAAGCACCCATGTACAGGTCAGGAAACCGGTGGAAAAGCCCGCCGGGAAGAGTGGGGCAAAGAAAGGCGCGGCGAAAAAGTCCGGCTCGGCATCAAAGTCAGGCAAGTCTCAGTCAAAGGGCAGAACAAACGGAAAGAAATGAAACGTAACATTGCAATAATCGCTGCGGCGCTGTTTGTGTCGGCGTTCGCAACCGCTCAGTCCAAATCGTTCAGGATGGGCCAATGGATTGAGATTCAGGATGATATCATAAAGAGTCTGAACACCAGTTATGTGGACAGCCTGCCCGTGGACAGGATGATGAGGGCTGCTGTGGACGCCATGCTGGAGGAACTTGACCCATACACCGTCTATGTACCGGAGGAGGAGAACGAAGACCTCCAGATGATGATAAACAAGACCTATGGAGGTATCGGTGCAATTATCCACAAGAAGGTCGGTGAATATGTGGTCATCAGCGAGCCGTATGCGGGTTCTCCGGCCCAGAAGAACAATTTGCGCGCGGGTGACGAGATAATGGCGATCGATGGCGAGGACACCCGTCCTCTGGAGAGTCAGGCCGCCAGCGAGAAGATGAAGGGCAAGGCCGGCACTGATGTCACCTTCAAGGTCAGGAAGGCCCATACCGGCGAGGTCGTTGACATCACCGTGCGCCGTGAATTGATACATTTCCCGGATGTCGAATATGCCGGAATGATCGATGCCGAGACTGGATATGTCCTTCAGAGCGGATTTACTCATGGTGTTTCCGAGACCATCAAGTCGGACTTCCTGAAAATGAAGGGTCAGGGCATGAAACGTTTTGTCCTGGATCTCCGAGGCAATGGCGGCGGCCTGCTTGACGAGGCTGTCAAGATTGTGGGACTGTTTGTGCCGAAAGGTACGGTGGTCGTGACTGCAAAGGGCATAAACAACGGGGCATATTATGAATACAAGACCCCTTCCGAACCTGTCGACACACAGATGCCGGTCATCGTGCTGATAGACGGCGGGTCGGCGTCGGCGTCCGAAATCGTGAGCGGTGCGCTCCAGGACCTGGACCGTGCCACGATCATGGGCAAGCGCAGTTATGGCAAGGGCCTGGTGCAGTCATTCCGCAATGTTCCGTACAACGGCCAGTTGAAGGTCACCACTGCCAAGTATTACACTCCGAGCGGCCGCTGCGTGCAGGCGCGTGACTATGCAAAACGCAATGAGGACGGCAGTGTTTCTGAGATTCCGGATTCGCTTACACACGAGTTCAAGACGGCCCTTGGCCGCACAGTGCGTGACGGTGGAGGAATCACTCCGGATGTTGATATCCCTGTCACAAGATACAGTCGTCTAGCATACGCGATGGTCCTTGGAGGCATTGTGGACAATTATGCCCTTGAATATGCCAGAAAGCATGAGAGCATACCGGCAGTGGATGATTTCCATTTCTCCGATGCCGATTATGAAGATTTCGTGCAGTATGCGATGACGCAGGAGTTTGACTACCGCAGCGGCGCCATGGCACTGTTCGACCAGATGAAGAAAGAACTCGAGGAGGACGGCCTTGCAGAGACCATGAAACCAGAACTGGATGCCCTCAAAAAGGCAATGGAGATGGACAAGGAGAGGTTTGTGCGCCTGCAGAAGGACGAACTCATCCAGTTCATCGAGGAGGACATCGTTGTCAGATATTATTTCCAGGAAGCAGGCATCAAGGTCCGTCTGCGCTATGACGACCAGCTCGAGAAAGCATTGACAAGCCCGACAATATGAAACTGATTTTTGCAACAGCCAACAAGGGCAAACTCCGCGAGGCGCGCGAGATCCTTGGAGAAGGGTATGAGATATCAAGTTCGGCAGATGCCGGCATCACCGAGGACATCGCCGAGACAGGCGACACTTTCACTGCCAATTCGCTGATCAAGGCCCGGTATATCTGGGACCGTGTCGGGGTGGATTGTTTCAGTGATGATTCCGGCCTGGAGGTGGACGCCCTTGACGGCGCTCCGGGAGTGTATTCCGCGCGTTATGCCTCTCTGGGCACGGACGGTGCTGCCGACCATGATTTCGACAAGAACATCGAAAGACTGCTTCACGAACTCAATGCATTGGAGTTCAAGGCGATGATGGACGGCACTCCTGCACCGGAAAGAACTGCCCGTTTCCGCTGTGTCGTGACGCTTATGATCGGTGGCGAGCCTCATTTCTTCGAGGGGTCCATAGAAGGAAAAATCGCCTACGGGCGAAGCGGAAAGGGGGGCTTCGGATACGACCCGGTCTTCCTTCCTGACGTCTATCCGGGCAGGTCTATGGCTGAACTCTCCGAGGAGGAGAAGAATGCAGTGTCCCACAGGGGAGTGGCTCTGAGAAAAATGGCTGCGTGGTTAGCACAGAACTTATAGTCCTCCACACCACCAAGTTTTCTGACAGTTCGGTGGTCGTCCATACTCTGAGCAGGGAGTACGGACGGCGCAGTTTCATCGTGAAGGGTCTTGCCGGCGGCAAGGCTTCGATGGCTTTGTTCCTGCCTTTGAATATCGTTGAGGCTGAAGTGGTCGAATCGACCAGGACCAATCTGTGGCAGGCGAAGCATTTTGTTGCAAAATGCCCACTGAACGGCATCAGAAGCGATATTTACAAAAACAGTATCACGTTATTTCTGAGCGAGGTGCTGTTCAAGACCTTGAAGGAGGATGCTGTGGAGGAAGGGCTGTATGAGTGGTGCGAAAGGTCGGTGATGCTGCTTGATGCGATGGAGCGAGACTGGGCCAATTTCCATCTGCGCTTTCTGCTGGAACTCTCTGTGCACCTTGGATTTGCACCTGAAGAGGAGGATCTCATGCCCTTTGCCGGCGAACATTTCGAGACGGTCTCCCGCTTGCTGAAGTCATCTTTTACGGAGTCGATGCTTGTCCCTCTGTCCGGCATTTCCCGTGGTGAAATTGCCGACTCCCTGATCCGCTACATCGAATTCCACTCCGAGTCCCGGATCAACATCAATTCCCTCCGCGTCCTCCGGGAACTTTTTGCGTAAAAATGTTCATACAAAATTCGGGTTCGATATTTTGATACAGATCGACGGTCAGTTTATCATTTTGCCATTCGGTGAATGACATCTTGTCTTTTGCCTTCGGTGGTGTTGTGCCCGGCCCCAGGTATTTTGTGATAATTCCGGCGATTTCATCGCGCTTGGCAACCATGTCGCATTGAAGGTTGGCTTTGTTACAGGACCAATTAAAGAAAATCGACGGAACAGTATGGTTTGATTCACTGACCCAATATTCAGATTCCATCACATAATCGCTGTTGACTTGTTTTGACACAATGTCAATATGATATTGGTCTGCCTTGTCAAAGATTTCTTTCGGAGGAAATGAGTTTATGTACATTCCCAGATTCTGGTGAATGACCACTCCTCCGAGGGCCTTTTCCAGTTGCAGGTCATCATTGAAATGTAAATCTCCCCAGTTTTCGAGGCAGAAAGAGAACAATTCTTCAAATCTGTCCTGCTGGACAGGGTGAAGACCGCCAGGGTTGAAATGCAAGTCAATCAATTTGTTGCCGTTCTTGCTTATGTCGTAAAGCATTGAATGTCCGGCTTCTATATCAAGGAGGATGAGTTGTCTGCCTTCTGCCTGGGCGGCTGCGATGTTTCTGATTGTCCCTTGGCGGAAACTGTGAACACTGATTAACTGGCCGCTGTCCATCTTTGCCAGTTCCAGTCCGTCTGGCGTCCTCAGCGAACAGAACAAAGTGTCATCAGCGATAAACGAACCGAGTATTGAAGTGCGTGACGGGTTGTCGTCACACTGGACAATCGGAGCGATGCCGTGTTCAGGGAAATTATAACCTGCATGGAAGAAATGTGCGGCAATGAGTTTGATGTCCTTGGCATTCTCATATCTGGTCAGGGAATCACAATGAAAGCCGCTGGCCGGGTCTTTTATGCCGTATATCCCCGTCTTATTGACTAAATAAAATGTGCCGCCGAGCCGTCTGAGGTCACCTTCCAAGCCGGAAAAGGCATATTCTTCTTTTGACGAGTTGTCTGTGAACCATGTGAAGTTGCCGAACTCTCCGTGATCGGCCTGCATGATTGACCAGTCGTCACTCTCATAAATGAGCCTCCCCGGATCGCCGTCAATTGTGTCGGTGTCATCCGGCTGGGTGATATATCTGGTGACGAGACTGTCCTTCGAAGCGGCCATCATAATGTCACGATCGGCCGAAAATCTGCTTTGCACAACCTCTTTGAAGCAGAAACTATAAGAATCACCGGCGTCCAGGATGTATGTGAGATAGATTTCGGAGGCCGGCATGACATAGCCCGTCAGGTCAAAGAAGATGCTGTCTTGAGGCTCGTCGACAAAACCATACATATCATGCTGCCTGTTGCAAGACACAATGGAAATGATTGTGAATAATAGCAGGATAAATAGATGTCGCCGCTTCATGAGTGAGATGTTTATACATGTCCCGAGCAAAATTCGTGCCTCCAACTGCCTGGTAACCAGCTCAGTCGGCTATTCCTCTGCCCAGAGATAAACCTTGTCGCCGCGGCGGAGTTTTGTGGTGCCGGACATGGCCTCGGACGGGACAGGTACTGAGCAATATATGCCCTTGCCGGCCTCCGGGACAGGCTTGAGATCGACCCTGATTTCGGAGACATTGGTCTCGACGACTCCGGTGGACGGGCCGATGATGAGGATGTCGTCTCCTGTGTGGAGGGATGCTGACTCGACAAGAATCTCCACGACGCCGAGTTTTGCGAACCAGTTGGTGACCTTGCCGCAATAAACCTTCTTGCGGGTGGCCTTGCTTCCATAGACTTCGCTCCACTGTCCAAGCCTTGCCCCCTGATAATATCCATCCCAGAAGCCTCTGTTGAACACTTCCGAGAGTTCTTCCTTGAGCGAGGCGGCAAGTTCCGGGGTGTATGTGCCGTCACATACTGCGTCGGCGGCCTTGCGGTAGCAGCTTGCACACTTCTTGACATATTCGGCGCTTCTTGCCCTGCCTTCAATCTTGAATACAGACACTCCGGCCGCTATTATCTTGTCCATGAACTCGATGGTGCACAGGTCTTTAGGGGACATTATGTACTTGTTGTCGACCAGGAGCTGGTTGCCGGTCTCGAGATCGGTGACTTCATAGCCGCGCCTGCAGATCTGGTAGCAGGAACCCCTGTTGGCAGATGCCCCGTATTCGTGCAGACTGAGATAGCATTTGCCGGAAATGGCCATGCACAGCGCTCCGTGGGCGAACATCTCGATCTGGACCTGCCTGCCGGAAGGGCCGCAGATGTTGTCTCGCTCGATGATGTCCTTGATCTCTCTGACCTGTCCGAGGTTGAGCTCGCGGGCCAGCACGATGACATCGGCCCACTGGGCATAGAAGCGCAGAGATTCGGGGTTGGATATGCTCAATTGGGTGCTGATATGGACTTCCAGACCGATCTGGCGGGCATATATGATGGCTGCCATGTCCGATGCGATGACGGCGGTGATGCCGGCCTTCTTCGCTGCATCGAGGGTCTGGCGCATTGTCTCCAGGTCGTCGTTGTACAGCACAATGTTGAGGGTCAGGTAGGTCTTGACACCATGCTCGCGGCACAGGTCGCAGATCTCCTGAAGGTCGGTCATCTTGAAGTTGTTCGCGGAGTGGGAACGCATGTTCAGTTTCTCCACACCGAAATAGACGGAATCGGCACCGCCCTGAATGGCGGCGTTGAGGCATTCAAAATTGCCGGCCGGCGCCATTATTTCCAACTCGTTCTTGTTCATTCTATCTGTATTTTCCTTCTGTGGCATCGTCCAGCATGCCGAGGTATGAATTGTATCTTTCTGCCGGGATTGTCCCCTCATCGACGGCCTGCTTGACTGCGCATCCCGGCTCGTGGGTATGTGTGCACGGGGTGAAACGGCAGTTCTCCGAGGCTTTGAGCATCTCCGGGAAATACAGCGCGATTTCCTCTTTCCGGAGATCCACAAGCCCGAATCCGCGTATGCCCGGTGTGTCGATAATATATCCTTCTGCTCCGTCATTGCAGAAACGGAACATCTCGTAGAATGTGGTTGTGTGCTTGCCCTGCAGGTGCACGTCCGAAATCTCGCCGGTGCGCGGGTCCAATGCCGGGTCCAGTGCCTTTATCATCGAAGACTTGCCCACTCCGGACTCGCCGGAAAAGAGGCTGACCTTGCCGTCACACAGTCTGCGCAGGGTGTCGATGCCTTCGCCCGTCTTTGTGGATGTCTCGATGACACGGTATCCGGCCGATTCGTATATGGCCTTGAATGCTGCGATGTTTTCCGGCAGTTCTCTTCGATACATATCCACCTTGTTGAGCACGATCACTGCCGGAACGTTGTAAACCTCGCATGTCACGAGGATGCGGTCCAGGAATGGCAGCTTGACCTCCGGGAAGAGCAGGGAACAGATTATGACTGCCTGGTCCACGTTTGCCGCGATGATGTGGTTCTGGCGGGACAGGTTGGTGCTTTTGCGGATCACGTAATTGCGGCGCGGATGGATAGCCGTGATGGCGGACATGGCTTCGTCCGATGCCTCGGTGTCGAAATCCACGATGTCGCCGACCGCGACAGGATTGGTGGCAGTGCTGCCTTTGAGGCGTATCTTGCCCCTCAGGACCGCAGGGAATGGCTCCCAATGCGGCAACTGCGAGAGCAGGTAATGGCTCCCGGTATGTTTTATGACTGTCGCTGTTCCTTTCATCGGAGCAAAGATACTGCTTTTTGAAACTTATTTGTATATTTGTAAAGATAAAACATGTACTATGATAACCGAAGCGCAGATAGAAGAGGCCATCAAGGCCTTGTTTGACCGGATAAAATTCACAGAAGAGCCGTCGGGGCTGTACGATCCTTTGAGATATATGATAGGTATTGGGGGCAAGAGGGTCCGTCCGCGTCTTTGCATCCTGGCATATTCACTTTTCAAGAACAAGATCAATCCCGAGATATTGGGTCCGGCCTCGGGCCTGGAAGTGTTCCATTCGTTCACGCTCATTCATGATGACATAATGGACAATGCGCCTGTGCGCAGGGGAGTGCCGACCGTCTGCCGCAAATGGGACGACAACACTGCCATCCTGTCCGGTGATGTGATGTGCATTGACAGTTACAAACGTGTCGCTCAGGCCCCCAAACGCAGTCTGGCGAAGGTTCTGGACCTGTTCAGCACCACTGCCGCCCAGGTGTGTGACGGTCAGCAGTATGATATGGATTTCGAGGCCCTGGAGTGTGTTCCGATGGAGGATTATATCAAGATGATAGGTCTCAAGACAGCCGTCCTGATCGCGTGCAGTGCCAAGATGGGCGCCATAATCGCCGGCGCTCCGCAGGCTGCGTGCGAACTTCTGTACAAGTTCGGTTATGATCTGGGCCTGGCGTTCCAGATTGCGGATGACTACCTTGACACATTCGGGGATGCCGCTGTGTTCGGCAAGGCTATCGGGGGCGACATCGTCAACAACAAGAAGACCTGGCTGCTCACGAAGGCGTTCGAGAAGGCAGAAGGCAAGGCCCGTGAGGAACTTGTCGCCGCCATGGCGATGCCTTGCGGCTCCGATGCCGAGAAGGCTGCCAAGATTGCCGCTGTCAAGGATATTTATGTGTCACTCGGCATCGATGAGGACGCCAAATACGAGATCATCAGGTACAATGCCCAGGCAATGGAATATGCCTCCCGGATAGGCCTGAGCAAGTTCCGCCTCGAAATGCTCCGCCGCTACGCCGACCGCCTCGTCGGGAGGAACAGCTAGTTTCAACAGAATCAGCATGATGCCGTCAGGCAGGCCGTCTCGCTCTAAATTCGTGACGGCTTTCTGTTGTTCAGGCCCGGAACGGGTGAAAGTCAGTCTTCCGCGCTTCGCGCTCCATCCCGTCGTCTTGTCCTGCGTCCGCCCAGTACATCTTCGATGTCCTGTCGGCCGCATTCCAATCCGCCACCCGTTCACGAAATCACGGGCGATTACGGACTGATTTCATCCGTCTCCGGACCTTCCCAGAAACCGGAAAATACCAAGGTCAATCATCCTTCGAGAAATTCACTTCGGACGGTAGTAGATAATAATTAATTGATTATTAGTAAGTTATGGTTAATACGTGTCCGAGGCGGTACGTCGCAGAGGAGACCTCGCACGCCACATGGCTCTACACACGCCTACAAGGCATATTGCCGTCCGAGGTGAATTGCAACAAGAAAGAGAGCCGTCCGAAGTCCCGTTGCCATCCTTTCAGAGCAAAAATCCGGCATATTTTAGGAGAAAACGTGTTATTCTCGTGATTTCTCCAAGATTTTGCCAGAATTTCGCTTTTCCCCGCTTTGGAAAGGGAATTAGAAGAGGTTATTACCAGGCTGCACCAGCAGCGCGGCCGGGCCGGGACTTTTG
>JAZRVQ010000072.1:0-78317 GCA_045599265.1 Candidatus Cryptobacteroides sp. | reverse complement strand
GGCATATTTTAGGAGAAAACGTGTTATTCTCGTGATTTCTCCAAGATTTTGCCAGAATTTCGCTTTTCCCCGCTTTGGAAAGGGAATTAGAAGAGGTTATTACCAGGCTGCACCAGCAGCGCGGCCGGGCCGGGACTTTTGACGAAGGCGCAGCCGAGGCAAAAGTCGGAAAGGCAAGTAGGCCGGCTTTCCCCTGTTAGGGGAATATGAAGGGGTAATATAAAGTCATAGCGAAGGCCAACGTGGCTGCGCTGCCTGACCATGAACTTCGCCAAATCGTTCTGAGGAGGTTACTACCTATTCGGAGTGTCCCACACTTTGTCTGAGAGGCATTTGGCCATGACGGACTGGGTGCCGACGGCGAAGCGGAAATCGCCCTTCTCCAGGCGCCAGTGCCTGTCATATCCGACAAAGGCAAGGTCAGAGGCCCTGACAGTCAGTTCGACAGTGCCGGTCTGGCCAGGCTGCAGATCGATCTTCTCGAAATTGCGCAGCCTCTTCACATCAGGCACGCTGCCGGCCACTATGTCGCTGCTGTAAAGCGCCACAGCCTCCTTGCCGGCACGGTCACCGGTATTGGTCACATCCACCCTGAAAGTCAGCACATCGTCGGCAGTGAACTCAGCCTTGTCAACCGTCAGGTTGGAATACTCGAACGATGTGTAGCTAAAACCGAAACCGAACGGCCACTGCACATCCATCACAGCGTCATAATTGTATGCACCGGCCATTGTGGCAGTATTCTCGGACACCTTATAATCGTATGTGGCGAACGCATTGACATATTTAGGATATGTGAAAGGCAGACGGCCGCTGAAATTCTCGTCACCGCTGACAAGTGCGGCAAGCGCGTCACCGCCATAATTGCTCGGCAGAAGCACATGCACGACAGCCTTTGCCAGAGGCTCGATGTCACGGATGATGCGTGGACGGCCTTCATTGAGCACCAGCACGACAGGCTTCCCGGTCGCGGCAAGGGCACGGACCAGTTCCTGCTGATTTGCAGACAGAGCCAGGTCATTCATGTTGCCCGGAGTCTCGCAATAAGTATTCTCTCCTATGCAGGCAAAGATGACATCAGCGCTGCGGGCAGCGGAAACGGCGGCGGCGATACCGGACGCATTCTCGTCAGGCCAGGACGGACCTTCATACACGACACCCGGGACATATTTGACATTGGACGCACCGAATCGCCGGCTCAGGGCCTCATAGATGGTGTTGTACTGTCCCGTGAATTCATCATTCGCGGCACCGTCACCCTGCCAGGTATATGACCATCCGCCATTCAGAGTGCGCATAGAATCGCCGTTAGGGCCTGTCACAAGGATGCGGGCACCCTCCCTGACAGGAAGCACGCCCTCGTTCTTGAGCAGAACCTCGGACTCGACAGCCGCGGCAAAAGACTTGGATGCCGACTCTGCACTTGCAAAGTCACCATACTGAGAAGCGTCCCAGACAGGATTGTCAAACAGTCCGAGCCTGAACTTGAGGCGAAGGACACGGCGGCAGGCATCGTCGATACGTGACATCGGCACCAGACCCTCGTCAACCAGTTCCTTCAGGCAGTCACAGAAACTTGTGCTGTAAGGGACCATGGACATGTCGATACCGGCATTGATGGCAATACGGACAGCGTCTTTCTCGTCCACAGCGATGTGCTCGCGAGTGTACAGATTGTTGATGTCGGCCCAGTCGGTCACGATCATGCCATCCCAGCCCAGCTGCTCCTTGAGCCAGACGGTCAGGAGTTCGTGATTGGCATGGAACGGCAGGCCGTTGTTGGACGCCGAATTAACCATCAGAGACAGCGCACCGGCCTCTATGCAGGCACGGAACGGTTCGAAATATTTCTCCCTGAGGTCGGACTCAGTGACGGAAGACGGAGTGCGGTCCTTGCCGCTGACAGGGACACCATACGCCATATAATGCTTCAGGCAGGCGGCAATATGGTTCTGATCCACATGGTTAGGATCATCTCCCTGAAGGCCCCTGACGACCTCCACGGCCATAGTGGCGTTCATGTACGCGTCCTCACCGAAACTCTCCCACATACGCGGCCAGGCCGGATTGCGGCCAAGGTCCATGACAGGAGAGAATGTCCACGGAACCATCGATGCCCTGGTCTCATAGGCTGTGATCTCGCCCAGGTCACGGGCGTACTGACGGTTGAACGTAGCGGCAAGATTGACCTCCTGAGGAAAGAATGTGGCTCCGGCCGTATAGGTCGCGCCGTGGATCTGGTCAAGACCGTAAAGGCAAGGTATGCCCATCACTTCCATCGACTTCTCCTGTATCTTGGAAAGAATGGCGGCATAGACCTCCGGAGTCTGTGCATGCCCATCGGGGACGTTCAGGATAGAGCCGACCTTGTACTCGCCTATCGCCTTTTCCAGAAGGACATCCTGCACCACCGGGCCATTGCCGAACCCGGTGACATTGTCGATCGTGAGCTGGGTCATCTGGCCAATCTTCTCCTCGAGGGTCAGACGTTTCATCACCTTGTCTATGCGCTTCTCTATGTCATTGTCGCGGGGAATGGCAGGTCCAGCGACCTTCCCGCCGCAGGAAGCGAGCACCAGGACCGATGCCGCTGCTAAAAGTTTTTTGTTCATGGCGAAAAATAAACAATAATCCCCGGTCAGAAGGCCGGGGACTATCTGAGTGTAAAAAATTAAATGTACATGTTCACGATTGCCTCGTAGAGCTCCTGCTTGCCGCTTGTCGATGCCGGCTCAGCCTGCTTCTTGGCATACTCTACAACCTGCTCGAGAGTGAGCTTGCCATCCTCGAAGTCCTTGCCGGCGCCGCAGTCGTAAGAAGCGTAGCGCTCCTTGACCATTGCAGGGATAGGTGACTTTTCGAGAATCTCGGCAGCGATGAGAAGAGCGCGTGCCATTACATCCATAGATGCGATGTGTGCAAGGAAGATGTCCTCGAGATCGGTGCTGTTACGACGGGTCTTTGCGTCGAAGTTTGTTCCGCCGCCCTGGAATCCGCCGCCACGGATGATAACCATCATTGCCTGTACCATCTCATAGAGGTCGATAGGGAACTGGTCAGTATCCCAGCCGTTCTGGTAGTCGCCGCGGTTTGCGTCGATGGAACCGAGCATACCTGCGTCAACCGCACACTGGAGTTCGTGCTCGAATGTGTGGCCTGCGAGGGTAGCGTGGTTGACCTCGATGTTGACCTTGAAGTCCTTGTCAAGACCGTGTGCACGGAGGAATCCGATAACAGTCTCTGTGTCAACGTCATACTGGTGCTTTGTAGGCTCCATTGGCTTAGGCTCGATAAGGAAGATGCCCTTGAAGCCCTTTGAACGTGCATAGTCGCGTGCCATGGTGAGCATTGTTGCCATGTGCTCTTTCTCACGCTTCATATCAGTGTTGAGAAGGCTCATGTAACCCTCACGGCCGCCCCAGAATACGTATGCGTCACCACCGAGAGCGACAGTAGCGTCGATAGCGTTCTTGATCTGAACCATTGCGCGTGCTGCAACGTTGAAGTCAGGGTTTGTGCTGGCACCGTTCATATAGCGCTTGTGGCCGAATACGTTTGCTGTGCCCCAGAGGTTCTTGATGCCTGTCTCGGCCATCTTGACCTTGAGATACTCGACAACCTCCTTGAGGTTTGCCTCGTACTCGTCGATAGTGGCAGCCTCGTCGCAGAGGTCAACATCGTGGAAGCAGAAATATTCGATACCGAGTTTGGACATGATCTCGAAGCCTGCGTCAACTTTGTTCTTTGCTCTCTCGACTGCAGTTGCGCCTGTGTTCCAAGGGAAAGTCTTTGTTCCGCCGCCGAACTGGTCTGCACCTTCTGCACAGAGAGTGTGCCACCAGGCCATTGCGAACTTGAACCAATCCTTCATCTTCTTGCCGGCTACTACCTGCTCAGGATTGTAATAATGATATGCGAGAGGGTTCTTGCTCTCCGCACCTTCGAATTTGATCTTGCCGATCTGTGGGAAAAATTCTTTTGCCATAGTTGATAGTTAGTGTTAAGATATTATTAGTTTATATGTCTTTCAAGTTCTTTCTTCCATGCCTGGTAAGACTCCTCCAGGGCTGCCGACCATTCAGGGACAGGATATACCTCCTCGACCTTGGTGAGGGTTGCAAAGGCCTCTTCAGGGGTCTTGTAGAATCCCGCACCGAGGGCTGCGCCGCGGGCTGCACCGAGCGAACCGTCAGTGTTGTACAGCTCGATGCGTGAGCCGCAGAGGGTCGCGAGCGTGCTGCGGAACAGAGGACTGAGGAACAGGTTGGCCTTGCCGGCGCGGATGACGCTGAGGTTAAGGCCGAGTTCGCGCATGATGTCGATACCATAGCGGAACGAGAATGCGATGCCCTCCTGGGTGGCGCGGATGATATGTGCAGTCTTGTGACGCACGAGGTCGATATTGGCCATGATTGCGCCGGTTGTGCGGTTTTCAAGCACACGCTCGGCACCGTTTCCGAACGGAAGCACAACAAGTCCGTCACTTCCTGCAGGGGCCTCTTCGGCCACGCGGTCCATCTCCTCATAACTGAGGTCGGCTGTCACGTTCCTGTGGATCCATGAGTTCATGATGCCCGTGCCGTTGATGCACAGAAGCACGCCGTAACGATGTGCGTCGGCTGTGTTGTTGACATGGAGGAATGTGTTCACACGGCTGCCGGCATCTGCCTTAGGGATGTCTGTGACGCCGTAAACGACGCCGCTGGTACCGCCGGTAGTGGCGATTTCGCCCGGATTGAGGACGTTGAGTGAGAATGCGTTGTTCGGCTGGTCGCCTGCCCTGTAGGAAATAGGAGTTCCCTCAGGGATGCCGAGAAGGGTTTCAATCTCTGCCGAAGTGTGGGCTGCAACGCCGATAGATGGCACGATGTCAGGGAATTTCTCTTTCTCGATGCCGTAATATTCAGCCACGAAGTCTGCTCTGCGGGCCTCCTTGAAGTCCCAGAATATCTGCTCCGAAAGGCCGGTCTCGGTCGTTGCGACGCTGCCTGAAAGCTTGTATGCCGCATAGTCGCCCGGGAGCATGAACTTATATATGGAAGCGTAGAGTTCCGGCTCGTTCCTCTTCACCCATGCAAGTTTCGACGCAGTGAAGTTGCCCGGAGAGTTGAGAAGATGCGACATGCATTTGTCGTAGCCGATGTTCTCGAGGGCCTCTGCGCCGATGCCGACTGCGCGTGAGTCGCACCAGATGATGGCGTCACGGACAGGCTTGATGTCCTTGTCCACTGCAACCAGGCCGTGCATCTGGTATGTGATGCCGACCGCGGCGACATTCTTCATCGGGTATGACTGTGCGATGTCCTTGATGCCGCGGCAGATGAAGTCCCACCACATTTCAGGGTCCTGTTCGGCCCAGCCTTTCTGTACGGCCTTGATAGGTGCCTCTGATTTGGGGTTGGTAGATGATGCCACGCAATTTCCGGACTCGATGTCCAACAGTGAAACCTTCACTGATGATGATCCTATATCAATTCCAAGAGAGTACATAATTGGTTTAGTTTTACAATCTACAAAGTTATGAAAAAAAGGCGGAAAAATTGCCTTTCCGCACTTTAAATTTTACCCATAATTTGTCATAAAAATGACCGAATGACGCGTTTTTTAAACAATTGTTCCAAAATTGAAAGAGTCTGAATCCAATTGTTGAGGCAAAAGCCGGCAAAAAATATTATATTTGTAGTATGAAAGGCCGTATTTTATTCATCACCCTGATTCTGCTCTCCACCATGAAGGTGGGAGCCGTCGGTTTTGGCCGCAACATCATCCGTTTCGAGGACAGCGGGGTCTCCCCCGTCCCTGTGGTGACTGACGGTTCCTGTCCGGCGATATGCATCGACGGCGTGAACGAATGGCCGGGAGTGGTGATGGCGGCGGAAAACCTGGCGGCAGACTTCAATGCCGTGACCGGACTGCAGTGCGAGGTCGCGAAATCCGGGCTCCCTGAGGGCAGGAAGATCATCATCGGCACCATCGGACGAGGAGGATTCATCGAGCAGTATCTGGACAAGAGCGACATCGAGAATCTGGAAGGGGCCCGGGAGAAATATGTCATAAAGGTGTTCGAGGATGAGCCGGTCATCATTGCCGGCAGCGACAAGCGCGGCACGACATACGGCATCTACACGATATCCCGCGAGATCGGCGTATCGCCGTGGCACTGGTGGGCCGACGTGCCGGCAGAACACCACGAAGAGATTTTCGCCACAGTGGGCATCTTCACGGAAAATGAGCCTGCAGTACGATACAGAGGCATTTTCCTCAACGACGAATGGCCTGCACTGACCGGATTTGTGAATGACACTTTCGGAGGATACAATCACGACTTCTACATCCACGTATTCGACCTTCTGCTGCGTCTGAAGGCCAATTTCATGTGGCCGGCGATGTGGGACGCGGCATTCTACGACGATGACCCGCTCAATTCATACTACGCCGACATGATGGGCATCATAGTGGGCACATCCCACCACGAGCCGTGCGCCAGGGCCCAGAAGGAATGGCACCGCTACGGCAGCGGCAAATGGGATTTCAACACCAACGCCAGGACGCTCAAAGGATTCTGGAAAGAAGGAATTGCCAGGGCAAAGGACACAGAGGACATCATCACCATCGGCATGCGCGGTGACGGTGACGAGCCCATGACCGAGGGGCAGAACATCGCCCTGCTGGAAAAGATTGTGAAGGCACAGCGCCGCATAATCAAGCGCGAAACCCGCCGTCCGGTCGAGCAGATCCCGCAGGTATGGGCCCTGTACAAGGAGGTCCAGGACTATTACGACAAGGGCATGAGGGTGCCGGACGACGTGACCCTGCTGCTGTGTGACGACAACTGGGGCAATGTCCGCAGACTGCCGTCCAGGGACGAGGCCTTCGACGCTGACGGCAATGTCAGGCGCTCCGGAGGGTACGGCATGTACTATCATTTCGACTATGTAGGCGGACCGCGCAACTACCGGTGGATAAGCACCAACGAGGCCGGGCGCATCCAGCAGCAGATGGAACTTTGCTGGGAGCATGGCGTCAGGGAACTGTGGATAGTCAACGTAGGCGACCTCAAGCCGATGGAGTACCCTATCCAGTTCTTCATGGATTACGCATGGAACCCGACTGAATTCTCAGTCAATCCGAACTACACGATACTTTCGCACGCCAAGAGGTTCGTCTCTGACAATCTGGGACTGTCAGAGTCAAGCGACAGACTCAAACTGGAACGGCGTGCAGCCATGATTATCGGCAGATATGGCCAGTTGGCAAGGCGCCGCACCCCGGAACTTCTCGACGCAGACACATACAGTTTCAACTATGACGAATGGCCGCGCGTGGTCGGAGAGTGGGACGAACTCGAAAAGGACGCCGTCGAATTCGGCGGCCTGCTTGCCCCTCAGTACCGTGACGCGTACGAAGAACTGGTCCTGTTCCAGATCCAGGCCTTTGCCAACCTGCACCGGATGTACTACGCCGCCGCCTGCGGCAGACAGGCGGATGTGGAGAAATATTACCGGCGTGACCGCGAACTGATGGACCATTACAACCACGAGATCGCAGGCGGCAAATGGAACCACATGATGGACCAGCCACACATCGGGTACAGATACTGGCAGATGCCTGACCAGGACGAGATGCCTACGGCAAAAGCGCTGTCCGAACCACTCCCGGAAAGGATTGTCATGCCTGTCCATCCAGAAGATGATGGCAAGCTCTCATATATCTGCGAATCAGACGGCTATATTGCCATTGACGCGACCAGTTATTACACCTGTGCAGATCCTGTATGGCGGTTTGACCACACTGCCGTGTCATGGTACTGGTTCAGCGGAAGGGACGGCTCGGCAGCCTCATTCAGGGAAAGCGGGAACGCAAAGGATGCATGGCTGGAATACAAGGTCGAAACGACATCATCCGGCGATGCCGACATCACGGTGCTGCTCTCCCCTACGCTCGATTTCAATGACGGGAAAGGCCTCACATACGGCATCTGCGTCGATGACGGGCCTGAACAGACCGTCAACTACAACGGAGAATATGACATGCGCCTGTTCGAGAAATGGCAGGCAGAAAGCATAAATAAGACCACCACGACACACAATTTCGGGGAGCCGGGCATCCATACTGTCAAGTTCCATTTCACCAGTGACGGGACCGTGCTCCAGAGAATCCTGATCGATTTCGGAGGCATGAAGGACAGTTATCTCGGACCTCCTGAATCGCCCAAAAGAGAGTCCGGCGAAAGCATGATACACTTTTTTTGACAAAAACCACCACAAATGAAACTGATAACCACATTACTCGCGACACTTGCAGCCACATCTGCCCTGCTGGCACAGGACCCGGCCGGCAAGATGAAATATGCCATCCCGGAGGGTGACATCTGGCTCTGCAGCGGACAGTCCAACATGGAACTGCCCATCAGGCGCTGCATGGACGTTGTAGCAGACAGCGTCAAGGACTATGTCAACGAAGACATACATTACCTCAAAGTACCTGTCAAATGGGCCTTCGACGCCCCTCAGGCAACGCTTCCGGCCTGTGAATGGCAGACCCTGACCACCCCTGAGACATCGGCGGAATGGGGCGCGCTCTGCTATTTCCTCGGAAGGTTCTACAACGAGAAGACAGGCCGTCCGGTCAGCATCATCAACTCGTCAGTCGGTGGGTCCCCTATCGAGGCATGGCTTCCGGAGGACAGGCTCAGCAATGAAGATATATTGAAGTCACTGGCCCTGTGCAAGGACCCCAAGTGGGTGGAAGAGACGCTCCGCCACAACCACGACCTTTATGGAGAATGGCAGGAAGAACTTGACGCCCTTCCGGCCAATACCGCCGCCAAATGGCACAGAATGCCCCTTTTCGGCACCAGATGGTCGGTCGATGAGGAAGGCAAGCCTATCTATGGCAGCCATTATTTCAAGAAAACTGTCAGGCTGAACGCACGCCAGGCCGCCGGTGAGGCAATCCTCCACCTCGGCGCCATTGTCGATGCCGACTCCGTGTTCGTGAACGGCCAGTATGTGGGCAACACCACATACCAGTACCCGCCACGCAACTATACCATTCCGGCAGGGGTGCTCAAAAAAGGCAGGAACGTCATTGACGTGCACCTTCAGAGCCATGCAGGCGGTCCGGCACATTTCGTTGCAGACAAGGAATACAGCCTCGAGACGGCCGCCGGTGTCAAATCCCTCCTGAAAGGGTGGAAATACAAGGCAGGCGTCAGGATGCACGCCCGTGACAACGAGGATTTCCTGCAATACAAGCCTACAGGACTGTACAATGCCATGATTGCCCCTATCCCGGCCATGCTCAAGGAGTCCGGAAGGAAACTTGCCGGCGTGGTATGGTATCAGGGCGAGTCCAACACCTCCAATGCAGAGGAATACGCCGGCCTGCTCAAGAAAATGATCGAGTGCTGGCGCGACATCTTCGAAGATCCGCAGCTCAAATTCTACATTGTCGAACTGGCGGCATTCCAGCATTCCGAACTCGAAACAGCCCGGACAAGCGACTGGGTCAAGGTCCAGGACGCGCAGAGACAGGTCTGCGAGGAGATGGAGAATGTCTTCCTTGTGCCCAACCGCGACCTCGGCGAATGGAACGACATCCACCCGCAGGACAAGGTCACACCTGCCCGCAGACTTGTGGAACTGATTGAACAATAACCAAATAATTAGTATAATTTATGACAACAACCTCGAATGAAGCCAAGGGCTTCTACAAACTCAGCTGGATGCAGCGCATAGGATTCGGGTCCGGCGACATGGCGCAGAACCTGATCTTCCAGACAGTTGCCTGCTTCCTCATGCTGTACCTCACCACAGTATTGAAGATCAATCCGGCATTCGTCAGCGGGCTTATCCTTGCAGTCAGACTCCTTGACTGTTTCTGGAGCCCGGTAGTCGGGAAGTACATTGACAACCGCAATCCAAAACTCGGCAAGTACCGCACCTACCTTCTTTATGGCGGTATTCCTCTCACCATTGCAGCCTGTCTGCTGATGCTTCCTGCAGCCGCAGGATGGTCAATGACCGGCAAGATCATCTATGCATCTGCCAGCTACACCCTGCTCAGCATGATCTACTCAGTGGTCAATATCCCTTACGGCTCGATCATGGCCAGCATGACCCGTGACAACGACGAGGTGCTTATTCTCACTTCCACCCGAATGGTCTGCGCCAACATCGGCCAGATCATCGTCCAGGCCGGTTTCCCTATCGGACTTGCACTGGTAGTCGGCATCGCAGTGGACTGGAACCAGGCCCTGTTCATGGCCATCGGAACCATTCCGGCATTCATCATCCTGCCTTCACTCCCTGCCCTGAAGAAACTGTTCGGCAAGAAAGGCCTGTATTACGTGCTCCTGGCAATCGGTTTCGTAGGATTCGCCGCCCTGTTCATCATCGGCAAATTCTTTGACGTCGAGAAGTGCAAGGTCCTTGTCCAGACCGCAAAGGTCCTGACCGGAGTCGGCCTGCTCGTCGGTTCACTGATGTGGGCTCTTGTCCCTGAGGTCATCACAGAGGCTGAATACCGTACCGGCAACAGACCTGCCGCAACCGTCAATGCCCTTGCAGGCGTGGCATTCAAGGCCGGATTCTCCATTGCAGGCTGGATCACCCCTCTTGTAATGGGTGCCATCGGATTCAATCTTGCCAGCGAGTCATCGGCTCTCCCGACAGACCCTAAGGCATGGTTCACCGTAACATGCATTTTCGCCATTGTCGGTTTCGTGCTTCTGACATTCTGCTTCCTGTGCAGCAAGGAGAACATCACCACCACACCGGAAAAGCCTGTTTCATTCGGCCAGATGTGGAAGGAATTCAAGGAGAACAAGTGCCTCCAGCTGGTGCTCTGCATCTTCGTCGTCGTATTCCTTGCATCATTCATCAGCGCACCTGTCAACGCATATTATCCTAAGCTGAACGACTACAACGCGACCGCACAGAATGCAATCCTCTGGTTCACAACCATCATCCCGGCACTGCTGCTCGTGCTTGTAGGCTATCTCGTGTACAAGTATCCTCTCACAGACAAGAGGCTTGACGAGATCAACAAGGCAATCGAAGAAAGAAACGCATAATCAATAACACTCAACAATTATGGCAAAGAAAGTTGTAAAAAGATATCTGTTCCCTGCCGACTTTATGGCAGACCCGTCAGTTCATGTGTTCAACGGCAAGATCTACATCTACCCGTCACACGACTGGGAGGATGAGTCAAACGTCGAGGATGACAGCGGCGACCAGTACATAATGAAGGACTACCACGTCCTGTCCATCGAAGGAGACCCTATGACCGGAAAGGTCATCGACCATGGCTGCGTGCTCAGTCTGGAGGATATCCCTTGGCACGGACGCCAGCTCTGGGACTGCGACGTTGCCGAAAAGGACGGGAAATACTACATGTTCTTCCCAATGAAGGACAAGAACGACGTGTTCCGTCATGGTGTAGCCATAGCAGACAATCCTGCAGGTCCGTTCATTCCTCAGCCGGAACCGGTTCACGGCAGTTACTCCATCGACATGGCCATCCTCAAGGATGACGACGGCGGGCATTACATGTATTTCGGCGGTCTCTGGGGAGGTCAGCTTCAGTCATACAGGGACAATGTCGGAATCGAGGACCCTGCCAGGAACAACACCCCGGACAGCCCGAACCTTCCTCACGGCGCCCAGCCTTCACTTCCGAGCCGCGTCGTGAAGCTTTCAAAGGACATGCTTCAGTTCGGCGAGGAGCCAAAGCCAGTCCAGGTCGTTGACGAGGAAGGCAAGCCTCTTGCTGCCGACGACCCTCATCGCTTCTTCGAGGCAAGCTGGACATTCAAGAAGGACGGCAAGTATTATTTCACCTATTCCACCGGTGACAGCCACCTGCTCTGCTATGCAATCGGTGACAACATTTATGGTCCGTTCACATACAAGGGCGTGATCCTGACACCTGTAGTTGGATGGACTACTCACCATGCCATCATCGAATGGGAAGGCAAATGGTATCTGTTCCACCACGACAGCGTGCCGTCAGGCGGCAAGTCCTGGCTCCGCAGCCTCAAAGTGTGCGAACTCACATTCACAGAGAACGGACTCATCGAGACAATAGAAGGCATTGATGAATAAGTTCCTGACCATCTTGGCAGTCCTGGGAGCAGTCTGCGCATGCAGCAAGTCCCGGGACTTCCTTTTTACTGACGGTGAGCCGTATTACGCCCACCGGATACTGAACCATTGGGACAACCTGGACGACAGCATCGAAAGGGGTTATGCAGGCCATTCCATCTGGGAATGGACCTCTGACGAAATCCCGGCCGACAGGATACGCCAGTACGGGGCACGCAACCAGGCCATCGGCATCAACGGCACCGTTCTCAACAATGTGAACGCATCTCCGGCAGTGCTGGATTCGGCCCACCTGGCCCGCGTCGCTGCAATTGCCGACCTTCTGCGTCCTTATGGAATGCAGGTCTATCTTTCTGTCAATTTTGCGACCCCGATGGCGCTTGGAGGCCTCCCTACGGCCGATCCGCTCAATGAGGATGTCATCAATTGGTGGCAGGGCAAGGTCGAGGAGATTTATGGGCTTGTCCCTGATTTCGGAGGATTCCTTGTCAAGGCATGCAGCGAAGGCCAACCGGGTCCGCAGGATTTCGGCAGGACCCACGTGGATGGTGCCAACATGCTCGCAGACGCGCTTGCCCCACATGACGGCATCGTGATGTGGAGGGCGTTTGTCTATGCCCCGAACAGTCCGGACCGCGCAAAACAGGCCGTGGAGGAATTCCGGCCGCTTGACGGCCAGTTCCGTGACAACGTGATCATCCAGATCAAGAACGGCCCGGTGGATTTCCAGCCGCGCGAGCCCTTCAGCCCGCTGTTCGGAGTACTGAAAGAGACCGGCATGATGGCCGAATTCCAGATTACGCAGGAATACACCGGCCAGGCCAACCACCTGTGCTTCCTCGCCCCGATGTGGAAGGAATGCCTCGATTCGGACACATACCGTGACGGAGAAGGCTCCACCGTGGGAAAGAACATAAGCGCCGTTGCAGGAGTGGCCAACATTGGTCAGGACAAGAACTGGTGCGGACATTTCTTCGCCCAGGCCAACTGGTTTGCATTCGGGCGTCTTGCCTGGGACCCGTCATTGAGTTCGGAGCAGATTGCCGACGAATGGCTTCACATGACGTTCCGCAAGCCTTGGTGGGCATCGGAAAAGCGTTTCGAGCGCGAATTCATCGAGCCTGTCAAGGAAATGATGCTGACCTCGCGCGAGGCGGTCGTGGATTATATGATGCCGCTGGGCATACATCACATTTTCGCCGGAGACCATCATTATGGGCCGGAACCATGGTATGCACCGGAAGGGCTGCGTGTCGACTGGACTCCGCCATACTACCACAAGGCCGCCGATGACGGTATCGGATTTGACCGCACTCGTGAAGGGACTGACGCTGTGGACCAGTACAACGAGCCGCTGGCGTCGCAATACAACGACATCAGGACCTGTCCCGAGGAACTGCTGCTCTGGTTCCACCACGTGCCTTGGGACTACACGATGCAGTCCGGACGCACCCTGTGGGATGAAATATGCCTTCATTATGAAAGGGGAATACGCACGGTGGAAGGATACCGCGAGGTCTGGAACAATGCCAGGAAATATGTCGACAGGGACATCTGGTCTGAAGTCGATGCCAAACTTGCAATCCAGGAACACGACACCCGCTGGTGGAGAGACGCATGCGTGCAGTATTTCCAGCAGTTCAGCGGAATGGAAGTGCCGGACGACGTGGAGAAGCCGATCATCCCGCTTGATTCACTGAAAAGGATCAAACTCGGGATGAGTTTTCACAATTGATTGAACACCAATTATTTAACAGAGAATTTGCCGTCATCTATGGCGGCATTTTTCTTTGTGCCCGCGATCTTGTAGACTGTCACGACGCCTGAAAATTCGTCCGTCTCGAGTGACTGTATGATGCAGCCGGTCTTGCTGTAGGTGATGACTATCTTGGAATACCCCTTCACCTCTTTCTTCTTGGCAGTCAGGGTCACGATGTACGAAGTGGATGTCTCCGAAACTGCTATGTCGGCATTGACATCGACCGCAAGGGTGCGCACCTTGCCCTGGATCGAGCAGAGCAGCATCTTTGAGAGGCCGTTCATCATAGGGGTCTTGGTCAGGTCATACTGGGCCTTCCTGCCGTTCCTGTTCATCGACATCCGGTTGCCGTTGATGATGAAATACTCCCCTGCCGGAGTGCTGTAGAGCATCGACAGACGGCCCGGTGTGAAGAAAAGGTCTCCCTTGCCGGTGGATTTCAGGCCGCTTGCAGTGACGGTGCGGTCTGCCGTGAATGTGGCGGTCAGGGACTTCACCGTCTCATTGGACGACTCTATCTTGCTGAGTATGAATGAGTCATTGGGGCCGGCAAAACCGACGGTCTGGATTGAAAACGCCGCCGCAATGGCGAGGAGAATCTTTTTCATCATTTATTTTTTTCGTGTAACATAAAACGCCTCATGGTATTGTTGCCCAGCGCAAGGCGGAGCAGCAGGGTCTGGAGCGTGTAGGTGATCAATATTGTCGAAGACATTCCGATAATGGTGCTGATGCCCACTGACCGGACTGCCGGGTGTTTCGTGATGAGCAAGGAACATACCACAACAATCAGCACAAATGCGGAGAATGTGATTGCGGCCTTGTGCCAGACAAGCAGGTTGCCGCCATTCCCACGGGCCTGTGAGAGCATTCCGTCAGTGACAAATATGCTGTAATCGACTCCGATTCCGAAGATGAAGGTGGATATGACGATGTTGATTAGATTGAATTCGATGCCGAATATGGCCATCACGCCCTGCACTACGTACCAGCTGAGGAACATCGGGAGGAACGCTATCAGACTGGTGGTGATACTGCGGAAGGAAACCAGGAGCACAAGAAGCACGAACAGGGACGATATCCAGAGGACCACATTGAAGTCCCTGTGGATGACCTCGACCATGTCGCTTGTGTAGTACATCGGGTCCACGACGAGTGAATGAGGATTGGCGCAGACAGCGTCACTGACGGCTTTGCGGTTCTCCTCAGGAAGGACTACCGACGTGAACACCAAGTAGTTGTCATCGGACTCCTCGACAAAGTTGGACATCAGTTCCTCCGGAACGATGCCGCTGTCATAGACACTCTGAGGTTCATAATCAGCCTCGGCAAGGAGGAAGAATGGCTCGAACATATCGGGTGAAAGCCCGTTCTTCTTTGCGGCGGCGGCAATGTCACGGCGGGTCTGTGCCACCTTTTCGGGAGACCAGTATGCCTTCCATGCATCTATGTTGGCCTGCTGCTCCGAAAGAGGCAGAAGCATCGAAGTGACCTTGCCGTATTTGGTGATCTGACCTTTGCCGTACAGGTCTTCCAGAGTGGAAAGGATGGCCTTGTTTGCGACCAGAGCCGAGTCAAGTTCCGGTGACGAGGCCGCGAAATACAGGGAAGACTGGCCTCCGTTGACCTTTTCGGCATATTGTATCTGTGATTTCCTGACCGGAGGCTCGACAAATCCGATGTTGCGCAGGTCGCTGTCGAAGCCGACCTTGCGGGATGTGAAGAATGTCACCACGCAGATGGCGGCGATGATGCCGACAAGCCAGTATTTGCGGTCCAGGGGATATGAATTGATCCTGTCGATAAATCCGAACGCTTTCTCGTTGCGGCGGTTGTTCTCCGGAGTGAAGAAATGTGGCAGGAACACAAGTGCGAAAAGTGTCGTGCCGACAAGGGCAAAGGATGCAAACAGGCCGAAGTCCTTGAGCAGCTCGCTTTCGGTGAAGAGCAGGCCGATGAATGCGCCGATCGTGGTGAGACAGCCCAGCGAGACAGGGGTGGCCTGTTCCCTTATGACCTGCTCCGGGTCACTGGCATATTTATAATGTGTCAGCACGTGCAGACAGTAACTCATCGCCACGCCGAGTATGACGGCGCCGATGCCGATGGCCATGAGGGACATGCTTCCCTTGATCCAGAACACGCAGGCCAGGGCAAACAATGCACCGTACGCAACTGGCATCAGCAGGAGTATCAGACTGTTCCGGTTGCGGAAGCAGAGACCTATGACAAGACAGATCAGCAGCAGAGAGATGCTCATCGAGAGCACGAGATCCTTCTTAATCTGGCGTGAATTGCAGACGCTGTTGACCGGTGAGCCATGGAACAGCACCTCCACATCAGGGTTTTCTTCCTGGAACGAGTCGGCGGCAGATTCTATCAGTTTTATGAGTTTTGTCCCGGACTTGGAGTCGAATGACTTGAAGTTCGGTGCCAGGAAAGCCAGGACGACGGTCGAGTCAGGCGAGAAGAAATGGTTGTCGATGACCTTGAATCCGCCCATCCCGTTCATCAGTGCCTTGCCCTGCGGCAGCATCGCCGAACGCAGGGATGCAGGGTCGTATGAGACCATCATTGTCTTGTTGCCCTCGAAATCATCGAAAATGATTTCTTTGTTCCTCTGCATCTGTGCATTGAGG
This sequence comes from Candidatus Cryptobacteroides sp., assembly GCA_045599265.1. Taxonomy (GTDB): domain Bacteria; phylum Bacteroidota; class Bacteroidia; order Bacteroidales; family UBA932; genus Cryptobacteroides. The sequence continues at coordinate 61,809 of JAZRVQ010000072.1, read as the reverse complement.
GCGGACGGAGTCAGTAGGCTGTCAAAGCCGGCGTATGACTCTTCTGTGACGTATGCAGGGAATGCGCCCAGACCGAAATCAAGGGCGTTGAGCATAAGTCCGTCATCGATGGAATATAGACAGTTGGCGATGTATCCGCTGGTGCTGTCGGCGGCAAAGAGGGATTCGACGTAGGTGTCGACGGCAGTCTCGAGATCTTCCGGGGACATGTTTCCGCTGCGGGAAGAGAGCTGGATGATGATTTTGTCCTTGACACGCAAGTTTCCGAACACAAATCCGCTCTGGGTGGCTTTTTCTGTCTGCGGAAGCAGTTTGGAGATGTCCTCTTCGTAACAGAGCTGGAAGCCGAAAACGGCAAAGATCGCCGTGCTCGCTATCAACAATGTGTACATCAAGGCTTTATGCCTGCAGAAGAATCTATAAACCGGAACAAATATCCTTTCCATCGGAGGGTTTTGTATTTAAATCTTACAAAAGTAGCAACTTTCTCCGAAAAGGCAAAATCGAAAAAAACGACAATTTTCTCAAAAAAAGTCGAAAATAATTTGCAGAACAAAAAATCGTGCGTATATTTGCAATCCCAAACGACAAGTAAGGGACAGTTCTTAAAGAATTCGGGAGCTTAGCTCAGTTGGTTCAGAGCGTCTGCCTTACAAGCAGAGGGTCGGGGGTTCGACTCCCTCAGCTCCCACTTCAGCCACCGCATCGCGGTGGCTTTTTTGTTTCCCATCCCCTGTTTTTCCAAAATTCTTCATTCCCGCTCCCAAGCCGCGGGCGGCACGGTCCCGGACCTGGCTGACACTGACGGGAATGAGGACATGACGGGGGTAAAACCCAAAAAGCCTCGCAGATTCATCTGCGAGGCTTTTTGGGTGCCTGGTGGGACTCGAACCCACGACATTCAGAACCACAATCTGACGCTCTAACCAACTGAACTACAGGCACCGTGTTGAATTGGACTGCAAAGATAGGCAAAATTTCGAAATCAACAACATTTTTTTGATGGATAAATTCGTATATTTGTGTTCCTGACCGCTCAGGCAAACAAAAACGAAGTCTATATGGCAAAAGAAATAAAATTCTCCCTTGTTTACAGGGATATGTGGCAATCTTCCGGAAGGTATGTCCCGAGGGTGGACCAGCTCAAGGAGGTGGCACCGGCAATCATCGACATGGGATGCTTCGACCGCGTCGAGACCAATGGCGGCGCATTCGAGCAGGTGAACCTGCTGTTCGGCGAGAACCCCAACAAGGCCGTGCGCGAATGGACAGCCCCGTTCCAAAAGGCCGGAATCCGGACCCATATGCTGGAGAGAGGTCTCAACGCCCTCAGGATGAACCCGGTACCGGCAGATGTGCGCGAACTGATGTTCAAGGTCAAGAAGGCACAGGGCACCGACATTTCCCGTTCGTTCTGCGGTCTCAACGACCACCGCAATCTCAAACTGTCCGTCGAATATGCAAAGAAGGCAGGGATGATATCCCAGGCCGCGCTGAGCATCACCAACTCCCCTGTCCACACCGTTGAATACTATATGGGCATGGTGGACCACCTGGTGGAGTATGGCTGCGACGAAATCTGCCTCAAGGATATGGCAGGCGTGGGACGCCCGACCTTCCTTGGGCAGCTGGTCACCGACATCAAGAAAAAATATCCTCATATCAAGGTTCAGTACCACGGACACACGGGACCAGGATTCTCTGTAGCTTCGATGCTGGAGGTGGCCCGCGCAGGCGCTGACTATCTCGACGTGGCAGTGGAGCCGCTTTCATGGGGCAAGGTCCATCCTGACGTGATCACAATCAGGGAAATGCTCAAGGCAGACGGATTCCTCGTGAAGGACCTCAACATGAACGCATATATGGAGGTGAGGGCATTGACCCAGAAGTTCATCGACGACTTCCTTGGCTACTGGATCGACCCGAACAACTCCCACATGAGTTCGCTGCTGGTCGGCTGCGGACTGCCGGGCGGAATGATGGGCTCGATGATGGCCGACCTCCAGGGCGTGCACGGCGCAATCAATGCAAGCCTGCGCAAACAAGGCAAGAAGGAACTCAGTCTGGACCAGTTGATGGTGATGCTCTTCCAGGAAGTAGAATATGTGTGGCCGCGACTTGGATACCCGCCGCTGGTCACTCCGTTCAGCCAGTACACCAAGAACACTGCCCTTCTCAACCTGATGGCCATCCTTCAGGGCAAGCCGAGATGGAGCAACATCGACAGGGACACATGGAACATGATACTCGGCAAGATGGGACAGCTGCCGGGCACTCTTGATCCGGAGATTGTCCAGATTGCAAAGGACAAGGGCCTCGAATTCTACACAGGAGTGCCTCAGGACGCATTCCCTGACGAGTTGCCTAAGTTCCGCCGGATGATGAAGGAAGAGGGCTGGGACGAAGGACAGGACCAGGAAGAACTGTTCGAGTTCGCAATGCACGAGCGCCAGTACCGTGACTACAGGAGCGGTGTGGCGAAGGAAAGGTTCAACAAAGACCTCGAGGAGCACAAGGCCAGGGCCGGAGCGCCGATTGTCATCACCAGGCCAGTCGTCGAGATGCCGAAATTCGACATCGACAAGATCATCGCGGCGCATCCGGGCGCAGTTCCGGTACAGGCCCCTGTCAAGGGCCAGATCATTTGGCAGGTGGACGTGGACGGGAAGTCGACCGCACCGGCCGTCGGAACAATCGTCAAGGCCGGAGATGTGATTGGATATGTGCAGACTTGGTACGGAATGGAAGAAATCTGCTCAGCCATTGATGGTCAGATAGTTGCAGTCACCGCACAGCAGGGAGACAGGCTCGAGAAGAACGAGATTGCGGCATTCATTGCGTGATTTTGCAGCAATCAGCAGTTTCTGCAAGAGACAAAAACGCCATCTGACGGCATCCAGTGGCACATTTTTAAAAATAAGCGCGTTCTTTTTCGGAACGCGTTTTTTTATTTTTTCCTTTGCAGAAAAAGTTAAGAAAATGAAAATCAAGGAAATGTGCAGCGAGGAACGGCCTCGCGAAAAAATGATTGGAAAGGGTGCCGGAGCACTCAGCGACAGCGAGTTGCTGGCCATCCTGCTGAGGACTGGCAACAGCGGGGTGAATGTGGTGGAACTGGCAAGGAACGTGCTGAAAGAGTCCGGATGGAAGCTGGGCACCCTTGCGGGCAGGAGCATCGAGAACCTGACAGGCATCGACGGCATCGGCCAGGACAAGGCTTGTTCGATTGCGGCCGCGTTCGAACTGGGAAGAAGGTGGTGGATGGAAGAGTCGGACCTCAACCGGGTGCCGGTAAACAACGCCGGAATGGCGTACAGGATCCTTGCGCCGAAACTCCGCGGGCTGGACCACGAGGAATTCTGGGCCATGTTCCTCAACAGGGCGTCATACGTGCTCGGAATGGAAATGATAAGCAAGGGCAGTCTCACTTCGACCTCGCTGGACATAAGGAAGGTCGTGAAACGGGCCCTGGAGTTCGATGCGACTGCGGTCATACTGAGCCACAACCACCCGTCCGGCAACCCCAGACCCGGAGAAGGCGACATGAAAGCGACGGAAAACCTGCACAAGGCGCTTGCCACATTTGACAAAGCCCTGATGGACCATATAATAATCGCAAACGAATGTTTCTACAGTTTCGCCGAAGAATGTGTGATAAACAGAGACAGCATCCAGTAATTTCTGCTATATTTGTGGACTGTAACAACCAAACACACCACAATGAAAGTCATCAACCTCGGCCAGACCGACTCCGTTCTCAACAATTTCGTCGCCCAGATGCGCGACAAGGACATCCAGAAAGACAGCATGCGTTTCCGCAGGAACCTTGAAAGGCTCGGTGAAATCTTCGCTTACGAAGTGAGCAAGACACTCGGATACACGACAAAGCAGGTCATCACCCCACTGGGCATCGCAGATGTCAATGTCGTCAGCGACAAGGTTGTCGTCGCCACCATCCTCAGGGCCGGACTGCCACTGCACAATGGAGTCCTCAATTACTTCGACTCTGCCGAGAATGCTTTCATCGCTGCCTACAGAAAGACCAGCAAGAGCGGCAAGTTCCACATCAACTTCGAGTATGCCGCACTGCCGGAGACAAAGGACAAGGTACTCATCCTTGCCGACACGATGCTCGCCACAGGCTCGTCAATCGAAGTAGCTTATAATCATATGGTTGAAGAAGGCGGACAGCCTAAGCACACACACTTCATCTGTCCTATTTCGAGCGTACAGGCAATTGACAACCTGAAGAAGAACATCCCTTCTGACGACGTTACTCTCTGGACTGCAGCCACGGACCCGGAGTTGACTCTGAAGTCCTACATCGTCCCCGGCCTCGGCGATGCCGGCGACCTGGCATTCGGTCCCAAGCTTTAAGAATGATTTAATCCCGGGCTACAATTCTTTTCTCAGCCTGGCCTTAGGGATTCCGAGCTGGTCCCTGTATTTTGCGATGGTGCGGCGCGCTATCACATAACCCTTTGATGCGAGCGTCTCGACCAGCTGGTCGTCGGTGAGAGGCTTTTTCTTGTTCTCGTTCTCCACACTGTCGAGAAGCACCTTCTTGATTTCCTTGGTGGAGATTTCCTCGCCATCACTGTTTGCCATACCCTCGGAGAAGAATGACTTGAGGGAGAATATGCCGAAATGGGTCTCGATATACTTGCTGTTGACAACGCGTGAAATGGTGGAGATGTCGAATCCGGTCTTTTCGGCTATATCCTTGAGCACCATTGGCTTGAGATGAGTCTCGTCACCGTCGAGGAAATATTCATACTGGAATTCGAGGATGGCGGACATCGTGCTGTGCAGCGTGTTGTGACGCTGTTTTATGGCCTCCATGAACCATTTGGCGCTGTCTATTTTCTGCTTGATGAACGTTGCCGCCTCCTTCTTGGCACGGTCATTCGTGACCGCCGCCTCCTCAAGGATTGCCGAATAGCTGCGGTTGATCTTCAATTCCGGAATCGAGAAACGCGGCATTTCGAAATAGAGTTCGCCGTTGTCCCTGAATTTGAGCACGAAATCGGGGATGATCTGTTGGGCCTGGTCGTTGTACGAATCGTCCACCTGACCGCCCGGAGAAGGGTTCAACTTGGCGATAGCCTTCTGGGCCTGTCTGAAATCCTCCTCGGAAAGTCCCGTCCGGGACAGTATTTTCTGGAAATGACGGTTGGAGAATTCATCAAAATATTCATCCACGATAAGACGAGCGTTCACCACTGCCTCAGTCTGCTTCTTAGCCTTCAACTGAAGCGAAAGGCATTCCTGCAGCGACCTGGCACCGATTCCGACCGGCTCGAACTCCTGGACCAGCATCAGCATCTGCTCCGCCTCTTTCTCGGTAGTCTTGAGCCCGGCCCGGAAATCCATGTCATCGACAAGATTGTCCAGCGGACGCCTCAGGTAGCCATCCTCATCAAGGCTGCATATTATGAACGCTGCAACTTTTCTCTGGTGCTCATCCAACTCTCTGAAACCCAGCTGTTCAAGAAGGCTCTGGGTAAAACTTTCCTTTACAGAGAAGGTATTGTATTCAGGACGCTCGTCCTTGCCGTAATTGTTCACATAGAGTTTGTAGGATGGAGTCGGATCGTTCTCGTCGATTGACTCTATGGACACCTCGCGCGGAGTATCATCCTCGCGGTTCTCATCCTCGGCATGCGTATCCTCATCCAGAACCGGATTTTCTTCCAGTTCCTTGCGTATCCTCTGTTCCAGTTCGGCAACAGGGAGCTCGATTATCTTGATGGTCTGGATCTGCAGCGGAGAGAGCTTCTGCTGCTGCTTCATCTCCAGCCCCAATGTCTGCTTCGCCATAACGACTATTCTATTTCTTCTTCAACATCAGTCTCTTCCGATGCTTCAGCATATCCGTCCATGTCATCATCCTCTATCACTGTGACAATCGGCTCGGTGGATTCGTTGATTCTTCGCAGGACCTTGATTGTGTCAACCACGAAATTCTCGCCGATATAAACTGACGGAAGCTTGATATTTTCCCTGACAATGAATGCGGAAGGGTATCTCGACTTGACATCCTTCAGGAACTTGGCAGCCTCTCCCTTGGTACGGAAATCTCCGGCGGTCACCTTGAAGAACGGGTTTTTGTAAGATATATATGCGGGGACCCTCATCACTGAGACGACGTATCCGTATGCGGCGGCGGCCAGCTGGCGTGCATTCTGCTTGTTGCTGAAGAACACCCTGACACGATATCCCCTCAGTGCCCTGCCGGAATTGGAAACGACATGGCTGTTCATCGCGGCCATGATACTGTCAGCCTGATGGATACGGACATTGCCGGCATCGCCGTTTTCACGCGAAGGCATGATCGTGAAGATATTGTGTCCGTACAGAGACTGGTCTGCAGCTGCGGTCTTGTGGTAAACAAGCGAATCCACCAGCACATATCCCTCAGGGACAATCGTCTGTGCCAGGGAGCGCGGGGCAATGACAAGGACTGCCAGCAATGTCAGCAGTATATTGATTCTTTTCATTTCAGTTTACAAGTTCTTCGAGCGGCATATCCTTGAAAGTCAGTTTCTTGCCGATGCCGCATTTGAGTTTGGCCTTTGTTATGATATCCAGTGTGTATTCCTTGACATCGAAATGTGTGGCGAATGACATGGCCTGTATAAGGGAGATGTTCGGGGCCAGATTGACTATTCCGCTCACATGATACTTGGCTGATGTACGGCCGCGCACGGTCACCGGGTCAACGTCGCAGTAGCCGACCGTCACGCCGTTTCGGTACACGGTCACCTGCGTGTCCTGAAGCGTGAACTGCACCGAAGGGTTGTCCACCCCGACCGACAGAGCGGCATGGAGGGAGCGCATCCCTTCCGGCACGATGGACTCGACCTGGTACGAAGTGACCTCGATCTTTTTGAGCGATGCGCAGGACGGCAGGACAATCGCAGCCAGACACAGCGCAACAGCAATTTTAATGATGGAAAATTTCATATTTTCACGCTTGTACATCAATGCAAATATACAAATAAAATCAATATTGCCCGAAAAATCCTATCTTTGCCGTGTAAATAGAGACTATGAGCAAACTTGTTTATATCGAGACCTACGGCTGCCAGATGAATGTAAATGACAGTGAGGTAATTCTTTCCATACTTCAAGAAGCAGGATACGGGCTTACATCGAACATAAATGATGCCAATCTGATCCTGGCCAACACATGTTCCATCCGCGACAACGCCGAGCAGAGGGTGTGGGGACGCATCAGCCAGTTCAAGCTGCAGAAGCGCCACAGGGACGGCGTGGTCATCGGAATCGTAGGCTGCATGGCAGAAAGGCTCAAGGACAAACTGCTTGAAGGACACGACGTTGACATCGTAGCCGGACCGGACGCCTACCGCAGACTTCCAGAGATGCTCCAGGCCGTTGCACCGGACAAGCCGCAGATAGAGGTCAGGCTCTCCCGTGAGGAGACATACGCCGACATCAAGCCGGTCAGAATGGACCGGAGCGGCGTGAGCGCATACATCTCCATAATGCGCGGATGCAACAACTGCTGCTCTTACTGCGTGGTGCCGTACACCCGTGGAGTGGAGCGCAGCCGCGACCCTTATTCGATCATCAGGGAGGCCGAGGATGTCTTCAAGGCAGGCTACAGGGAGGTCACGCTGCTTGGCCAGAATGTGGACTCGTACCTGTGGAAAGCCCCGCAGGACTGTCCGGAGCACCGGGGCGAGACCGTCACATTCGCCGACCTGCTGCGCATGGTGGCTGAAATAGACCCGGCGCTGCGTGTAAGGTTCTCGACTTCATACCCTTCCGACATAAGCGACGAGGTACTGTTCACCATGGCAAAATATGAAAACATCTGCCACCACATCCACTTCCCGGTACAGTCCGGAAGCAACGTGATGCTGGAGAAGATGCGCCGCAAATATACACGTGAATGGTATCTGGAAAGGGTGAGGCGCATCCGCGAGGTGATTCCTGACTGCGGTCTGACCACCGACGTGATAGCGGGATTCAGCGGCGAGACCGAGCAGGACCACAAGGACACGCTCAGCCTCTTCGAGGAGGTCAGGTTCGATGCCGCATTCATGTTCCAGTATTCCGAAAGGCCGGGTACACTGGCATCGAAGAAATACCCGGACGACGTGCCCCCTGAAGTCAAGACAGCCCGTCTGAACGAGATAATAGCCCTGCAGAACAGGATGGGAGCCCTTAATTACCGGGACCAGATAGGCCGTATCCACAAAGTCCTTGTGGAGGGTCCGTCAAGGAAAACTCCTGACGAACTGTGTGGAAGAGCGGGCAACTATATGATGTGCGTGTGGCCGGACAAGACCCACAAAGCCGGTGATTATGTGACGGTTGAGGTCGTGGACGCTACTCCTGCGACCCTTCTGTGCAGACTTGTGCAGCAGTAGAGACAGCCGCTCTGACATCATGGACTCTGAGAATGCCCGCCCCGTTCGCGACAGCGACGCGGTGGGCTTTTTGTGTGGCCTCGAGGCATGTGTCGGGAGTGAGATCGAGTGGTTCGTATATCATCCTCTTGCGTGACACGCCGACCAGAATCTCCTTTCCGAAAACCTTCAGGCAGGACAGATTGTCAAGCAGTTCCCAGTTTTCGGCTACCGTCTTGGAAAAGCCGAACCCGGGGTCGATAATCCAGTCCTCGATGCCGCAGGTCTCGGCCTCCCCGGCGAAATCTTCAAAATAATCTGTCACTGCCTTCACGACTCCGCCGGGATAATTCCCCGCCGCTCCGGAAGGTCCGGCGCTGTGCATGGCAATGTACGTCAGGCCATATCCACCGACTGTCGGGAGCATCTCGTAATCTGCCTGTCCTGCAGTTATGTCATTGACAATGAACGGTCCGGCAATATCGTACACACGGCGGACCACTTCGCTGCGGAAGGTGTCGACCGAGAAATCAATACCCGGAAATTCGTCACGGACAAGCCGCATCACCGGCCTCAGGCGCTTCCATTCCGTTGCGGAATCCACCGGGCAGGAGCCCGGCCTGGTGGAACAGGCACCGAAATCTATGATGTCAGCACCTTCTTCCAGCATCGATGAAATGCGGGAGCGGACCGCATCCAGGTCGGGCTGACCCCCCTTTCCCACCGTGCGGCTCGCTGCATAGAAAGAATCATCTGTGAGATTGATGATTCCCATTATCTTTATTTTCCCGTCCACTGCCATAAGGAATGATGAAAAAATCTTTACCAAGTTATTTTTTCAGAATGACTAATTGCCACAAATATAACTATATTTGCAATATGTTAGTTGTACTCGAAGGACTGGACGGTGCAGGGAAAAGCACCCAGGTCAAGAAATTGAAAGCATATCTGGAGTCTGTCCGCGGCTCCCTGGAATACATTCATTTCCCACGTTATGACGCACCCGTATATGGCGACCTGATAAGCCGTTTCCTGCGCGGGGATTTCGGCAGCAACGAGGCCGTGCACCCTCAGCTGGTGGCGCTGCTTTTCGCCGAAGACCGTCACGGAGCCGGTCCGGAAATAAAGGCCGTGCTAGAAAAGGGCGGCACCGTGCTGCTGGACAGGTATGTCTATTCCAACATTGCCTACCAGTGCGCCAAACTGAAAGACCCGGATGAGGCAGAGACCCTCAGGGACTGGATTTTCAACACAGAGTACGGCAATTTCGAGCTTCCACGCCCGGACCTCAACATATTCCTTGACGTGCCTATCGACTTTGTGGAATCCCGTCTCAAGGCGTCCCGCGAAGGCCACGACAGGGACTATCTGGAAGGTGCCCAGGACATACACGAGGCAGACATCGAGTTCCAGAAGAAAGTCCGCGCCATCTACCGCAGCCAGTGTAAGAAAGACCCGTCCTTCATAAGGGTGGACTGCTCGGACGAGTATGGAGAGATGCTTCCTCCTGACGACATATTCGCAAAAGTGAAAGAACTTGTAGATTCGAGATTATGGTAAACCCTCACTACAACAGGTTCCGCAGGTTCTGTGCCTGGCTTGTGGGCATCGTGTTCGTCATTTCCGGCGTCCTCAAACTGATGGACCCGGTCGGAGCAGGCCTCGTGATGGACGAGTATTGGAGTTTCTTCCATGTCGGTTTCCTGCACTTCATCTCCAAGCCTGCCGGCTATGCACTGGCCCTTGTCGAGGCTGTTACAGGCGTCGCGCTTGTGACCGGGGTATGGAGAAAACCGGCGGCAATGACCGTGTCGGTCATGATGCTGATATTCACCGTCATAACAGCCATCCTTGCCATCTTCAACCCTCCTATGGACTGCGGGTGCTTCGGAGAGGCGCTGCACCTGACCAACCTGCAGACATTCATCAAGAATCTCGTCATCGACGCGCTCATACTCATTGCCTTCCTGCCATTCAGGGACCTCGGCGTGCCGCGCAAGGTCAAATACGGCACATTCGCCCTTGTGAGCCTGTCCATTCTTGCATTCTCGATATATTCGCTGCTCTATAATCCACTGAAGGATTACACCGACTACCGTCCGGGCGCCCAGCTCGCCCTGGCACGCAGCGAGGTGGAAGAGACCGTCTTCGAGTCAAAATTCGTGTATGAAAAGGATGGCAGGGAGAAGGTCTTCACTCTGGATGACCTGCCTGACACGAGCTGGACTTTCGTAAGGTCCGAGACAAGCCAGAACGACCATCTCCAGACGGCTCCGGCGCTGTCATTCAGGCACAGAGACGCTGTGGACAGCCTCGGCCAGATCATATTCGCCGACAGTCTCGCGGTCACGGGCAACGTGCTTGCAGTCACAGTGTACAACCCGGCAAGGTTTGACAGGTCCGGTATTCAGGACCTGCTCTCAGATGCAGCCGAAACGGGGTATTCCGTACTTGTCCTCACTACCGACCCAGACGCCGACGGAGAGGATGAATACATAGTGGACTACCGTTCTGCAATCGGGATGAACCGCAGCAACGGCGGCCTCACACTGATCCAGGACGGGACAATAGTCAGCAAATGGTCAGCAAGGAAACTGCCGTCCAAGAACGAGCTGGATGTACTGTATTACGGGGAACCGGAAGAATCACTGATTGCCGCGCAGTCCAGGGGAAGTCTTCTTTTCCAGGCTTTTCTGCTCTATGTTTTCGCGGTGATGCTGCTGGTTTAGGGATCACTCAAGTACATACACGTCGTCACCGGGAGCGCTGTAGTGATAATGCTCACGGGCGTATTTCTCGAGAGTGTCCCTGTTCTCCCTGAGCGCGTTGATCTCGGCATCGAGAGAGTCTATCCTGTGCTGATACTGCTCAATCAGGGCACGCTGTTCCTTGATGTCGGACTTGGCCTTCATCCAGGTGAAGAAGTTGCTCCCCGGATAGAAGCAGAGAAAAGCGACCAGGGCAAGGAACGCTATGATGACGAACCAGACAAAACCTCTGTGCTCACCCTTGAATATGTTTTTGGAAGACTTGGACATTGTATCATTTCGTATTGTCTGCAAAAATAACTATTTTTGCGGTCAATCAATCAAAACGGCTATTAATTATTTTTCGATATGAAACCAACACTTTTAGTTCTTGCAGCAGGAATGGGAAGCCGCTATGGCGGTCTCAAACAGATGGACGGACTCGGTCCAAGCGGCGAAACAATCATCGATTATTCTATTTATGACGCAGTGCACGCCGGATTCGGCAAGGTCGTATATGTCGTGCGCGAATATTTCCGCGAGCAGTTCGAAGCCACGGTAAAGGAAAAGCACAGCGGAGTGAAATGCAACGACGGAGAGCCTCTCCAGTTCGAATTCGTCGTCCAGGAACTCGACAAGATCCCGGCACGATTCACCCTCAACCCGGAGCGTCAGAAGCCTTGGGGCACCGCGCACGCAGTCCTTATGGCAGCACAGACCATCCGTGAGCCGTTCGCCATCATAAACGGTGACGACTACTACGGGAAGGAGTCCTTCAAGGTCCTCGCCGACTGGCTCAAGGCCCACGAAAACACACAGGGACAGTTCTGTATCGTCGGATTCCAGCTTGAGAACACCCTCTCCGAGAGCGGCGGAGTAAGCCGCGGAATCTGCTCATACGACAAGGCGCAGAACCTCACCGACATCGTCGAGCACCTCAACATCATCCGCGAGGAGGACGGCATTGTCCGTGGAGACAACTCGATCGACGGCAAGAGAGTGGAGCTCGACGGCAAGGCACTCTGCTCGATGAACATGTGGGGATTCACCCCCGACTATTTCGCAAAGAGCGCGGTCATCTTCGAAGAGTTCCTCGAGAAGAACATCAACGAGCCGAAAAAGGAATTCTACATTCCGTTTGCAATCGACTGCATGGTCAAGAGCGGCGAGAACACCTGCGAGGTGCTCACAAGCCCATCAAGATGGTTCGGCGTGACATACAAGGAAGACCGTCCGGGCGTTGTCGCCAAGTTCCAGGAATTCGTTGACAAAGGCATCTATCCTACACCTCTTTACAAGTAAACATTATGGCTTTCTTCAGGAAAACAAGCAGCAGGTCCTACGAGATTCTGTCCAATTTCGACCATTACACCCCCGACTGGAAAGGCCTCGGAGTCGTCGTGCTGTTCCTGCTGGCAGGATACCTCATCGCGTCCATAGTGGGTGCCGTGGTGATGATTGCCGCAGGGCAGGACTTCTTCATGACGTATGGCCAGACCATCGTCTATCCGCTGATGTTCATCCCTGCGATGATATACTGTTCCCACAAGAGCACATCCAACGAACTGTTTGACGGAGCCTCCAACCCCATGGACACCAATGGGTTCGCTCCTCTCGGCGGCCTTATGTGCGCACTTCTCGTATCAGTCCTCACCCTTGCCCTGGCATTCGTGCTCGACCCTCTGAACGAGGTGCTTCCCGAAGTCTCCGACAGAATCAGGATGGCCCTGGAGGCAATGATGAAAGGACCTCTCTGGCTGGCGCTGCTCAACACGGCGATATTCGCCCCGATATTCGAGGAATGGCTCTGCAGAGGCACTGTCCTCAGGGGTCTGCTCAAAAAGGTGAAACCGGTCTGGGCCATCATCATTTCCGCAGCGTTCTTCGGACTGATCCACGGCAACATCTGGCAGGCCATCCCGGCATTCTTCATCGGATGTGCCCTCGGCTGGGTGTACTACAAGACCGGTTCGCTCAAACTCACCATGCTGATGCACTGCGTCAACAACACTTTCTGCGTGATAATGAGCCGCATACCTGGAATAGAAGCCACAGACTCGTTCCGCGAGGCATTCGCTGACGCCGCTCCTTACTGGATCACGTATGCCGCAGCCGTGATACTCCTTGTACTCTGCGTGCTCAGGCTCAACACGGTCACAAAGACCTCCGGAACGACTCAGCCAGAGCAATAGAATCGAGTTTGCCGACATCCAGCATCCGGTAGCCCGGCTGGACATAGCCATACACCGGGAAGTCGGCGGCAACTGAAAGATAAAAGTCTATGATGGAGAATTTCTCAGGGGATTCTCCATCTTTCATTATGCCGAACACCCTGTCGGAGATAAGGTGAATGCCGGAAAAGGCGAGTCTGGCACACCCCGTCGGGTCAAAATCCACGAACGGGCTGCGCACCTCGCCGGTCTTGACATTGGTCCATCCACGAAGACGCATATCGTTGTCAAACAGCAGGTAACGGCTGGTGGGACGGTCACTGACCACCAGCGTGGCAAGCGCATCCGGGCGGGCAGACGCCACGAATGCAGGGATGTCCAGATTGGAAAATATATCTACGTTGTGGACAAGAAAATTCCCGCCGTCGCGCAGATACCTTTCCGCATGCAGGATCCCGCCGCCCGTGTCACGGAGAAGGTCCCTCTCATCGGAGATGTGCACCCCCGGACCGGGCTGTTCCTCCAGACCTGAAGAATGTATCACATAATCATATATCTGCTCCGCAAAATGGTGGGCATTGATGGTGATGTCGTCATATCCGGCCGCCTCCAGAGTGTCCAGGACGTGCCGGAGCAGAGGTTTCCCGTCCACAGGCACCAGGGCCTTGGGCATAATGTCGGTAAGGGGTTTCAGACGGGTGCCAAGCCCGGCGGCGAATATCAGCGCTTTCATAATTCGATGGAGCGTTCACGATGACAGAGATGGACAGCGACCCTGTCGCCGAACTTTTCTTTCAGATGGGCGGCGACGTGCTCGGCCGAATATACCGAACGGTGCTGGCCTCCAGTGCATCCGAAACAAACGTTCAGATGCGTGAATCCGCGTGCGATGAAGCATGCCGCATGGGCATCGACGATGCCGTACACCTTTTCAAGGAATGCGGCCATCTCTCCCCTTTCTTCGAGGAAATCGATGACAGGCCGGTCAAGACCGGTAAGGTTTGCATATTCCTTGTAGCGGCCCGGATTCTCCATTCCCCGGCAATCGAACACATATCCCCCGCCATTGGCAGTCCTGTCCTCCGGAATCCCCTTCTTGTACGAAAAACTGGTCACATCGATGTGCAGCCTGCCGTCTGCCGGCACAGAATATTCTGCCTCTGATGCAGTGGAGAGCACATGCTCAAGCACAGCGTTCAGGTATGGATACCTGATCGGAAGGATGCCCCGCAGGTTTGACATCGCATATGGGATACTGTCTACGAAATGACGTTTCTTCTCGACCAGGCCGCGGAAACCATACGCGCCAAGTACCTGCAATGTACGGAAAAGCACGAACAGACCGAGCCTGTCACGGAACTCGGCCTCGTCAAAATCGACATATTCACGGAGTGACTGGATGTAGGCGTCAACCATTTCTTCGCGCAGGGACTCCGGGTATGCGGCACGGGCCTGCCAGACAAACGAGGCAAGGTCGTACCACACCGGTCCGCGGCGTCCTCCCTGAAAATCGATGAACCACGGCCGGTCACCGCGCATCATCACGTTGCGGGACTGGAAATCGCGGTACAGAAAGGCCTTGCGCAATGGCTGCGGCCAGTCTTCATCCAGAAGGTCCGCGCACAGAGACTCGAAATCATCCTCGAGAAGTATCTCGTTGAACTCTATTCCGGCAGGCTTGAGAAAGCAGTACTTGAAGTAGTTCAGGTCGAACATCACGCTGCGGCGGTCCATCTCCGCCGCAGGATAGCACTTGCTGAAATCAAGCCCCTCGCCGCCAGCAATCTGGATCCGCGGCAACTGGCGCATCACTTCCAGCAGCAGAGCCCTGTCGGCCTCGGAATACACTCCGCACGCGCGTGCCGACAACATTCTGGAGAAGAGCGTCTCATCGCCGAGGTCTTCCTGAATGTAGCAGAGGCCGTCTTCGCTGACGGCATATACCTCCGGGACATTGATGCCCCTGGAGCGGAAATGGGATGATATCTCAAAGAAGGCGGCATTCTCCGCCACGTCTGTCCCGACCGCGCCTATCACGGAGATTTCACCGGCGCCCAGACGGAAATACTGTCTGTGGCTGCCGGATGCACCGAGTGGTTCGACCCTGTCCGGAGCACATCCGAACCGTGTGGAGAAAAGACTTTTCAGCGTCTGTGTCATTGTCAATCTGAATGGTGATAGCACAAAAATAACCCATTTTCCGCGAAATTCATTATATTTGTAAGTTTTAAATAAAAAACTTATGTTCCAAGACATAGCATATTGCAGCGACAAGTACCAGTACACCATGGGAAAATCGTTCTTCGAGGCAGGGAAGAAAGACCAGATGGCAGTGTTCAATCTGTTCTACCGCAAGGCCCCCGAAAACAACAACTGGGCTGTGGTGAGCGGCACGGATGACGTCATCGACATGATCGAATCACTGGGCAGCAAGCCGGCCTCATTCTTCGAGAAATTCCTCCCCGGAGAGCATTATGAAGAGTTCCGCCAGTATCTTGCCGGGATGAAATTCACCGGCGACGTATATGCGATGAGAGAGGGAGAAATCGTCTTCCCGAACCAGCCTGTCATCATCGTGAAGGCTCCGCTCATCGAGGCTCAGGTGCTCGAGACACCGATGCTCTGCATCATGAACCACCAGATGGCAGTCGCCACAAAGGCATCCAGAGTGTGCCGCGCCACGAATCATCCTGTCAGCGAGTTCGGCAGCCGCAGGGCGCACGGGCCGTGGGCAGCGACATTCGGAGCCAAGGCCGCCATCATCGCAGGCTGCGCCAACACATCCAACGTGCTGACCGGCATGCTGTACAATTGCGGCAGCACAGGCACGATGGCGCACAGTTATGTCACCTCGTTCGGCTGCTCGGTCGAAGGGGAGCACACTGCCTTTGACAGATACATCAAGACACACATAGGCGAGCCTCTGATCATGCTCATCGACACATACGACACCCTCAAATGCGGCATCCTCAACGCCGTAAGGGCATTCCGTGACAACGGCATCGACGACAGTTATCCTCAGGGATACGGAGTCCGCCTGGACAGCGGCGACCTTGCTTACCTGTCCATCGAGGTCAGGAGGATACTCGACGAGAACGGATTTGCCGGATGCAAGATATTCGCCACCAACTCGCTGGACGAATACCTCATCTCCGACCTTGAAAGGCAGGGTGCCCGCATCGACTCATACGGTGTCGGAGACGCAATCGCCACCAGCAAGAACGCACCGTGCTTCGGCAATGTGTACAAACTCGTCCAGGTGGATGACATGCCGGTGATGAAGATGTCCGAAGACCGCATCAAGGTCATCAATCCGGGATTCCAGATCACCTGGAGACTGAGCAAGCAGTATGAGAAGGAAGGCGAGATCTTCAAGGCCGACGTCACCTGCCTCAGGGGCGACTCTCTCGACAAGGCCATCCAGGCCGGCAGCACATTCACGATCTATGACGAACTGGACCGCTACAAGTACAAGACCTTCAATGAGGGAGAATATACGGCCAAGCCTCTCCAGCACCAGGTAATGAGGGCCGGAGTGCGCTGCGGCGAGACCTATACGATCCAGGAGAAGAAGGCATATTATGACGAATCCCTCAGCCATCTCAGCCCAAGCGAGAGACGCCTCATCAACCCTCACTACTACAAGGTGGACATCTCCGACGACCTTCTTGCCAAGAAGCACGAGATCATCGACAGGCTTGTGAAGGAAATCAACGGATTCAGCCTCTGAAAGGATTGGCAAGGCTTTTGAAACAGACAAGACAATAAATTATTCGAGATATGAAAAAGTTCATGATGATTGCAGCTGCATTGGCAGCGATGTTCATTTCAGCATCCATCAATGCACAGGAGCCTGAAAAGGTGAAGTGCGCACAGATCGAAGAGGCCGGACTTGCAAAACTCCAGGTTGTCAAACTTGTCAAGGAGACTGCCGAAATCGGTCTCAAGGAAGCAAAGGAGCTCGTTGACAACGCCCCTTCAGTGATTCCGAACGGCAACGGATACGACGCAAAGGCATTCGTCGAGGCTCTCACAGCTGCCGGCGCAAAGGCTTCTGTAGTGGAGGTCGAAGTTGTTCCTGTGGAAGAAGAAGAAATCGCTGAAGAAGAATAATGCTTCACAAGGCGGGCAAGGTACTGGTTCCGGCACTGCTGGTCTCTCTGGCGGCGATACAGTCTTTCGGGATTGACGCCGGCAGGGCTGTCCGCATGCCTTGGTTCCAGACTGGAGAAGACAGTCTGGCTGTCAGGAAAGACAGTATCCTTGCCGTCAGGGAAGCCGCCGCAGTCCCAGTCCTGGACAGCCTCAGGGAGGTTTCCGACCGTCTGGAAAAGACCCTGGACAGTCTTGACGCCACCACTGCCTACTGGAAGGCGAAGGCCGACAGCGTGAAGGGGCTCAGGGAGGTCATCGGCGCAAAGGACAGTGCCTCCATGACCCTGTCCGACACATTGAGGATGGCCGAACTCGACAGTCTGTGGAACATCTACAACGATGCCCGCAAGGCCGATGTCTATACCGGCATAATCATCAGAAGCAGTTACCGCTACAACAGCACCAACTGGCAGATTGCCAAGCTCAAGGTGCGCCAGTGGGACCGGGACAGTCTGTTCATCGATTCGGTAAGGCTCCAGATAGACAGTTTCGGCTACGACGCCATTGACTCGCTTGTCCTGGTGGAACTTGACTCCCTGGAGGCGGTTTATGAGGAGCCCGTCCTGCATGTCAGGGACACACTGACCATCCCGGACAGCCTCCAATACACAGACCCGTTCAAGTACAAGTATTACCTCGCCATCAAGGACACCACCCAGAAAAACCATGTCAGGGACTCCCTGATGGCCATTCCCGACTCCGCAGAACTGGCGAAGTTCGACTCCCTGTACATAGACGACTCCACCGCCGTCGCAAAGTGGAGACATGCCGTCTGGTACAACTCCCTGAGCAAGAAAGAGCGCAAGAAATATGACTACGAGCAGGCCCTGCCGGCCAAGATCCACAGGATGGACAGCATCCTTGCCCGCAAGGACAGCATCAAGGCCGTCAAGGACAGCATCACCGAGAACACGCCACGAATCCTGGAGACCTATGTCGTGCCAGACTCGATGTTCTACCGCCGCATCCTGACATGGACGCATGACAGGAATTTCAACGAACCGAAATTCTTCGACCTGGACACCTCGTACAATTATCATTTCTACGACTACCCATTCTATCAGAAAGACCAGGAAGTCTCATATCTGGGAATGGCAGGCTCGGCAGTGCAGTCCTACAACTGGTTCAAGCGGACCAAGGAGGACAATGTGTTCTTCTACACGCCATACCAGGTCTATTCGTACAGTCCGGAGACACTGCCACAGTTCAACACAAAGACGCCATACACAGAACTGGCATATTGGGGCACACTCTTCTCCAACACCAACAAGGAGGAGTCCAACATCAAGATCCTGACCACCCAGAACATCACGCCGTCACTCAACCTGACCCTCGAATATGACCATTTCGGAGGCAAGGGACTGCTGCAGAAAGAGGCAACCGACAACCGTACGGCCGTTGTGGGGACCAACTATATCGGCAAGCGCTACCTCATGCACGCCGGCTACATCTACAACAAAGTGGGTCGCAGCGAGAACGGAGGCGCTGTCGACCAGAAGGGTTCGTTCAACTGGATCAGGGACATGAGGGACACCACCCTCAAGGATGTCAGGGAGATTCCCATTCATCTTTCGGACGCAAACAGCCTCATCAAGAAGCACACATTCTTCCTGGACCAGAGCTACCGCATCCCGTTCAATTTCCTCTCCAACACAAAGGAAAAGAGGGCCGAAAAGGCTTTCAGGGACAGTCTGTATGCAGCCGGGGACAGTCTGGCCATCGCCGAATACGAGGGCTACCTGGCGCAGAAGGCCTCCGCGGCCGACTCGATGGTCACCGACGTGACCACCGCCTTCATCGGGCACAGTTCCGAGTATTCGTCATTCAGGCACATCTACAAGGACAACATCTCGGTCAATGACGCCAACAGGGACTTCTATCAGAACTATTTCTACAATCCGACAAAGTCCGCCGACTCCCTCCATGTGATGAGGCTCGAGAACAAGGTCTATTTGAGGCTGCAGCCTTGGAAGGCCGACGGCGTCGTTTCCAAACTCGATGTCGGCATCGGGGACAAACTGCTTGGATATTACGACTTTACAAGCGACAGTTATCTCGGAGCCAAGAGCAGCCTGTACAAGAACTCCCTCTATGTCTATGCCGGGGCACAGGGACAGTACAAGAAATATCTGCACTGGGACGCTGACGGGAAGTACACTTTCCTCGGCAACGAACTGAACGATTTCGGGGTGAACGCCAACGTCGAACTCAATTTCTATCCGTTCCGCCGCCACAAGGACAGCCCGCTCTCCCTGACGGCACATTTCGAGACATCGCTCACCGAGCCGGACTATTACGAACAGCACATACACACCAACCATTTCAGATGGGACAACGATTTCTCGAAGACGTCTGTCACGAAGGTCCAGGCAGGACTCGAGATTCCACGCTGGAAGCTCAGGGCTGATTTCGGATACGGTCTGCTGAGCAACAATCTGTATTACGGCACAGACTGGATGATCCATCAGAACACAGAACCTATGAGCGTCATAACCGCCTCTCTCAGAAAGGATCTGACATTCTGGAAGATACATCTGGACAACCAGGCGCTGCTCCAGTTCTCGTCCAACAAGGAAGTGATGCCGCTCCCGCTGCTCTCCCTCAACCTGAAATACTACATCCAGCTCGACATAGTCAAGAAAGTGATGCAGATGCAGATCGGTCTCAACGGATGGTACAACACCAAGTGGAATGCACCGGCCTGGAACCCGGCCCTCGGAGTGTTCTGCAACCAGGACGAGGCTCAGTACGGCAACCGTCCGTACGTCGATGCCTTCGTGAACATCCAATGGAAGAGGGCCTGCATATTCGTCAAGTGCGTGAATGTGAATATGGGCTGGCCATGGGACGATGCTGATTATTTCAGCGCACATCATTATATCAAACCGGTCAGGACAGTCAAAGTCGGCATTTTCTGGCCATTCTATCTGCAGCCGAGTTCCACTTCGATCGGTGGAGGCAATTCTTCCGGTGACACCGGAGAGAGGATGTCAGGACGGCCGGGCAACTCTTCCGGAGGCGGAGGAAGGCAAAAAGCACAGCGTTGATGTCATATAAGTCCAGATCATATCTGAAGTTCGCCTTCTGCGCCATTCTTCTGTTGTTGCTTGTCCCGGATATGTGGAGGAGGAGCAGTTCCACGGGCGAAGAGGATGGTGACAAAGATATTTTCAGGGGCAGAGAGATCAATTGTGCAGTCACATTGGGAAGCGGTCTCAAGGAATCATATCAGTTCGGACTGAGTTACGAACTTCTCACGACATTTGCATCTGACCATCAGTGCGATGTGAAGATCAGCACCCTCAGCGCGAAGACAGATTTCATCGATTCCCTGAAAGAAGGAGTCTATGACATTGTGGTCATACGTGAAAAGATTGATACCGGCGACTTTTCCTCGCTGGAGATGTCCATCGGTTTTGACGACACACACAGATGGGTGGTCGGTCCCGGCATGGACAGCCAGCTGAAGGAGATCAACCATTGGATATCCACCACATCCCAGACTTCGGAGGACTACAAGTCACTGGTCAAACTGTTTGCAAGCGCCTACAATCCACACAAGAAAGCCAAGGCGGGATTCCGCTCCAAAGTGTTGAGTCCGTATGATTCCATCATCAAGAAATACGCAAAGGAGATTGGCTGGGACTGGAGGATGCTGACGGCCCTGATCTATGCCGAGTCGAAGTTTACAATCAACAACGAATCCAAGCGCGGGGCTGTCGGCCTGATGCAGGTGATGCCCAAGACAGGCAGGAAGTACGGGGCGACCAACCTGATGGACCCGGAGCAAAACATAAGTGTCGGGGTCAAATTCCTGGACAGACTTGAAAAACAATTCTCAAAAATGGACATGAGTCCTGACCAGCGGATCAAGTTTGTCCTTGCCGCCTATAACGCCGGGGAGGGGCGCATTGCGGACTGCAGGGCGCACGCCGCCTCAAAAGGAGTGAACAGCAATGACTGGGAAAGCGTGTCTTCGCTCTTCCCGTTCGATGGGTTCGAGGGACGCGAGACAATCGCATACGTCAAAAGCGTGATTTCTCTTTACGAGGCATTCTGCACAATCTGCCCGGAGCCGTCCAGGAATGACTAATTCACGCGCAGTGTCAGCGCAGGATCGACCTTCGATATAAACCTGGAAGGGATCAGCATCAGCAGCATTATCACACCGTATGACAAGGCGTCCGCAATGATGACCTTCATGATGTCGATGTGGACAGGCACATACGACACAAAATAATTTTCAGGATTGAGCGGGATGAGATGTGTCAAGCCTTGCACCAGGCAGAACAGCAGGGCGATGACATTGCCGGCTGCCATTCCCTTCAGGACAACACCTGACGAGACTTTCAGGAAAACCTTCCCTATGGAGCGGTCGGTCATGCCGAGCGACTTGAGCAGGCCTATGGTCGAGATGTGCTCGAACAGCATGATGAGCAGACCGGAAATCATGTTGACCCCCGCCACGGCCGTCATCAGGATCAGGATAAACAGCACATTGAAATCCAGCAAGTTGAGCCAGTCGAACAGTTGAGGATATGCCGACACTGACGAACTCGCGTACACTGTCTCGTCATCATCCCCCAGAAATGACGATGCAACGAACCCCACCTCGCCCTCAAGGCGTTTCAGGCCGGACGGTGAGTTGTATGGAGAGCGGACCCTGATCTCGAAGGCAGAGGCCTGGTCCTCCGTCCACCGGTTCAGGCGCTGCATGTCGGAAAGGGATGCATAAACGACCAGTTTGTCGTCTCCGTCAAGGATGCCGTCATAAATTTCCGTCACGGTGAATTTCCTGGCCTTCACTTTCTCCCCGACAAAATATGCCAGAAGCGGATCGCCCTCACCGACGCCCAGAATGCGGGAAAGCCTGCGCGGGATGGAGACGCCAAGGGATGTCGTGTCGGCGCGGTCCGGCACGCCCTTGAACATGACGCCGTGAATGCGGTCATCCTGCTTGATAATGCCCGCACGGTAGATGACAGGGTCCACCTTTTCGACCTGAGGCATCGCACGGATCTGGTCCAGATAGGCCGCAGACTGCGACAGAGGGGTGTTTTCACCCAGATAGTCCTGGCCGACAGGAATGAGGCGCACGTCGCCGCAGACCTCGCCCAATCCCCTTCTTATCTCGCTTCGGAAACCGCCGCTGACAGCCACGGCGACTATCATCACGAGGTAACTCACCGCGATGCATATCATCGGCAGCCTGCCCTTGAAGGCAAGTCTGGAGGCTATGAATTTTTCTGTTCCTGAGGGCATATCGCTGCGATTGGATTTTGCAAAGTTATACAAATTAATCATCTTTGTGGCCGCAAAACCGAGTTGAATGTCAAAAGCGCTGAAATTTTTCAAGACATGGATGCTGCCCATCGGCATGAGCACCGGGGCATTGATGTACCTTGTGTATCATTGGGCAGGATTTCTCCATCCAGCGGGAGGCGTCCTTCTCGGCATAGTCAGGACTGTCCAGCCGGTCTTTCTGTTCACAATGCTTTTCCTGACCTTCTGCAGGATAGAGCCGCACGAGATGAAACCGCACAGATGGCATTTCCGCCTCCTTGCCATCCAGGCAGGGACATTCACGGCAATGGCGCTTGCACTGGCCTTCCTGCCCGACTTTGCCGGCAAGGTGATAGTCGAGAGTGCAATGATATGCATGATATGCCCGACCGCGACGGCGGCGGCTGTCGTAACGGACAAACTGGGCGGGGACATACCCGGGATTGTGACATACACGGTCCTGATCAATCTCGTCACGGCACTGATCGTGCCGCTGCTGGTGCCTCTGGTGCATCCGGTCGAAGGCGTGACGTTCATTGTAGCCTTCTCCATGATCATGGCCAAGGTATTCCCTCTGCTGATCTGCCCGTGCATCCTTGCATGGATTGTAAGATATATGTTCCCGCACGTACACGCGAAGATAGTCAGCCACAAGAACCTGGCCTTCTATATCTGGGCCGTCAGTCTCACTCTGGCCATCCTCATGACGACAAGGGCCATATTCCACAGCGGCACGTCGCTGGGCATACTCCTGGGCATAGGCGGGGCCGCGCTGGCGACATGCGCACTGCAGTTCTTCGCAGGGAAGCGCATCGGGGAACGCTCCGGAGAGAAAATCACAGCCGGGCAGTCACTCGGCCAGAAGAACACAGTATTCGCAATCTGGATGGGATACACTTTCATGGACCCCGTCACTTCCGTGGCCGGAGGGTTCTACAGCATATGGCACAACTGCTATAACTCATGGCAACTTTACCGAGCACAGCAAAAATGACACTGAAACACTACCTCCTGGCAATCTGCGCCATCTTGACCGTCTCGGCAGG
Organism: Candidatus Cryptobacteroides sp.; assembly: GCA_045599265.1. Classification (GTDB taxonomy): domain Bacteria; phylum Bacteroidota; class Bacteroidia; order Bacteroidales; family UBA932; genus Cryptobacteroides. Next base: position 38,029 of record JAZRVQ010000072.1, on the reverse strand, counting down.
ATTACCGTCCTGCGGCAGCAGGCACAGCGAAGACAACGGCACCACTGAAGAGAAAAGGGACACCATATATCCTCTCGGATTTCTTACCGACACACTCGTGGTCGAAAGCGGCAAGGTCGGCGAAGGGGATTTCTTTTCCGTCCTTATGGACAGGCTCGGACTTCCTGGCGGAGTCACGGACCCGCTCATCAAGGCGGGCGAAGGACTTTTCGATGTCAGGAAGATCCGCATCGGCGCCGATTACGATGCATATTACACGAAGGACAGCCTTGACCGTCAGCTGCACTATTTTGTATATCACAACGGAAAACTGGACATGACCGTGTTCCGCTGCTTCGACTCGCTGGCAGTCTGGAAATCACGCAAACCGGTCGAAAGAGTCAGCAAGTCGGCAGATGTGACCATCACCACATCACTTGGTTATGACATTGACCGGGCAGGAGGCAGCCAGTCCCTGACCAACGAACTTGCAGACATTTATTCATGGACCATCGACTTTTTCGGGCTGCAGGCCGGAGACAGGGTCAGGGTGTTCTATGACGAACTGCTCTGTGACGGGGTCGCTGTCGATGTGGACACTGTCAGATATGCCATATTCACCCACGCCGGAAAAGACTATGAGGCTGTGATGTTCAACCAGAAAGACGGCGGGAACATTTACTGGAACGAAAAGGGCGAAAGCCTCCAGAAGGCGTTCCTGAAGGCTCCGCTGCACTTCACGCGCATCAGTTCCGGATTTACCTACAACAGACGCCATCCGATTACCAGAAGGGTCCAGCCACACACGGCCATCGACTATGCGGCGCCTGCCGGGACTCCTGTCGTGTCCATCGGGGACGGCACGGTCATCAGTGCAGGCTACAGCGGCGCCGCCGGCAACATGGTGAAAATCAAGCATGACGGCACCTGGCAGTCGGCATATCTCCATCTTTCCAAGTATGGGGCAGGCATCAAGGCCGGCGCGAAAGTCCGTCAGGGCCAGGTAATTGGCTATGTCGGTTCCACAGGCCGCAGCACCGGGCCCCACTTGGATTTCCGTGTATGGAAAAACGGCCAGCCGGTCAATCCGTTGAAGATAGATTCGCCATCCCTGGCACCGGCCCACAAGGAAAATCTTCCTGCCATCGACTCGCTCGCCAGATATTGGAGAAATTTACTTTAACGCTGAAAATCAGCGTCACCAGCAGCCGTGGTTTTCGAAGCCACACTACAAGTCAAATGTTTAGCGGCTCTTATTTTTTACATGTTTCTCAATTGGTGTAAAAAATGAAAGTCAGTCATAGGGTCTCCTGTTGTTATGATTGTACCTTTCTTGTCAATGACAAAATCGTTTAGCTCTTTGTATTTTCTCCTTTTTAGCCATTTGTTATCTTCCAGGAACTTACAATCATAGTCAATGAATATCGGTTTGAAGAACGGATGTTTCCGCAATGCTTCTGTAATTGTGTCCGATGTATCTTCTGGACGCATTTCGACAATAAAACAATATGAAATATCGCTTCTATCTATCATATCAATTACAGAATTCCATTGATATAGAGAACTTACACTGCAAACAGTACAATCTTGGTTACGTACTATGTGGATGAATGTATAGTCCGTAATCTGTAAACAACAATCCGGAACAATCATATTCTTACCTGTCAATTCTTGAAAATCCGCTTTATCGGAACAAGAGACAGGTAAGAATATAATAAAACAGATGAATATTAACAAACGATATTGTTTATCCAAGCAGCCAGGTGATTGACGTGAGAGAACAGATAACAAAGAACAAGCAGAACACGGCTCTAAGCAGATCATAAATATTGCATTTCTGCTCTTGCTTAACCTCCTTTAAGATGTCAATAGTTGTGAGGATTAAGCACAAACCAAATGTAAGCCCTATAAAAATTCTAGCAGAATGTCGCAAGGCCTCTGATTCTCCCAACAGATACATTCCTATTGAGAATATACCGGCAAGCAGCATACAATAGGAATACAACTTAAATTTCGGGACATTATCCTTTACTCTTTTGAAATAAAAATGCATACAATCATTTATTGATTATTAATTTGTGCAAGACAATCATTCAAATCCTCCTCAGCCGCTATCATTGATTGGGCATATATTAAAAGAGCAATAGTCTCAGCTGCAATAGTGGGTTCCAAGAGACCCCCTGCCAGGGTTAATATTGCAACTTCAGCAGCCCTCCTAATTGCTTTTTGATAATTCGCATAGCATTGTGAAGCAGTAGGGGCTGTTTGATCCAATACAATCCCCGGATTATCTTTAATAAAGTAGCCAAAAGCAATGCTTTCAGCAAAAGCAACTTTCTCAGACTCGCTAAATCGGGAATCTTGTTCGACAATATCCAAAATTGCTCGTTCATCCCACAAAGAAATGTCTTCTGGTTCAGTGTAGACATCAATGTAGTCAACGAATTTTTGATCAAGAATCCCTCTATCAACAGAATTGAAATTATCAAGTGCAAGTGCCGCTTTAGTACCCGTGAAATCAGAGTTTTGTAAAAGGTCAGCGTAATGCTGAGAATAGGTCACCATTCTAGAAAACAACTCACTATCTTCACGAACAGCATCCTGTTTGGTGCAACTTAGAGCAAATAGGTAAGTAAGTACAATACAGAAAAAAATTTTTCCTCGTTTCATAAGGCAAATGGTTACTAGCGGAGGCGTCGCTAACTATTTGACTTACAGATATTTACCCCCCCATCAATTCCGGACACCAACGAGGGACTTACCTGTAAAATTCCGAAGCTTGAATCTCGATTCGAATTTACTAAAAGACAATCAAAAAAACAAAAAAACTACAATGATTTTTTGCATTTACAAGTATACTGAAATCGCCGTATTTAACTGAATCTAACAAATAGGAGGGAATTCTCATGGGCCAACTAGAACTTTTTGGAAAAAATTGTAAAAAAATGGAAGAAAGTGGAAAAATATTTTTACTTTTGCATTCCAAGCGTGAAAGTAAAGTTTAACTATATGGTCAAGTTCATCGGAGAATACACCGGAAAGGTCGACGACAAGGGAAGGCTCATCTTCCCTGCCGCCTTCAAGGCCATTCTCCCTGCCGACGGCCCGATGGAACTGGTTGTCAAGAAAGACATCTATGCCGACTGTCTCGAAGTGTGGACATACACTGAGTGGGAAAGGCAATCCGAGGCCCTCATGGCAAAACTGAACTTCTTCAATGAAAATCACGCCAGGTTCTGGCGCATGTACACGCGCAACCGCGCGAAAGTGCAGCCGGATGAGAAGCTTGGGCGTATCAGCATTCCCAAGCAATTGTTGGATTCTATCGGCGTGACAAAAGAAGTTGTCTTCAGTGGCTGCGACCATAAGATCGAAATCTGGGCTAAGGAGAAATACCAGTCCAGCGAGATCTCTAACGAAGAATACATCTCTCTTGCCGGCATGCTGTCTGATCTCAGATAGGAGGGGCCGGAAATGTCAGAATATCACACACCAGTTTTGTTGGATGAAAGCGTCACCGCACTTGTAGGTGAGGCCACATCCGGCGTATATGCCGACGCTACTTTCGGTGGCGGCGGGCACACCCGCGAAATACTTTCACGCTTGACACCTGCGGGGCGTGTCCTGGCTTTCGACCGAGACAGTGACGCTCTTAAGAACAAGCCGGAGGACAACCGGCTTGTTCTCATCCACAACAACTTCCGCTTCATACACAATTATGTCCTCGAGCAGGGCTACAGCGAAGGCATCGACGGCATCCTTGCCGACCTCGGAGTGTCCTCCCACCAGTTCGACACAGCTGAGAGAGGGTTCTCTTTCCGCTTCGACGCCCCGCTGGACATGAGGATGAACGACAAGGCCGAAGTGACTGCAGCCGACATCGTGAACGGCTACGGCGAGGAAGACCTCGAGAGAGTCCTCAGACTCTACGGCGAAGTCGATGGAAGCCGCAAGATGGCCCAGTTGATAGTCAAGGCCAGGGAGACCGCCGAAATCAAGACCACCGGAGAACTGGACAAGGCCATCGGGAAGATGCTCCCTAAGTTTGCCGAGCACAAGGTGCTGGCCAAAGTTTACCAGGCCCTCAGGATAGAGGTCAACCAGGAGATGCGCTCCCTTGAGAAATTCCTGTCCGGAGCCGCAAGGTCGCTGCGCAGCGGGGGCCGCCTCGTCGTGATCACATATCACTCGCTGGAGGACAGGATGGTCAAGAATTTCATCAAGACCGGAAATGTCGCCGGAGACGTCGTGAAAGATATATACGGAAAGACAGACACTCCACTCGAGGCTGTCAACCGCAAGCCTATACTTCCTCAGGAAGAAGAGATTGCCTCCAACACGAGGGCAAGAAGTGCCAAACTCAGAATAGCCGTGAAGATATGAAAAGGATTGACTGGAAAAGAGTGCTCACGGTGTTGACGAACCTGCTTCGTTCGATTCTCAGAGGCGATCTCGTCCTGAAACTGGACAGACTGCTCCCGCACATCCTCGTGTTCGTTGTCTTTGTCGCTGTCAGCATATGGGCGACAATGAAATTCGAGACCACGATGGTGACAAGGGAAAAGAACAAGACCGAGATCGCAGAGATTAAAATATATTATTCCCAGAAAGTGCTGGAACTCTCAAACACCCAGCAGATCAGGAATATAGACGCATTGATAAAGAAGAATTCACTGACAGTCGGCACACCGGACAAACCGGCGGTAAACATTGAATAGGATGGCAAAGAAGAAAGACATACAGCCAAACATGACAAGCAAGCTCCTCTACTGGATGTACCTTGCTTCGCTGGTGCTGTCTGTCGCCATCATTGTCAAAATCATAGTCATCCAGACATCCTACAAGCCGACAGACGAGATGCTCGAGATGTTCGGCACAGTGCGCAAGAGCAAGGTGGAGGTGCCGGAGAGAGGCAGGATACTCAGCCACGACGGCCAGATACTGGCAATGTCCACAAAGGTGTACCAGATGCACATCGACTGCGAGGCCATGCTCAAGGAGCACGGCAAGATGAAGCCGGAGGAGGGAAAGAAGAAGGAAGCCGAGTGGCAGGAGAAATGCAGGGCATTCGCAGATTCTATCGCCGTGATCTTCCCTGAGAAGTCTGGAGATGACTATTTCAACATGTTCATGAGGCTCAGGAACGGGCGTGACGCCAACGGCAAGAAATTCCGCGGCAGAAGAGACACCAAACTGGGCGACAGGATCGACTACCAGACCCTCAAGAGGGTCCAGTCCTTCCCGCTCATCAGCGAAGGCAGGAACTACAGCGGAGTGTGGAGCGAGACAATCGAGGTCAGGGAATATCCATACGGCTCGCTTGCAAGGACTGCGATCGGCAAGGTCGTAAGCAACAATCCTGAGGTCAGGAATGACCGCATGGGCATAGAAGGCAAGTACAACTTCCGTCTTCACGGCACCGACGGCAAGCTCAGGCTCAAGAAGACAGACCAGAAGCAGTATATCCCTGACGAGAGCCAGGAAAGCATCCCGGCCGTAAACGGCGAGGATGTGCGCACCACGATAGACGTGCAGTTCCAGAGCATCGCCGACCAGGCACTGCGCCACACAATCGAGGACGACCCTGTCATCGAGGGCGGCTGTGTCATCATAATGGAAGTGAGCACCGGAGCCATCAGGGCTATGGTCAATCTCCAGAAAGACAAGAACGGAAGATCTGCCGAAAGGTTCAATTATGCCATCAGACAGGCCTGCAGTCCGGGATCGATCTTCAAGGCAGTCACAACGACGGCTCTTATCGATGACGGCAAGATCAATCTCGACACCAGAATCAGCACAGACGGAGGCAACTGGAGCTACAAGGGCCAGCCACTGACCGACAGTTATATCACACGCGGCAAATATCCGGAGGGATACATCACCGTCAGGGAAGGCCTTGCGATATCGTCCAACAACGTGTTCCGCAAACTCGCCGCCGAGCATTATGGCAGCGACCCCGAAAAGTTCATCGCCAAGATCGAGGAATACAAATTGATGGAGAAGTTTGACTTCGACATCGAAGGACTGGCAAGTCCGTACATCAGGCGTCCTTCGATGGGTTCGTCTTGGTCGCCTTCAGACCTTCCGCAGATCGGAATGGGTTACTCCCTGAGAGTCACCCCTCTCCACATGATCACATTCTACAACGCCATTGCCAATGACGGAATGATGATGAAACCTTATATGGTCGAGTCATTCGAGAAAGATGGCGAAATCATATTGAAACGGGAGCCGGAGGTCGTTGTGGGATCTATCTGCAAGCCCGAAACAGCGCGGATGGTACGCGACGGACTCGAGCACGTCACCCATATGAACTATGTGGGACCAGCCGGTGCATCAAGGCACGGAACAGGATATTCCGCCTTTAAGGGTGCTCCATACAATCTTGTCGGCAAGACAGGCACAGCACAGATCGAATTTGAATTCAAGAGAGGCGGAAAGAGCGTTTGGGCCAGGTTTGACGATGCCGGAAGGCACGTTCACCAGGGTTCGTTCATAGGAATATTCCCGAAAGACAATCCGAAATACACGATAATGGCTGTCACATGGACAAAACCGACAACCGAGAACCGATACGGCGCAAGAAGCGCAGGCGCGGTCAGGGAAATCGCGGACAAGATATATGACCTGTGTCCGGAACTCCAGACCGAGTTGAAGGCCCAGTCAAGTGTAGCAGAATATTTTGAGCAATAGACAATGAAACTTGAGAAGATAACAGCAGGCAGCGAAGCCAGGATCCTCCACGGAGAGGCGTCCACGGAAATCAGCGCAATCACCAGCGATTCACGCAAGGTTGCGCCCGGTTCGCTGTTCATTGCGGTCAAAGGGTTCGCAGTCGACGGACACGACTACATTGACGCCGCCCTCAAGGCCGGTGCATCCGCCGTCATATCCGCAGACAGGAAGGCACTCGCCACGGCAGCAGCCAATTTCTATGACAACCCGTCACACAAACTGACGCTGGTCGGCATCACCGGAACGAACGGCAAGACCACCACGGTGACACTCCTTTACAGGATGTTCACAGCCCTGGGCCACAAATGCGGCCTGCTCTCCACAATTGCCAATTACGTGGGTGACAAGTGTTTCGAGGCAGTCAACACCACATCAGACCCTATCACCATCAACAGCCTTCTCGCCGAAATGGTCGAGCAGGGATGCGACCACTGCTTCATGGAAGTAAGTTCCATCGGAGTGGAGCAGGAAAGAGTGGCCGCCCTCAAGTTCAAGGTCGGCATCTTCTCCAACCTGACCCACGACCATCTTGACTATCACAAGACCTTCGCCGAGTACCTGCGATGCAAGAAACTCTTCTTCGACAACCTTCCGGAGGACGCGTACGCAATAACCAACATCGACGACAGGAACGGCATGGTGATGGTGCAGAACACACACGCCCCGGTCGTAACATATTCATGCAGACAGATGGCAGACCACAGATGCCGCATCATGGAGCAGAGTTTCGACGGCATGATGCTCCGCATCGACGACACCGAAAGCTGGACATCGCTGATAGGACTTCACAACGCCTACAACCTGCTTGCAATCTATACGACAGCACGTGTACTCGGTGTGGAAAAGGAAGAGGCCCTCGTAGCGCTCAGCACGTTGAAATCCGCGCCGGGCAGGCTTGAAAACCTCAAGGGGCCGAAGGGCATTTCCGTCGTCATCGACTATGCCCACACACCGGACGCGATGGAGAACGTCCTCAAGACGCTCCGCGACATCGCACCGCAGCGCGAACTGATCTGCCTCTTCGGATGCGGCGGAGACCGTGACAGGACCAAGCGCCCGGAAATGGCCGCAGTAGCACAGAAATATGCCGACAGGATCATTATCACTTCCGACAACAGCCGCACCGAGCAGACCTCTGACATCATCGCAGAGATCAAGACAGGCCTTGACAAGGAAGGACTGGCCAAATCCATCAGCATCGAAAGCCGCAGGGAAGCCATCCGTGCAGCCATAATGTTCGCACCTGAAAATGCGACGATACTTCTGGCAGGCAAGGGTCACGAGACCTACCAGATCATCGGGAAGGAGAAACATCACTTTGACGAGAAAGAGATCGTGACCGGAATTTTTGAAGAAATGGGAGAGTAGAATATGTTGTATCACCTTTTTGAATGGCTTAAAGAATTCGACATACCTGGACAGAGGCTCATGACCTACCTGTCCTTCAGGGCTATGCTTGCAAGCGTAACATCCCTGACAGTGGCCCTGATTGCAGGAAAGAAAATCATTGCCTGGCTCCAGAAGAAGCAGATAGGCGAAACCATCCGCGACCTCGGTCTCGAAGGACAGATGCAGAAAAAAGGCACCCCTACAATGGGCGGTGTCATCATCATCATCGCCCTGCTCACCGGCGTGCTGCTCTTTGCAGACCTCAGCAACATATATATCATATTATTGATAATCACCACGTTGTGGCTTGGAGGCCTCGGATTCTGGGATGACTCCATCAAGGTATTCAAGCACAACAAGGAGGGACTGAGCGAGAAAGCAAAACTCATCGCACAGTTCGCCCTCGCACTCGGCATCGCCGTCACGGTATGTGTCAGCCCGAACATCGACACACACAGACTCGTCACCACAATCCCGTTCGTGAAGGCGCATGAGTTCGACTATTCATGGCTCTCACCGTTCAAGGGACAGATGGGCGTGTACTGCACATGGGGCATCTACATGATAATGATCATATTCGTCATCCTTGCATGCTCCAACGGCACCAACCTGGCTGACGGCATGGACGGACTCACTGCCGGAACGACCGCCATTGTGGGCGTCGTCATCGGTATATTTGCATGGCTTGGCGGCAACTCAGTCAATGCAGGCTACCTCAATATCATGTACCTTCCCGGCACCGGAGAGATATTCGTGTTCATGGGAGCACTGGTCGGAGCGCTGATCGGGTTCCTGTGGTACAACTCATTCCCGGCACAGGTGTTCATGGGAGACACCGGCAGTCTCGCTCTCGGCGGAATCCTCGGAGTCAGCGCAGTGCTTATCCGCAAGGAACTGCTTCTCCCTGTGCTCTGCGGCATTTTCCTCGTCGAGTCACTGTCCGTGATCATGCAGAGGGCATATTTCAAGAAAACAAAGAAGAAATACGGCGAAGGCAGACGCATCTTCAAGATGACGCCTCTGCACCACCATTTCCAGAAAGAAGGCATCCCGGCCCTTATCCAGTCCCCTGTCAAGGCACATCCTGAATCAAAGATTGTCAGCAGGTTCTGGATTGTGGGGATAATACTGGCTGTTGCCACACTTGCAATGTTGAAGATCAGATAACACACAGATATATGAACAACAGGGTCGTAGTATTGGGCGGCGGCGAATCCGGTGTGGGTTCTGCAGTGCTCGCAAAGGTGAAAGGTTTTGACGTGTTCCTCTCCGACATGGGGAACATCGCCGACAAGTACGTCGAGGTCCTTGACAGATGGGGCATTCCGTACGAGCAGGGCGGTCATACCGAGGATCTCATCCTCAATGCAGGCGAGATCATCAAGAGTCCGGGCATTCCTTGCACGGCTCCGATGGTGAAGAAAGCCGAGCAGCAGGGCATCCACATCATCTCCGAGATAGAGTTCGCAGGCCGCTATGACACTGCGAAGAAGATCTGTATCACAGGAAGCAACGGCAAGACCACCACGACCTCGCTGATATATTATCTTCTCCAGAACGCCGGTCTGAACGTCGGTCTCGGCGGCAATATCGGAAAGAGTTACGCCCTCCAGGTCGCTACCGAGCATTTCGATTATTATGTACTGGAGCTCAGCAGTTTCCAGCTTGACAATGTGTATGACTTCAAGGCCGACATAGCCATCATCACCAACATAACACCTGACCATCTTGACCGCTACGACCACAAGATGGAAAACTATGTCAAGGCCAAATTCCGCATCACACGCAACATGAAGGAAGATGACTGCTTCATCTTCTGTTCTGACGACGAGATCACGATCAACCATCTGGACAAGATCATCCTCCGTGCAAAGGCCCTTCCGTTCACGCAGAAGAACGAAGTGCCTCAGGGAGCGTTTGTCCGTGAAGACAAGATGATCGTCAAGGTCGGCGAGGAGGAGTGCGACATGTACCTCAACGAGCTGGCTCTTGGAGGCAAGCACAATGTTTACAACTCCATGGCAGCCGCCATCGCAGGCAAGGTGATGGACATCGACAATGACACCATCCGAAAGAGCCTCTCGACCTTCCAGGCAGTCGAGCACAGACTCGAGAAAGTCCTCAGCATCAAGGACGTCCTCTATATCAACGATTCCAAGGCGACCAACGTGGACGCTGCATGGTATGCACTCGAATGCCAGAGGCAACCAATTGTCTGGATTGTGGGCGGAAAGGACAAGGGCAATGACTACAGCGTCCTGAACCAGCTTGTCAAGGACAAGGTGAAGGCCATCGTCTGCCTCGGCATCGACAACGCCAAGATACACGCCGCTTTCGAGGGCATAGTAGGCAAGGAGAACATGGTCGACACCCTGTCAGCAGCAGACGCAGTCAAGGCCTCTGCAAAGTTCGCACAGGCAGGCGACGTTGTGCTCCTCTCCCCTTGCTGCGCAAGCTTCGACCTCTTCAAGAGCTACGAAGACCGCGGCAGACAGTTCAAGGACGCAGTAAGAAATCTGTAGCATATGGCAAAGAAGGAACAGAGCATTTGGTGGTCCTGGCTTGACAGGATGAAAGGCGACAAGGTGATCTGGATGATCGTCATCCTCCTCACCCTGTTCTCCACTATCGCGCTCTTTTCCTCCACAAGCATGGACACGGCTGTCAATGAAGGCAGCAAGGACCGCATGGACGTGTTCGTCGAACAGCTGTACATGGTCGCATTCGGGTTCGGAATCCTTCTGGTCTGCTATTTCATGCCGACCATCAGACTGTTCCGTGTCCTGTCGCAGTTCGGCTTCCTCATATCGATGTCGCTGCTCATCCCGCTGTTCATGCACATCAACGCCGATGTCCCTAAAGATCAGTACGTGTTCATCAGGGCGCAGTACATCAACAGCGCCTGGCGCACACTGTTCATAGCAGGCAAGATCCAGCTCCACGTCTTCGAAGTGGTCAAAGTGATGATGATCCTCTACCTGTCCTGGGCAGTGCATGCCTGGAAGAACTATAATGTCAAGAATGTCAATGGGGAACGTATGGACATGGGGTTCGGCCTGGCAAGGAAGATAGCCCGTCACGACAGGTTCAAATGGGTGGACAAGCCTTTCTGGCTTGGAATAATATATATTTTCATTCCGGTCTGTCTGGTCTGCATCGGACTCATTTCCGGCAGCGTCTCCACCGTGCTGTTTGTGGGTGTCATCCTTTTCACGACACTGTTCATCGGAGGTTTTCCGTGGAAATATCTTGCCATTTATGTTGGAATCATAGTGACTCTGTTCGCAGCCGGATGGGGTCTGTACGGGATCGCCGGAGCCGGATTCAGCGACGAGGACAAGGACAGGATCGCTGACGCAAGAAGTTCCGAACTGACCGCTGGCGAGAAGTTCTATAAGACACTGGGCAAGGTGTACGGACGTTTCGGCACGGCCTCCACCAGACTTAAGCGCGTGGGCGAGAACCTTTCGGTGCAGGAACAGCTGGAACTCGCCGAAGGAGACCCTGACAAGATAAGGGACATCGCCGACAAATATGTCCAGACAGAGGGTGCCAAGATTGCCATCAAGGAAGGGGGGCTGCTCGGAAAAGGACCGGGCAAGAGCACTCAGAAATACCGTGTGCCGCTTATTTTCGGTGACTATATGTATTCGTTCATCATCGAGGAATACGGTCTCTGGGGTGCAATCCTCATCCTCATACTCTTTGTCAGCCTGCTCGCCAGGGGGTCGAGGATAGCGATGAACTGTTCGAATGTCTATGCCCGCACGGCCGTCGGGGGACTCACCATCCTCATCAGCGGCCAGGGTATAATGCACATGATGATCAATGTGGGTCTGATGCCTATCACAGGACAGACCCTGCCAATCATAAGCGAGGGAAAGAGTTCTCTCATGATGTTCTACCTTGCATTCGGAGTGCTGCTGTCCATCAGCAAGATGGTCAAGCAGAAAATGGAGAAAGAGGCTGCCGAGGCTCCTGACATCCTGCCGGAGGAGATACCTTCGACCGGTGACGAGATAGCCGACAGCATGAACGACCTGAACAATCTGGACACAGAAAAATAACAGCGACATGGAATACAGACCAATACGTGCAATCATAAGCGGAGGCGGCACCGGGGGACACATTTTCCCGGCCCTGTCCATCGCAAACAAGCTCAGGGAACTCAACCCTGAGACCGAGATCATATTTGTCGGCGCGGAAGGAAGGATGGAAATGGAGAAAGTGCCCGCAGCGGGGTACAAGATATACGGTCTGCAGGTGGCCGGACTCAAGAGAAGCCTTAGCCCGAGCAACCTGCTGCTGCCATTCAAATACTGGAAGGGAATCCGCAAGGCAAAGAGCATCATCCGCGAGTTCAAGCCGGACATAGCCATCGGCGTGGGCGGATATTGCAGCGCTCCCCTTCTCTGGGCGGCGCAGAGCCTTCGCATCCCTACCCTAATCCAGGAGCAGAACGGTTTCGCAGGCCTTTCCAACAAGATTCTCGGCAAGAAGGCAAAGAAGATATGCGTGGCATTCGAAGGCATGGAAAGATTCTTCCCTGCCGACAGGATTGTCCTCAGCGGCAACCCTATCCGCAGCGAGATAGTCCCGTCCACCCCTGAAAGCCGCGGGGAGGCATACAGATTCTACAGACTTAATCCTGACAAGAAGCATCTCCTCGTAGTCGGAGGAAGTCTCGGATGCAAGACCCTCAACGAGTCCATGAAACAGTGGATCGCTGACGGCTGCAAAGGCGGCGAAGATGTCGAGGTGCTCTGGCAGTGCGGCAAATATTACAAGAACGACGTGGATGAGTTCATGGCCCTTCACGACACCCCGAATGTGCACCATACCGACTTCATTGCCAGAATGGACCTTGCATATGCGATGGCGGACGTGATGATTTCACGTTCCGGGGCAAGTTCGGTATCCGAGATATGCGCAGCGGCCAAGGCAGCCATATTCGTACCTTCACCGAACGTGACGGAAGACCATCAGACCCACAATGCAATGGCACTTGTACGCAAGGACGCCGCCCTTCTCGTCAAGGACGCCGAGGCTCCTGAGGCGCTTCTGCCGCTGGCCATGGACCTGATCCACGACCCGGAGCGCATTGCCGCAATAGAGGCCAATGCACACAAGATGGCAAAGACTGATGCAGCCGCCACGATTGCGGACGAAATCTACAAACTTATTTAGAACCTGTTCTTGGAAATGTACAAAAACATTTATTTCATAGGGATTGGCGGTATCGGAATGAGCGCCATCGCAAGATATTACAAAGCAAAGGGTTATGCCGTCTCCGGGTATGACAGGACCCCGTCTGACCTGACCCGCGCCCTTGAAGCGGAAGGCATCGCCGTCCATTACGAGGACAATGTGGACTTTGTCCCGAAAGACGTGGAGAACACGCTGGTCGTGTACACACCGGCCATCCCGAAGGATATGGGCGAGCTTGTGTATGTCAACCGGAACGGTTACCGCGTCATCAAGCGTTCCCGCATGCTCGGTGAGATTGCCGGGGGACAGAAATGCCTGGCCGTGTCCGGCACACACGGCAAGACCACCACAAGCACTCTTCTGGCACACATCTTCACAGAAAGCGGCGCGGGATGTTCTGCATTCCTGGGCGGTATCAGCAAGAACTATGACACCAACCTGCTCATCAGCGGGAACCCGGTGATAGTGGCCGAGGCAGACGAGTTCGACAGGTCGTTCCTGCAGCTCTTCCCTGCCACTGCAGTCATCACGGCGATGGACGCCGACCATCTTGACATCTACAACGATATCGAGCACGTGCATGAGGCCTTCAGGGCATTCGCATCGCAGGTCAGCGGCACCGTGATCAAGAAATATGGACTCCCTGTAAGCGGGAAGGACACAAAGGCACGCATCCTGACCTATTCATACGATGACAAGCGGGCCGATTTCCATGCAGAGAACATCAGCGTGGACGAGTGCGGATATTTCCATTTCGACATTGTATGGCCGGAAGGCTGCGTGGAGCAGTGCGTGTGCGGCGTGCCCGGCTGGGTCAATGTGGAGAACAGCGTCGCTGCGGCGGCAGTCGCCCTCATAAACGGGATCGCCCCCGAAGATGTCCGCAAGGCCATCGCTACATTCCGTGGCGTGAAGAGAAGATTCGACATCCATGTCAATGTACCGGGATGTTCATACATTGATGATTACGCACACCATCCGAACGAGATCGCGACAGCCATCAGTTCGATGCGCGACATATTCCCGGGCAGGAAACTCACCGCGATTTTCCAGCCTCACCTCTACACCCGCACAAGAGACTTTGCACCGGAATTCGCAAAGGCCCTGAGTGCAGTGGACAAGCTCATCCTTCTGGACATATACCCGGCAAGGGAGGAGCCAATCCCGGGCGTCACCTCAGAGATCATCTTCAAGGACGTGACCGCTCCGGAAAAGATTCTCATCAAGAAAGAAGAACTGATGGACTACCTCGAAAAGGAGCCCGTCGACACATTGATAACATTCGGAGCAGGCAACATCGACAGGTTCATCGAGCCTGTGACACAGATGCTCAACAAACGTTTGGGACGATGAAGACCTGGGTCAGACATACATTGCTGACACTTGCCGCAGCAGCATTCGCGACAGCTTGCTTTTTCGCATACCGGTCAGGCGAAAGGGCACGCAGCGGGCTGTACTGCGCCAAGCTGAATGTCATCGTGTCTGACAGCACCCGGCTGGGATTTGTGGGCGAGAATGAGATAATGGACGCAATCGAAACCGGATACGGCGAGTTCATGGGACGCAAACTGGACAGTCTGGACATGATCGGCATCGAAGAGGCCGTGCTCGCACACAGCGCGGTCAGGACCTGCGATGCGTACGTCACCAGGGACAGCGCCCTGAACGTCGTGGTGAGCCAGAGAAGGCCTGTCATCAGGTTCGTTGCCGGTGAAGAGGGGTTCTACATTGACGATATCGGGCTTGAAATGCCGCTCCAGCAGGCTTTCACGGCCGATGTGCCGACATTTGAGGGTATACTGCCCAAAGATCCGGTATGGATCCAAAGGGCCATTGCCCTCACCACATTCATCAAGGAAAGCAAGGTGTGGAAGCCGGAATATTTCACACTGACAGCGGACGGGAACGGAGACATCACCCTCATTCCGGCCAGGGGCAGCGAGAAAATCCTTTTCGGACAACCATGCAACGTCGGAAACAAATTCAAGATGCTGGAGCACTACTACTCCACAGTGCTTCCGGCAAAAGGAGACGGTTATTATTCGACCGTCAACCTGAAGTTTGACGGCCAGTTGGTATGCAGAAAATGAAGAACCTGTTTTAAAATGATTCTAAGAGAACGATATATGGAAGAACGGAACATTGTAGCGATTGACCTTGGCACATCGAAAATAGCGCTCGCGGTGGCCAGAGTGGAGGGGAAAGACCTCAGGGTGATCTATTACAGAGAGCATGCTTCGAACGGCATTGACAGAAGCGCGGTGTACAACGAGAAATTATCTGCCGAGGCAATTGGCCAAGCCATCGCGGAAGCGGAGGATGCCCTCGGCATCAAGATCATGTACGCAGCAGTCTGCATGCCTAAATACTATATCAAGCAGATAACCAGCCAGGCAAGAATCTCGCGCGACCCGGACACTGCCATCACCGATGAAGACATCAAGGCGCTGATGGACATCGTGCGCGGCAATTGCAGCGAAGATCTTGAAGACAATGACGTAGTCTATGGAATCATCGCGCAGTCATACTCCGACGGAGAGGAATTCCAGATTATGGAAGAAGACATCATCGGACTGGAGAGAGAGGAACTGGAAGGCAACTTCAAGATCTTCATAGGCAAGAAGCAGTCTCTCAGGAGAATCGACTCCGCATTCAACAAGCTGTCCACAACCGCCAGCAAGAAATTCTTCACTGCCGACACTACGGCGAAGGCTGTCCTTGACCGTTCGGAAATGGACGGAGGAGTCGCCCTCGTCGACCTTGGAGGCGGCACTACATCCGTGACAATCTACCAGGGAGGCCTGATGCGCTATTATGCTTCCATACCGTTCGGAGGCAAATCCATTACCGAAGACATCAAGCAGGAGTGCGGAATATCCTGGAAGCTCGCCGAAAACATCAAGAAAGGTTACGGCGTATGCATCCCTTCCAAGCTCCAGACACTTTCTGAAAAGACCATACAGGTCAGGACCGCTGGCGGCAATGACAAGAGGTTCACAGCGAAATTCCTGTCCGAGGTCATCACGGCCAGGATGACCGAAATCATCGAGGCTGTGCTGTACCAGATTCAGGAGAGTGGATTTGCCGACAGTCTCCGCAACGGAATCATCATCACAGGAGGCGGTGCCAACCTGGGCAACTGCTGCAATCTTTTCCAGGACCTGTCAGGTCTGACGGTCAAACTTGGATATCCGAGACCAGTATTCTCGATGGCAGGCAGCAGCGACGGCGTGCATGACACATCGGCCACAACATGCATCGG
Source organism: Candidatus Cryptobacteroides sp. (assembly GCA_045599265.1). GTDB lineage: Bacteria > Bacteroidota > Bacteroidia > Bacteroidales > UBA932 > Cryptobacteroides. The sequence goes on along the minus strand of JAZRVQ010000072.1, from coordinate 21,456 downwards.
CATCCTGCTCGCTGCACGTGAAGACTCTGAAGTCAGCTACACATGCCCGGCAGACGAAGTGGTGAAACCTGTCGTCAAGGAAGAGAAGAAAGCGGAAGTCAAGAAAGTTGTCACCGCAAAGCCTGAGCCACAGGTCAAGGTTGAAGAGCCGGCAGTCGAGCAGGCCCCTGTAGAGGTTGTTTACGAAGATACCCCGAAGGTCGAAGTCGCTCCGGAACCGGCAAAGAAAGGCAAGGAAGACGAACTTTTCGGAGGCAAGGAGGAGAAACTCGGAATCTTCGAAAGATACAGACTGAAGCAGAAGAAAGAGCAGGAGAGGAAGGAAATCAAAAAACGTGAGGAGAAAGAGAAGCGCGATCGCGAAGCCGCACGGAAGAAGGCCGAAGAAGAAGCAAAAGCGACGCGGGAAAAGGCCGAAGAGCAGAAAGCGGACTGGACCAGCAAGGTCATGACCAACATTTTCAAGGACGAAGAAGTATAACAGGGAGGACAATATATGGATGACAATATCGATATGATCACACCATCGGACTGGATTCCGGAGAATTCAATCATCAAGATAATAGGCGTCGGCGGAGGCGGATGCAACGCTGTGGCATACATGTACAACCAGAAGATCAAGGGCTGTGCATTCATTGTCTGCAATACCGACAAGCAGGTCCTCGAAAAGAGCCCGGTCCCGGTCAAGATACAGATGGGACAGGGTCTGGGAGCAGGCACGGACCCTACAAAGGGACGCAACTGCGCCATTGCAGCACAGAAAGAGATTGAGGAGAAGATTGTCGGCACAGGCACACAGATGCTGTTCATAACAGCCGGCATGGGCGGCGGCACAGGAACCGGCGCTGCCCCTGTAATCGCCAAGATTGCCAAGGACACAGGCATACTCACGGTCGCTGTCGTGACCATTCCTTTCAAGAACGAAGGCAACGGCTCATATACAAAGGCCATCGACGGAATCAACGAGCTCAAGCAGAACGTTGACTGCCTTCTTGTCATCGACAATGAGAAAATCCTCGAGATATACGGAGACCTTCTGCTCCAGGAGGCCTTCCCGAAGACAGATGAGGTGCTTGCCACAGCCGTCAAGTCAATAATCGAGATCATCACGAAGCCTGGATATATCAACGTCGATTTCCAGGATGTCCAGACGATGATGCGCAACAGCGGGCTTGCCCTGATGGGCAACGGAACCGGTTCGGGCAAGAACCGCATCAAGGATGCCGTAGAGGGTGCGATGTCATCCCCTCTCCTGCTCGCATTCGACCCGACAACCGCCAAGAACGCACTCATCAACATCACCGTCGGCTACAACGAGCAGGGCATCAAGGGCTGCGACCTCAAGACGATAGACGAGGAAGTCGCCAAATATCTGGGCAAGGCCAACCGGTTCAAGAGGGGCATCGTCTATGAGACAGACCCGTCTTTCGGAGACAAGGTCCAGATAACCATAATCGCGACAGGCATCAGGATGGGAATGCTCGAAGGCGCCATCAATTTCAATGAAGGCAGCATCATCTTCCTTGACGAGGACTGGGAATTCAATCCGGACAAGGTGGGAGAAGAGATTGCGCTCGAAGGTGTCGGCATCACAAACATGGGCCACGGGTCACAGCAGAACCGCAAGTTCCACTTCCTCGAAGGCGAGAAGCCTGACCTCTGTGTGCTTCCGGGCGCAGACTTCAAGACACTCGAGCAGGAATCAGCCTTGAGCAGATCCACACGCAAACTTGAAAACAAATAAAATCACTATATGGAAAGAAGAACAAGGGTGCGTTTTGCACCATCACCTACAGGTCCGCTCCACATGGGCGGTGTGAGGACAGCGCTTTACAACTACCTGTTCGCCAAGCAGCACGGCGGCGATTTCATCATCAGAATCGAGGACACTGACTCCCACCGTTTCGTTCCGGGAGCCGAGCAGTATATCATTGAGGCTCTCAACTGGTGCGGAATCATCCCCGACGAAGGCGTGGACGAGAACGGCAAGGTCGTGGAGCTTGCTTCCCCGAAGCATCCGCACGCACCATACCGCCAGAGCCAAAGACGCGGCATATACCGCAAATATGCAGAGGAACTTGTGGAGAAAGGCTTTGCATACTATGCATTCGACACAGCCGAGGAGCTCAATGCCGCACGCGAGGCATGCGAGAGCAAGGGTGAGACATTCATATACAACCAGACCACCAGGATGGGTCTGCGCAACTCCCTTTCAATGCCGGAGGCAGAGTGGAGACCTCTCCTCGAAGAGCGCACAGACTGGACAGTTAGGTTCAAGATGCCTGAGAACACCATCGTCAAGATGGACGACATGATCCGCGGCCATGTCGAGGTCAACACCGACACACTCGATGACAAGGTGCTCTGGAAGAGGGCTGACGAACTGCCGACCTATCACCTCGCCAACATCGTGGACGACCACCTCATGGAGATCACAGAGGTCATCCGCGGCGAGGAATGGCTCCCGTCACTGCCTCTGCACTACCTGCTCTACCAGGCTTTCGGCTGGCAGGACACAATGCCGAGGTTTGCACACCTTTCCCTTCTTCTCAAACCTGTCGGCAACGGCAAGCTCAGCAAGCGCGACGGCGACAAGATGGGCTTCCCTGTATTCCCTCTCAAATGGGTCAACGCCGAGGGCGAGATGTCACACGGTTACCGTGAGGACGGCTACTTCCCTGAGGCATTCGTGAACATGCTGGCAATGCTGGGCTGGAATCCGGGCAACGACCAGGAAATGTTCACGATGGACGAACTCGTGCAGGCATTCTCGATGGACCACGTCCAGAAGGCCGGTGCCAAGTTCAATCCTGACAAGGCAAAATGGTACAACAAGGAATATCTGCGCAAACGTTCTGACGAGTCACTTGCAGACGCGTTCCTGCCTGTTCTTGCAGAGCACGGCATCACCGACCCTGATTATGACTATGTCCTCAAGGTCGTGGCACTGATCAAGGAGCGCGCAACATTCGTGGCTGATTTCTGGGACATTGCATCATATCTTTTCGTCGCACCGGCTGAATATGCCGAGAAGGACGTCGCAAAATTCTGGAAACCGGAGAACTGCGAACTTGCATTCAAGGTTGCGGACTTTATCATGAACTATGACGGGCAGTGGACCAAAGAGGCCATCGAGGTGCCTCTCGAGGAATATATCCGCGGCAACGAGTGGCCGATGGGCAAGGTGATGAACTGTCTCAGACTCGCTCTCGTGGGCGCATCATCAGGTCTTGGCATCGCCGACATCGTCATCCTCATCGGCAAGGACGAATTCAGCAGACGTATCGGGAACATAAAGGCAAAGTTATGTTAGAAGCACTCAAAGAGAAGGTTTTCCGTGCCAACCTCGACCTTGTAAAGCACGGGCTCGTGATATTCACATGGGGCAACGTGTCCGGCATTGACCGCGAAAGCGGCCTGGTGGTCATCAAGCCGAGCGGTGTGGATTATGACACCATGAAGGCATCGGACATGGTGGTTGTGGACCTTGAAGGCAATGTCGTCGAAGGCGACCTGCGTCCATCATCCGACACCCCTACCCATCTGGTGCTCTACAAGGCATTCCCTGAAATTGGCGGTGTCGTGCACACACACAGCACATTCGCTACGGCATGGGCGCAGGCAGGCTGCGACATCCCGAACATCGGCACCACACACGCAGATTATTTCCATGACGCAATTCCATGCACAGCCGACATGACCCGCGAGGAAGTGATGGGACAGTACGAACTCGAGACCGGCAATGTCATTGTAAAGCGCTTCGAGGGACTCAATCCTGTCCACACACCGGGCGTGCTGGTCAAGAACCACGGACCGTTTGCATGGGGCAAAGACGCTGACAATGCAGTCCACAACGCCGTTGTGATGGAACAGGTGGCCAAGATGGCCTACATCGCCTACGGAGTCAATCCTGACCTCACGATGAATCCGCTCCTGATCGAGAAGCATTTCAGCCGCAAGCATGGCCCCAACGCCTACTACGGCCAGAAGAAGAAATAGGAAATTTTTATATTCATAAAAATGAAAATCGCGATATGCAGTGACCACGCAGGCGTGGAATACAAGTCAGAGATCATCCGCGTGCTTTCAGAGCGTGGATATGAGATGGTGAATTTCGGCACCGACACAACCGAGAGTATGGATTACGCCGACGTGGCACATCCGCTGGCATTTGCGGTCGAGAAGGGTGAAGTGGATCTCGGCATCGCTCTGTGCGGCACCGGCAACGGCATGGCCATCACCCTCAACCACCATCCGGGAATACGTGCCGGACTGGCCTGGAACAAGGAAATCGCCGCGCTGGTCAAGCAGCACAACAATGCCAACGTACTTGTCATGCCCGCCCGTTTCGCCAGCATCGAAACCGTTCTGGAGATGATTGACACATGGCTCGGAGAGAACTTCGAGGGTGGCCGCCACCAGCGCAGAATCGACAAGATACCTCTTTGATGAGTATCTGCATACCACATAAAAACGACATCCTCTCGGGCAGCATTGAAGACTATCCGGGAGGAATCGTCTTTGTCATAGACAAACCGTACAGATGGACATCGGCCGATGTGATCCGCAAGGTCAAATTTGCCGCATGCCGTCATTTCGGAAAGAAAAACCTGAAGGTCGGGCACGCAGGGACTCTGGACCCGCTGGCAACGGGCGTGCTGCTCGTCTGCATCGGCAATGCAACGAAGCTTGCCGAGGAGTTCCAGCGGCATGACAAGGAATATCTGGCAGGTATCACCTTCGGGGCCACGACACCGTCGTTCGACCTCGAAAAGGACATCGACGCACGCTTCCCGCACGAGCACATTACACGGGAAGGCGTGGAAAAGGCTCTGACCGGATTTGTGGGTGAGCAGGACCAGGTCGCTCCCCTTTTCAGTGCCAAGTCCATCGACGGAGTCCGTGCCTACGAGATGGCCAGGAAGGCATTCAAGGCAGGTCTGCCTATCCCTGACGACATCATCCGGGCCGCACGCATCCGCATCGACAGCTGCAAGTTGGAGGAATTCTCTATTGCCGCTTGTCAGCCCGGTGAGGCGGTGCCGGAAGACTGTGCCACCCTCGGCATCATAAGAGGGGGGACCGCTCGCGGTGGGGCCGAACAAAGTGAGGCGTCAGACGGCACCGCCTCACCGGGCGACAAATCACCGGCCAAGACCGCTTCATCAAGAATCAATGTTGCATCGGACGACCTTTCGCTGCCGCACGCATCAGTCAGAATCGCCTGCAGCAAAGGCACTTACATAAGGTCTTTCGCCCGCGACCTGGGCGAAGCGCTCGGCTCCGGAGCATTCCTCAATGCTCTCTGCCGTACTGCGACAGGCTCATTCAACATCAATGACGCTCTCACCGTCGACGAGGCCGTCGCTATCCTTCAATCATGAAAAAATAGCTTCGATAATGAAAAACTATATATATCTTTTTATGGCAAGTCTCGCCTGCATACTTCTGACATGGAACTGCAGCGTCAGCCCTGACATAGACAAGCAACCAGTCACTCATCAAGTTGACTTGACCATCCTTGTTCCTATCCATTCATCAAGTCTGGAGTATTTCGACTATATTATCTGCTATATGGACAATATGGGCAACAAACAGACTGACACTGTCCAAAATGCAAGGCCAGCATTAGCCGGGAACAGTGATGATTTTTACGTGAGAACCTTCAGCTACAACGACATACAGATATCATGCTGCACGATAGTAGAGATGGTTCCGAAGGAAGGCTGCACCACAGTAGGACCGTTCATCTTCTACATTCCAAAGCCATACATTTACGCGAATATCTACACCTCTGAAATACCGGTTCCAAGCAACCCTTCCTACGACGGAATTGATGGAGATGGAAGCATGATGATAGACCAGATGACTGTCAGCAAATTCCAATCTACCTACGGAACAACATTTCAGTCACAATGCAGAGTGTACGAAGGCTCTGACGGAATTGAGGTCAAAGTCTACTGATGCTGAGCAGGACCACGTTTTCAATATGAGAAGTATGCGGGAACATATCCACCGGATATGCCTCGCTGACTTTATAGATGCCGGTCAGACGTGAGATGTCGTCGGCCTGGGTCACAGGATTGCAGCTGATATAGACAATCTTGCGTGGCTGGAGTTCCTTTATGGCCTTGATGAATGCAGCGTCACAGCCGCTGCGTGGAGGGTCGATGACCAGCACATCCACATGGCCGTCAAAGCAGGACATGAACCGTCCGGCATCGTCGCAATAGAACCTGGTGTTGTCGATATGGTTGTATCTTGAATTGCTGATCGCGTCCATGACTGCATCCCGGTTGACCTCGACTCCTATCACCTTTCCGGCCTTGGAGGCCGCCGTGATGCCGATTGTGCCTATCCCGCAATACGCGTCCAGAACAATGTCGGTGTCCTTGATGGCGGCCAGGCCGAGCGCGGTCGAATAAAGGACTTCCATCTGCTCCGGATTGACCTGATAGAACGATTTCGCGCTGATCTTGAAACTGTTGCCAAACAGTCTGTCACAGATGAAACCGGTCCCGTACAGCACCCTTTCCCTGTCTCCCAGCACAACGCTGGTATTGCGCGGATTGATATTCTGAATGATGGTCCGGATCTCGGGATGGCGTGCGGTCAGCCTCTTGACAAGGTCGTTCCTGCCGTGGAACATCTCTTCGGAAGTGACGAACACGACCAGTACTTGCCCGGTCTTGACCCCGATGCGCAGAAGGATGTTCTTGAGCACTCCCCCATACCCGTCAGCCCTGATTTTGAGGCGGTCAAGTTCCTCACGGATGGAGTTCAGGATGGTGTTGAGGGTAACGTTCTGCAGGGCACAGTCCTGTACCGGCACAACCTTGTGGGATGACTCCTCATACATTCCAAGACGGATGCGGCCCTTGTCCGAACTGACATACGTGATGACCTTGTTGCGGTAATTGTACGGAACGGCCATACCCGCCACTTCATTGACCTTGATACGTATCCCCTTGGCCCTGAACGCGTCCTCCACAAAGGCCTTCTTTCGGACCAGTTGCTCCGGATATGAGAAAGAGAGCATCTGACAGGCTCCGCACCTGCCGTATGAACCGCATTTTATCTCCTTTTCTGCCATTACTCCGTTTTCACGGCAAAAATAAGAATAAATGATTAACTTTGCCAAAACAGATTCTTAAATATGGAAAACAAAGATTATATGAAAATGGCCATCGAAGAGGCCAGAAAAGGAATCAAGGCCGGACACGGCGGTCCGTTCGGTTCGGTGATCGTCAAGGACGGCGAGGTCGTCGGACGCGGACACAACAAGGTGCTCAAAAACAATGACCCTACCTGCCACGGCGAGGTGGCCGCAATCAGGGATGCTTGTGGCAATCTCGGCACATTCGACCTGAGCGGGTGCGAAATCTACACGACAGGCGAGCCTTGCCACATGTGTCTGTGCGCATGCATGTGGGCCAATATCAGCAAGATATATTACGGATGCACCATCGAGGACAACGGCCGCATCGGGTTCAGGGATGACAAGTTCGACGGCATCTTCGGAGGTCGCGAAAAGCTTGAGGACTATCTCGTCGAGACCTGCAGGAAGGAATGCCTCGAACTGTTCGACGAATATCTCGGCATGCAGCACGAAATCTACTAGACTAATCAACCATAAATGAAAACAAAATCCCTCCTCATCTGCACTGCCCTGATTGCGGCAGGGTGCGGAAACACCGACAGAACAATCTACACGACAGACAATTATGTCTGGAAGGGAGACAGCATCATCTACATAAATGACGGCTACAAGGCATGGGCGCAGGACTCCGAGACACTCATATCCGAGTATCCTGAGAGCGAGTACGACAACGGTCAGTGGCATCTGAGCAGGGACCTCTCGCAGTTTGCCGATTACAAGGCTCCGACTGTCCTTGAAGAGGCTGTCCACAAACTTGCACTTGAGGAGTGCATCAACCTTGTGGAACCGGACTCTACCCTGCGTACAGGAAAGAGCTGGAGCGGTGTATGGACAAGGGACGTCAATTACAGCACCCTGCTCGCGATGTCCCACATGCAGACAAGGGCAGCGATGATCAGCCTCAAATGCAAGATCGACCGCAACGGCAAGATCATCCAGGACACAGGTACAGGCGGAAGCTGGCCTTGCTCGACAGACCGCATGACATGGGTGTTCGGTGCATGGGAACTCTACAAGGTAACCGGTGACCGGGAATGGCTGGAGACCATCTACCCTGTCATCAAGCGCTCCATCGACGCCGACATCAAGGTCGTGTTCAACCCGGAGACCGGAATGATGAAGGGAGAGTCCTCGTTCCTTGACTGGAGAAAGCAGGAATACCCTCTCTGGATGAACCCTGTGGACATATACAGCAGCGAATGTCTCGGCACGGAGTGCGTCCACTACCGCGCGCTCGGCATTCTCGCCCAGATGGAGAAGATGCTCGGATCGGAAGAGAAAGCCGCCGAATACGAATCATACGCCCAGAAGATCAAGGACGGCATCAACGACAGACTCTGGATGGCAGACAAGGGATTCTACGCCCAGTATCTGTATGGAAGACATTCACAGATTGTGTCCCCTCGCAGCGAGACCCTCGGCGAGGCCCTTTCCATCCTCTTCGGCATCGCATCCGACGAGCAGGCACAGACAATCTGCGCATCCATGCCTCAGCAGAGCTGGGGTGCAAGCTGCTTCTTCCCTCAGATCCAGGGCATTCCGCCATATCACAATGATGCAATGTGGCCTTTTGTCCAGACCTTCTGGATGAAGGCATGCGCAAAGGCCGGCAACGAGGCCGGTGTAATGCACGGCATGGCATCCATCTACAGAATGGCCGCCACATTCCTGACCAACAAGGAGAATGTGGTCATCTACGACGGCAACTGGCAGGGCACGGAGGTCAACTCATCCAACATGCTCTGGAGCATCTCGGGCTGCATCAGTTCAGTATACTCCATCCTGTTCGGCATGCAGTACGAGCTTGACGGCATCCACTTCACACCGTTCGTTCCGAAAGCGATGGCCGGGGAAAGATCTCTCACAGGCGTGAAATACAGAAACTGCATCCTTGACATCGAATTGTCCGGTTCCGGTTCGGGAATACGCTCTTTCAAGATCGACGGCAAGTCCAGCGAGCCATTCATTCCTGCAGACATGACAGGACGCCACACTGTCACAATCGTGATGAACGGCAAGGCCGGCTCCGACGCCATCAATTTGGTCGAGAACACTTATTCTCCTGACACACCGGTCTGCACGGCAGACAGACAAAACCTTGACTGGAACGCAGTGGAATGCGAATCCTACACAGTTCTCCGTGACGGCAAAGAGGTCGGGAAAGTCACCGAGCCATCCTTCGTTGTCACCAAACCTGGTCAGTATCAGGTAATTGCCAATGGTGCCGATGGATACAGCTCGTTCGCATCCGAGCCTGTCGATTTCGGCAAGGCCATCGAGGTAAGTTTCAAGGAGACAGTCCTCACCCGGGATTCCGGCACATTCACAACCACCGCCAAGGTTGAGGAAGAGGGCGACTACGCCATAGAGTTCCACTACACCAACATGAACGGCAAGATCGAATATGAGAACAAATGCTGCGTCAGGACACTCTGGATCGATGGTCAGAGAATCGGCACTCTCGCACTTGCACAATGTGGCGAAGGCCTTCCTCTCATCTGGAAATACAGCAACACCCATATAGTAAAACTCACCCCCGGAACCCACAAGGTGGAAATCACCTATGAACCCGAGGATGAGAATATGAATATCGACGTCAACACCGCAACCCTTGACGGGATGCGTCTGACCCGGAAGTTTTAGTTGATACTTGCTGCTACCTGTTCACAAGCGAGGTCGAGCATGACGAAGTTAGGCACCGAATTGATGCAGCATTCGTTCTCGCCCCAGAGGAACGGGTAGTCGTCCTTGTTTTCGAGGAAGTCTGGATTCTTCACGATAAGGCCCGGAACAACTCCACCAGGAATGACTGTATAGTCTGCCCTGTTATTGCCGTACGCGGCCTTTTTCGTATTCACGCCGACAGCGGTGATGAATGACACGTTGCTGTAAGGGTGGCATCCGAAAATGTAGTTCAGACCCTTGAGGATGTTCTCAGGATCGACCTGGTCAGGGAACAGGCGCCATATCAGATAGGAATTGAATGCCGCAGACATCACCTGAGTGTTGCCTGCCCAGTTGCTGCCCTGGATCGGCACGTTGTAAGGGTTGTCACTGCCTATCCTGGCAAGATTCTCGACATAGGCCGGGATAAGCGTATCCACCTTCTCCCTGAATGCATCATCCATATCCTGATATACTCTCAAAGCATTGGAAAGGTTGAATGCCATAGGGGCTCCGCCTGTCCATCTGCCGGGAGTCTCAGCAGGTTTCGGGTCGAGCTGTTCAAGCACGAGAGGCAAGAAGAAATCCTTGTATTTCCGGTCACCGGTAGCATACCAGAGTTCGATGGCGGCACCGATGCGGGCATCACCGGAGAACCAGCGGCGCTCGTTTTCGTTTGTATTCTTTGGATCTGCATCCTCAAAATACTTGTCCCACAACATCCTGGCATTCTTCAGCGAACGCTCGGCCTCATCTGGGAAATATTCCTTCAATGCTGGATAAGCACGGGCGAGAGCCACAATCGAGCCCATCGTGCCGGCTGCAGAGAAGCGGCTGGTGAAGACGTACCTGTCGTCATTGGTGCCCGAACGGCCGTTCTTCACCTCGTATGGTGCCAGCGATGGATCATATATATAACCGTCTGTCAGGGTGAGGGCATCGCCGAGATGGTGGTACTGGTGCATGTTAGGCTGGCCGATCACCTGACTCACAAAACCGATGTTCTCTATCTGTGCATTGATGTTCAGCGTGCCGTGCATAATCTGCTGGACAACATCCGGAATGCCGTCAGGACGGTGTATGTCGGCAAATTTGGTATCCTCGTCGATGAAAGTCATATCCCTCTCCGGACGGAACAGTCTCCAGAGCGTGGCGAGATCCTGGACGGTGTTGACAACGGAATTGGCCTGGATGTCGAAGTCACCGGCGTCATACCATCCGCCGACAGCAAGGCCCGGGATGTGCTGCATCGGCTTGTATTTGGTGAACGTCTCGTCACCCTGATGGTATCCGTCATGCAGGGTCACGTTGGCCGGTGCCTGGAGGGCATCGTCCATATTGGCGCAGCCATGCCATACACGGTATGCCTCATTGACCATCATGTGGTCCATATTGACAACGAGCGAAACATCCATCGACGCGTGCCACTTGTCCGAATAGACATTTTTGTCAATAGGGAATGAATTTGTCATCACACCCTCATATTCAATGCAATACAGACCAGGTTCGGTGATGGATGAGAAGTCGATCGTCACATAGTTGTAACGGTTGTTGAACACACCCCACTCTTTGGCATCTGCCACGAGAGCCGTAGTCTTCCGGCCGTCAGCTCCGACCTTTAGTATCTTGGCCTTTGCTGCAGGCTTCATGTTCCTGTCGAGTTCGACAACGGATACCTTCTTCTGAGCAGGTGTGTAACCGATCTGAGAGAAACCGATGTTCGGTTTCCTTACCCAGTCAGGGTCGCAGCTTGGCTCGATATGCCATTCGAGGACCTTGCCTGTACGGTCGGCTGGCAGGAAAGAACGGAGCACGAATGTTCCGTTCTGTGCCAGGTGACGGCCGTCGAAGAGGTTGATCTCCTCGTCTGAGCTGATACCGACCTTGAGATCGGTATCCTCCGGAGCCATCACGATCTGATGACCGGTGGCCAGAGGCTTTGCAACAAGGAATTCTCCCCTGCCCCTGTCGTCGAATGTGGATTCGCCGTAGAACTGAGGAATCTTCTCGGAGACTGGACGCACCTCGGTGTCATGCTGAGGGTACTTCGGGAGTATGCCGCCAAGACCGTCCACAAGGTAAGTCTTGCCAAAATATGATGCCGGGAAGAATTCGAGGTTCATGCCGGCCTTGCCTACAAGACCCTCTGGAACTGCCTTGTCGAGGAACACCTGGAGCAGGCAGCCCTCGCCTTCCGGGCTTACACGGATCTTGGACACAAAGTCATAGTCCCCGTATGTGAGTTCGACCTCGATGTAGTTCTCTTCCCTGTTGACCGTGCGGTCAGTCATGGTTCCGAAGATGTCCCACTGCTCGGGAGTGTTCATGAGCCTGATGCCGCCGCCTGTGCTGATTCGCTCTCCACGCTGGATAATCTCGATGCCGGCGAGCTTCTCGTCGCAGAAATTTCCATTGTACAGGTTATTATAAACCAGCACATTGACACCTGTCTCCTCGAAATATTCAAGGTCATTCAGCACCATACCCCGGTGTCTGCACGATACAGCCGTCATCACGGCCAGAGTGCAGAGGCTGATTGACAGCAGATGTTTCATCATAATACCTCGAAATTAAGTGACTGAAGGTCTTCGTCTCTTGATGAATTGCCATAGAGGATGTTGTATTTGCCAGGGAGGACGGCAAGATCGTCAGCCTCTTCCGAATAGTATGCAAAAGCGTCAGGAGCAATCTCAAGTTTCACCTTGACAGTCTTGCCTGCGGCGATGGAAACCCTCTTGTAGCCCTTCAGGGCCTTGATCGGTGCATCCGGGTTGTCAAGACTCTTCACATAGACCTGGACAATCTCGTCACCGGAGACCTTGCCTGCATTTGTGACAGGGACAGTGATTGTGACGCCCTGGCCGGCCTTTACTGAAGACCTGGAGAGTTTTGCCTGGCCGAATGTGAAGTCAGTGTAGCTCAGACCATAACCGAAGGCATACATCGGTTCGCCCGTGAAGTACCTGTATGTGCGGTTGTCCATGTTGTAATCCATGAAGTCAGGAAGCTGGCTTGTGGATTTGTAGAATGTGACAGGAAGTTTACCTGACGGATTGACATCGCCGAAGATGATCTGGGCAATCGCAGTACCGCCTTCCTGACCTGAATACCAGGCCTGGAGAAGAGCATCATAGCTGCCGTCGCACTCCTCGAAACCGATACAGCTTCCGGAACAGCTGACGAAGATGACCGGTTTGCCTGTTTCCTTCATAGCCTTGAGGAAACGCTGCTGGACAGCAGGGAGTTCGATGGTTGCGCGCTCGTGGCCTTCACCCTCCTGGCTAGGAGAGATACCGCCGGCGAAGATGATTGCATCGACATCCTTGACCTTCTCCTTGAGTTCGTCGAACTCGGCGAGCTTGCGCTGGATAAGGTTTGCGGTGACCATCGACATTCCGCCGATTGTGCCGGACTTGTAGACAAATTCGACGATATATTTCCGGCCTTCCACGACATCAAGGGAAATCACCTGCTGAGGGCCTCTGCGGAAGAAACTGCTGAAATCGGAAACACCGAGGCTCTTGCCGTCGACACGGATCTCACAGTTGTTGGAACGGACGTCGAAGCAGAGGTTGCCTGTGAAGTCAGGCACCAATTCGCCAGTATATCTGGCGCTGAAGTCTGCTGTAGGGACTCCGTCGCCGAAGCCGTAGCCACCCTCTGTCCTGAAATCGATCTTCTCGACCTGAGAGGTCACGATCGGCTTGCCGGAGAGGTTGGTATTGCCATAGTACTCAGCCTTGAAGCCAGGCTTGCCGCCGAATGTGACAAGCTGGGTCTTAGGATACTGAAGATATTCATTTTCGATCTCGCTTCCCCTTTCGACTATGATTTCAGCATCAGGAAGTGCATCCCGGATGCCTTTGAGGATGGAGACATAGTGGGTAGGAGTACCGCTGTAGTTGCCGCGCATAACCTCGAGGTCATCGATGTTAGGACCGACGACTGCGATCTTCTTGATGTCCTTGGAGAGAGGAAGCACGCCACCTTCGTTCTTGAGCATGACAATTCCCTCCTGAGCAAGTTTGAGAGCATGGTCGCGATGTGCCTGACAGTCAACGACCTCACCAGGAATGGTGTGATAAGGAACGACCTCGTCCGGATCGAGAAGACCCAGTTCGAAGCGGCCTTTCAGCACGCGGCGGAGCGCATTGTCGATATCGGTCTCGGCGATGAGTCCTTTCTCCACACTTTCAAGCAGGGCAAGGAAACTCTTGCCACATTCGAGGTCGGTGCCATGCAGAACGGCGTCGGCGCTTGCAGATGCCGCATCAGCGTGCGAATTGTGACGGCCTGGAACATAGAAGTCATTGATGGCGTCGCAGTCCGTGAGGATGATTCCGTCATAACCCCATTTGTTGCGGAGAATGTCTTCGAGCAGTCTTTCATTGGTGCAGCAAGGGACGCCTTCGTATGCACTGTATGCGCACATGACTTCCTGGACATCGGCATCAACGACAAGGGCCTTGAATGCAGGAAGGTAGGTCTCCCAAAGGTCGCGGCCGGACACGACGGCATTGAACTGATGTCTCAACGGTTCCGGACCGCTGTGTACGGCATAGTGCTTTGCACATGCATGTGTCTTGAAATATTTGTCATCATTGCCCTGCATGCCTTTCACGACATTGACACCCATGCGGGAAGTCAGATAAGGGTCCTCACCGTAGGTCTCCTGGCCGCGTCCCCAGCGCGGGTCGCGGGAAATGTTTACGTTCGGACACCACAACGAAAGGTTTGGAAGCCATGATACGTATGGTCCGACCTCGTCGATGTTGCCGAAATGTGTCATTGAATTGTAGCGGCCCCTGGCCTCGTCAGACACCATTGAATAGGTCTTCAACTGGGCGTCGTCATCAAATGTGGCTGCCAGTCCGATGCACTGAGGGAACACAGTGACATCATCGACACCCATAAGGCCGTGGCAGGCCTCGCCCCACCAGTTGTAGGCAGGGATGCCAAGCCTCTCGACCTGCATCGAGCGGTTTATCATCATGTTGACCTTTTCCTCAAGGGTAAGGAGTGAAAGAAGGTTGTCCACCCTTTCATCCACAGGAAGGTCCGGATCCTGGAAAGGATACTCATAAGTTGCCTTCTTGCCGGAGCAGGAAGAAAGCAAAGTCGCGCAAAGGACTGCGCAGGTCATCAGTTTAAGTTTTTTCATTATTTGGTGGTTTTGATAATAATTTCTCTCATAGGACGTGACGGGTCATTGGTGAAGACCCTGATGTGGCAGGACGCCGGCGGGTCATCGCCCAGCCGCACGGTGACGGTTCTCTGTCCGCCGGCCGGTATGGACTCATTCCGGACAAGGTCCGACACGACCGGACCGGAATATTCGATGTTCTGGATATCCAGCGGAGCCGTGCCATCATTGAATATTGTAAATCCGGCGGGTTTCCTGTTCTTCGGAAACAGCAGCATCGTGGGTTCGAAACGGAATGACGGTGCAGCCGAAGCGGATTTGGCCGGATTGACAGCATAACCATCCAGTTTTATGGATTTCACTGCCTTTGAACCTGATGCACAGATGGTTACAGAATTGTCAAGTGTACCTGTACGGCCTGCTGGGATGCGGTATTCAACAAGAATTTTTCCACTCTGGCCCGGAGCAAGGCGTGACGGAACGGTGACACGGAGATCCCTGTCCTTGACTGCGACGTTCCACACAAGGTCCATGGATTTGTCCGACACATTGACAACGCCAATCTCCTTTGAAGCGACGGTGCCCTGAGCCGCAAAGCCGAAACGTGCGGAAAGCGAGGATACCTGAAGGCCGGGCGCCACGAAATATGGGAAGGCCTCGTCCACGCCCTTCTGCCTTTCCTTGACCACGCCCTCGACCACAAGACGGTATTCGTGACGGTCACTGCCACGCACCAGCACACTCTGCCGGAACTGGCCCGGAAGAGAGGCGGGGTCGTATGTGACCCTGATTTCCCTTGCCGCACCGGAAGGGATGACTGAATGGTCATAATCGGCGGTGGTGCATGCACAGGACGGAATGACGGAATTGAGTGAAACGTCCTTGCCGGACACGTTGACACAGACGAATGTGTGGCTTACAGGGCCTGCAGACTCCTCTATCGCGCCGAAATCAAAAGACTTCTCGCTGAACATCAGCGCGGCATCCTTCTCCTGCGCGCGCATACGCGGGATACAGATACAGCACAAGACTGCAATGAGGGCCAGAGTCCTGTTAAAAGACATGTTATAGTGTTATTAATCAGCAGATTACAGCTATTCTCTTCCGGCAAAAAACTTATACTGGAAGAGAATAAGATAGAATGCACCGACAGTCACGCAACTGTCAGCGAAGTTGAACACCGGATCGAAGAAACTGAAATGCCCTCCCCCGATCAGCGGCATCCAGGATGGCCAGTCAAACTCGAAAAGCGGGAAATAGAACATGTCCACGACTTTGCCGAACAGGACCGGAGCATAACTGTCACCGAATGCTGCGACCGTGGTCATTGTCGATTCGCCGAAAAGCTGTCCGTAGCACAGGCAGTCGACAATGTTGCCGAACGCGCCGGCAGTAATCAGTGTCAGTCCCACGACCACACCGGTCGGGGTCTTCTCATCCTTGAGAAGTTTGCCGATCCACCAGATGAGGACACCGAACAGGACAAGACGGAACAGGCTGAGACACAGTTTGCCTACCCAGCCCCCGAACTTCATCCCGAAGGCCATGCCCTCGTTCTCGACAAAGAGGATACGGAACCACTCGAACACCCGGATCTGCTCTCCCAGCGCCATATTGGTCTTGACCAGCACCTTGATGATCTGGTCAATGACGACAAGAAGAACTCCGAGGATGATGAGTTTCTTTCCCTTGGTGAGTTGTTTCATATACTAGTTCTTTCCCTGCTTTGCAAGCATTTCCTTTGCCTCGATGGTGAGGGTTGCATGAGGTACAAGACGAAGCCTCTCCTTAGGAATGAGTTTGCCTGTCACGCGGCAGATGCCGTAAGTCTTGTTCTCGATGCGCACCAGGGCAGCCTCGAGGTTCTGGATAAACTTGTACTGGCGCTGAGCAAGCTGGCCGGCCTCTTCCTTGGAAAGAGTCACCGCACCCTCTTCCATTGCCTTGAAAGTAGGTGATGTATCATCAGTATCATTACTGTTCTCGTGAGTCACGACATTGCGGAGAGTCCTGTACTCTTCCTTTGCCTTCTCAAGCATGTCCAGGATGATGGTCTTGAACTCCTGAAGATCCTCGTCGCTGTAGCGGACGTTGAAGTCCGGTTTTGTTGTTTCTGCCATATTCTTGGTTATTATTGTGTTACTGGTTATATTTTTTCTACCTTGATGCGGATTGTACCGTCATTCCATTCAACCTCGGAGCCCTCTGCAGCCATATCAGAGAACACGACAGACACCGCAAGCGTCTGGCTGCCGACGTACTGTGAGAAGTCCTCAAGTGAAGACTTTATCTCACCGGCGGCATCGCCTTCTGCCCATATGGCGACCTTGATACGGTCTGTCACCTCGAACCCGCTGTCCTTGCGGAGGTTCTGGATCCTGTTGACAAGTTCGCGTGCCGTGCCCTCGCGCACAAGTTCCGGCGTAAGGGTTATGTCGAGTGCCACTGTGAGCGGTCCATCCGAAGCTACGAGCCAGCCCGGCATATCCTCTGAACTGATCTCATAGTCGCCGGCATTGAGGACGACATCGCCGGAAGGAAGGCTGAGAGTATATCCATCCACAGCCACCTCTATTGCAGATATCTGCTCCTGGGTCAGGGTGCCGAACGCCGCGGCGATCTCCTTCATCTGCTTGCCGTAGACCTTTCCGAGAGTCTTGAAATTTGGCTTGATCTTCTTGGTGATGATACCGGCTGTGTCGTGGATGAACTCAGCATCCTTGACATTGAGTTCGGTCAGGATAATGCTCTTGACAGCCTCGAGCTGGTCCTTGACCTTGTCGCTGATGACAGGGATGAGGAGCCTTGCCAGAGGTTTGCGGACATTGATTCCGACCTTCTTGCGCAGCGCCAGAACCATAGAGCAGGTGCGCTGTGCAAGAGACATCCTCTCCTCGAGGGCCGTGTCAATGAGGGCGCCGTCATATTCCGGCATAGGGAGATAATGTACTGAATCCGTTCCCGGGACGAGGTCCAGATAGAGCCTTTCCATATAGAACGGTGCAATCGGAGCGGCAAGAAGCGCCACGTCGCACAGGATTTCATACAACGTCTGGAATGCGGCAAGCTTGTCCTTGCTGAATCCTTCTCCCCAGAGACGTTTCTTGTTGAGGCGGATGTACCAGTTGCTCAGGTCGTCGCCGACAAAGTCCTGGATAAGGCGGCCCGCCTGGGTGACGTCATAGTCCTCGTATGCCTCATGGACACCCTTTATCAGAGAGTTCAGGCGGCTGATGATCCATTTGTCGAATTCCGGACGCCCGTCATAAGGGACCTTTTCTGCGGACGGGTCGAAATCATCGATATTCGCATAGGTGGCGAACATCGAATAGCAGTTGTACAGAGTTCCGAAGAACTTCCTGCTCACCTCCACGACGCCTGCCTCGTCAAACTTGAGGTTGTCCCAAGGCTGGGCGTTTGTAAGCATGTACCAGCGGAGCGCATCTGCGCCGTATTTGTCCAGTGCCATGAACGGATCCACGGCATTGCCCAGACGCTTGCTCATCTTCTCACCCTTCTTGTCAAGCACCAGTCCATTGGAAATCACGCGCTTGAAAGCAGGGGTGCCGCTTACCATCGTATGGATTGCATGGAGGGTGTAGAACCATCCGCGGGTCTGGTCGACGCCTTCGGCGATGAAGTCTGCCGTGCAGCCGAACTTCTCGGAGCCGAGATTGCGGAGACCTTCCTGCGCATACGGCATGGAACCCGAATCGAACCACACATCGATGAGATCCGTCTCGCGGGTCATCTTCCTGCCGCTGTCAGATACGAGGAAAATGTTGTCGGCATAAGGCCTGTGGAGATCTATCCTGTCATAATTTTCCTTGCTCATATCCTCCGGGTCGAAACCCTTGGCGGCAAACGGATTCTCAGTCATGATTCCGGCTGAGACAGCCTTTTCAATCTCGGCATAAAGCTCCTTGAGACTGCCTATGCACTTCTCCTCCTTGCCGTCTTCTGTGCGCCAGATCGGGAGCGGGGTACCCCAGTAGCGGCTGCGGCTGAGGTTCCAGTCCTGGATATTCTCGAGCCACTTTCCGAAACGGCCTGTTCCGGTGGCCTCAGGCTTCCAGGTGATCTGCTCGTTGAGAGCCATCATCTGCTCGCGTACCGCGGTGGCCCTGATGAACCAGGAATTGAGCGGGTAATAGAGCACCGGCTTGTCCGTGCGCCAGCAGTGAGGATATGTATGGACGTGCTTCTCTATCTTGAAAGCCTTGGAAGCGGCCTTGAGCATCATGCAGATGTCGATGTCGAGAGTGACGGCATCGGGAGCGAGGGAAGAATCGTATGCATTCTTGACGAAACGGCCCGCCCACTGTGCATAAGAAGGGTCAACCCTGTCGGCAACATACTGTGGATCCAGGTCCTCGATACGGTAGAAACGGCCGCGAAGGTCAACCTGTGCCTGCGGGTCACCGTTCCTGTCGGTAACCATCAGGGCAGGCACGCCGGCCAGACGTGCAACCTTGGCATCGTCGGCACCGAATGTCGGCGCGATGTGGACAATGCCTGTACCGTCCTCGGTCGTGACATAATCCCCCGGAATGACGCGGAACGTGCCCTCGTCCGGACGGAACCACGGGATGAGCTGTTCATATCTGATGCCGATCAGTTCAGAACCCTTGAAAGAGCCGTCAAGCGCTGTGAATTCTGCCTTCTTTGCGTTGAAAAGCGTGCCCAGAAGGGCCTCGGCGGCAACATACACTGCAGGTTCGCCGGTATATGGATTGGTAGAGCGGACACGCACATAATTGATGTTCGGTCCTACACAGAGTGCGGTATTTGAAGGCAGTGTCCAAGGTGTGGTTGTCCATGCAAGGAAATAAACCGGAGCGTCTGCGCCTTCGAAAAGTTTCCCGGAGACGGCATCACGGACGACCTTGAACTGGACTGTCGCGGTAGTGTCCTTGACGTCACGGTAACAGCCCGGCTGGTTGAGTTCGTGTGAACTCAGACCTGTTCCGGCAGCCGGCGAATAAGGCTGGATGGACTTGCCCTTGTAGAGATAGCCCTTCTCATAGACTTTCTTGAGAAGCCACCAGAGAGTCTCGATGTAGCGGTTGTCGTATGTGATGTACGGGTCGTCCATATCCACCCAGTAACCGATCCTCTCGGTGAGATTGCGCCACTCGCGGGTATATTTCATGACTTCCTTGCGGCATGCATCATTATATTCCTCGACACTGATCTTCGTCCCGATATCCTCCTTGGTTATTCCAAGCTTCTTCTCGACACCGAGCTCAACCGGAAGTCCGTGAGTGTCCCAGCCCGCACGGCGGTTCACCTTGAAACCGGCCTGGGTCTTGTAACGGCAGATTGAGTCCTTGATGGAACGGGCCATGACATGATGGATACCAGGCATTCCGTTGGCCGAAGGAGGTCCTTCGAAAAAGATGAACTCCGGTGCGCCCTCTCTCAGTTCAAGGGACTTCTCAAATGCACCGTTCTTCTTCCACCGTTCTAGCATCTCATTGCCGACGGACACCAAATCCAGACCTTTATACTCTTTGAATGTCATATTTTTTATATAATTTTGCATACCGGAAAAACCGGAAACATTTTCACTTTTAATCTGCAAATATAATCATTTACTGAGTTTTTAGCAATATACCATGGCTACGCTGGACATTATTATTCTGATATGTTTCATCCCCGCGTTCATCAGAGGACTGCAGAAAGGATTCATCGAACAAGCCGTGGCACTCATCTCCATCGTTCTGGGAGCATGGCTTGCATTCAATTTCTCAAGCATGGTGTGCGACTGGCTCAAGACCTATATCGATGTCTCGGAGACGGTTCTGAACATAATAAGTTTCGCCCTCATCATCATCGTCACGGCTTTCCTGCTGTTCCTGGTCGGAAGATTGCTGACAGGATTCATGAAGTTTGTGCTCCTGGGCTGGCTTGACCGCCTTCTGGGCATCTTGTTCGCACTGCTTAAGACAGCCCTCATCATCGGGCTGATAATAGTCATGTTCGACACTCTGAACGTAAAATTCGAATTCGTCAAGACTGAGACGCTGGACGCTTCAGTCCTCTACAATCCGATCAAGGACATGGCCTACACCATATTCCCATATCTGAAGGAACTCCTGTTCAAACAGTAGCAAATGTCAAGAATAATCCTCATAGAGACCTCCACCGCCCTCTGCTCCACAGCACTTGCCGAGGACGGGAAAATCATTGTGTACAAAGAAAGTGAGACTCCGCGCTCCCAGGCGTCCATGACAGCTCCTTTCATCAAGGAGATGCTGGACGGGCAGGGGTTGTCCGTACGTGACTGCGATGCAGTGTGCGTCAGCATGGGTCCGGGGTCCTATACCGGGCTCAGGGTCGGAGTGTCCACTGCAAAAGGTCTGTGCTTCGGAGCAGGGATCCCCCTCATCGCTGTCGGCACACTTGACACACTGGTCTGGCAGGCTCATGACGAAGGCCTTCTTCCTTCAGGATGTACTGCGGTAGTCCCCATGATCGACGCCAGGAG
>JAZRVQ010000071.1:0-28042 GCA_045599265.1 Candidatus Cryptobacteroides sp. | reverse complement strand
ATCAATTAATATTCAGTAAATTATGCAACTTTTTCAACTAAATTTCAATGCCTCTCAGAGGCCTCTGCCGGAAGGTCAGAATCGGCAGTTTTCAGCACTTTTTTCTGACCATTTTTCAAACAACTAACTTAACACCCTATTCACAAGTAGTACCTATGAAGAAAATTTAACTCTGTATTTTGATGTTTATCCCATTGTCCTGCTCTTTAGATGTTACTGGAATAGCTGATAATGCTAATACTTCTGAAGAGCAAGTGACAGATGGGAAATCGCTTCTTAATTTTTCATCTTCTGAAGAACTGTCTGAAATGCTTGAATATTTGGCCTCGTCAGATACTTATATTTTGCCAAAAACAAAGTCCGTTCCAGATGATTTTATCTCTTTGCGTCAGTCTTTATTAGAGGAGGGATTACGCTCATTTAGTGACGACGAGTTGAGAGTGTTGATAAATGAGGACGTCGAGTATGAGCCGGAAGACTCCTTGATTACTGACCCGTATTTATGTGCTTTGCTCAATAGCGACAGAGAAATTTCTGTTGGCGGATGCACCTATAAGTTTACAGAATGTGGAGTTATTTCTGGTCCAAAACAAGCCGTGGAATTTGTCTCTGAAAATGATTTGCTGGTTGCAGGAGTTGAAAACCTCGAGCACGGAGATATAATTACTCTTGGAAACGAGACTTCATTCACTGCTATTAAATATCAACCTGCACAATTGTATGTAGATGATGATCTGAACCAAAGTGAAACAGGTACAGTCTATTGCAATTCGGATAATTCAAATCCTTCTTCAACTCAGACGACTACAATCCAGACGAATGATGCTTGCAACACAGAACTCCATCCTTCTATATCTTGTCAAAATAAAATTCTGAAAATTGATGATAACGTAGTGATCCGAGATGATGATTTGCGAATTGTAAATTATGCATCTGGAGATAATGATGCTTCGCCATTTAGTCAGTGGTTGTCTGATGAAATGAACGATATTAATATTGTTGCAATAAATGAGTTCGATTCTGCTCATAGGTTGAAACATTCATTATTTGCGCAAGATTATATTATTGTCCGACGTGTGGGGACGAAAGTACGGATGCAGAAAAAGGTGCTTGGTACTTGGTGGCGCAGCAAAGCTGAAGAATTCAGAATTGGTTGGACGTCAATAGAATGTAAATACTGTTATGATAACCTGATTTTCTCTATGACTCCTCCAAACATTAATGGAGTTCCTGCAAAACAGAATACACCTATCGCGATGATTCATAAATTCCCCTTTGCTGATGATGATATCGTACTTTTTCATATTGACAGAGCTCATGTCAATATAACGACGGGTGATATAAACACAGTGTTTGCCTCTGGAATAAAGTATCTTGAAAACACGATTTCAGCTTGGCTGCAAAAAGAAGACAATCATCAGTATGAAAACTCACCAAAAGGCTTATATTATTTGTCAGATGATGATCGTTCAGTAGTTGTAATATACCCAAAATCAAGTGAGGCAGATTACGAAAAAGGGAAGGATAAGATAATAATGGATCGCACTTGGTTTTCAGGAAATTTCGTGCTATCTTTCGGAATGACTTTCCCGTCAGGTTCTTTTGGCTATAAATCGTCCAATATTTCTCAAGCAGCGTCAATAGAGTTCCTGAGAGGATGCTCATTTGCTGCCGTCAAATATAATGGTCAGTGGAAGGGATGTGTTATTCAAACCAAGTGATACATATTATGAAACGTCTTTTACTCCTCTTGCTTTTGTCATTTTGTTGGTTTTCTATTTATGGACAGGAGACAGGTGCCATTAGTGTGCAAAAATTTGAAATAGAGGCGGGCGCCGGGCTTGTTGTGGGAAATCCGGTAAATAAATATTCAGCCATACCTTCCGTTCAGTGTTATATTGAAGCAAGGAATAATATACCTGGAATTGGACTGGATATGGGTTTTCAAATGACAATGGCCAGCTTTAACAGGAATACATGCTATGAAGCGAAAGAGAAGGTAGTATGTCGTTTTTCAACCATGACTTTCCTTGATTATAATTATAGAAGGAACAGGTACATTACACCCTTTGCCGGTCTGGGCGTCGGAGTCGCAGAGATTGATCATTATTTCCCACATGCTTATGAAGACGGTTCAATACAGGATGATAAATCTTTTACCCGTTCTGCAATCCTGTGCCCACGCTTTGGCTTCAAATTCTGCAATTACGGTCGTTTGACGCTTGACTACAGATGGATGGATAAACGGTATTCTTATTTTTCCCTTAATCTTGGTGTCGTTTTTGGTGGTAAGCATATAGATTAAGATGATTTTAAGGGAACAACTTATTACAAACCTGTGCTATGAAAAAATTGACGTTTATTTTGACATGTGTTTTATTTTGTTCCTGTGCTGTGCAGTCATCCCTGCAGAAGCCATATTCACCTTTCGTGGAGGTTTATAGAGGACCATGGAGGCATAATAACCTTCCAGAACATATGGTAATAAGAAAAGACCCAAATGTCCTTGAAGTTTATGCGCCGATAATTGCAGCAAGTACTTTCGGAAAATGGGAGGTCAGGAAGGATACTTTATTTTTTACTCCGGAATATGTCGTTGACTTTAGAAAAGATAGTCTCCGCGTTGGTGAGGTAAATGATACTTTAGATAAAAATATAAGTTTCTTTATTGTCCCCCATCAATACCTGATAAAAAAAGATTGCCTGGTTGATATAACTGATTACGGCATTTGGTCGGAAAGATGGTGGCCAGATTGGCCTGGAAGGCCCGGTCCCGCCTGGTGAAACATACAAACGCGTGGAACAAGTTTTTCGCAGTAAATCATTAGATTGGTAGTAGTTGTCCCCTAATGATAGGGGAAAATGAAGATGTTAATGAAAGTCCGCATCAGCGGACTGGTGAGGAGTTTGAGGGCCGTGCCCTCAATATTAAAAAAAGAAGCCTGACAGACTGACTGCCAGGCTTCTTTTGGATATTCAGAGAAACTACTCCTGAGGCATCATCTTCACCTCGATGAAGTTGCCGGATTCGTAGAGTTTCTTGGCGATGGCCATGATGCCCTCGGCTGTGATGCTTTCGCAGGCTGCTACCCACTCTGCATCGTAGTCGATGCCGTAAACCTTGCAGCTGCTGAGGGCGCTGAGCCAGTAGCTGTTGGTGATATGGTTCTCAGGGACATTCTTCTTGAAGTTCTCGATGGTGCGGGTGAGTTCCTCGTCTGTAGGTCCTTCGTAAGCAAGTCTCTTGAGACCTTCCTTGGCGAGTTCGCAAAGTCTTGCAGACTGCTCGACATTGGTGTCGAAGTAAACCTGGAGGAGAGCCTTGTCCTTAGGGAACTTGCTGAAACTGTTGGCTACAGATGCTCCGTATGTGCCGCCTTCTTCCTCACGGAGAGTGGCTGTGTAGATCATGTCAAGAACATAGTTGGCAGCCTCGAGCATGACCTGATCCTTGACTGACCAAGGAGTGTCTGCAGAGTAAAGCTGAATGACAGTGGCGGTAGGAGTCTCCATCGGCACATTGAAGTGGTCGATGACTTCGCCCTTTACGAAACCCTCATTGGTGTCCACCCAGTCGGTAGCCTTCTTTCCCTTAGGAAGGGAACCGATATACTTCTCCACCAGAGGCTTGATCTCTGAAGGGTTCACGTTACCTACAATATAGACAACAGCGCCTGCAGCATCCTTGAACAGAGACTTGGTGACTCTCTCGACAGTGGCGATGTCAGCCTTGCTGACGATGTCTTCGTTCACGAAGAACTTGCGCGGACTGTCATAGCAGGTCTTGCTGATTCTGTCCTGAAGGACGAATGACGGGTTGGTCATAAGGCTTGGCAACATGCTCTTGAGCTGATTGACACCTACAGCATACTCATCAGCATCGAAACGAGGCTGGGTGAAGCTCAGATACATGAGCTGGAGTGCAGTCTCGAGGTCCTTCGGAGTGGAAGTTGCAGAGAGACCGTGGTTGAGCGGATTGATGAAAGTGCTTACACTGACATTCTTCGCTGCGAGCATCTTAGGAAGCTGTGTGCCGGAGAATTCGCCGACACCGCAGTTGCTCTGGAAGAGTCCCCAGACATTGTCCTCGAAGCTAGGAAGATCCTCGGTGGCGATGAGTGAACGGCCGCCTTCCATGCGGAGACGGATCAGTACCTGGTCTTTCTTGTAATCGGTAGGGAGAACAACGACCTTGACACCGTTCTTGAGTATCCACTCTGTAGAACCGTACATTCCGGCTGCAGACTTCTTGACCTTGCCACCCTTGAGGGATGCAGGGTCGAGGAGTTCTGTGGCGATCTCCTCTGAAACAGGTGCCTCGATCTCGGCATTGCGTACCTTCACGATGATGTCGCGGAGTTCCTGCTCGGTAGGGATGACTGCACTTGCAGGGCTCTGTGCGATGACAACGAGGTTGTCGTCAGTGACACATTCTGCAAGGGTCTGGTTGATCATCTGGGCAGTGAGTGCAGGCATGATCTGCTGGGCAAGATTATATTCGAGCTGCGGGTCAAGGAATGACTCGTTGTCGAAGAAGTTCTGGATGAGAGGGCGGATGAACTCGGCGTTCTTGCGGGTGTCAGCAGCCTCGGCCTGCTTCTCGTACCATGAGAGGAGGCTGTCCTTTGCTCTCTGGATCTCAGCGTCTGAGAATCCATATCTCTTGGCCTTCTCGATCTCTGTGAAGAATGCCTCGAATGCAGGGGCGATCTCACCGTCGCGGCAGGCAACTTCACCATACAGAGCCTCACAGGTCTCTACAAGGTTGGTGAATCCGAGCATGCCGCTGAAATATGGAGCGTCAGGTCTTGCGGTGATGTCCTGGAAACGTTCAGCCATCACTGAATAGATGATGTCCTTCAGGATGTCGGTGATGAATGCCACGTTGGTGTTGTTGTACTCTTCAGGAAGCGGCTCGCTCTTCCAGAGGACGGTGACAGCGGAACTTGTACATTCAGGGTCGGTGGTGATGCCGACGATAGGCTCCACGTTGTCAGGAATCATGATGACGTCCTTTGCCTTCGGGTCCACCGGTGCAGGGATGTCGGCAAAGAGGTCCTTGATCTTGGCCTCGATCTGGTCGACATCGATATCGCCTACAACGATAATGGCTTGATTGTCAGGGCGGTACCAGGTCTGGTAGAAATTGACAAGGCTTTCTGGCTTGAAGGTCTTGAGGTTCTCTTCGCTTCCGATGATGGTGCATCCTGCATATTTGGAGTCGCCATACATGTAAGGCATTGCCTGCTCATGGAGTCTCCAAGCGGCGTTGCGGCGTGTTCTGCGCTCCTCGAGGATGACACCGCGCTCGGCGTCGATTTCCTCAGGCTCGTTGAGGACAAAGTGAGAATAGTCGTGCATTACCAGAAGGCAGGTATCGATGATGCCTTCGCGGACAACAGGGATGTTGTTGAGCATGTACTGGGTGACCTCGACGCCTGTGGAAGCGTTGATGTTGCGGCCGAATTCGGCACCGATCTTCTGGAGATATTCAAGCATCTGCTTGCCCGGGAGGTTCTTGAGGCCGTTGAAGCACATGTGCTCGAGGAAGTGTGCAAGACCGTCCTGGTCAGGTGCTTCCTGGATGGCGCCGACGTTGGTGGCGAGGTAGAACTCTGCACGCTGTGCAGGCTTGTCATTGTGACGGATGTAGTAGGTGAGCCCGTTGTCGAGCTTGCCTACCTTCACTGCAGGGTCATTCGGCAGCGGGGCCTGCGCGAAGACCATTGTTGCGGCTGCGAGAGCTGCAATCAAAGTGATGATTCTTTTCATATTTGTTCGTCTAAAAAAGATTTGATGATTCTGATGTGTACATCGCCCTGTGACGATGCTATTTCAAGCCCGGTGAAGTCGTCCACCTGCACCCTGACAGGCGCGCTGACATTCTTGCCTCCATCGACGAAAACGTCCTCGGCGGCCTTGTACCAGTGCAGTATCTGCCGCACATAGACACGGAACTGCTCACCTTTGGGGGTAAGTGTGACAAAACCCCTGCCACGCTCGAACAGAGCGCCGCCAAGAACTTTTTCCAGTTCGGAAATGTTCTGGCTGACAGCCGGCTGGCTGACTTTGAGCCTGCCCGCCGCCTTGGTGAAACTGCCGCACTGTGCGACTGTCTCGAACACCTTGAGCCTGAAATCTTCCAGCATAATTTATCTGAGTGAGGTCAACCAGCGGTCGAGAGACTTCTCGAACTCTCCACGCGCGTATGAGAATCTGTCATTGCCCTTGCCGACATATTTCTCGGCAGAGAACCCCCAGCCGTGTCCTCCTACCGGATAGACGTGGAGTTCTGACTGGACGCCGCAAAGTGTCAGCTGGGAATAATAGTCGATTCCGTTCTCAGGAGGCACGATGTCGTCATCCTGGCAGAGAACGATGAATGTAGGAGGTGTCTGGCTGCTGACCTGTTCCTCGAGGGAGAATATCTCGATGAGGTCGTGGTGCATCCTGCGGTCGCGCTCGTACTCCCTGACCATCTTGTTCTTGTCGTTCCACATCCGGTCCGGACCGATCAGACTGATGCGGCTGCCCCAATGGGTGAGGCTGCGCTTCATTGTTATTACCGGGTAGATGAGGATGCTGAAGTCGGGACGTGTGATCTCGTCGGTGAACAGGTTGGACGCGCTTGCGGCAAGGTGACCTCCGGCAGAGAAGCCCATCACGCCGATGTGGTTGACCTTCCATTTGGCGGCATTTGCCCTGCAGTAACGGAATGCATTCTGCACGTCGGTGAGCGGAATTGCCCAATGGCCGTTCGGCATGCGGTATTTCAGGACGGCGACGGTGATACCCTTGGAGAGCATCCATTCGGCAACGTAAACGCCTTCGTTGAACATTGAAACACCCACATATCCGCCGCCTGGACATACGACAACCATCTGTCCGTTAGGCTTTTTGGGCAGGTAGATGTCCAGACTGGCCTTGTCACCCACGTTCATTGTGAAACCGTCTTCCGTGACCGTCTCGTCGCCTGTGAGGCCGTTGGATTCGAGGGCACCGGCCGTCTTTGGCAGCGCTGCGAGTGAATTCTGGCCTTTCGGATAGAGGAGGACTGTCTCGTTGGGACGGAGTTTGGTGTTCGGTTTCGGCTGGGCATAAACGCTCATGGCTGCCGTCATCAGGACGGCAACCACGAACGTGATGTTATATAATACCTTCTTCATTATTTTGCGAGGCGCTTGTAGGTCTCGAGGCGGATCTTCGCGAATTCCTCTGTCTTCTGGAGAAGCTCAGCGGCAGAATCAGGGAACATCTTGTAGAGAGATGCAAAGCGTACTTCGCCCTTGAGGAAGTCCTGGAACTTGGTCCAGTCAGGCTCCTTGCTGTCAAGAGAGAACGGATTCTTGTCTGTTCCCTCGAGTGCAGGGTTGTAGCGGTACAGATGCCAGTAACCGCAGTCGACTGCGAGTTTTTCCTCCTTCTGGCTCAGACCCATGCCGGCCTTGAGGCCATGGTTGATACAAGGAGCGTATGCGATGATGAGTGAAGGACCGTCGTATGCCTCTGCCTCCTTGATGGCGTTGAGGAACTGTGCTGGGCTTGCACCCATTGCAACCTGTGCAACATATACGTAACCATAGCTCATTGCCATCATTCCGAGGTCTTTCTTGCGGACCTTCTTGCCTGATGCGGCAAATTTGGCGATTGCGCCGGCAGGAGTTGACTTGGAGCTCTGTCCACCTGTGTTGGAGTAAACCTCGGTGTCGAGAACGAGGATGTTGACATTCTCGCCGGAAGCAAGGACATGGTCAAGTCCGCCGTATCCGATATCGTAGCTTGCACCGTCACCGCCGATGATCCACTGGCAGCGTGCCGGGATGAAGTGAGCGTAGTCAAGCAGTGCCTTGCAGGTGTCGCAGCCGCATGCTTCCATCATAGGAACGAGAGCGTCGGCAACTTCCCTTGTGATCTTGGCGTCGTTGCGGTTTTCGAGCCACTTGGCGAAGAGGTCCTTCATCTCTGAAGTGCAGCAGCTGCACTCGAGACCCTGCTCCATGAGTTTTGCGACGGTAGCGCGTGCACGGTCAGAACCGAGCTTCATGCCGAGACCGAACTCGCAGAAGTCCTCGAACAGAGAGTTGGCCCATGCAGGACCGTGACCCTGTGCGTTTGTGCAGTATGGAGATGCAGGGAATGAAGCACCGTAGATTGATGAACATCCTGTTGCATTCGCAATCATCATGTGGTCTCCGAAGAGCTGGGTGATGGCCTTGACGTATGGAGTCTCGCCACAGCCTGCGCATGCACCGCTGAACTCGAAGAGAGGCTGTGCGAACTGGCTGTTCTTGACATTTGCCTTCTTGTCGAGCACTTCCTTGTAGCCCACGTGCGCATTGAGCCAATCGAAGTTTGCCTGCTCGTCTGCCTGGGTGTCGTAAGGAACCATGGAGAGGGCTTTCTCCTTTGCAAGACATACATCAACGCAGTTGCCGCAACCTGTACAGTCGGCTGGTGAAACCTGCATTGTGTAGAAGTAGTCCTTGAGGACAGCCTTGCCCTGCTGCTTCTTGAGAGATGCAGGAGCCTTTGCGGCCTCTTCTGCTGTCATGAGGAATGGACGGATGGCTGCGTGAGGGCAGACGTATGCACAGTTGTTGCACTGGATACATTTCTCTGCGTCCCATGCAGGGACAGTTACTGCCACGCCGCGCTTCTCGTAAGCTGCGCTGCCTGCAGGGATGGTGCCGTCGGCCATGTCCTTGAATGCGCTGACAGGAAGACGGTCGCCGCACTGTGCGTTGACAACGTCGGCGATGTTCTTGACGAATGCAGGGGCCATGCGGTTCTTGTTCGGGTTCTCGAACTTCGCTGTGATTTCCTTCCACTCTGCAGGGATCTCGACCTTGGTGTATTCGCCTCCGCGGTCAACAGCGGCGTAGTTCATGTTGACGATGTTCTCGCCCTTCTTGCCGTAGCTCTTGACGATGGCCTTCTTCATGTATGCGACAGCGTCCTCGTAAGGGATGATGCCTGTGATCTTGAAGAATGCGCTCTGGAGGATGGTGTTGGTGCGTCCGCCGAGTCCGATCTCAGCGGCTATCTTGGTGGCGTTGATGATGTAGAGGGTGATGTTCTTGCGAGCGATGATGCCCTTTACATGGTCAGGAATCCTCTTGAGGGTCTCTTCCTCGTCCCAGATGCTGTTGAGCAGGAGGGTGCCGTTCTCCTTGATGCCTGCAAGCACGTCATACTTGGAAAGGTATGAAGGCACGTGGCATGCGACGAAGTCAGGTGTGCCCACAAGGTATGGAGCCTTGATAGGGGAGTCACCGAAACGGAGGTGTGAACAGGTGTATCCGCCGGACTTCTTGGAGTCATAGTCGAAATAGCCCTGTGCATATTTAGGAGTGTGGTCACCGATGATCTTGATGGTGTTCTTGTTGGCGCCGACTGTACCGTCAGAACCGAGACCGAAGAACTTGCACTCGGTTGTGCCAGGCTTCACGATACTGATCTCTTCCTTTACAGGGAGGCTCTTGAAAGTGACGTCATCGACGATGCCGATGGTGAAGTCAGTCCTAGGCTGTGCGGCCTCGAGGTTTTCGTAAACAGCAACGATCTGTGCAGGAGTTGTGTCCTTTGAAGAGAGTCCATAACGGCCACCTACGATGAGAGGAGCGTTCTCCATGCCCTGGAATACGGCCTTGACGTCGATGAAGAGAGGTTCGCCCACTGAACCAGGCTCTTTTGTGCGGTCGAGCACGGCGATCTTCTTGACAGTCTTAGGAAGGACTTTGAGGAAGTATTTTGCTGAGAAAGGTCTGTAAAGGCGGACGATGAGCACGCCGACCTTCTTGCCCTGGGCCTCGAGATAGTCGATGGTCTCCTTGATGGTCTCGGTGACAGAACCCATGGCGATGATGATGTTCTCTGCATCAGCTGCTCCGTAGTAGTCGAAAGGACGGTAGTTGCGTCCGGTGAGCTCGCTGATCTCGCCCATGTAGCGGGCAACGATGTCAGGAACTGCTGCATAAGCCTCGTTGCAGGCCTCGCGTGCCTGGAAGTAAACGTCGCCGTTCTGGGCTGTGCCTCTGGTGACAGGAGCGTCAGGATTGAGGGCTCTCTTGCGGAATGCTGCAAGTGCCTTGTCGCTGATCATGCCCTTGAGTGCCTCCTCGTCGAGAAGTTCGATCTTCTGGATCTCGTGTGATGTGCGGGATCCGTCGAAGAAATGGAGGAACGGGATGCTGGCCTTTATTGTCGAGAGGTGAGCGACAGCTGCAAGGTCCTCGGCTTCCTGTACGGAAGCGGAAGCGAGCATTGCAAATCCGGTCTGGCGGCATGCCATCACGTCCTGGTGGTCTCCGAAGATGGAGAGAGCGTGTGATGCAAGTGCGCGTGCGGATACGTGGAATACAGCTGGAAGCTGCTCACCGGCGATCTTGTACATGTTAGGAATCATGAGGAGAAGTCCCTGTGATGCCGTGAATGTGGTGGTGAGGGCACCTGCCTGGAGTGAACCGTGAACTGCACCGGCAGCTCCGCCTTCACTCTGCATTTCAGTCACTTTCACTACCTCTCCGAAGAGATTTTTCTTGCCCTGCGCTGCCCATTCGTCAACATATTCAGCCATTGTCGATGAAGGGGTGATAGGGTAAATTGCAGCGTGCTCGCTGAAAAGATACGCTACGTGCGATGCTGCATAGTTACCGTCGCAGGTGATGAATTTTTTTTCGTTTGCCATGATAACAGTTAATAAGTTTATTTTGTTGTTTGTAATTGAATTGTTCCGTTTGAATGTGTCTGGCGCAATCGAATTGCATAATCGCGCAAATTTAATAAAAAATTCGCGCGATTCACAGTATTTAGTAATGAAATTACTATCTCAGAACCTGTCTCGGAATGATTCCATTTGTCTTTTATATATCTTTTTTGCTATTTTTTCTTTATCTTTCAGTCACAATGGTCCACCATTGCTCCTTCAAAATTCAAAAAAACTATCTAAAAAATCTAATTTAAAATCCTAAATAAACCATTCTGAACCAGGTTCTATTTTCCTGCCTGGATTTTGCGTATCAATCCCTGAAGGACCGTGCCCGGACCGAACTCGGTGAATTCTTCCGCGCCGTCGGCCATCATGCGGCGTACAGACTGGGTCCAGCGGACAGGACTCGTGAGCTGTTTGAGAAGGTTTTCCTTGATTACAGACGGCTCGGTGGATGGTTCTGCGGTCACGTTCTGATAGACCGGGCATACAGGGACATTGAATTCTGTCCTGTCGATGGCCTGTGCGAGTTCTTCGCGTGCAGGCTCCATGAGAGGGGAGTGGAATGCACCGCTCACAGCCAGCGGGAGCGCCCTCTTCGCGCCGGCCTCTTTCATCAGGGCGCAGGCCTGTGCCACCGCCTCTGCTGTCCCACTTATGACAATCTGACCTTCGCTGTTGTAATTGGCGGCCACGACGCCGTCGATTCCGTCACATATCTCCTCCACTTTCTCTGCCGGCAGTGCGATGACGGCGGCCATCGTTCCCGGTGTGTTTTCGCAGCATTTCTGCATTGCTCCGGCGCGCACGCTGACGAGCCTCAATGCATCGGCGAAACTCATGGCGCCGGCCACTGCAAGGGCAGTGAATTCTCCGAGCGAATGTCCGGCCACCATGTCAGGTGCACCATACTTGCGGACAGTGCCATCTTCCTGTGGCACACCGTCTTCCATTGCGCAGCGCGCGGCAATGTATGAGTGGATGAACACGGCCGGCTGGGTCACTTTCGTGGCTTTCAGGTCCTCGTCCGTCCCATTGAACATTATGTCTGAAATGCCGAATCCGAGCACCTCATCGGCTTCTTTGAAGAGCCTGCGGGCTGTCTCGCTGCTGTCGTAAAGGTCCTTGCCCATTCCGGCAAACTGGCTTCCCTGACCGGGGAATACGTATGCGTTCATCTGTGTCTTTATTGTCTTTGTGGCGGCAAAGTTACATAAATATTCATATCTTTGCACTACATTGCATTTTTCTATAAAATCATCCATGGAAATGAGAAGCGCCAATATCCCTTCAGTGACTGGTTTTGACCAGATTGACAAATTTGCACAGATTGCCGTCGATTATGTTGACTGGCCTGCTGAATATCCATATTGTCCTGACACAAAAGTCCGTCTGGGACACACTGCAGACCGTATTCTGGTCCGTTTCGACGTTGAAGAGGAGAATGTCAGGGCCGTCTGCACCGAGTCCAACGGACCGGTCTGGGAGGACAGCTGCGTGGAGTTTTTCGTCAAGGTCCCGGGCAGTGAATTTTATTATAATTTCGAGACCAACTGTATCGGTGTGGGCCTTTCGGCCAAACGTGTCAGCCGCTCCGACTGCCATCATTTCAATGATGAGGAGCAGGCAAAAGTCATCCGCCGTCCGTCCCTCCCTCTGAAACCGGTGGACATCACCGGGGGAGGCAAGTGGTCCCTCGAACTCGAGGTCCCGTTCTCCGTGCTCGGCCTTGACGGCTGCCCTGCGGAACTTCTTGCCAATTTCTACAAATGCGGCGACAAGACCGCCCGCACCCACTTTGTCAGCTGGAATCCAATCGACAATCCGACCCCGAACTTCCACCTTCCGCAGTTCTTCGGCACACTCAGGCTTGTATAACTACATGGGGAAGCGTGCTGTTTGCGGCATAATCAAAAACAAATTTCAATGAAACGAGTCTATTCCCTGATTCTTTTATGCGGTATCTGTTCGCTATCCCTGAGTGCACAAGAAAAGCGTTTGACCAAAACAATTACGGGCACTTCCTATGAGGACCTGTCCGTGGGCTTCAAAGACATTTCCGGTTGTTACCTGACAATGCGCGAAGGCGATAAAATTACCTACAGTTATTATCTGAAGGATGGTGAGGAAGTCCTTGACGGCCCATTTACCTACACGACACAAACAAAGCCCAATAAAGAAATCATCGAAGGGCACGGATTCCAACGCTATCACTACAAGTATCCGTCTCCTGTAATAGAACGCAAGGAAACGGTGAAAGGCTCATTCTCCCACGGAAACTGCAATGGTCAATGGACCTGGACCACCACCGTAAACGATGAAAAATGCAATAACCGTTATTATACCTATGTCGGGAAGATGACCCGTGCATATAAAGACGGGCATCCTGACGGACAGTGGACATTGACTTTGGATATGAAAGTCCGCGAAGGGGCAAACACGAAGATGCCAGTACATATAGTTGCGACCCGTATATTGAAGTCCGCTCTGTCGACAAGATTGTTCCTCTTGACAGGAAGGAGGTTTCGAAATACTTGAATGAAGACAAATTGGACTATTTCTGCAGAGTTTATGTATATAATACAGTTTTGTCGGAAGACGACTACAAGTGGGCAATCGCAGCGGCGGATTCAACGGAGAAGAGCATCCGTTTTGAACTGGAGCTCAGCCGTGCCAAGGACAACGCTCTGGACAGGATATCCAGTTATAAACGCAAGGAAATTAATCTTCTGACACTTTCCAACTTCAGTCAAATGCCTGACAATCTCCGCCCCAAGTGTGGGTTTCTGGCAGAATTCAATGTGGAGGAGGAATACCGTATTCTGGAAGACCTTGCTTTATGTCAAGGAAAACATAAAGGAGACGGACTATGAAACCGCTGCAGATTACTATGAGGCTTATTATTCGAAACAACTGGCCTTGTTCAAATATTTTTACGGCAACTACAACAAGGCAAGGAAAATCAAGACTCCCGAAGAATTGCTTTCCGCAGCAGGCATAAGCCTGTAAAAGCCCGTTCGGTTCTTCTTACTGCGTGATTGATCAAACCGAAATTCACCTATAGAGGCAATGTGCCATAGATGGCCTTGAGAGGCGCCCCGCCTGATTGGGTGGGGTCATTTCTGCCTCACCTGTCGAGTTGGACATCAATACAGACAGCTGTATTGCCGATGCCCTGCCTAGGTGATTTTCGGTTTGGATGATTGCCATATTGACTTTGTGGGGGTAACAAAAAAGAGCAGACGCTATCTGCTCTTTTTTGTACCCCCTAGGCGAATCGAACGCCTATCGTAGGAACCGGAATCCCAAATTTTATCCATTAAACTAAGGGGGCGGGTATGTGCGCTCCGATGGAGGAACGCTGCAAAGATAATCAATTTTTGTGATACAGAGTCACGCGCGACCAGGTACATTCACCATTTACCGGAGGATTGTGCTTCGAAACGCGTACGCTGAACTGCGAAAACTCCGGGAAACGCTCCGAAACTGCGCGCAGTATGCGTCCGGCAACATGCTCCAGCAGGTCAGACGGGATGGCCATCTCGGTCGCGACAATGTCATGGATGGCGGCATAGTCCACGGTGTCGGCAAGATTGTCGCTGGTCGTCGGATCTGCCTGTCCATCAGGAAATTCCACGTCTCCTGCGAAATCCACTGTGAACAGGTTCCCATCCCTGCGCTCGCTTTCCAGACAGCCGTGGAAAGCGTGAAACTCCATGCCTTCAAGTTCGATTTTACACTTCATGATGCATTCATTCAAGGACCAGACCGTCGTAAGCGACATGGTAGGTCGGGTTATATGCCTGCAGTTCGGCTTCCAGGTCGGTGTGGGCCGGGAGCAGGTGCGAAATGTGTGTCAGATACGATGCGCCTGCACCGACCTTGTCGAAGAATGCCAGCGCCTCGGGCAGCGAGAAATGCGAATGGTGCGGTGTCCGCTTGACGCAGTTGACCGTCACATAGTCCAGCCCCTTCAACTTCTCGAATTCCTCTTCGTCGATGCGGTTGAGGTCAGTCAGATAGGCAATGTTGCCGAATCTGAAGCCCAGCACGGACAGTTTCTTCTCCTTGTGGTGCCAGCCCTGGATCGGGATGATCTCCACGTCCGGACATTCCTCCTTCGAGGCAGGCGGCAGGTGCCTGTAACCGAACCCAGATTCCCACACCAGCGTCTCCTCGCACTTGTTGGAGTGCACGCCGAACGGCTCGTTCCCGATCACGTGGACATGGATCTCCGGTGCCCCGGGGTACAGTTTCCCGTCCACCGGGAAGGCATACGAGTATTCCCGCTTGAGGCTCGTATATACATAATCCTGACAATATATGTTGATAGGCTTCGCCTCCAGAAGGTTGAACGACCTTACGTCATCAATGCCTCCGGTGTGGTCTTTGTGGTTGTGTGTCAATAAGATGGCGTCCAGGTGGCGCACCCCGGCCCGAAGCATCTGATACCGGAAGTCCGGTCCGGCATCGACCAGCACCGACAGCCCGCAATACTCCACCAGCACCGAGGCGCGGAGCCTGCTGTCCCTCGGGTCCTCCGATGTGCAGACAGGGCAGTCACAACCTATCATAGGGATGCCCTGCGACGTGCCCGAACCCAGAAATGTCAATTTTGCCTTTTCCATAATCATATAGTCACATAATCACATCGACAATCTGTCCGACCATTTTCTTGTCATACGGTCTGGTGACAAGTATATAATTGCCCGTATATCCGCCCATGTTGCCCTTTCTGTCCGTGGACTCGAACAGGACCTTTTCGCGGACCCCTCGGTTCTGCTCCGTGAATCCGTCATTGAGCCGCCCGCACAGTTCCTCCAGCCTCTGGACCCTTTCCGTCTTGACCGAATCCTGCACCTGGTCTTTCCTGGCGGCGGCCGGTGTGCCTGCACGGCGTGAATACGGGAAAATGTGGATGAATGCGGGCTTGACGCGCTCGGAAAGGAAGCGGTACGTCACTTCGAAGTCCTCGTCGGTTTCGCCGGGGAATCCCACAATCACGTCGATGCCGAAAAACACCTTTGGCTTGCCGGGCCCCTCGAACGCCTTGCGGATATATTCTATTTTCTGTGCAAAAAACTCTGTGTCATAATGTCTTCCCATCTCCTTGAGCACCTTGTCACAGCCGGACTGCAGGGGAATGTGGAAATGTGGGAGGAACTTCGTGCCGGAGGCGATCCAGTCCACCATCTCATCGGTCAGGAGGTTGGGCTCGATGGATGAGATGCGGTATCTCTCGATGCCTTCGACAGCGTTCAGCGCCTTGAGCAGGTCGAAGAAACTCTCGCCCGTAGTCCTGCCGAAATCGCCGGTGTTGACGCCCGTGAGCACAATCTCCTTGTAGCCCAGAGCGGCGATCTCGCGGGCCTGTGCCACGGCCGTGGCGACAGGGATGTTCCTGCTCTCACCGCGTGCGTACGGTACGGTGCAGTATGCGCAGTAATTGTTGCATCCGTCCTGCACCTTGAGGAACGAACGGGTGCGCTCCCCGCTGCTGTATGCAGGGAAGCAGGCCTCCAGAGTGTCGGCTGAAGCCTCTGCATGGCCGAGTATTGACGGTACGACCAGACCTTTCTCTGATGCGCCGAAAACGGCTCTCACACCCTCCAGGGCCTCGATTTCCTTCTTTTTCAACTGGGCGTAGCAGCCTGTCACGAAGATGGGCGCATCCGGGTTGAGACGGTGCAGCTTGCGTATCACGCCGCGGCTCTTGCTGTCCGAGCGCTCTGTCACCGTGCAGGTGTTCACCAGGAACGCCTCTGCCCGGCCCGAGGTCCATGAAACGGCCTCGCAGCCCGCGGCGAGCAATTCTCTCTCGTATGTAGAAGTCTCGGCGTAGTTGAGCTTGCAGCCGAGAGTGACAAATGCTATCTTCATTCTACCTTTATTACTTTCATACCTTCAGCCTTCATTCTTTCCTGCTCCTCCTGGTCCAGTTTCCCCCTCTTCTTCTTGCCGGCGAACATCCTCTTGAACATGTCCTTAAAGTTGTTGAATTCCTGCTGGTAGGTGAGACCGAGTCCGTTGCGCTGGGAATTGTCCAGATAGTTGGTGTACTGGTCGGCGGAGTGCGAGAACAGGTTCAGGCGCAGTGCACCGGAGCGGTCGATCTTGATGGCGATGTCGATGTCGCCGGCAATGTCGCTGTTGGACGTCCCGTTGCTGTACTGGCGGTTGCCGATGTTGCCGTTGATGAGCACGCGGTTGTTGAACAGCTGCGTCGAAACGGCCACGTCGAATATGTCGCGTCCCTTCTCGTTCGGCTGGTAGGAGAGTCCAAGGTCGACAGGTATTTCCAATTTCTGGAAAATGTTGTTGAGCTGGTTGGACATTATTTCGGCCACGTTGGAGTAGAGGATGGACGTGTTGTTCACGATGCCGGACGCTTCGTCGGGCAGGAAACTGTTGGATATGATCAGGGCCAGGAACTGCTTCTGGATCTTGTCCTCCGTGCTCAGGGCGTTGTCCACCTGCGACTGGATGGCCGGGTTGAGGTCCGGGATGTCGATGGAGAATCCGAGCTTAGGGTTCTTCAACTTGTCGGTAATCTGGATGCCGCATTCCACAAGGCGCCTTGAGTTGACAGACGAATCATCGGAGATGAGGGTCGCTATCGAGGTCTTGGTCTTGTAGATGGCGTCGATATTGAGGTCACTGTCGGACACCGCTCCGTTGAACTTGATGGAACTGCCTTCCTTGATGTCGAAATCCCTCTTGGCGATGCCCAGGGCCACGAATGTGTAACTTCCGTCGCTGATGGTGTAGTCTCCCTTGAGGTTGAAGATGCTCCTGCTCGGACGCACCTCGATCTCGATGAGCCCGTCACCGATTCCGGACAGCATGTTGCCGGTGGCCTTGTCCACTTCGAGGAATGCAGTCACGTCCTTTGTGGCCTGTGCCCTGATCTTGATGTTCAGGTCGGTCTTGGCTTTCTCCTCTTCCTGGAGGTCGTTCATCATCATTTCGTAGTCATCGAGTATGACGACCTTCTCCCTCTCCTTGAATCTGAGCAGGTTGGATGATGTCTTGCCGCTGGATGAGGTCGGGATATGGAGGTCGCCCGGACCCGATGTGGTCACGTCCACTCCGATGTTCAATGAACGCACCGGACCTGTCAGGTTTACTTGCCCGGTGCCGAACAGACGGCCGTAGAACGGTTCGTTCCTGCTTTCAGGGATGTTCATGCATTCCATGTTCTCCACGTCGATGACGGTGTTGAGGGCGATGTTCCTGAAACGGTCCCATGTGATGCCTCCACTCACTTTGCCTGTTCCGTTGGACCAGTCTCTCAAGGTCACGTCCGTAAATCTCATCCCGCGGTTGTCGATCTCGAACGGACCGTCGGCGATGTATGGCACATTGGTGTATTCGAGCGTGAGCAGGGTCTTGTCGAAACGGGTGTCCTCCCCGACGATGTTGATTGCGTCTAGCGGACCGGAAACCCTTATCGAACCGGACAGGAAGCCGTCTATCTCGCTGAATACGTTCTTGAACAGCGGTTTGGTGACGCCTGCATTGAACTTGTCAAGTCCGGCCACAAGGTCAACCTTCTTGTCCGACGGCCAGTAGCGTCCTTTCGCGCTGATGGAACTGCGGCTGTCGATGCGGTTGTCCAGGTTGATGTCCATGCACTGTTCTTCGTCGTTCCAGCTGCTGACTGCGCGCAGGGTGCCTATCGGTGTGCCGGCGAACGATGTGGAATCGACATTCAAGTCGAGCAGCAGGCCCTTGCCATTCTCTGCAGAAGACGTGACGAACA
The DNA here is from genome assembly GCA_045599265.1 of Candidatus Cryptobacteroides sp. Taxonomy (GTDB): domain Bacteria; phylum Bacteroidota; class Bacteroidia; order Bacteroidales; family UBA932; genus Cryptobacteroides. Next base: position 9,572 of record JAZRVQ010000071.1, on the reverse strand, counting down.
CCTTGCCGGTGGCCTTGCCTCCGAGGTCGAAGCCGCTCTTGCCCATGAATGGGTTGAGGGTGGCAAGGTTGAACTTGCTGAGCCGTACCGACAGGGTGTCGCTGTGCGAGCTGGACAGTCCTCCGTTGATGGTGAGGTCCTGCTGACCATTGGCTATGTGCATCTTGCGGATGTCGATGTCACCGGACTTTATGTCCACCTTGGCCGGCATAATGTTCCATCTGTCCTCGCCGAATGTGAGTCCGGAAGGCATGATGCTGACGTTGAGATCAATCTGGTCGTCGCGGCCGCGTGACACAGCTCCGTGGGCATGGAAGTCGCTGGATGCACCGATGAGACCGGCTCTCTGCGGGTCGGAATCCTCGCTGCTCGTGAAGTCGACAGCCATGCCGTTGTTGTCTGCGAAGAGTCTTATCCTGTTGTCTTCCAGGATGAATGCACCGACCTTGACCTCGTCGCAGAGGACCTCGCCGCTGAGGTTGTTGTCCCTGTTGTCGAATGTGCAGTCAAGTTCCTTGAAATACTGGTCCTTCAGGGCGATGCGGTGCGAGTTGAGATTGCCGGACACGATGCCGTCCTTGCTGATGTCCAGATTCAGACTGGTGTTGTTGTCGATATAGAGTCCAGGCTTGAAGAATGCGGCTATGTCCTTGGTCTTTATGCATTTGCATGTCAGACTGTAGGCGTCGTTCTTTCTGGTGGATTCCTTTCCCTGGAACAGTGAAGGGAGTTCTCTCATGGCTGTGAGTTCCACAAGGTCCTTGACAAACTGCCCGACGGTGCCGGTGCCCTTGAATGACGCTTCGGCAAAACTTGAAGTCAGGTTCATGCTGTGGTCACCGGTCTTCGAGTCTGACTTGACAAGGACGGTGCCCAGATTGTATTTCTTGTTGTTCACACCGAGCCTGATGTCCGATACCTTAACCGTGCCGGACAGGTCCCCGTTCACGGCGTGGTTGAAGTCGGCGTTGACCCTGAACGCTGCATTCGAACCTTCTCTCCTGTCGATGTTGAGGGCCTGCAGGTTGGCATATCCAATGTTTGCAAAGAATTGATATACGGAGTTTCTGGTCTTAGGCGCAAGTGTGAAGATGCCCTGAAACATGAAGTTGAGGTTCGGGTCCTGGCTGACAATGCGTCCGTCGAACTTCTCTTTCGAGAACTTGCCCCTGGCTGTGAGTTTTGTGTAGTCATAGCCGTACACGTTCAGTCTGGATATGGACGCGGGGTCGATGCTCAGCGACGGACCGTCCTCGCCGCGCAGACTGGCCGACAGGGTGGTCTTCATCGTGCATTCGCCCACAAGGTCGGTCTTGACCAACTTGCTGACATTGAGCCTGTCTGTCTCGACATCACCGGTTATGAACAGCTCGTTTTCCTTGACCAGCAGGTCCTTGATGTTGAGGTCGGCCTTGACCGAACCGATCGCCGACTTGACCGTCGCAAAGGCATTCAGGTCATTGAGGCGCCCCTTCAAGTGTGCGTCCACGTCGAGCCTGGCGGAAGGAGCCTTGGCGGCGAAGGACATTCTCTTGCCCGTGATTTCGCTGACCATCCTCTCGACGTCCCTGACTGTGCCGCTGCAATTGTCCAGAAATATGTCGGCTGTGATGTTGTCTGCCTTCGGGAGTCCTTCCACAGTGCCTTCAATGTGTGCGGTGACAGTCCTGTCCGCAGTGCTTATGTCGATGCCGTTGATGTACATGGAAGGGAAGCCTCCCTCAGCCTCTCCGCTGACGATGAAGTCACCGTGCAGGCCGTTCAGGGCAGGTACAAAGTAACCCAGCGTGCCCAGGTCGAGCTTGGACGGGTTGATCTTGATGTCCATCCTCACGCTGTCGTTGTAGTTCCTGAACGATTTCGGCTCATCGTAACTCATCGTGTAGTGGTGCGCACTCAGGTCGCTGCCGCCGGCAAGGATGTGGATGTTCTCGATCACTGCCTGGCCGTTTCCGACAGCCGTCGAGCCGCTGACATTGTCGACGATGCAGCCGCTCTTCTCCCTGAACGAACAGCTCTCGAGCGTGCCGGTCATTATGCCCTTGCTCAGACGGATGTTGCTGGCCTGGGCCTGTATGTCGCTGACATCGAGGTCGGTCCAGTTGACTCCCGGTCTTTCCTTAGGACGTTTCTTTCTGATTATCTGCATCGAATAGCGCACATCCTTGAGGACGGCCTTGTCGATCTCCAGGACATCCTTGGTGTGCTCCTTCCTGAGACCGGTGGACGGCGGTATGCCGAACATCCTCTGGAGGTTGGTCAGACGGCCTTCCTCCACAACCAGGTTGATGTGGGCGTCGCGCAGAAACAGTTTGTCCAGATGGACCCCGTTGCCGTCAGCAAGCGTCGTGATGGTCTTGAATGACATCTTGGCAATCACGTAACCGGCGCTGACAAGGGTGTCCCGGGGTGTGTATGAGTCGATTCCGAGCTTCTCCATGACTTCCGGCAGCGGACTCTGAGGGTTCTTGTCCACAATGCACAAGTCGCGGATAACCAATGTCTTGAACGGACGGAAATGAATCTTGGAGAAGGATATCTCTCCATCACACTTTTCGCTAAGGCCTTCAAGGAGCCTGTCCGCCATCTTTTTCTGGAACGGCGGGCACTGGACGACCAGAAGCGCGGCGATGACCACCACGATGAGAACGACCAGAACGGACCACAATATTTTACCTAACTTCTTGATAAGGCCTACTGTTCACAATAACTTACAAATATAATATATTAATCGGATATTTTGAGTAATTTTGCACCCGAATGAGGCCTGGAGGCCTTCATTCCGCATTTCAGCAATAAATTATGGCAGATATCATACTTGGCATAGAGTCTTCCTGCGACGACACATCGGCTGCCGTCATCAAGGACGGCTACCTGCTTTCCAATGTCCTGGCAAGTCAGGACGTGCATAAATGTTATGGCGGAGTCATACCGGAACTGGCTTCAAGGGCGCACCAGCTCAATATTGTCCCCGTCGTCAGCGAGGCGATAACCCGGGCAGGCATATCGCCTGACGATATCACAGCGATTGCGTTCACCAGAGGCCCGGGCCTGCTGGGCTCGCTGCTTGTGGGGACATCTTTCGCCAAAGGACTGGCCATCGCCCTCGGCAAACCTCTTGTGGAGGTGAACCATCTCCAGGGACACGTGCTGGCCAATTTTGTCAGGCAGTACGACAAGGACAACCGCTGTCCGGAATTCCCTTATCTGTGCCTGCTCGTGAGCGGAGGCAACTCCCAGATCGTGAAGGTCAACAGTCCGCTGGACTTCGAGATTCTGGGCCAGACCATCGACGATGCAGTGGGGGAGGCATTCGACAAATGCTCCAAGATGATGGGCCTGGGATACCCCGGCGGCCCTATTGTGGACCGGCTTGCAAAGCAGGGCGACCCGGAGCGCTTCAAGTTCTCCAAGCCACATATCCAGGGACTGGATTACAGCTTCAGCGGCATCAAGACTTCGCTGCTCTATTTCGTCCGCGACGAGATGGCCAAGGACCCTGAATTCATGGAAAAGAACAAGGAGGACATCTGCGCAAGTTTCCAGAAGACCCTCATCGATATCCTTATGGACAAACTTGTCAAGGCTGCCAAACTGACTGGTATCAAGCAGATTACGATCGGCGGCGGAGTCTCTGCCAACAGCGGTCTGCGCGAGCGCATCACACTGGAGGGCCAGAAGCGCGGCTGGACGACTTATCTTCCGGAATTCAAGTTCACGACAGACAATGCCGCGATGATCGCCATCGCCGGCTACTATCATTACCTCAATGGAGAGCGCTGTCCTCTGGACGTTGCCCCGGTGTCAAGGATTGCAGATTTTTAGGGCGCAGTTGATGCCGTCCAGCGCCGAGGACACGATGCCTCCGGCGTAACCGGCTCCTTCACCGCATGGATACAGACCACGGACCCGGATATGCTCGAGCGTGTCCGGGTCTCTTGGTATTCTGACAGGCGACGAGGTGCGTGACTCGACTCCGAGCAGCAGGGCGTCGTTGGTGTAGTAGCCGTGCATCAGTTTGTTGCCGACCCACGGGAAGGCATATTTGAGCCTGAGGGACACATTCTCCGGCAGCATCTCGTGCAGAGGCGCGGACACTGCGCCAGGATGGTATGAGGTCTGTGGCAGATTGGCTGACGGCACTCTGCGGCAGAAATCCATCATCCTCTGGGCAGGCGCTTTGAGTGAGGAAGTGTACTGGAACATGCTCCTCTCCACATCCTTCTGGAACTCCAGGGCGGCAAGAGGACCGTGCTGGGCATAACTTGGCAGGTCTTCAGGCTCGACGCTGACCACGACGCCGGCATTGGCCCATTTGCTGTTGCGGGCCGAGTTGGACATTCCGTTCAGGACAAGTTCGCCCGGTGCGGTGGCAGACGGTACAAGGATGCCTCCGGGACACATGCAGAATGAGAACACTCCGCGGCCTTCGATCTGGGTCACGAAAGAGTATTCGGCGGTAGGCATGAATGGCTGGTACTTGCCGTGGTACTGGATCTTGTTGATGAGCCACTGAGGGTGCTCCACACGTACTCCGAGGGCAAATCCCTTGGCTTCCACGGTCCATCCGTTGCGGATGAAGAGTTCGTAGATGTCCCTTGCGCTGTGGCCGGTGGCCAGGATGACATTCCGGGCGCTGTACTGCTCTCCTGCAGTCACGGTGAAACTGCCGTCAGGGTTCTTCTTTATGTCGGTCACACGGCTCTCGAAATGATATTCGCCGCCGTGTTCGATGATGCATTTGCGGATGTTCTCCACCACAATGGGGAGTTTGTCGCTGCCGATGTGGGGATGGGCGCTGACCAGTATGTCAGGGTCGGCTCCGAACAGGACCATCTGGTGCAGCACTTCGCGTATGTCACCGCGCTTGGAACTGCGTGTGAAGAGTTTGCCGTCCGAGAATGTGCCGGCACCGCCTTCTCCGAAACAGTAGTTGCTGTCCGGATCCACCACGCCTTCCCTGGAGAGCCTTGCCATGTCGAACTTGCGGGCATGGACATCCTTGCCGCGCTCCAGGATGACGGGCTTCTTTCCGAGCGTGAGCAGTTTGAGCGCGGCGAACATGCCGGCCGGCCCGGCTCCGATGACAATCACCGGCTCTGCGGCGCTGACGTCCCGGTATGGCGCAAGTGTGTACTGCTCAAACGGTTCACCCTCCCGTACACAGGCAATCCTGTAACGGTACAGCACATCCTGCCTGGCATCGACGCTGCGCCTGACGACCCTCCACTGCCCGACCTTGTCGGGACGTACCCCGAGCGCCTTTGCAGCGACCGGGAGGACATCCTCATTGGTCAGTTCCTTGCCGATTTTCTTGGCTATCTCGATCTCTTTCATACAAGTCCCGATTAATCAAGTACTGGGGACGGCTATCCGTTGTCTATGTTTGCACGCACCAGCGCCATTATCCTGTCGTCGTGGCCCTTGAGGTCGTCACGCAGGGTCGTATCCTCGAATGCCTTCAGGAACTTGATCATATAGTCCACGATCGCATCGGAGAATACGCCTCCGGATGTGTAGATGGCGCGGTCCTTCTCCAACTCGCCGGCAGCCTCGACACAGCAGCCGGGAAGTTGTTCCAGAGCCTGCTGGATGGCTGCATTGCCTGCGTCGTGGATGTTCACGCCGAGTCCGACGTATGTCTTCTGCGCAACTTCCAGAGCGTCTGGCATTTCGAATCCGTGACGGGCCGCTGCGCAGAGTGCCGCCATCAGCAGATAAGTGTCTGCAAAGCCGTCGGAAGCCCTCCACTCGAAGGTCTGCTTGTCGCTGAAATCCTTGCCGGAAACAGGCTGTGCAGGGTTGCAGTCTGCGGCCATGTCGTTGCTGCTGATCCATCCCAGCGGCACGCGGACAAGTGCGCTGCGGTTGGAGAATGACCAGCAGAGCGATGTCGGCGCCTCCTGATGAGGGACAAGACGGAAGAACGAGAGCGGGTGAGGGTTGCCGAATGCCGGCAGGGAAGTGCCAGCATCCATATATCCTGCAATCGCCTTCTTGCAGGCATCAGTGAGCTCGCCATCCACGGTCATCATCGACTTGCCGTCCTTTGTGAACTTGCAGTGCACGTGCATTCCGGAACCGGCCTTGCCGACAGTGATCTTAGGCGCGAAAGTGAGTTCGACTCCGTATATGTATGCAAGCTGGCGCATCATCCATTTTGCGATGACCAGCTGGTCAGCGGCATCCTCGATGTTCACCGGCAGGAACTCGATCTCGTTCTGCTCGTAGATCTTGCCGTCCTGGGTGAAATTGCCGACTTCCGAGTGGCCGTATTTGATCTTGCCGCCGGCCTGGGCTATCATCCTCATAGCCTCGGTGCGGAAATCGGTGAACTTGTTGAACGGAGCGCTCTGGTGGTACCCTTTCTGGTCAGCGACAGGGAAGAGGGGATCCTCGTCGGCGATGATGTAGTATTCCAGTTCGCCCATAGTCTCCATCTGCATTCCGGTCACCTCGCGGAAGGCCTTGTGGGCCTTTTTGAGGATATATTCAGGTGAACTCTCGTACGGCTCTCCGTCCCTGTTGTAGAACGAGCAGAGCAGGTCCACGGTCGGAACTTCCTCGAAAGGATTGACAAAAGCGGTCTTGTATTTCGGGATGACATAGAGGTCGCTCTTGCCGGCCTCGATGAACGGGAAGAGGCTCGAACCGTCCACACGCTCACCGGCGGCGAGGATGCTCTCGAGGTGCTCCTTGCTGTGGATCACGAAGTTGAGGGTCTTGAGTTTGCTGTCCCAGCCGCAGTAATGGAAATTGATCATCTCCACACCGTTGTCTTCGCAGTATTTGACAATGTCTTCGCGTGTGAATTCTTCAGGAAGTTTGCCCAGATGTCTCACCAGAAGGTTCGGGCTCATCGAAATGTTTGATTTCATATATCGTGTTTTTATGTTTCCAACGGACTTACAAATTTACGATATATCTCTATCTTTGCAAAAAATCTGGTTATGGGACTGGTCGAAATATTTCTGATTGGAGTGGGACTGTCCATGGATGCCTTTGCCGTCAGTATCGGAAAGGGCCTGTCCACGGGCAAGGCCACGTTGCGCGGCGCCCTGAGCGTGGGCCTGTGGTTCGGTGGATTCCAGGCCCTGATGCCCCTGGTCGGCTATCTGGCCGGCAGCACCTTCGCCGCATATGTCGAGTCGTTCGACCACTGGATTGCCTTCATCCTGCTGGCATTCATCGGCGGCAACATGATACGCGAGGCCCTGGGTCCGGAAGAGCATGGGGAAGAGGCCGCAAAAGACCCGTTCGGCTTCAGGACAATGCTTCTCCTTGCCATTGCGACCAGCATAGACGCCCTTGCCACCGGAGTCACATTTTCCTTCCTTGACACCAATATCTGGATAGCCATCCTGACCATCGGACTCACCACATTCTGCTTCTCGGTCACAGGCCTGCTCGTCGGCAACCTGGTCGGAAGCCGATTCCACAAATGGGCTGAAATGTTCGGTGGTGCCGTGCTCATCGGGATAGGACTCAAAATCCTTGTGGAGCACCTTTTCTTCTAGAATGGCCTGATGACCCTGATGCCGTTCCTGGCATAGTCGGCAAGCGTTTTGGTCTCGATTATGACCTTCTTTGCCGTGCTTGACGCATGGATGAAATGCATCTGCCCGTCACTGCCCGTGACCGCCATTCCCACATGCGCGATGTCAAGCCCGGACACGGTGGACCGGAAACATACAATGTCCCCGTCGCGGATTGCCCCGATCACGTCCGGCTGCCGAAGCATATACTGCGGGATATAACAATACGGGCCGCAAGCCTCCAGTTCCTGCTCCGTGCTCCTGACTGCCCTGACATTGGCATCGTCACCGTCCAGCTGGCGGTAGGACTGGGTGTGCGTGGTCATGAAATTGAACCGCTGGTCCAGCATGGTGCCATACTCACCGGAATACTCATAAAAAATATTGTTCCTTTCGCCCTGGATGATCCATTCCGAAGTGTAGTGCAGGCGCGAAGGGTAACCATCCACCACTCCGCCGCGATAACGCAGTTCCCGGACATTGTGGCAGAGCAGCTCGTAAGAAGGCTCGTCCCATGACGGATAGCCTCCCTGCACAATCGCCTGGCCCTTAAGAGTCAGCGCAAACGCATAACACAGCTCCACGAAAAGGATGCAGTTCGTCCGGTCCAGCGCCATGACGCAGTACTCTTCACCCTCCGGCTCCAGGCCCGTGAACGCATACGGAGTGCCCAGAAAAGACTTGGCCACCTCGATCACCAGATCCCCCATGGACAGTCCCGCCTTCGTTGCAAGGACACCATACTTCGCCTCGAAAATATGCCTCTGCACATCGTCATCAGCCCCGGCGCGGGACTGCGCAGAAGCGGCCAGAGACCCTGCTATAATGAATATTATAAGTATGAACTTTCTCATTTTCCCACTTTCAGCTCGCTAATATAGACATTTTGACACAAAAAACTTAAAAAAGTTTGTTAGTAACGAAATTATTGCTACTTTTGCAGTCCCAAAAATCAAGCAACCTCTTGCATATACAGGAAGCAATGTTGCCAAGCGACTAAAAATTAAAACAAATTTTAGAAATGGATTTTATCAAATTAGTAGACGACCTCTTCGCAAATGAAGCAGTGAAGTCATATCCTGAGTTCAAGGCAGGTGACACCATCACCGTTACCTATCGCATCAAAGAGGGTGACAAGGAAAGACTCCAGAAGTTCAAAGGCGTAGTCCTCCAGCTCCGTGGTGCTTCTCCTGCAACAAAGACCTTCACAGTCCGCAAGATCTCCAATGGCGTAGGTGTAGAGAGAATCTTCCCTTTCAACTCACCATTCATCGACAGCATCGAGGTCAACAAGTACGGTAAGGTACGCAGAGCACGCATCTTCTACCTCCGCAATCTCGCCGGCAAGAAGGCCCGCATCAAAGAGCGCAAGTTCACCGTCAAGGACGCTGAATAATATCCCTGGCCCGTTAGCTCAGCTGAATAGAGCATTTGACTACGGATCAAAAGGTCGTAGGTTTGAATCCTACACGGGTCACATCCTGAAGTCCTGCAGACACGTCTGCGGGACTTTTTGGTATACCGGCCCTTGAGCTCGCTCAAAAGGGCCGGCATGCCAAAAAGTCCCCACTGGACCCCGTCCAGTGGGGCAGGGCGCAGCCCTCCCGCAGCCAGACAGGACTTCCAGGATGTTCGACAGCCCCCCGCAGGGGCCAGGATGTGGCGCCGCCAGGCGGCAAATCCTGCACAGAGAGTCCGGCTCCAGCCAGGGGCCAGGATGTGGCGCCGCCAGGCGAGCCTTTCGTGCTTAGCCTTCTGTCCGGTCCGTTGCTTGCCAAACCGAAAATCACCTATGCAGGCTACCTGCCACACAGATGCGTGAGAGGCCATGCATCTGTGTAGGTGAGGGGGAAATGCCCCCGCCTGAGCAGGCGAGGTGCCTCCCAGAGCCTTCTATGGCACACTGGCTCAATAGGTGAATTTCGGGTTAGTGCAGATCGGATTTCCAGGACTGGAAAAGTCTGCCATGAACGGCAAAATTTGTGCGATATTGCCTTGCAGGTCACGGAAATAATCCTACCTTTGCCCTTGACGGAG
>JAZRVQ010000070.1:0-8769 GCA_045599265.1 Candidatus Cryptobacteroides sp. | reverse complement strand
GCCGCCTATGCTGCATTTGGACAGGTCCCAGCCGTCAGCCTCTACGTCGTCATCCTCCCAAGGTGCCTCAACCGGCTGTCCCTCGCCTCTCGGCTGGGCGACAAGGCTGATGGTGATGCCGTCCTTGGACCCGGTGTTTGTGGCAGAGAATCCAGACACGCCTGTCACAGTTCCGTCATAATCAAACCATGTCTCGCCATCGATGGAATACTCGGCGGTATAATTTGCAGCGGTCTTTCCACCGTCGCCATTGGCACTCTTAATCACGATAGTCTGTGTTTCTGTGCCGGTAAGGTTGCTGGTGAATTCGATGTCGACATCATCTGTACTGCCGTCCACAGTGAACACGATCTGATTCTTTTCGGTGTATCCAAGCGTATATACATTGGTCTTGCCAGGAAGCCAGGTTGAACTGTTCAAGGTAAAAGACAGATCGACAGGATTCTCACCGCCGCCACCGCCACCAGCCGGTTTCGTCTTGGCAGTCTTGGCTTTGATCTTGATGGTGACAGCCTGTGAGGACAGGTTCTGAGGCATGATGATGAACGGTTCTCCCATAAATGCATCACCGTCAGTGTCTGCAGTCAGGTCCTGCGAAAGAGTCTGGGACCCAATGCCGGACCACGTGAATTTACAGCCTGTATCAGTCTTGGTCTGTGTTATTGTTCCGCCTGTATAGACTCCGGATATGCTCAATGTCTGGAAATCCGAGATTCCGCTTCCAGCCTTGAACACCACCGCCGTCAAAGGGTGGTAGAAATCAATCTCGGCAGTGCCGGTCTTGTTGCCGTTGCCGCTGTAATAGCCCATCAGGATGTCCTTTTGGGCCGACACGTCTGTAGGGACAGTGTAGGTAAGGGTCTGGCTGTCAGCACTTGTGCAGGATATTGAGGCGCCGGAAGGCAGGTTGACATTGTCATAGGCATAGAAGGTCTTGACATCGGACTTTTCCCAACTCCGTGCATTTGCCGCCGACCATTTGCCGTTAGCGTACGAAACTGTCTCGTATGCACCGATATATGAAGTCTCGTCGCTGTTCCATGCTGCGACTTTGAACTGCGTGAACTTGGTGTTTGTGGCAATGGCGGAGCCAGTAGTATTGGTCTGCGTGCCCTTTGTTGAAGCAGCAACCGGGATATCGAAACCGTCCTCTACCGTGCAGGTGAGGGGTATGGTGACTCCGTCCCCGGCCGTCAGTGTCATGGTCTTGGTCTGGGCAATACTCGGTTCGCTGCCATGATTGACGGCAAAATTGAGCGCCGGACTGCCATCCTGAGTGTCGGAGCACATCTCTTCCTGACAGGCCTGGAGTGCAGGGAGGACGGCCGTCAACGCCAATAATATATATGTATGTATCTTTTTCATCCTGGTTACTTGCTCAATGGTACATCACTCACATCGCCGGCGGTCCAGCTGACAATGTTGCTGCCGCCGATCTTCATCTGCCATACCGAACCCTCCGGAACAAAAATGCCGTTGAGGAAGGTCTTCTTGTGGTTGGAGAACGCGATTGGCGTGCCGTCAGCCTTGCGGAGAGCGGCATAGCGCATCTTGCCGTCCGTGTCAGTGATCTTGAAAGTCAGGTCGTTGAAACTGTCTGTCGGAAGGAGGAAGAGAGTGAACTTCAGAGTCTTGCCGACGGCAAGGGAAACATCGCTGAAATCCATTCCAACAGTGCGGTTGTCTGACGAAGACGTGCCGGAGAAGGCACAGTCAGACGGGATGCCGTCTATGATGGTGAATGTGAAGGCACCGTTTATGTTGCCCGATGCGGACTCGACCTCGACATGCGCAACGTCAAGGTCAGCACCGGTCTTGTTGGTTATGGTGAATTCGAGCGCGGTCGTTACAGGATAGAAATCAAGCGATACTTTGCCTGCATCCTCAGCATCGACCACCGTCTTGGCGGTCATTATCATGCTGGCCTTCAGGTCCGGCACAGCCACATAGTCTCCGTCAGTCGCAGTGCAGCTGACCGATGTCTGGCTGCCGGAAACAGATGCTGTGACGGCACCGGCTTCGGAAAGGCTGGTCGTCACGGTCCCGGATGCCTCAGGTGACGGATAGACGGCGTAGAATGTGTGGTCTCCCTCACCCCATGCCAGTGCATCGCCAGTGGTGGACACCTTGGCGGTAGAGATACGGCTGGACGACTCCGCAACCTCGCTCACCGTGTAGTCTGCATAATGGCAGTCAGGCGCACTGGCCTCGCTGCTCCAGATGCGGATGACATCACCCTCCACCCAGTCTATACGTTCGTAGGTCTTGCTGCCGTCCGTATATTCAACACCGGAATAGGCGGCCTTCGTCAGTTCCGAGTCGGCATTTCTGGCTCCGAACACAACCGGAGAGCCATATTCTCTTCCGGTCCTGGCCTTTTCACAACCTCCCATGACCATCAGGACAAGGGGCAGGACAAATATCGATTCTCTCAATTTTCTCATTGCACGGCCTCCTATTCAAAATTTGTCCCCCATTCCAGTTCGTACCCCGATTCCTGGAAGTCAACTTCTTCGGTCTCCTGACCGACGGCCTGGATGGTGATACCCTCTGCCACAGAGCCGGTGAGGAACACCTCTCCGGCTTCGAACTCGATGACTTCGACCTTCAGACCCTGATATCTCTTTTTCTTCACTTCTGGTAACATCAAAATAAACCGTGCAAAGTTAACGCACTTCTACCAAAGTCAATATCAAATTTGACAAAATAGTATCAAGGATTGACAAAAAAGAATTGAGATTTGACAAAAACAGCCCTTTCGATTGTCAAAACGACAAAAAAACATACACTTTATAAACCACTGGGATGGAACCTCACGATTCCATCCCAGCAGTTATATGATAGGGTTAGCTTAGGGAACTATTCGGAATGACTGGCGTAGTAAGCCTCGTCCTTGATAGGATACTTCTCCAAATCACCGAACTGTTTCTCGCGAACGCAGCGCACGGATCCGGCGTGGTTGGTCTGGGCATCTGTGCTCACTGCTCCGGTATAGAACGACGAACCGTGACCGCCGTGTGTCGCAGCGATATGGTCATAGTGGAAATAAAGTCCAAGATATCCTACGCTGCCCATCTTTCCGGTGATTGTCCTGACGCCAGCAGCAGGCCACCAGGTCTTGTATGTCGTGCTGCCATAAGTATGGGTCGTGGTCATGCCATATACACCGGTGGTTGAATTTTTGGCTATGGAATAACTGTCGTTTCCATACAACGTAACATTGCCATCTCCACCAGCTTTCGTATAGCCTTCATAGTATGGAGCATGCGCTCCACCACCCTGGGCCTTGTCACCAAGGACAGAGTATCCTACCGGGCAAGGGTCCATGACGGTCTTGGTGCGGTTCCAGTATGCCTGGTGGCCTCCATCGGAAAGTCCCGTGGTGCCGTGCGTCGTACCTGTATAGCCAAGGTTCGGGTCCATCCATTCCTGGTTGTCGGTATACAAATACCAGGTCCACTGGCCGTTGCCGGTCGTTTCGCCCTGGGTGGCTGTAGTCATTTCGTACGCGGTGGCATAGCACATAGGATTTGCAATGGATTCAGATACGGTGATGTAACCTATGTGATACTCCCAGCCGTTAGGGGCAAGGGTAGCGTTGTACCAAGTCGGGGCAGTCGCCGTAGAGAATGGAGTGGACTCATCCTCTCGGACGCTGTATTTATCTTTCTGACCGTTATTGTACGAAGTCTGAGTGCCGGCACTTGCCGAACCGTTGCTGTGTCCGCCTATGAACGGGTCGCGGCGGCCGTTCTGATAGTACAGTCCGTAGGTCTTCCATCCGTCATCCGGATTTGCAGAGATGGCACCGAGGTTGCGGTCCATGATGATCATGTTGCCGCTGGCCGCTTCGCCCGCATAGTGGTACTCGGTACCGTCCGGATAGTAGCAATTATATTCACCCGCGATGCAGGATCCGCCTGTAACCACTTCGCGCACAGGCTCGCAGAGCCACAGGTGCCAGGTCCAGAGAATCTCATTGGTAGTCTTGTCGTACAGAGCGACGGAGGCGTTGCCCCTGTACGGTTCGCCGTCAGGCGTACCGTCAACAGTGTTGATTCTGAACTGCAGCATGTTGTTGTCATCGCCGAACTGGACATATTCGATATTGGTAACGGCAGGAAGAGGATTGCCGGAATCATCGACCATGTCGGTCCACAGAAGGTCGGCCGCAAGGTTGGCACGGTCATGCCTGTGGTCAGGGTCAATCTTTACGTCCAGACGGTTGCCCATACAGTATGCCGGCATGACATAGTAGCCCGGGTCCGAATAGACGTAACTGTTCGCAATCTGGAGCGGCTCGCCCTGGGCGTACGCAAACTCCTTCATGCTCTTGACACAGGATCGCTGGATGGTGATGCTGTTTTCAATGGACTTGAAAGTGCTTCCAAGGTTGCCGGCATCGACCATTTCTATGGTGAAGCCGTGCTCGAAGGTCTGTGGGATAACCGCGATATTGATGTAGGTGGTTGCGTCCGTAAGCTGAAGACCGTCGGCGCCGAAGTCGATGATAACTTTCTCGTATGCCTCGCTGCCGTATGTTCCTATCTGGAACTGGGTGCCCTCAGGGCCGTCCTTCGCATCGGTGGAAGCAAGAGGTGTTCCCTCTGATACGCTGAAATACATGCCCACGCCGCCGGCGATAGGCTCATGGTCATTGCCGGTGAGATAGAGGGCGCGCAGTTTGTTTTTGGCAGCGTCATCGCCATTGGCATGGAGTTTTATCTGAATCACTCCGCCAAGATTGAAGAAGTCGTATTTGGTGCCCTGCTTGGCGCTGACTGCAGCGAGAGGGTACACGTTGTCGTCAAACGTGCCGGCCTTGTAGGTCTGCTTGTAAGGCAGGTAACTACCGACCAGAATCTTGTCCGGGTCTGAGCCCACATAGGCGAACGCATCGCCGGCAGGATAGGCCGCCGGATAGAGGGCTGTGCCAGGGAATGGCGCCACAAGGTCTTCGGCCGTGCCGCCGAACGTACCCATATTGGTGGACGCGCCATCCTCAAGGCTGAGTGTCACAACGGACTTGCTGGAGCCGGAGACAAGCGCAATCTGATCTCCCGGATTCCAGAGGACCGGGTAGTATGTGTCGTCGGTAAGCGCACCCATCGCTGTCTTTGTAGGGTCTTCGTTGTTGAGGATGGTTCCTGTCACCTCGATCCGGATGCGCTTGCCGCCCTCTTCTCCCCCGATGATTTCTTCCTCGGACTTCGTGCAAGAGACGAGCGCGAGGGAAACAAGCATATATTTGCAGATATTCTTCATATTCTTACTGTATTATATAGTCCTGTGCTGTCTTTTCGTCCCAATCGACAATTTCGAGGCCGAGAGAGATCAGTGCATTATCCTTCTGGATAGGGTCCGTGCCGGAATATGTGTATCCACCCGGCACATCCTCGCCGAACGAGGAAATCTGGTTGACGAGAAGGTTGTAGAAAACGTTTCGGGCCACGCAGTATTCACCGTCTGTGCAGAGCCAGTGGAGATAGTACATGTTTCCGTCCACATAGACCATGACACCCTGGGCGCGGAGTTCGTCGGCAGAGCCGTCAACGAGAGAGGAGTTTCTCTCGAGGAGAATGTCCTTGTCCTTATAGAACACACCGTTGTACCTGTAGAAAGTATAATCAGGCGCAGCCTTGGTCCAGATGCCTTCATTCGGGTCGAGGACAAGGCTTTCGGAACTGTCCTCGCCACCGTCGGTCTCGGCCTCGGACGAGAAGGATGACACGCTCTTGACCTGCACGCAGATGAGCACACCCGTTACGCGGGCCTTCATCTTTGTGCCGATAGTGGCATCCTTGTGTGTGCCGCCCGCTGCAGTGTATTCCGGAGAGTTGTTCTCAAGGCAGTAGAGCCTGGTACCGAAATCGTTAAGCGACATGCTGGCGGCAAGGGGGTTGACATACCCGGTAGAAAGGTCATAAGAAGATGACGAACTCGGGGTGACAAGGTTGCCTTCGCTGTCCCACTGCTGGAAGAGATTGAAACTGTTCACCTCGTTCACAAGAGCGTATCCCATGAATTCAGTCTCGATGACACCGTAGTTGGCGTCGCTTCCGTTGAAGATGGTGCCTATGAGATTGTTGGTGATATATGGAGAAACGTTCACAGTGACCTTTGAGACCACGCGCTCGAGGGTTACGTCCACCTCGCGCGGATTGTCAACGCTGTCCCCGAGGCCGGTGAGGTTCTCTACAAGCACTCCCACCGGGTCGGTGTCGTTGTGGGCAGTGACCATCAGGAAACTGTCTTCAGAGGCGAGGACGGATGTGGAAATGCCTGAATATGCGGCACAGAACGAGTCGTAGTCCGCCGTGTCGATTGTGACGGAACTTGGGCAGTTCGCTATGACCACTACTCTCCAACTGCCCGCATAGGTGTGGCGCAGTGTCACTGCGATATGCCGTGTGGCGGAATCATAGGAATACTCAGATGACGAGAGTTCCACGATTTCATCGGTGTCGTCGGCCTTGATGAGGAAGAGCCTGAGCGAACTGATCGTGGACTCTTCTTCCGCATCCTCCACTGTGACGGAACCGGTTGTCCTGGTGAAGGAGCCGTCAAATGCGAGTCTGATGACAAAGTCCGCATCGCCGTCGGAAATGCGCGCTTCCTTCTCGCAGGAAGAGATGGCCAAAATGGCGCAGAGGCCGAGAATGATGGATAATATCTTAGTCTTCATACTCATTCATTTTTTCTGATTCGACTGTGGCGACGATGCTGAACGGAGCGTCGGCGCAGGCCTTTGTGCTGAGAGCGTCGTATGTGTCGGAGGTGACACTCAGATTGACCGTATATTTGGTGTTGCGGCGCACGCTGTAGTCACTGTCGAAGGCCTTGTTGTTCACAGGTATATAGAAGTCATATATGTGCTCCGGCTCCGTCAGGACAACCTTGGAGTCATTCACGTAGCAGGTGGTGAAACTTGCTGTTCCGGACTCGACCTTGCTGAATTTATAAGTCTCACCTCCTACCACGCCATGATTAACCGTCCCACCATGAGCGTTGCAGGCAAGTTGACTAACGTAATCCTTCCAACCATTATTATTGTTTCCCCAATAACTGAGTGTCTGATTATAAAAATAGTAAACAGGTGAAGACATTTCTCCGATTGCATTCGCCAAGGCTCCGGCATCCGTAGCCGAATACGGTGTCGCTCCGGCGATTGCGGCCCTGACGTGGATGCAGACAGCGTCGGAAGTCTCGGATGCCACGCTTTCCGGAATGTAGTATGACGCATTCAGAGGTATTTCCCACTCTGTGTTGACAGGGGATGTCGACTCACTGAATGAAGTGTATGTATATGACTCCGTATGATTCTTGGACTGGTCGGCGAAAATGGCCTCAAGTTCCGATGCCAGTGCCGAAGCATCGGGTTTCGCCTTTTTAATATCGTCGTTTATGTTGCCCGCATAGGCCCGGGTGTGGTCAAAAGTCCATCCACGGACAGCGTTCGGGCCATTGCCGCTTGATGTTGCATAGCACAATTCCGTTGTCGAACTTGTCTTCTCCACTGTGGCGGCAATCTGACCGTCCGTGTCCCTTGCCATGAAGCTGTCAGACCCCTTGTCTGCAAGGGTGATGCTGTATGGGCTCTCGCCTATCACACCTCGGCCGGTTGACCAGGCCATGGCCGAAGGGATGTTCTCCAGAGACGCACCAAGGATGACGACACACATGGCTTCGTCCGTATCGTCACACGATATGCCGCCCACGGTCACCTGGGCAAGAGAACGCTGCAGTGGGGTGAAAGTGGCAGTCTGAGGTTCCTTGGAGGCTCCCTCCTCGACGGTGACTGAGGCAACTGCGCCCATCAGGAAAACAGGTTCGGTGCCTGACACCGCTATGGCCGTATATGTGGCCGGAGAGTTGAAATATGACTGATACAAGCCGATGCAGCGCTTGCCCACCTCGATATTTTCATCCAGAAGATCCGACAAGGCGCTGCCGGTGCCGTAAAGCATGAACCCGTCCTCGTTAAGGATGGCATATACCTCGAAACGGTCGGAGTCACCCAATGTGAAATAGCCGTCATTGAACTCTATCTCATAGCCGTCGGTCACCTCGTTGACTGTAAAGTCTGACGAGGAAAGTTTCTCGTTGAAGACGCAGCAGGAGTTGCCGTCAAAGGCAGTGAGCCTTATCGAATTGACGGTCGGTGCTGCGCTTCCGGCCTTGGTCCGGAAGGACATCTTCACTTCGATGGGAGTGCCTTCTCCCTGTGGAGCCGGTTCCCTGACAGCCGGTTCCTTGGCGCAGGATGCGATGGCCATGACCGCTGCCGACAATATGTATATTATGTTATTCTTCATGGTCTTGTTGTCTTACAGTGAGATGTTTTCAGAGCCGTCCACCCAGTCGCAGACAAGGAGAGTGTAGTCGAGGGCGATGTCGGCGCCGACTGCGGCTGCCTTGATCTTGTACTTATAGTAGTAGCCCGGGAGCCAGGTGTCGCTGATCTTGACACTCTTGGTGACGGTCTCGCCGTTGCTTGCCCTGTAGAACTCGATCTCCACTGCGGCATCTTCATAGGCACTCAGGTCCTGAGGGATGACGAGCATGAGGTTCTTCGTGGAGAAGAGGTTGCAGGTTGTGCTGTTCCTGGTGTAACTGCCTGTGGACCAATCGGTGTCGTCAGAGGCCGGATTGGTGGAGAAGTCCGTCTCGAGGTCCAGCGTGTATGTCGCAAGGTCGTCCTCGTCATCGGATGGTGTCCAGACGAAGTCCGGATTGCCGTCACTGTCAGCATCGACGGTGGCGTCAAAT
>JAZRVQ010000069.1:0-39198 GCA_045599265.1 Candidatus Cryptobacteroides sp. | reverse complement strand
CTGAAAGTGATTTCCGAGTAAACAAAGTCTATTAGCAACTCAATCAGGGCCCGGCACTTCAATGCCGAGCCCTTTTCAATATTGAGGGCACGGCCCTCAAACTCCTCACTCCGTGCGGCCTTTTCGCCTTTCCGTATTTGCCGGCGCAAATACCCGGCCCGGCCGGTCCGCCGATGCGGACTTGCCTGTCGCGAGGCAGCCGGCCTGACGGTAACTAAAACCTTCCGCTCAACGAGAACGGTGTTCCGTCAGCGGTAATACCTTCAAGCCGGAAAGGATAGGACGAGATGTTCTCACGGAGAACCGGGAAATCACACTTGACCTTGCCGTCAACGGCCGTCAGGGACGGATTCCAATACAAAGTGTTCTGGTGCAGCGAGTCGTCAAGATAATCCTGCGGAGTATATTTCGGCGAATAGAACTCCCTCGGCTGCTGATAGCCCAGCGGCATGAAGACAAGGAAGGACGGATCGGAATCCGAAAGAGACTTGACCTGCGTGCCATAATGAAGATTGACATAAACAACACCGTCAGGCGCATTCAGGATAAGGTCAGGCTCCGTTGAATAACTGATGGACTCGATGTTCTCGACAAGGATATCCTCAAATGGGAACCAATTGGAAACCACACCGTTGACAACCAGCTTGACACGGGACTCCGACGGATCGCCGGAATTCTTCATCGGAACAATCGCACTGCGCAGCCCGCCCCTTACCGATCTCATGGTCGAAGTTGTGTAATCATACTGAAAAAACGGCACCAGAATCTTCATATACTTTACAAAAGACATGTGCGAATAAGCCTCGAACTTGCTCTTTGTGACAGTACGCGAATAAGGGCCGGGAGTGTGGATATAGGGCTTCTCGGCAGTAATGACAGCAGCCTTCAACGTGTCCGACTTGACCGAGAATTCCACATTGACCGGTGCCTCCTGAATCCATGCATACCCGGGCGCAGGACGGTAATTGAACATGGTGGCAAATTCGTCCTTGTTCCACGACGGCACGTACGGGAATCCCCTGCTCTCACGGTTCACCTTGAGCCAGATAGACGTACCCTCCTCGAAATCAAGACTGTCAACAACGAAATCACGTCCTTCCTCGACTGAAACGACAGTCGAACGGTCCTGCGACGGAATCAGGAAAAACATATTGAACCGGTCCGGTACCTTGTGGGACAGCATCCTGTCCACTGTGCCCGTAACCATCTGGGTATATTCACGCTGATAGGCAGGCATTGCAAAGTCACCTGACGTGTCCGTGATCCTGTCGATGTCATAATAAGTCCAGCCCTGCACCATCATCAGCAGGTCAAGATGGAAGGCGCGTTCCTTCCTTTCCTTCTCGTCAGTGCCTGAAAAATAATAATACGGATCATTGATTTTGCCCCGGATTTCGGACGAAAGTCCCAGATACGACGTGATACAGTCGTCCTGAAAACAGTCAGACAGAGACGGCTGGAGCACAGATATGGAGCAGGTTGAACCATCCGGGACATTGTCAATCACAAATTCGGCCGTATTGCCAAACTTCACATTATATGAACCGACGACATCAGGAAATTCCTTGAAAAACAGCCTCTCCGAGACAATGCGGCCGGCAGAGTCAATCAGCAGCAGGTGATTGATGCCGGGATTGAGCATCCCGTCAGGAATGATGACCGAAGAAGCATTTTCGGCCAAGGCGACAGTCGTAAGCAGCCTGAGGACAGAAGCATCTCTGAGAAGAAGCGAATACTGTCCGCCGGAGACTCCCCTCACCTTCACGATATGCCTTCCGCTGCTCTCCACACAGGAAAGAGCCGCGCCATCGTCCGACACTTCCGGAATATCGAAACTGCGTCCGTCCGAGGTCCGGAAACTGTATTTCGAGTCACTGCAAGGCACAAACTGAATAAAGCCCATACCGTCATGGGCAGTGCTTGCCGACGAGACCACATTGCCCTGACCGTCAACGACTTCGCCGCTCAGGGAGACGCTGCGGCCGGAGGAGTCCATCGCCTTGAACGCAATGCGGCTGACGGACCCGGCAAAATACCTGCCGCCTTCAGGATAGAACGACACGTCGATGTCCGGTGTGGCCTTCGTCTTGGCACTTCTGGCATGCTTGCGGCCTTTCTGGATGGTGATTGCCTGATTGAAAAGATATTCCGGCGAAAGGTCAAGCTGGCTCAAAGTATATGCACGGACAGTATATGTACCAGGTTTGAGGTCTTCCCGGAGGTCAATGTATCCCGGGAAAGAAAGTCCGTCGCGCTTGATTTTCTTGCATGTCTCGATCTCCCCGTACGGCGTGATAAGTTCGACATAGATGTAATTGCTGGTCTGTCGGCCGGACAGCGACGACGCATTGACCACGTAACCGCTGAACCACACCGTCTCGCCCGTGCAGAATGCAGTCCTGTCGATGTGCAGGAAACATTTCTCCGGCGACAGGGACCTTGAAAAGACGTCATACCTTGCCAGCAGCGTATCCGCATTGAAGTACTGGCCGTACGCGGTCAGGGAGATGGACAGGGCCAGGAGGGCAAACAATCTTTTCATAAAATTTATTATATTTGTATTTGTTCGCGTGAACACAAATATAACACAAAATAACACAATGAGACACATACTGACCACAATTTCAGCAGCGCTGGTCCTTGTCTGCGGGACAGCTGCAAACGCTCAGGACAAACTCTATCACGACACATTCCCGCTCAGTGACGTCGAGCTGCTGGACGGACCGTTCAGGCACGCCTGCGAACTGAATGTGCATGTGCTGCTGGAATACGACACCGACAGGCTTCTGGCCCCGTTCCTCAAAGAAGCCGGACTGGAGCCGAAGGGTGAATATTTCCCTAACTGGGAAGGTCTGGACGGCCATGTGGGAGGTCATTATGTGTCCGCACTTGCCATCAGTTATGCCGCCACAGGCAATCAGGAATGCTATGACAGGCTCCAGTACGTACTTTCGGAGATGAAGCGCTGCCAGGAGGCTGGAGGCGACGGATATATCGGCGGTGTCCCGAACGGCAGATTCATATTCACAGAGGTCTCAAAGGGTAATTTCGGACCGCTGCACGGTGCCTGGGTGCCTTGGTACAATGTCCACAAGACCTTTGCCGGACTCCGCGATGCGTGGCAATATGCGGGGATAGAAGAGTCAAAGGATATGTTCATCAAACTGTGCGACTGGGCAGTGAACCTGACACAGGGGCTGAGTGACGAACAGATGGACCAGATGGTCTCGCAGGAGTTCGGAGGCATGGACGAGGTCCTTGCTGACGCCTTCCAGATCACCGGCGAGCGCAAATATATGGAGACAGCCAAGCGCTTTGCCCACCACCTGATACTTGACAACATGGCGGCAGGCATAGACAATCTCGACAACAAGCACGCCAACACACAGGTTCCGAAGGTTGTGGGATATGCCCGCATCGCCGACCTTGACGGTGACGAGACATTCCGCAAGGCAGCCGAATTCTTCTGGGAAAGGGTCGCCGGCCACAGGTCAGTCGTGATAGGCGGAAACAGCCGCAGCGAGCACTTCCCTGCCGCCGATGACTGGATGAGTTATATGGAACACCGTGAAGGTCCGGAATCGTGCAACACCAACAACATGCTTAAACTCACGCAGTTCCTCTTCAAGATGGACCAGGATGCAAAATATTCCGATTTTTACGAAAGGGCGCTGTACAACCACATACTCTCCACCCAGCATCCGGAGCACGGCGGGTATGTATATTTCACATCCATGAGGCCGTCACATTACAGGGTATATTCCCGGCCGAACAGCGGAATGTGGTGCTGCGTCGGCACAGGAATGGAGAATCACGGCAAGTACGGAGAATTCATCTACACCCATAAAGGCACTGACGAACTGTATGTCAATCTCTTCATCGCATCAAGGCTGAATTGGAAGGAAAACGGCCTCACACTGACCCAGAACACGGATTTCCCATACAGCGAGACAAGCCGCATCAAGGTCAGCCTGGACCAGGCAAAGAACATGAAGGTCTATGTGAGATGTCCGGAATGGGCCAGCGGAGCCGTCATCAAAGTGCGCGGGCACAGATATTCCAGAAATGCCCAGCCGGGAAGTTATGTCTGCATAGACAGGAAATGGAAGGACGGCGACGTCATCAAGATCAAACTTCCGATGCACAGCGAACTGGTCGAACTGGAAAACGAACCGGAATTCCTTGCTATCAAGTACGGTCCTGTCGTACTTGCTGCCAAGACGTCACAGGAACATCTGGACGGCCTTGTCGCTGACGACGGGCGTTGGGCACACATCGCATCCGGCGAACTTGTCCCGCTGGCACAGACCCCTATCCTGATTGGTTCACGCGAACAGATTGCAGCCAGGATCGGCAAACTTAAACCGGTGTCAGGCAAACCTTTACATTTCAAGTGTACAGGCCTGTTCAATGACGAAAAATGGGACAGCCTCGAACTCGAACCGTTCTTCAGCCTGCACGACAGCAGGTATGCAATCTACTTCCTCTCACAAACCGAGGAAGGCTATGGAGAGATGATTGAGCGAATCAAGGCCGAGGAGGAGGCAGCGCTCGAACTGGACAGACGCACCATCGACAAAGTGACCCCGGGAGAGCAGCAGCCGGAAGTCGACCACAGGATGAAAGAGAAGAACAGTTTCTCAGGCTACCAGGACAACAAGCCGTTCAGGGTTGCCGGTGACGGTGGAGAATTCAGTTACGAACTGGCCGCATCAGGCAAGACCGGGCTCAAGCTGGCCATCGGGTACTGGGCACGCGAAAGTGCAGCACCACGCACGCTTGACATACTTGTGGATGGCAGGCTGCTTGTCACCGAGATGAATTTCCCGTCATTGAGAGAAGGGAAAATAGCAATCAAGGAATATGACATCCCTGATGAGATGACGTCAGGAAAAGAATATATAAAAATAACACTCCGGCCACATATCGCATCACGCGGAGCCAGAGTGTTTGAAGTGAGATTGCTGGAGAAATAGCGTCAGAGTCTCTCCTTGGCGTACTCCGGAGTCACCTTGTAAGTCTTCTTCCCGGAAGAAGGCGCATCGTACATCGCATCAGTCATAATCTGCTCACAGATGCTCCTGAGGCCTCTTGCGCCGAGTTTCTTCTCTATCGCGGTATCGACTATGAGGTCGATGACCTCAGGCTCGATGACGAGTGTCTTGCCGTCAAGCTCGAACATCTTTGAGTACTGCTTGACGATGGCATTCTTCGGTTCGGTCAATATCCGTTTCAGAGCATCCCTGTCAAGATGGTCAAGGTATGTCACGACAGGAAGACGACCTATGATCTCAGGTATCAGTCCGTAGGAGCGGAGATCCTGGGCAGACACGTACTGAAGAAGATTTTCCTTGTCGACAGCCTGCTTCTTGGATGCGCCATATCCGATGACCTGCGTATTGAGACGCTGGGCAATCTTGCGTTCGATTCCCTCGAAAGCGCCGCCGCAGATGAAGAGAATGTTCTGAGTGTTGACATGTATGAACTCCTGCTCCGGATGCTTGCGTCCGCCTTTCGGAGGTACGTTCACGACTGTTCCCTCAAGGAGTTTGAGCATGGCCTGCTGTACACCCTCACCACTGACGTCACGGGTGATGGACGGGTTGTCGCTTTTGCGCGCAATCTTGTCCAGTTCGTCAATGAACACAATACCCCTCTCAGCCTGTTCAAGGTCGAAGTCGGCCTCCTGGAGAAGCCTGGTGAGAATGCTCTCCACATCCTCGCCGACATAGCCCGCCTCTGTCAGGACTGTGGCGTCAACGATAGTGAACGGCACGTCGAGCAGCTTTGCTATAGTCCTGGCCATCAAGGTCTTGCCAGTACCGGTAGGACCAACCATGAGGACATTGGACTTCTCGAGTTCGAGTCCTGAAGGGTCGCCGCCATTCTCTATATACTGCAGTCGTTTGTAGTGATTGTAGACAGCCACGGAAAGAAGTTTCTTGCAGCGTTCCTGACCGATTACATATTCATCGAGGGCCGCATGGATCTCCTTTGGTTTTAGGATGTGAAGCGCGCGCAACGGCTGCTGCTTCCTGGTTTTGCCCTGACCCAGATAATCACTGGCAAGGGCTATACAATCACTGCAGATACATCCGTCAACACCCTGCAGAAGCATGCTGACTTCATCCTCTCCCCTGCCACAGAAGGCGCAATGCCTGGTGTATTTCTTTCCTGCCATCAATTATTTCTTTTTGGACAGGATTTCGTCAATCATTCCATACTCCTTGGCCTCGGATGCAGTCATCCAGAAGTCGCGGTCAGCATCGGCAGTGATTCTCTCAATCGGCTGTCCGGAATGTTCGGAGATAATCCTGTAAAGTTCTTCCTTAGTCTTAAGTATCTCTCTTGCAGCAATTTCGATATCGGATGCCTGCCCGCGTGCTCCCCCAAGCGGCTGATGAATCAGGACACGTGAATGAGGAAGAGCCGACCTCTTGCCAGGGGCTCCGGCACAGAGGAGGACAGAACCCATCGAGGCAGCCATACCTGTACAGATAGTGGCGACATCGGGCTCGATGAGCTGCATTGTGTCATAAATTCCCAGTCCCGATGACACCTGACCTCCAGGAGTATTGAGGTAAAGGGAAATATCGGCGGTAGGGTCAGTCGATGCAAGGAAAAGAAGCTGCGCCTGTATAATATTTGCAACATCGTCATCAATCGGGACCCCCAGGAAGATGATGCGGTCCATCATCAGGCGGCTGAACACGTCAAGAGAGACTGCATTGAGTTTGCGCTCCTCGATGATATATGGGCTTATCGAAGAATCAACGGCGCTGCGATAGTCGTGAAGGGTAAGTGAATTGATTCCGGCACTTCCCTTGGCAAATTTTTCAAATTCTGTCATATAAAAATGTAGGGCGTGAATGTACACACCCTACAAATATACTGCTTTGTTTGCGAAATATTACAATTCGCGGAACTTGGCAACAGAAATTTTCTTCTTTTTGAGGGAAACAATCTCGCGGACAGCGGCGATTGTCTTCTCGTTCTCGACCTGCTCCTGGATGCGGCGGCCTTCTTTCTCCTGGCTGAGGATGTTCTTTGCAAATGACTCGAGCTGCTCGTCAGGAACGTTGTTCATGCCGTACATTGCGAACTGGTATGCAGCGAAACCCTTTGCAGAAGCAAGGAGGTCAGACTGCTCGACCTTGACGCTGTACTTCTCCATGAGATAGTCACGCACGAGCTGCCACTTGTAGTCCTCGATGAATGCAGGCCACTCCTTTTCGATTTCTTCCATGGTGAACTTGCCGTCATTGATGGTGAAAATCCATCTCTTGAGGAACTTCTCAGGAAGTACGAATGACTGCTTGCCGAGAAGATAGTCCTTCATGTCTTTCTGGAGTCTGTAGTCAGATTCCTGTGCGTATTCTGCCTTGAGTCTCTCCTCAATCTTTGCATCGAATTCTTCTTCGCTCTTGACAACGCCCTCGCCGAAGATCTTGTCAAATGACTCCTGGGTCATAGGAGCATCCACGAAAGTCTTGACATTGTTGACGGTCATCTTGAATTCAGGATTGAGAGTCTCAAGTTCTTCCTTCTTGACCTTGAGCATGGAAGCACGGTCAGCCTCGTTCTCGAATGCCTCGTTCACATTGACGTTGAGTGTGTCACCGGCCTTGAGTCCCACGAATGAAGGGCGCACGTCCTCGGCAACAGAGCGGAGAGCCACGTAGGCGCCCTCCACCTTCATGTCTTCCTGCTCGAAATCAACGATGATGAAGTCCTCGGCCTTGGCCTCGGCGCCTTCCTCGAGCGAGCCATACTGGCGGAGAAGATTGCTCTTCATCTCAGCCTTTGCCTCTGCAGTGGCAGTGATTGTATAGTAAACGACCTCATCCTTGTCGCTGAGTTCGAAATTGATCTCAGGGTTCATCGCGATGTCGAAGTTGAAGTCGAACTCGTTGCCGTCCTGCCAGTCCTTTGCAGGCTGGTCCTCTGATGGAAGAGGCTCACCGATGATGCGCAGATCGTTCTTTGTGATATAGTCGTTGAGTGATTCTGAAAGGCAGTCATTGACACTGTCTACAAGGGCCTGTGTGCCATACATCTTCTCTACGAGGGAAGCAGGAACCATTCCTTTGCGGAAACCCTTGATTTCAGCCTTGCGGCGGAACTCTGAAAGTCTTTTTTTCTTTTTGTCAGCGTAGTCTTCCGGAGCTACGTGGAGAGAGAGTTCGAGATTGAGCTCGTCAATCTTGTTTTCTTTGATGTTCATACTTTAAATCTGTGTTTGTTGTTATATGTTATTTTATTGATTTCAACGTCTTTTCTTGTTGTTCTTTTTCGTCTCCGGGGCAGCCGGATAGGCGACACGAGGATGATGGATCTGCTGGAGCTGTGCCTTGAGGACATCCCTGACAGTGTTCAGATCCTTCATCGATATCTCTGCATTGGCAATCTGCCCGTCATTCATCTTGCCTTGGAAGATTTTATCCACCAATGCATTGAGGCTCTCCGGAGTCTTTTCCTGCAGGGAGCGTGCGGCGGCCTCAACTGAATCGCACAACATCAGGATAACCTGTTCCTTTGTCGAAGGCTTCCGGCCTTTGTAGAAAAAATCCTGTGACTCTTCTGAAGCAGGATCGCCTCCATCCTGAAGGAATCTGCTGTAGAAATATCCGGCGCAGGTCGTGCCGTGATGGGTAATTATGAAATCCTTGATGATAGAAGGCAATTTGTATTTGTCTGCGAGCACCAGACCGTCAGTGCTGTGGCGCACAATGCTCCGGGCGCTTTCGACAGGCGCAAGACCGTTATGGTATTCATTCGAACCGTTAGTGTTCTCGATGAAGCACTGAGGGTTCATTATTTTCCCGACATCGTGATACATCGCACCAGCACGCACCAGATTGACATTCGCACCTGTGGCGACCGCGGCTGCATCACACATGTTCATCACCTGAAGCGAATGCTGGAATGTGCCTGGAGCCTTGAGAGAGAGTTCCTGGAGAAGTTTGTTGCTGTTGGTGTCACAGAGTTCGAGGAGTCTTGAACTGGACACAAGGGCGAACACTTTCTCGAAAAGGTATATCAGTGGGTATCCGCCCACGAGCAGGAGCGAGCCAAGGAAGATGTAAAGCACAATCCTTAACTGATACACGCCGAACACGTCATCAAGCAAAGTGAACACCGCCCAGACAAACAGCATGGCAAAGAACACGATCGCCGCGTTGATGAACTGCTTCCAGCCCCTGTTGAAATGACCGAAGGTGAATATGCAGACAACGCCGGCAAACAGGTTCATGACGAACAGTTCAATGCCGTTATGGCTGACAATCAGCAGAGGCAGCAGACTGACAATATAGACAGGAAGGACTACCCTCTTTCTAAAAAAGGCAAGGAGGTATAATGCGCACAGGGCGAACGGACACATGTACACAATGTCCATTCCGACATCTTCACACAATATGGCGGCCAATGCGGAAATGAGGAAGACTGTGAGGATGAACAGGAATTTGTTCGTTTCTTCAAATATTCCGCTGTTGGTGTAAAGGATGCACAGGAAGAGCAGGATGACAATGATGACGGCCATCAGAGCATTGGATATCCAGAGCATGTAGCCGGGACCGGCATAATCCACATTCTGCTGATATTCAGCCTTGTACGAATCAAGAACGCGTTCGGTGTAGTCTGTGACGATGTCACCCTTCGAGATGATTGGCGTGCCTGACTTTATCACGCCCTGTGTCGGAGAAACGGACGACATGACGTTGCCACGTATCTGCTGGCTCAGTTCCTTGTCAAGGACAAGGTCGGCCGCAACAAGCTCATACAGGCCAAGTGAATTGCACACTGAGTCTGCGGCCTCGAATCCGGCGTCTTCGAAAAGTTTCCTGATCTCGGCGCGGGCATCTGTGACCGAATACAGTTCGGAAACAGGGTATTTGGACACCTTGCCGTCACGTTCTATGTATGATATTGTAGATTCGGTCGCAATCTCGGAGGCAATTCCGTTCTCATACAGCATGGAGACCTTTTCGAGGACTGTGTTCCTCATCGAGTCATATTCCCCGAACTTGACATTTGCGAAAGACTCGATCACCTGCTTGCGCACCTGCTGTGACTCGCGGAAATATGGGTGTGCCTCCGACAGATAAGCACTTGTCTCAAGGTGCAGCTGCTCGTCACTCTTGAGAAGGGGGAAATCGTACTGGGCGACCAGGTCGTCATATTCCCACACCGAACCCTTCTTGTAGTCATATTTGAACTTGGCACTGCGTGGGAGCAGCATGAAAATGACAAATGCAAGAACCAGAAGGGCTATGTAGATTTTACCTTTATGCGGGAAGCGTACAATGTCCATAATCTTTTATTTGAAAGGGCTGTCAGACTCTTTGGAGATATAACTGGAGGTAAACCGGTCCATCAGGCGCGGGAACATGTTGTGGCAGGCGACAGAAGCCTTGCCCAGCAGGGTAAGTGTCGCTGTCGAACGGCGCCTGGAGAGGGCGCGTCCAAGCTTCTCGGCGCATTTCTCCGCACTCATGAGGCCTGACTCGTCAAGCGGGGTCCTGCCCTGCGCGCTGCCGTCGTAAAGCAGAGCGGCATTGCGCACATTGGAGGCTGTATAACCGGGCGCAAAGACCAGCACGTTCAGACCGTCCTTGAGATGCTCGATCCTGACAGTGTCCAGGAATCCCCTGATTGCATATTTTGATGCTGAATAGCCAGTCCTTGCAGGCAGGGCCGTATATGCCGCAATCGATACAACGCCGACAAGAGAGCCCTTTGATTCGAGCAGATACGGCAAAGCATATTTCGTGCAATAGACAGTTCCCCAGAAATTGACATCCATCAGCCTTCTGATCACATCAAGCTTGAGGTCGACGAACATCGCCCTCATCGAGATTCCGGCGTTGTTGACAAGGATGTCGATGCGGCCGAAACGGGAATATGCAGACTCCACAAAATTACGGCAGTCTTCCTCGATGGAAACATCGGTCCGGACACACAGCGATTCTGTGCCATACTTCTCCTTCAACTCAAGGGCAAGCTCATCAAGACGGTCCGCACTACGCGCTGCAAGAGCAAGACGGGCACCGGACCGGGCGAACATACGCGCCGATGCCAGCCCTATTCCAGAACTGGCACCGGTGATGAGTATCACCTTGTCTTTGAAGCAGTTAAAAGGCATGTTTATGCATCAATGTTTGCATAATGGGCATTCTGCTCGATGAACTCTCTGCGAGGAGGCACATCGTCACCCATAAGCATGGAGAATGTTCTCTCTGCCTCGGCGGCATTGTCGATGGTCACCTGACGGAGAAGACGGGTCTCAGGGTTCATTGTGGTGTCCCAGAGCTGCTCGTCGCTCATCTCACCGAGACCTTTGTAACGCTGGATGCTGACACCCTTTTCCGAGCCGTTGCCGACCTCGAGGATAGCGGCCTTGCGCTCTTCCTCGGTCCAGCAATAGATCTGGTTCTTGCCCTTCTTGACACGGTAAAGCGGAGGTGTGGCAAGATAGACGTGGCCGTTGCGGATAAGGTCGATCATATAGCGGAAGAAGAATGTGAGGATGAGAGTGTCGATGTGTGAGCCATCGACATCGGCATCGGTCATGATAACGACCTTATGGTAGCGGAGCTTGCTCAGGTTGAGGGCCTTAGGGTCTTCAGGAGTACCGACTGTGACACCGAGGGCGGTGTAGATGTTCCTGATCTCCTCGCTTTCGAACACACGGTGCTCGAGGGCCTTCTCCACGTTGAGAATCTTGCCCCTGAGAGGAAGGATGGCCTGGATGCGGCTGTCTCGTCCGTTTACGGCCGTTCCACCTGCGGAGTCTCCCTCGACAAGGAAGAGTTCGCAATTTTCAGGATTTCTGTCGGAGCAGTCAGAAAGTTTGCCGGGAAGTCCGCCGCCGCTCATCACGGTCTTTCTCTGCACAAGTTCGCGGGCCTTGCGGGCGGCGGCACGTGCTGTCGCAGCGAGGACCACTTTATCGACAATGGCTCTGGCCTGGCCAGGATTCTCCTCGAGATAGGTCTCGAGGGCAGAACTGATGGCCTGGCTCACTGCAGGACGCACCTCGCCGTTGCCGAGCTTGGTCTTGGTCTGACCCTCGAACTGAGGCTCTGCCACCTTGACGGAAATGACTGCGGTAAGACCTTCGCGATAATCCTCCGGGGAGAGGTCACACTTGAGTTTGGTGAGAAGGTTGTTTCTCTCGGCATAAGCCTTGAGAGTGGCTGACAATCCCCTCTTGAAACCGTCGAGATGTGTACCGCCTTCTATCGTGTTGATATTGTTGACATATGAATAGATCTTCTCGGAGAAGCCTGTATTGTAACGCATTGCTATCTCGATAGGAATGATCTTGTCCGTTTCGAGGCAGATGGTCCTGTCGATAAGCGACTCTGCACCTGCGTCGAGATATTCGACGAACTCCTTGAGGCCTTCTTCGGAATAGAACACTTCCTTCTTGTAATCCTGATGCTCATTTCCAGCCTCGTCGATGCTGGACACCTTGTCACGGAGGTCCGTGAAGGTGATCCTGATGCCCTTGTTGAGGTATGCAAGCTCACGCAGACGTGCGGCAAGTGTGTCATACTTGTAGACAGTATGCTCGAAAATCTCGTGGTCAGGATGGAACTCGATGATTGTACCGTGGTCATCAGTCTCGCCCACTACCTGGACAGCCGATGTCGGCTTGCCCTTGCTGTAAGTCTGGACGAAAATCTTGCCCTCGCGATGGATCTCGGCCTTGAGGTAGTCTGACAATGCGTTCACGCAGGAAACGCCGACACCATGGAGACCGCCGGACACCTTGTAGCTGTCCTTGCTGAACTTACCACCGGCATGGAGGACTGTAAGGACGACCTCGAGAGCGGAGCGATGCTCCTTCTCGTGCATTCCCGTAGGAATACCACGTCCGTTGTCCCTGACTGTTATAGAATTGTCCGGATTGATACTTACTTCGATGTGGGTGCAATAGCCGGCGAGAGCCTCGTCGATACTGTTGTCCACAACCTCATAGACCAGATGATGGAGACCTCTTTCACCTATGTCGCCGATGTACATGGAAGGTCTTTTCCTTACCGCCTCGAGTCCTTCCAAAACCTGAATGCTGTTCGCGGAGTACTGATTCTCCAGACCAGCTTCAAGAACTTCATTTTCACTCATAGATAATATCGTTTTTCGTTCAAAATTTATCGTACAACAATAACGTCTAAAAGACGTTCCAATAAACGGACAAAAATACGAAAATTATCTCAAATTTACACTGATTCCGGCGGTAAAATTAACACCGTTCTCCACATAAAGTGGAGAGCGCATGATCGACATGTTGAGAAGATTGTCCCCCTCGCACCATACCGAGAACACATTGTTGATCCTGTATTCGAAGTTGACGCCGAGATTGACGAAGCCAGGAATGTCTGCACGGATGGAGACCGGATCATTTTCCGTACCCGGCATTACTGCGGTGCCGTACACATACCCTCTGCGTTTAAGCGACCCTTCACATGACACACCTGCAAAAATGCGCTTGTTCCAGTTATAGACAAACTTGATGCCGCCGCTCAGACGGGACGGTTCAAAACCGGCCGCACGTGACTTGTAAACATCGGAAAGACGGTATGTGACATCGCCGTCCAGGCTGATCCTTTCACTGTGGAATCCGGCCTTCAAACCCGTCGAAAAGACCTGGTATGGTGCATAGGCAAAGCCAGGGCAATAACGTTCCGCGGCGAGGGAAACCACCCTGTCCTGATCGTATGACAGGCCATAATTGCAGACAGAGTCCAGTCTGCCATTGGCAAAATTGGAATATCCGGCAAACAGCCTGTAGTCAAATCTGCTGCCGAAATTGCCTTCCACACCAATCTGGGCGCAAACTCTCTCGATGTCATAATCCATCAATGGAGTCGAAGGAAACAGCGAATATGCCGGCGTTGTCCAATGGTTGTGACGGACAAGGTCAGAATATGCATTGATACCGGCACCGCCGCCCACCTTGGCAAAAATGTTCAACTTTTCAGGGATGGCGGCATAATCAACCCTGACGTCCGGATAGGCAACCTGCCCCTTTGTGGAAGAAGATGAAGGATGAAGCAGGAACTCGAACTTTGCGCCGACAGTCGCCCTGAGGCGGTCGGATGCATAGACATATTTCGGAGTAAGCGAGAAGCGGCCGGAATACGAATTCAGACTTTTCCCGTATAGAGCAACGTCCGCATCCACGTCGAACAGCACGGCATTCACAGCGGAAAGGACCGGTCCGAATGACGACTCCACCCCGATTCTGTGTTCATTGACAAAGTCTGTCGGAAGCGGCATGCCCGGAAGCGGCCCGCTTTCAATGTCCTGCCTGCCGAACGAGTACAGTCCACGCACGTCATAGAAGAAATATCTGTCGTCAATACGGGACGAACAGACTCTGAACGAAAGATTTGCAGAATTCCATAACCTTTGGGTCACTGTATCCTTGGCGGCAACGCCCTCGTAATACAGGTCTGCACGGAGTTTTCCAGTCCCCCAGTTGTACGAACCTCCGATTCCCGCCTTCGAATATGAGTCATAACCGGGCCATCTGTACTTGTCGGCCACATTTCCGACCATGCCCAGACGATATCCATAACTTGGACGGACATGGGCGACAGCGCCCTGATCGTCAGTCGTGAACATAGCCCTTATCGGACGGTACTTGCCCCAGTATGAGCGATGGCTGGCATAGACATCAAGCGAGAATCCATCCCCCACATCCGGGCTCCAGACCAGATCCAGGCAAGGATGAGTGGGATATCCCGCCCCTGCACGCAGATAAAGCCGTGAATTGTCACCCCCGCCCACAAGCGGTGTGATGAGGTTGAGGTAAGGCACAAACTCAGAAGTGCCCTGATATTTAGTCTCCAGCACTGAATAGTCAAATTCCAGGTTGAACCGTGAAATGCTGTCCGGGACAGCCATCCGGATCGACGGTTTGTCGACCTCTAGCAGTTTGCCTTGATAGTCGTTGACAACGGTGACGGTCGGATCAAGATTCTGCGCCATGGCCGCAGATGAAATCACCGCACACAGGGCGACTGGAAGTATATATCTTTTCTTCATAACAATCATCATTATTTGAGGCTGGCTATTCGTGAAAGGGCTGTGTCGAGCACATCATCCTGCGAACCGGACGGGGTGTATCCATCGACAATGCTCTGATATGTGGCCTTTGCCTGAGTCTTGAATCCTCGCTCCAGATAGGCATCGCCCAGAAGGATATATGCCTTTGCAAGCCAGTAGTCACTGGTCACGGCAGACTCCGAGAAGTCATAGACCATATTCTCCACCTCACCGAACTTTCCGCTGTTGAAACGGTCATGAATCAGCAGATAGCATGCCTCTGCCCCTTCCTCCGTCTCAGGATTTTGAGCGAGAGACTCGAGCACAGGCAAAGCCTCGTCGCGGCGGCTCGAGGACAGATAGGACTTGGCGACAGTCCAATATGCCTCACGCATGACGTTGCCGGTGGCTGTGGTGTCGGCGATAATCTCGTCCGCAGCGGTGAGGGCATCGTCAAACTGACGGGCACGGTAGGCCGAGCGCATCCTTCCCAGACGAGCGTCCTTCCTCAGCAATTCGTTTTCAGAAGAGTCGCAGAGGTCCTGATAGACAACGAATGAAGCAGAGAAACGCTGCATGCCGAAATACAGACCGGCAAGAGACATCTTCGAAGATTCGACAAGAGCGACGTCATCCGAGCCGATGACCTTCAGGTAATAATCGCATGCGGGTTCCGGCTGGGAAAGGTACTTATACGATTCCGCAATATAATAGTCGGCACGGGCCTGATGCTGTCCGGACGGGTAAGACTCTTCGAAATTCAGGAGATTGGCAAGTGCCTTTTCATAATCACCGGAGAAGAAAGACTGCACAGCAGAATTGAAATACATCGTCTCGCGCTCCTCGCCGCTGAGGAAATCCGCCATGCCGACATTGTCAAGATATGCAAAGTAGCCGTCAGGGTCGGAATTGTTCTGATACAGCAGTTCAATGGAATTGAGTGCATCGGTGACAAATTCCGTCAGAGGCATGGTCTCGACAACTTTCTTGTAGTATTCCATCGCCTTTTCATTATCCAGGCGGTTGCGTGAAATCATGGCAAGTTCGAGCAGGGAACGGGCCATATATGTACTGTCAGAGGATGTATTGAGCAGAAGATCAAAACACTCTTCCGCATGGCCGTCCTCCTTAAGCGAAACGTATGAACGGCCCAGTTCGTACAGAGCATCGGAATAGAAGCGTGAAGAAGGAGAGGCCTGCATCACAGGGAGCAGGGTATTGTTCTTTTGCTGATTCCGGTCGAGAAGGCCGTAGCAGATACCGGCCTGATAGTACGGATACACCTGGTCGGGGTCATTCTGTATGGATGCAAGGTCAGAATAAACCTTTGCGGCATCAGTATAATTGCGGCGCATGAAAAGGCAGTCGCCTTTGCGCAGTACAGCCTCATCGGCGAATTCAAACCCCGGGATCGA
Organism: Candidatus Cryptobacteroides sp.; assembly: GCA_045599265.1. Taxonomy (GTDB): domain Bacteria; phylum Bacteroidota; class Bacteroidia; order Bacteroidales; family UBA932; genus Cryptobacteroides. The sequence goes on along the minus strand of JAZRVQ010000069.1, from coordinate 22,726 downwards.
AGCGGCCCTGTCAAACCAGCGCGCAGCGGACACATAGTCGCCTTTCTTGAAATTGCTGTAGGCTATCCCGAACTGTATCATATCGCCTTCGGGGTCGCCCTCGAATGCAGAATGGTTGTGGAGATCGCTGAAAATCTGTATGGCCTTGTCATATTCGCCGCTGTGGAAATAGGATTCGGCAAGCCAGAATTGGGACAGCTGCCAGAAGGAGGAGTATTTCTCTGCGTAAATGGAAGAGGCACGGAGACATTCGACCGCATCCTTCCATGAATTGTTGTCGACGAGCTGGGTTGCACGCAGATAATTGGTTTTCATGAAGTTGTCATGCATGTCATCATCCAGTTCATCGATATTGTTGAAGGCCTCGACAGCGGCGGCATAGTCCCTTGAACGCAATGAGGCAACTGCTATGTAACTGTAGATACGGTCACTGTCACGATGCTCCGGATAGCGGTCAAGATAAGTCTGGAACGGCGCGGAATCATTGTTGAGGTCAAATGCAAGTTTGGCAAAGTTGAAATATGCGTCCTCTGTGATGACAGGGTCATATGTGACGTCAGACGCCTCTTTGAACGCACGCAGCGCCGAAACGCGGTCCTTGACCTGGATGGAGCTGAAACCAAGATTGTAGTTGGCTATCTGTCCCAGCGAATCAGTGCGGTCCGTCATCTGGGAATAGTTCTCCACTGCACCTGCCCAGTCACCGGCGGCATAAAGCAGCGAACCGGCAAAGAAATAATCCCCCCTGGTCTTGTTGCCGTTGCCCGACATGTCATAGTAGGACAGAGCCTTTTCGGTATCGCCCTTGACCAGCCAGGATTCTGAAATAATCCTCGACAGATGAGCGCCGAGATCTTCCGTCACTTCTTCCATCACGACAGGCCCGACCTCTGTGACATAATCGTATTCCTTCAGCATGAACTTGCTGTCAACGATGTAGTAATCGCAGAGGGCACTGTAGTTCTCATCGGCCGATGCCGAAGCAAACCAGCTGACAGCATCCACAAAATTCTTCCGTTCGTAATTGATGTAGCCAAGCGCATACTCAGAAGCATGGCCATACTCCGAATCCTGCTTCAGCACGGACAGGAAGCCGTTTTCGGCAAAGTCAAAATAACCGAGGGCAAAGTTGCAGTATGAACGGTTGTATTGATATTCAGGATATTGGGACTTGTTGAGATTGGAGGCCTGGATGGACTCATACAGATGGATGGCATCTTCATAATCCTCCACCTCGAAAAGCGCACCGGCATATTCGAAACGGACCTGGTCGGCAAGGACACTATAAGGGAACCTGCCCAGAAAATCAGTCGCGACGGTCTCGTAGTCATAATCACGCATCTTGATGGAGCAAAGCGCGGAATATGCTTTCGCATTGACATCGTCGGTCGCAGAATAAATGTCATCGAAGGCAGACCTTGCCTGACTGTACATGCCGTTTTCGTAAAGGGTCACGGCATTGCGGTATCCATTGAGCCCGGACTGCGAAAAAGATGGCGCGGACACTGCCAGAAAAAGAGATATGGACAGTACGGCTGCCAGGCCGATATATTTGTTGCACATAGATTCTAAATTTTTACAAATTTAGCAAAATTCGCTATATTTGTGAATGTATAGGCAAAATTGAGTATGCAAGAAGACAAAATCCTCATCAAATTGTCGGGCGCTGACATCATGAACGGCGAAAACACCGTGCTGTTCGACGTCAATCTCGAAGTGGACAGAGGTGATTTCATCTATCTTACCGGCAAGGTCGGGACAGGAAAAACATCCATCATCAGGACCATAACCGCAGAGAACACCATCAAGAACGGTGCCGCAAAAGTCTGCGGCTTTGACCTGAAGGCACTGAGAGCACGCGACATCCCGCATCTGAGAAGGAAAATGGGAGTGATATTCCAGGACTTCCAGCTGCTCCAGGACAGGACCGTGGAGAAGAATCTGCAGTTCGTGCTGCGTTCGACAGGCTGGAAAGACAAGAGAGAGGTCGACAATCGCGTCGAAGAGGTGCTTGATGCCGTGGGACTCAAGCACAAGAAATACAAGATGCCCCACCAGCTCTCAGGCGGAGAACAGCAGCGTATCGCCATCGCAAGGGCATTGCTCAACCGTCCTGACGTCATCCTGGCTGATGTGCCTACCGGCAACCTGGATGAGGAGACCGCCAATGGCATCATGCAGCTGCTCTCAGAGATCAACCGGGAAGGGACTGCCATACTCATGGTCACCCACAACCTCGCGATATGCGAAAACTATCCTGGCATCATTTACGAATGCCGCGACGAGACAGTGGCATTGAGGGCAGGACACGGTGGCACGGAAACGACACCGGAGGAGACTGTTTATGAATAAGAAACAGCGCTTCAGCGGTATTGTAGCCTGGTTCAGGGAGAACATGCCGGCCCCGAAGAGCGAGTTGGACTATGACTCCCCCTTCCATCTGCTGATAGCTGTCATTCTATCCGCGCAATGCACTGACAAGAGAGTGAATGTCTATACTCCGGCGATATTTGCGCGCTTTCCCGAGCCCGCCGACCTTGCCGCCGCAGACTTTGACGAAGTCTACAGTCTGATCAAATCAATATCATTCCCCAACAACAAGGCACGCCACCTTATCGGGATGGCGCAAGTGCTGGTCGAGGAATACGATTCTGTAGTCCCGTCTGACATCGACAGTCTGGTGAAGATGCCTGGCGTCGGCCAGAAAACTGCCAATGTGATTGCATCAGTCATATACAACAAACCGGTCATTGCAGTTGACACACACGTGTTCAGGGTATCCCACAGGCTCGGCCTGTCAGATGGCGGGACCCCGGAAAAAGTCGAGACGGACCTGGAAGAGCATATCCTTCCGGATGACAGGCCGACGGCACATCACTGGCTTATCCTGCACGGCAGATATGTATGCACGGCAAGAAATCCCAAATGCACGGAATGCGGCCTCACGGCCTGGTGCAGGGAATATCAGGTCAGATACGGTCAGGCAAAGAAGTGAAATTCATCCTTTCCCCTGTGAATGGGTGGTCAAATGACAGGGTGGCGGCATGAAGGCAGAGGCGTTCCCCGTTGCAGTCTCCGTACAGACGGTCGCCCTTGATAGGCCTGCCAAGACCATCGGGATGGGCTGAATGGACCCTAAGTTGATGTGTACGTCCTGTAAGCGGCACAAATCGTACAAGGGCCTCCCCCGGACTTGCCGGACCGAAACAGTCCCCGTCGTCATTCTCATCATAAACGGCCAGCACTTCATACTCAGTAACAGCGCTCCTTCCGTCATAATAGTCCACTTTCTGTCGCGGGCGGTCATAAAAATCAAGCGCGATGGGGAGATCCACAACGCCCCGACCACCGGCTTTCAAGGCGGAACCGCCAGCACAAAGTCTTGCTATATAAGACTTTTCAACCGCACGTAGTTCGAACTGGCTCTGTATCTCGACCTGGGAGTTTGAATCCTTCGCAAAAACCATCAGACCGGAAGTATCCATATCCAGGCGATGGCAATTGTACACCTTGACCCTTTCTCCATTCACCGGGCCACGCTTGTCAAGCAGGCGCTGCAGCCACACGATCAATGAAAGAGCATCAGTCCGGCCCGGCACGGAAAGCATCCCGGACGGTTTGTCAACCACAGCGATATGTTCATCTTCAAACAATATTTTCGGCTGCGACACCGCCCTGTCCTCCCTGTCCGGATTTTCCTCCACATCAAGGCCTTTCAGCATGAATGGAAGAAGTACGCCACACTTGCCCATACACGACGGGTAGAAGCACCCCTGCGAACGCACCTCGCATTTCGGGGAACGGCCATACCAGAACTCACCGAAACTGAGAGGTTTGAGGTTGTTGATATAGGCATGCTGGAGCATTTTGGGCAATGCGCACTCCCCTGTACCGCCGGGAGGGGTAATGTCCCGGTCAGCAAAAATATTCAGGATAGACCGGCTTTCGCCAAGAGCATTATAGACAACGAACTGGCTGAAAATCCATGTCTGGAGTTCACGGGAGGCCTCTTTCTTATAATCACCCGGCATCATTGCGGAAATCTCCGCCTCCCTTTTCTTGAAGTACCCGTCAGGGTCCAGAAGGTCGAATACAGGAGGGACAAATCCATCAATCATGTTGGTCTTGACTCCGTCAACGGTCACATTGCCGGAGAAACCATTCAGAACCACCTGATGTCCGTCTGAAGCCTCACAGATAAGGACTCCAAGCATCTTGCCCTCATTGAAAACGCTGTCCAGGAACGGGTCTGACGCAATACGTCCAATCAAACTCTCCGCAGCTTCCCTTACAGCAGGCTGCGGAGTGTATGAGAAAGGATATGGAAATTTTGACCCTTTCAAAGGTTATTTGATGAACTGACTTCTGAGTGCAACAATCTTCTGGTCAGCATCTGCGCCGTGCGCACCGAAATAGAACTTGATCTTCGGTTCGGTTCCGGATGGACGCACAGTGACGACATCACCGGCTTCGCTGAAGAACTGCAGAACATTGGACTTTGGAAGGCCGGTCTTCTCGGGCTCATTGTAATCCTTGACAGTCACCACCTTGGACCCCGCAATCTGTGCAGGCGGGTTGGCCCTGAAATCCGTCATCATGGCTGCAATCTCTTCTGCGCCGGCCTTGCCTTCACGGACGATATATTTCATATCCTCCTTGTAATAACCGATCTCGTCATAGATCTTATGCAGGAACTGATAGAGCGTAAGCCCCTGCTCGGCACACCAGGCGGCACATTCGGCGATCATTGCACAAGCGACAGGGGCATCCTTGTCACGGACAAATTCACCGATGTTGAAACCGTAACTTTCCTCACCGCCGCACACAAAAGTAGCCTTGCCCTCGTTGCGTTTCACGACCTCTGCGATATACTTGAATCCGGTCAGCACGTCATAGGTCCTGACTCCGAACCTGGAGGCAATGGCAGGGAGCAGTTCAGTGGTCACGATGGTCTTGACAATGTATTGACTGCCATCAAGTTTGCCGAGTTCCTTCCATCTGGTAAGGATGTAATATGTGAGCATTGACGCTGTCTGGTTGCCGTTCATGAGCACCATCCTGCCATCATTGTCGCGCACGGCTATGCCCATACGGTCAGCATCAGGGTCGGTGGCAAGGACAAGGTCCGCACCCACTTCGTCAGCCTTTTCGAGCGCCATCTTCATAGCGGCGGTCTCCTCCGGATTAGGAGAGACGACGGTCGGAAAATTGCCGTCACTGACATCCTGGTCAAGGACATGATAAACCTTCTTGAAGCCCATCCTCTCTATGGCGGCGCGGGCAATCCTCACACCGGTACCGTGAAGAGGAGTATATACAATCTTGAGGTCAGTATGATTTCTGACAGCTTCAGGAGACAGGGTAAGGGACAATATGTCAGAGAGATAAGCCTCATCCATCTCCTTGCCCATCATGGTAACGGCACCTACCGTACCATCTTCGTCCGGATGGAACTTGACCTCGGTCGGGTCACTGATTGCATTGACCTCGGCAACAATGTCCTTGTCCACAGGCGAAGTGATCTGTCCGCCATCCGACCAGAACACCTTGTAGCCGTTATATTCCTTCGGATTATGGGAGGCCGTGACCATGACGCCGGCCTGAGCGCCGACCTTGCGGATGGAGTAGCTCAACTCAGGCGTAGGGCGGATATTGTCAAAGATATAGACGTGGATGCCATTGGACGAAAGCACGTCGGATGTGATGCGGGCGAAGAGTTTGCTGTTGTTGCGGCTGTCATAGGAGATGCATACCTTGATGTCGTCGCCCTTGCAGTGCTTCCTGATATAATTTGCAAGGCCCTGGGTGGCCATTCCGACTGTATATTTGTTCATCCTGTTGGTCCCGACACCCATCTTGCCGCGAAGGCCGCCGGTGCCGAATTCCAATTTGCGGTAGAACGCATCCTCAAACCCTGCAGGATCATTGTTACGGAGTTTCAGAATCTCTCCTTTTGTCTCGGGATCATAATTTCCCTCAAGCCAGCTCTGAGCTGTTGCAATATAATCAAGTGCCATTTCAAAAAATTCTATGTTCTACAAATATACAGAAAAAAACAACTTGTTATCTTTGCAAAGTATGAAAAAATCATTTGCCGACATACTTGCAGAGAAAGAAAGGGACAATCTGGGCCGAATAGTGTCAAAAGTGCCTGAATGGGAAGGAATAAGCGGCCTGACATTCCCGACCAGCCTCTCCATCCAGCAGTGCAGTTCATCTGTCACGGCGCGGTACAAAGCCGCTCTTGCGGCATCACATTTCCCGTCAAGGCCGGTGATTGCCGACCTGACTGGCGGACTCGGAGTGGACTCCTGGCATCTGAGCCAAATCGCAGAGAAGATCTTCTACAACGAAATGAACGTTGACCTGGCAGAGGCAGTACGGCATAATTTCGAAATTCTCGGAGCATCAAACATACACATCTCAAAAGAGGAAATCACTCAGGACAACCTGGGCGGCCTGCTTGACCAGTGGAAGCCAGACCTTGTCTATCTTGACCCAGCAAGAAGATCGGCAAGCGGAAGCAAGGTGTTCAGACTTGCCGACTGCAGTCCTGACCTTACCACGCTTAAGGATATCATCCTCTCGAGGGTTTCCCACTTGATGGTGAAGCTCTCCCCCATGGCCGATATCAGCCAGATAAGCCGTGAACTTGGAGGTCTGAGCGAGGTGCACATACTTGGCAGCGAAGGAGAATGCAAGGAACTGCTGGTCATAATCGACGGGGCAATGAAAGAGCCTGTCATCAAAGTAGTGGACGGTGAAGGTTCATTCCAGTTCACAAGACAAGAAGAGAACAGCGCGACACCATCCTTCATCCAATCAGAGCAGGACATACAGGGCTACCTTTTCGAACCTGGAAAGGCACTGATGAAATCGGGTGCATTCAACCTTGTCGGCACCCGTTACGGCCTGAAGAAACTCGGCATTTCAGCACACCTGTATGTGGGCAGCGAGCCGTCAGAGGAACTTGCCAGTCTCGGCAAATGGTTCAGAATCAACGACGTAAGCAGTCTCGACAAAAAGACGCTTGCCGAGACCGGCAAAACATACCCTCACTGCGAGGTCACGGCACGCAACCTGCCTATGAGCAGTGACGAGATGCGCAAAAAAATGCGCGCCGCCTCGGGAGACGACGCACATATATTCGGTGTCGGCACTGAAAAGGCCGGCAGGGTAATCATCATCACTTCACGTCTTTGAGGTATTTGAGCCAGAAATCACGGTCAGCAGCCTGTGAATGAATGCCCTGATAGCCGCGATAGCCGTGCATGCCATCAGGGTAAATCATGAACTCGAACTTCTTGCCGAGCCTCTGGAGTTCATCGATCAACTGGAGAGTGTTCTGGAAATGGACATTGTCATCACCGGTACCGTGCGTGATTTTGAGCATGACTGGCTCGACGGACCGGGCATCCTCGGCCGATGAGGCATATTCAACCGGATAAGTCTTGACATAATCAAGTGCACGGGCAATCGCATAGCCATCAGGGTTATGCTGCGGGGTGTCCATGAAGCGCTCGGTGTAGTGAGTGTCATAAAGGTTCCAGTCATACACGCCACCACCTGCAATTCCGTAATGGAAGTACTCCGGGAACCTGCTCAGAAGCATGACAGTCGTCGCACCGCCGAACGAGAATCCCTCGACTCCGATCTTCTCCCTGTTGACATAAGGGAGTGCGCCAATCCATTTTGCCCACTCGACATAATCGCCCATTTCACAGACCGTGAGCTGGCGGTAAGCCTGGTCCTCACCCGCACGGCCATGATGACCGGCCGAACGCGGATCGACGACGATATGGATTATGTCATTGTCAGTGTACCAATTGTTGTATGATGCGCCACGCCAGCGGTCACGCACATACTTTGTGTCAGGACCGCCATAGACTTCGAAATGGACAGGATAACTTATTGATGCAGTGCCGTTTTCATCAACCAGGCCCTTGCATTTCAGGAAATTTTCGCAGGTGGAGCATCTGTTGAGTGTGGCATCGGCAGCAAGCATTGCCGCATCACGTCCAAGTGCCTGCTGGAGGCTCTTCGGGAACCAGACAAGTCCCGGCAGAGTGAAGCCATCCTCGGTTGTCATGAAAACCGGCTGAGGGAAAACGTATCCGGACGGGTCATAATCTGCACCGGCCTCGTCAGCCACAACGCTGCCAAGCATCTTCTTCTCAAGAAGGGCGGCATTGCGTTTGGTCAGTTTCGGACGGGATGTCTCGAATACGGCCACTTTTCTTGGAGTGCGCCCGTTGGAATAGGATGCGATGAAATATCTGCAGTCAGGGGACATCACGACGTCACGGACATCATAATTCTCATCGGTAAGTGCAATGACATTGCGGTTTGCGTCAAGTTTATACATGCCCTGTCTGGTGGTTGCATCGCGATATGCGGTGAAATAAATGTCTCCGGTCTTTTCATCGAGACGGATGAGCGATATGTCCCAGTTTTCGCCTTCAGTCAGGCGGTCACAAGTCTTGCCGTCATATGAAAGATAATATATCTGCTGCCAACCTGTCTCAAACGAGCGGGCCATATAAAGTCCACTGTCAGTGAAAATCACATTTTCGATCCAATTGATCCAGGTCGGATAAAATTCATGATAAATCTGCTTCTTGGAGCCGTCAATGGCCGAAACTGCATAGACATCAAGCTGCTGCTGGACACGCGGCATACGGCTCACAAAGAACTCCCTGCTGTCCGGTCCCCAGAACGGGATTCCGAAATACTGGTCCTCGGACGAGTCAAAATCAGCCCACACAATCTCAGGGGTACTACCCTGCTCCGGAATTTCCACCATGCCTATCCTTACCTCCGGATTATGCTCCCCTGCTTTAGGGTAACGTGTCGCGACAAGCCTGCCATCCTGGCCGAATGGTGAATATATCGGGAAAAGAGGCACCTTGGTGTTGTCAGAGCGATAGAATGCCAGACGGCGGCTGTCTGGGCTCCACCAGAATGTCCGGTGGTTGTCCGGTCTGCCGAATATCTCCTCAAAGTAAACCCATGATGCATAACCGTTCAGAATCAGGTCAGTACCGTCAAAGGTGAGTCTGGTCTCGGTCCTGGTGGCGACATCAACGACATAAAGGTCATTTGCACGCGTGAACGCAATCATGCTGCTGTCCGGAGAATACTGCAGATCGACAGCGCCGGCAGGAATGACGGCAAATCCATTATATTTCTCCGGGGATTTGACACCCTGCTTCATAACCTGCTCCAATGATTTGCCTGATGCAAGGCGGGCGGCATTGACACTGAAACACCCCTTGTCCATATAGGATCCGTCATACGAGAACACGGCGTCGGTCGGTGTGGTCCATTTCCATGCACGCGGCATGCGGTTGAACTCTGATGCGGATACACTGACATTGATTGCTGAGAAAATCAATGCGGTACAAACAATTCTGAAAATCGATCTGTTCATGATTTATTGGAAATATTCATCTTTGAAATTGACAAGATAAACCTTGTCAACGGCACGTGTGATTGCAGTATAAAGCCATTTCAAGTCCTCCGGAAGCAGTTCCGGCTGCCAGAAAGGATTGTCGATGAAGACGCAGCCCCACTGGCCACCCTGTGACTTGTGGCAGGTAATCGCATCGGCATATTTCAGTTGCAGGGCATTGTAATATTTGTCCTCACGGACCGCCTGGTAACGTTTCTTCTTTGTAGTTATATATGCATAATCGGCACTGACACCCTGATACAGCGCGTTCTGCTGCTCGTATGTCAGAGAGGCGCTTTCCGACTCCAACGTGTCAAGAATGACCTTCGCGACGATCTCCTGGTCGCCATAATCCGGCAGGGAAAGTCTGGCCTCGGCGAAATGGAGACCGTACCGATCTTCGTAATGGCTGATTTTCAACAATTTGGCAATATCGCCGTTGGCAAGATAATCAACATTTTCCAGGTTCTCCACAAACTGATAGCAATTCTTCACAATCATCAGTTTGTCACCGCGGACGAGCCTTTCCTCCTTGTACTGCACAACAGAACGGATACCGGCATTATACCGGTTCGCACGCTTGTTGGAACGGCACAGGACAATGGTGTCATCCTCGCCATATTCAGAATAAGCCTCTGACAATTTCTCGATCAGTTCGCCGCCAGTGATGCGTTCCACATCGGGAAAATCATCCGTATAAAGTCCCAATTCCTCGACAGGGACCGAATCAACCCCCGGCGAATAAGAGAATCCGTCCTCGCCTGTTCCGCTCACCTCCGAAATCATCTCGCGCAGGTGTGTGGCATTCCACAGAATCCCTGACTCGGACGTCTGTCGGACGACTGTCTTGAGGCAAACAAAACGCGATGCCCCCTGCATGACCATATAGTCGTGATTGAGCGCGGGGCTCACGTCGGCACCGACCGGAGGCAGCTGGGCGGCATCTCCGACAAGGATCACCTTGCAGTCAGAGCCCATCTGGACGAAGCGGATCAGGTCTTCAAGCAGATTGCCGCTGCCGAAAGATGCAGTGGAAGGTGTACCGTTGTCGATACCGATCAGGGATGCCTCGTCAACGATGATGAAAGCGTCCTTCAGTTTGTTCGGGGCAAGTGAAAATTCTCCGAACCCGTCACCGCTGACAGATTTCTGACGGTATATGTATTTGTGCACGGTGTAGGCCTGCCTGCCCGCAAAGCCGGACAGGACCTTTGCGGCACGTCCTGTCGGGGCCAGAAGCACGCACGGCACTTCGAAATAATCCAGAGTGCGTATCACGGCGGCGAGGGCCGTGGTCTTGCCGGTTCCCGCATAGCCGTTCACGACCATCACCTGCTCCTCAGTGCATGCAAACTCGGAAATTTCCTTCAGGAGCCGGTCCTGGCATGGGGTAGGCTCATATTCAAGGTTTTTCAGGAAACCGGCGTATAGATAAGTGCTCTTCCCCATGATTACCTGTCACTGCGGAATATGGAAGAGATGACAATGAGGAGAGGATAAATCTCGATACGTCCGAAGAACATATCGATTGTATAGACGATTTTGGCGACAACCGGCTGCATGGAGAAATTGCCGGCGGTACCGATTTCGGCAAGACCCGGACCGACATTGCCTACAGATGCCAGAGAGCCAGAGAAAGCCACTGTCGTATCCACTCCGATCGAAACAAGGATGATGAACGACAGGACAATGATCATAAGATAAAGCACGATGTAGGTCATGACAGGCAGCACCTGCTCGTCACGGAGATAATGCGAACCGACACTGACCTGAGTCACGGAAGTAGGATACAGTTGTTTGTGCACCTGCCGTTTCACCGCCCTGAATGTCAAATAGATACGGTCAGCTTTGAGACCTCCGGTCGTTGACCCGGCACAGGCGCACTGGAATCCGGCAAGCATAAGCACTATCGCCGCAAGGACTGGAATGTGGGATGTATCGGTGATGGCGAAACCGGTTGTCGTGATATAACTTATGACATGGAAAAATCCATCCATCGAAGCCTTGCCCCAGGAAGCATAGCCACCCTGAAGTTTGAGAGAAAGGGTCATGACTATACCAAGGACAAGAATGCAGGCGAGGAAATATCGGGCGACAGGGTTTTTGAGAGGTTTCAATGACCTTGTGGCAAAGACGGAGAAAATGATTCCGAAATGCATTGCGGACAAAGTCATGAACACCATGACTATCACATTGACCGCGGTCGAGTCATAGTAGCCGATGGACAGGTTCTTGATACTGAATCCACCCGTGGCCACAGTGCTGAAGGAATGGTTGACAGCGTCAAAGAAAGGCATTCCGGCAATGACCAGTGCAATAATTTCCGCAATCATAAGACCGAAATACACATTCACGATGACATGGACCGTACGGCCTGAACGGTAATGATAACCCTCCCTGGACAGGGACGATATCTCGAGGTTGGTCAGTTTGAACCTGAACGAACTTGCCTCCGGGATAACCAGGAGCAGGAATACAACGACTCCCAAACCGCCGATAAGGTGTGTGGAAGAACGCCAGAACAGCAGGCTCCTTGGCAGGGCCTCTATGTTCTTCAAGATGGTCGCACCGGTCGTCGTATAGCCCGACACGCTTTCAAACCATGCGTTTGCAAGGCTGAATTCGCCGCCCCACATCACGTATGGAAGCATACCGAAAATGAATGAAAGCAGCCAGGACAGAACGACAATCACATAACCGTCCTTGAGTGTGATGGACGGTGCCTTGTGCACGAAAATGAACGGGAACGAACCTACAACCAGGGTAATGAGGCAGCTGACCAGAAGAGGCGTGAAACCGGAATCCAGCCCGTCTATCAATGATATGATGACAGACAGGAACATGAACAGCGCACTGACAAGCAGTGCCAGTCCAACATATCTGGATATGCCGTTTACATTCATCTATTCAGCCTGTTCTTTTTCGTCACGGAGTGCCTTGTTGCGGCGTTTCAGTTCCAGATTTTCATCTGCTAGATCGGAGATGAACGAATTGAGTTTCTGCAACTGGTCGTCGCCGTCAAAGGTATAAGTGTATTTTCTCCTGTAATTTTCGTACCCGTCCAGCGCATCAAGCATCTTATAGATTGGCTTGACATAATATGCCAGTATGAACACAAGGAGCAGGAACAGCAGCAGCAGGCCGGCACCGACAGACACGACAGTCGGGATGATGCTGCGGTAGAACCCGGCCTGGAAGTCCTCCGCCTTGCTCATCAGGTCCAGATGGACATCCTCATTGTATTTTTCCATCACGGCAGTGAATTCGTTATAAAGCGGCTGGAGCGAATCGAAATACCAGCTGCGCGAATCCACAAAGTCTGACGCAATGACCTGCTCGAGTTCGCGGGACTTCTCAGTGTATGCGACAAAGACGGAAAGAAGGGAATCATTCATCGGCATGATCTGGACGTCGGCCATCTCGAGGAATATGTTCTCACATTCGGCGACGGAGGCCTTAAGGTCAAAATCGGTCACAGAAAGAGTGTCAGCCGCACCTACGGTCGAGAGAATCTTGAGATTGTACCTCTCCGTATTGGCCGCAATCCTCTGCGAGACATTGATACATTCTATGTCGGCGTCGATAAGTTCGGTCACATAATCACTCATCCTCCTGTACTCCAGGACGGCGATGACACTGGTCAGGAGCATCGTCATGCCGATTGCCCCCAGGCCGAGTATCAGTTTGGCCCTTATCGACAGTCCCCTGCTGTTGAAATGCTTTCCCATTCAGTCAATTGTCAGAATTTGAAACTGTCCTTGAGGGCAGTTGTCTTGTTGAATACCGGATTGTCTTCTGTGCTGTCCTTGTCCTTCACGAAATAGCCGACACGCTCGAACTGGACAGCAAGACCGGACTTGTCCTCGAGAAGGGCAGGTTCTGCCCAGCCCTTGGCCACAACAAGGCTCTCAGGATTGAGAAAATCCTTGTAATCCTTGTCCTCAGGTACCTGGCTCATATCGGCCAGGGTGAAGAGACGGTCATAGAGACGGAGTTCGAGCTGCTTAGCGTATGCAGTTGACACCCAATGGATTGTACCCTTGACAGAGCGCCATTCACCACCGCCGGGTCTGGTTGAAGGGTCATATGTACATTTGAGTTCGATGACCTTGCCATCGGCATCCTTTATCACCTCGTTGCACTTGATGATGTAGGTGTATTTGAGACGTACCTCGCCTTCCGGCTTGAGGCGGAAATATTTCTTTGGGGCATCCTCCATGAAGTCGGCACGGTCGATGAGAAGTTCGCCCGTGAACGGCACCTTGCGGCTTGCACCCTCAGGGTCTGCAGGATTGAGAGGACAGTCAAACCACTCCACCTGACCTTCCGGCCAATTGGTAAGGGTGACCTTGATCGGGTCGTCGGAAACGACCATATAGCGGTTGGAACGCTCGTTGAGGTCCTGGCGCACGCACCATTCGAGCAACTGGATGTCCATGAGCTGGTCGCGCTTGCTCACACCAATCTTCTCACAGAACATCTTGAGAGCCTCAGGAGTGTATCCACGGCGGCGGACACCGCAGAGCGTAGGCATGCGGGGATCGTCCCAGCCCGCAACGAGTCCCTTCTGGACAAGTTCGAGAAGCTTGCGCTTGCTCATAAGGGTGTATGTCAGGTTGAGACGGGCAAACTCATACTGGTGTGACGGGTAGATGCCAAGTGTCTCTATGAACCAGTCGTACAGAGGACGGTGAACGTCAAATTCGAGCGTACAGATACTGTGAGTGATGTTTTCGATACTGTCGCACTGACCGTGTGTATAGTCATACATCGGGTAGATGCACCATTTGTCGCCGGTACGGTGATGATGTGCGTGCTTGATGCGGTAAAGGATAGGATCACGGAACATCATGTTAGGATGGGCCATGTCAATCTTGGCACGGAGCACCTTCTCGCCGTCTGCATATTTGCCGTCACGCATTTCACGGAACAGCCTTAGGTTCTCCTCGACGCTGCGGTCTCTCCAAGGGCTGTCCTTGCCCGGAGTCTCGACGGTGCCGCGGTTCTCGCGCATCTCTTCCTGAGTCTGGTCATCGACATAGGCCTGACCCTTCATGATCATCATCTCAGCCCACTGGTAGAGCTGCTCGAAATAGTCGGAAGCGTAGCACTCCTTCTCCCACTGGAAACCGAGCCACTTGATGTCTTCCTTGATGGCGTCAACATATTCTGTGTCCTCCTTTGTAGGATTGGTGTCGTCATAACGGAGATTGGTCTTGCCGCCATATTTCTGTGCAAGTCCAAAATTGATGCAGAGACTCTTTGCGTGTCCGAGATGAAGGTAACCGTTCGGCTCGGGAGGGAAACGCGTGAGAATGCTCTTGTGCTTGCCGGATGCAAGGTCTTCTTCAATGATTTCCTCAAGGAAATTCAACTTCTTAGGCTCGACGGCCTCGTTGCGTACTTCTTCCATATTGTTCGTTATATATTACAATCTGCATAAAGGCACCTGATGGTGCAATAACTTACAAAAATACATTAAAATACGCATTTCCACAAAATTTATGCGTACTTTTGCGGCGCAAAGACCACCAAACGTTGGAATCGGCCCGATGGGAGATGGCGGAGTGGCCTGCAAAGCATGACATGGCAAAATCAATGACAGGCTACGGCAAGGCCGAAGCTATCCTCGAAAACGGTAAGATCACAGTCGAAATCCGTTCGCTCAACGGCAAGAATGCCGACATCAACCTCAAATCATCCCTGATTCCGAAAGAGCAGGACCTCCCTCTCAGGAAGAAAATTTCAGAGAGCCTTACCAGGGGTACAATCGACGTATTTGTAGGCTGGGAGCCTAATGCCGCGGAAAACGCCAAGCAGATCAACATCGAACTGGCAAAGGAATATTGCAGCCAGATACGGGCTATGGCCGAAGCGATCGGCATCGACATGACAGAAGACGGCAGGCAGCATCTGATCTCCACCGTGCTCAAGATGCCGGACGTGATCGACAGCCGCAAGCAGGACATCATCACCGCCGACAACTGGCCGGCCGTGGACAAGGCTTTTGACGAAGCTCTTCTGAAAATCAACGAGTTCCGTGAGCGCGAAGGAGCGATTCTCAAGGCAGACGTCACCTCCAAGGTCGAGAAAATCCTTGACTGTTCACACGCAATTGAGCAGTACGAGAAAGAGCGCACAGATGCAATCAGGGAGAAGATCCTGGCCAGATTTGAAGAGTTGAAACTCCAGCCAGACCAGCAAAGACTCGAGCAGGAGATGATCTTCTACCTCGAGAAACTTGACATCAACGAGGAGCGCGTCCGTCTCCGCCAGCACTGTGCATATTACCTCGAGACCCTTGAGAACGACCCGTTCCCCGGCAAGAAACTCGGGTTCATCGCACAGGAAATGGGCCGCGAGATCAACACCACCGGATCCAAGGCCAACCACACAGAAATACAAAAGCTCGTCACCTCAATGAAGGACGAGCTCGAAAAGATCAAGGAACAATCCCTGAATATTCTTTAGTCTTCGTATTTCGTCTGCCTGTACAGATCAGGCCAGAACAAAGGATCGTTCTGCTCTTCGACCAGTTCCTCGACATCATCCGGAAGGGCCGGATAAAGGTCGAATCCAAGGATTTCTTCGAGAGTGTTGACCGAGACGGAGCAGTCTCTCCAAGGCTGGCGTTTGCCCGTATTCTCCATGATGAATGCGATGGCATGGTAACTCCCCTCCTTGGACACAAGGACTGCCTTGAAGAATGCGTCCGGAACAACGACATTGCCTTTCCCGACTGTTCCGTTGACATTATCACCGATTATAGGACCAGTCACCACCCACACGCGGCCGAACTCATCAGCCCAGTCACGCACTGCCTGTTCAAGATAATTCCATGAATACTTGTTCAGGGTATGGTTCTGCGGACAGGCATTTGTGAAATAGAAACATTCCTTCATGGCCTGCTCGTCCCATTTCATGTCACCGGCCGGAGTCATGTGCCCGCGGTCATAACCGGACCGGGTATAGTCACGGTTGTCCGCCTGCGGGCCTGTCAGGTCCGGATCCTGCTCAAAACCTTCCTGACGGGGCTGCGAACCGCTGGTCTCGTCGGCGGTCAATTCATACGCCGTCCAGTCCGGAATCAAAGTTTTCTGGTTGTAACAGACCGAATAGGCATCATAATGGATGACATTGTCACCAAGAGTGACAGCAGGCATGGCGAAATCATCACCGGACTCCACATCAGAGACAATCCCCGGGTATCCAAAACACCCTGCTACAAGCGGGAGGGCAAAAATCAGAGAATAGCGTTGCATATTGAAAGGAGCCATGAATTATATAAGCCGAGAATACTGTTTCCGATGCGAAGCGGATCTGAAATAATTGAATCCAAAGCACTTACAAACTTTTTATACTCCTCGGAACGGGACAGGACCTGGTAATAGCGCAAATCGTCATCGGTCTGGTATTTGACCGATATATGAATAAGATATTCATCAATCAGGCCGGAAGTGAATTCGGTCATTTTATTATAATCATCTTCCTCAAAATCCTCACCATCAAAGAGCATTTTCACATAATTATCGAACATCCTGCCCACTCCCGAGCATTCAATATAGTCCTCGAGCAGCTCTCTGCGATATTCCGGAACATCAAATACAGGAATGACGGCATCATGACCCGCCATAATTTTCAGAAGTCCATTTGTGAGCAAACTGGTCATTTCCTCTATCTCAGAGTCGTCATTCACAGCGGAAGAATGCAAGAACGCAGACCTGCCAGAGTCGGATGTATATAGCAATTTGACAATTTCCAGCTCATCGAGACTCATCTGTTCAGCAAAAAAATCGGCCATTATAGAAATGAAGTCATCTTCAAGCCGCCCTTCACAATACGTCTCGACGATGGCAGAAATTGTCTGTTCGTCCACATCGACATCCGAGTTTTCAAAAAGCAAGGTTGTATACGACTGAATCGCAGAAGACATTGAAGAAATATCAAGGCCAGGATTGGCAACTTCAAAAATCTGCCTTACTACATCATAGGCGGAGTTCTGGGCAGAAGATGTCAAATGTCCCGTACAGATCAGCACCTGGAATAACAGCAAACACTTAAAAAAACGTTTCATATCGATTGCAAATATCAGTTTTCAATAATTATTCTGAGGCCAAGATCCAGCAGCCTCACATCACCTTCGGCCTTTTTGGGTTGGTAGAACGTGCCTGGCGAGGGGCAAAGGTCGCTCCACCGCCACGGATAACCTTCCAGCTACCGTGACTTCGTGAGGTGGAAATTCGCCGGCATATGCATCATCGTCATTCTCTGCGCCCATAGTGAAAGTGCCGGACGGGACATGCACAAAACTGTACAGACGTCCGTCGGCAGAAAGTTCATACCCAACGTCAACAGACGAGACATAGATGTACTTGGTCCCCTGGGCAGACAGTAAACTGCAGCCGAAGAAAAGACACAGCAGCGAGGTAATGAAATGAAAGAACTTCATATCACTTTTCGTGTTTTAAGATGAAAGCGACATTCCCGTTCTCCAGAGGTGTCAAGGTAACACTCTCATACATAGGAACATACCAAGACTGACGGGTAAAGTAGTTGCGCATTTCGGTGGTCTTGAAAATGTAGCCGTGGCGGGCATATATCTCGTTGCGCATAATCTTCAGGTCCCAGGCAGACAGTCCGTAGAGATCGGATTCGGTCAGAGCGCGTTCGGACGTGAATGGCCAGATGCCGGCATAGTTGGAACTGCGTGACGACCTTGACGCATAAGGATTATTCTTGCGGAAATCTTCTTCATTTTTGATCGTTGCGACATTCTGGTATTCGAGATTGGAAAGATTTACAGAACTGTAGCGCGGATAATACCATGACTGCGAGTTGAAATACTCCTTCATCTGCTTGGTCTGGAAAATATAGCCGTGACGGGCATAAATTTCATTTCTCATGATTGTAAGATCCCAATCACTGAGTCCTCTGAGGTCCTGTTCAGTGATTCTTCTGGTAGAAGTGAAGGACCATCTTCCCTGAGCATTTGAAGAAGAGAAGGATGTTATTGCGAGCAAAATGGTCAAAATAACCGGAAACAAGCGTTTCATGGGCATATTGGTTTTGTGGGTTTTCAATCTGATTATCAGCAAATTTAACCAAAAATTATTAAAGACAGTCATCCAGAGCCTTCTTTATCGCAGTTTTATTGAGATGCTGGCCGATGAAAACAAGTTTCTGCATGCGGTCTCCATACACAGGATCCCAGTCACGGCGGAATGCAGGGTCATCCCGGAGCATCTGCTGAATATCTTCCGGAGACATAGTGGCATACCACTGTCCGGCATCCTTCATCGAGATCTGACGCCCGGCCTGCTCGAAAAGGAAGCAATGGTCATATTCGGCAGTGAAGTAGCAGATACCCTTGGCCCTGATAATGCCTGCAGGCCAATGTTTTGCGACGAAATTGTCAAATTTGTTGATATCAAACGGACGGCGCTCATAATATACGTATGTGCCGATACCATACTCCTCGGCTTCACCCTCTCCTTCATGGTGGTGATGGTGGTGATGGTGGTGATGGTGCCCTTCCCCATCATGTCCGTGGTCATGGACGTCATCATCATCATCGTCGTCGTCATCGTCATCCACAGGGCTTTCCACCTCGGTGATCCAGGCAGCAGAAGCAGAGACGGAATCATAATTGAACAGTCTTGTGTCAAGAATCCGGTCGAAATCGACCTCGCCGAAGTCACATTCGATGATTTCAGCGTGCGGCTGCAGTGTACGCACGATCCCGCGCACCTTGCCCAGTTCTTCCGGTGACACTTCCGAAGCCTTGTTGAGCAGGATGATATTGCAGAACTCGACCTGCTGGATGACAAGATTTTCGATATCATCCTCATCGATGTTGCCGCGCAGAAGCATCTTGGCGCAGGAGAATTCATCTCTCATCCGCAGAGCGTCCACAACGGTCACGATGCAGTCCAGACATGCCATGCCGTCCTTGACATATTCGGGTCCCATATAAGGAATCGAGCATATTGTACGTGCAATCGGCTCCGGCTCGCAGATACCGCTCGCCTCGATCACAATATAGTCGAAACGCTTCATCGACACGATGTCGCGGATCTGCTCTACAAGGTCCATCTTGAGCGTACAGCATATACAGCCGTTCTGGAGAGCCACCAGGCTTTCATCCTTCTTGCCCACGACGCCGTCTTTCTCTATCAGGGAGGCATCGATATTGACCTCGCCTATATCGTTGACGATCACGGCGAATTTGATGCCCCTGTTGTTTGTAAGTATCTTGTTTACAAGTGTTGTCTTGCCGCTACCGAGATAACCGGTAAGAAGAAGAACTGGAATTTTCTGCATTTCAATATAAATTTAATACTGCAAATATACTGACTATTTCAATGTTCTGGACACGGCGTCTGCCCATCCTGCTTTCAATTTTTCGACGCTTTCATCGTCCATCATACGCTCGAACGACCTTTCCTCCCTCCAATGCTCCTGGAGCTCATCGATCGACTGCCATACTCCCACGGCAAGACCGGCAGCGTATGCAGCCCCGAGCGCGGTTGTCTCCGTGACCTCGGGACGTATGACGTGAGTGCCAAGAATATCGGCCTGGATCTGCATCAGGAGGTTGTTACGCGATGCTCCGCCATCTACTTTCAGTTCAGAAATCAGGATTCCGGCGTCCTTTTCCATCGCCGAGACGATGTCCATTGTCTCGAAAGCCACGCCTTCAAGTGCCGCACGGACCAGATGACCGGATGTCGTCCCACGGCTGATGCCGCAAATAAGTCCACGTGCATCGCTGTTCCAATAAGGTGCACCCAGTCCGGTCAATGCAGGGACAAGATAGACTCCCCCATTGTCCGGCACTGACATCGCCAGTATCTCGGTCTCGGGGGCCGTTTTGATGAGTCCAAGCCCGTCACGGAGCCACTGGAACACGGAACCGGCCACAAAGATACTGCCCTCCAGTGCATAATCCACACGGTCTCCGATTTTCCAGGCGACGGTGGTAAGAAGGTTGTTTTCTGAACGGACAGGAGCATTCCCGCAATTCATCAACAGGAAGCATCCGGTCCCGTATGTATTCTTCACGGCACCTGGCTCCACACACATCTGTCCGAACAATGCCGCCTGCTGGTCTCCCAGAATGCCGGCCACAGGAACTTTTTCCCCACACAATTCCGTATAGCCGTACACTTCGCTCGAAGACCTGACCTCCGGAAGCATCGATTCAGGGATGTCAAGCAGGGAAAGCATCTCTTTGTCCCAACACAACTCATTGATATTGAAGAGCATTGTACGTGATGCATTTGTCACGTCAGTGACATGGACTCTGCCACCGGTAAGTTGCCAGACAATCCACGAATCGACAGTGCCGAAACGGAGCTGCCCCTTCTGGGCCTTCTTTCTGGCTCCGGGCACATTGTCAAGTATCCACTTGATCTTGGTGCCGCTGAAATACGGGTCGATCAGAAGACCGGTCCTGTCACGGACCATGTCGGAAAGGCCGCGTGCCTTCAATTCGTCGCAGAACGGTGCAGTGCGGCGGTCCTGCCATACAATGGCATTGCACACAGGTCGTCCTGTCAAGGCATCCCAGACAATGGCAGTCTCACGCTGATTGGTTATGCCGATGGCGACAATCGACCCTGCAGGGACCCTGGATGCGGCAAGGTCCATCACTTCCTTCTGCGACTCCCATATATCGAACGGATCATGCTCGACCCATCCGGAGCGCGGGAAACGCTGGGTGAACTCCCGCTGTTCGATGACAACGGGACGGCCTTCTGTGTCAAAGATGATGGCGCGCGAACTGCTCGTGCCCTGATCCAGAGATAGTATATATTTGTCCATATCGAACACAAATTTGCAAAAATAAACTTATATTTGGAAGCGAATCAGCCATTTGTTTCCAAATAAATAAACACATGAAAGAATTCACAATCAAGTCCAATACAGACGGCCTGGTACTTGCCGCTGCCGTCACCGAGCCAACAGGCACACCGTCTGGGATAGTCCAGTTGGTGCATGGAATGTGCGAGCACAAGGAAAGGTATTTCCCTTTCATGGAATGGCTCAGCTCCCGGGGATATGTCTGCATCATCCACGACCATCGCGGACACGGAGGTTCGGTAAAATGTGCAGATGACCTTGGATATATGTACGAGGGGGGCTGGAGGGCACTTGTCGAGGACATCAAGACCGTCGGAGACTGGGCAAGGCAGGAATATCCGGGCCTGGAATTCACCCTTTTCGGGCACAGTATGGGTTCGCTCGCAGTGCGGTCATACCTGAAGCGTCACGACAGCACAATAGACCGTTTGTTTGTGTGTGGAAGCCCTTCGGACAATCCGGCCAAGGGAGCAGGTCAGCTGCTTGCAGGCGCCATCGGCCTCATCAGGGGATGGCATCACCGTCCGGCAATACTGCAGAACATGTCATTCGGAGCATACAACAAACCGTTCGAGGGCGAGACAAGCCTGTCAGGAAAGCCATACCACAGCGCATGGGTATGCTCGGACAAGGATATCCTTGAGGCATACCACAACGATCCGCTCTGTCAATATGTCTTCACGGCAAACGGATTCTACAATCTCATGGGTCTGATGAAGGACTGCTACTCGACAAAGGGATGGGCAGTCAGCAAGCCGGGCCTGCCTGTTCATTTCATATCGGGCGCACAGGACCCTTGCCGAACCGATGACAAGGCGTTCAACAAAGCCGTCGATGCAATCAGGCAACATGGCTACACCACCGTCACGTCCCACCTCTACCCCGACATGCGGCACGAGATCCTTAACGAAACCGCCCGCCAGCAGGTCTGGGACGACATTCTCGCCAAAATTTCCGCAAGATAACAGCAGGGACTCCCCTGCGGACCGGATGGACAATGGGACTTCGGACCGGTACGCACCTGCCGGTGCTATCCCTCCCACGCCTTAGGGCGCGGGCCCCTCGCCGTTCACGAAGCCACGTGCGGCTCGCCGTCCGAAGTCCCATTGCCATCCTTTCAGAGCAAAAATCCGGCGTATTTTAGGAGAAAACGTGTTTTTCTCGTGATTTCTCCAAGATTTTGCCAGAATTTCGCTTTTCCCCCACTTTGGAAAGGGAATTAGAAGGGGTTATAACCAGGCGGCACCAGCCGCGCGGCCGGGCCGGGTATTTGGGCTCACGTTCAAAACCCTGTGTTTGAGTAAATGGAAAAGTATGTACCTTTGAGGAGAGAATTAAAGGTATATACACATGTCTGATACATTGTCTATATATCAGTCACTGGCGAGACTGATGTTTCCGAAAGGTTTATTG
>JAZRVQ010000068.1:0-7951 GCA_045599265.1 Candidatus Cryptobacteroides sp. | reverse complement strand
CAGAAGAGAATAGTCTTGATCGATGATTATGTTACTGCCGAGATACTTCAGCGCTTTAATAGATGCGCCCCAGGGGCAGCTGTCGATTGCTATGTAAAGGAAAGGTTCAAGACCGCGGCCTTGGATAGAATTTTTGCCGATTTTGGTAAGGAATACCCTTCTCAGCATTGCCAGCTGCATGTTTCGGACAAATCTCATGACCGTTGGCTGATTGTCGACGAGGCCATTTATCATTTCGGAGCCTCAATAAAGGATTTGGGAAAACGTTGGTTCAGTGTGGACAAACATACAGAATATTCTGCACGGGAATTGCTGGCAAGACTTTGATGTCTCCAAAATGGGCTTGAATGATAGACAGATAAGAATACCTTGCTCCTTGCAGGCCTTAAGAATCCTTCCAACTCTGCCTTCCCACCGGTTCGTTCGCAAAGTCTATCGAGTCCCTCTTCATCGGCTGCAAAGGTACTAAGGAAATCATTAAAAATAATTAATAAGAAATTATTTATTATCTTTGTAATCTAGAGATACGGAATAATATAATATTTCTTATGACAAATGATATTTTTGCTTTTACGACTTACGACGACATTCTTGCCACGCTTTCACGGCTGATGAAGAAAAGACGTCTCGAAAAAGGGTATACGCGCAAATCTCTTCAGTCCATTACGGGCGTCCCTGCACCTACAATAGCAAGATTCGAAACTTCATCAAGAATATCACTGGAGTCATTCGTCAAACTTGCCACTGCTTTGGGTTATCAAGACGAGTTGCTCGGCCTTCTCACGGAGGATAAGTACTCGACAATGGAGGAGATGGAGACAATCAAAATGAACAAGAACAGACAGAGAGGAACACGGAAATGATAAAATTCCCAAAATCATTAAAAGTACAATATCATGGAACCGAAGTCGGTAAACTGTCAATGACTCCGGATAATTCCAAGTGTGTTTTTGAATACGGCAAACAATGGCTTGCCGACGGCTTTTCAATATCCCCGTTGGAACTCCCGTTGCAAAGCGGGCTTCAGGTGGCAAAAACAAACAAGTTCTATGGTAATTTCGGCATTTTTGAGGACAGCATGCCCGATGGTTATGGGAATTACCTTCTTGACAGGATATTGAGGAAATATGGCGTTTCCCTGTCGGAGATGACTCCGGTGGAAAGGCTCTCATTCGTAGGCACAAAAGGAATGGGTGCACTTTGCTATGTCCCGGAGATGGAAATCAACACACGCATTGATTCAGTCACCTTGGATGACATGCAACAGGATGCCCTCGACGTGCTCTCGGAAAAGGATTTATCTAAGACCGAGACCCTATATGTAAACAGCGGCAATTCCGGCGGCTGCAGGCCGAAATGTCTCTGGGACGACGAGGACGGGAGATGGCTTGTGAAGTTCAGGCATACATACGAATCACAGGATGTCGGAAGAGAGGAATACGACATACTCTGTCTTGCCAAGCAGTGCGGGATTACAGTTCCCGACGCCAAACTCTTCAACGGCAAATATCTGGGAACACGGAGGTTTGACATCTCCCAGTCCGGCGAGAGGCTTCACGTAGCTACGGCGGCAGGCTTGCTTTGTGAATCCATCCAAATGCCGATGATGGATTACAGGAAGCTCATCAGATTTACCCAGTATCTTACAAAGGACATGTCTCAAGCCGTGGAGATGTTCAGGAGAATGGTTTTCAATTATGCAATCGGGAACAATGACGACCATGCTAAGAATTTCTCCTTTATCTTCTCGGACGGGAAATGGGCATGCTCTCCGGCATATGATATCACGAGATGCCCGAAAGCCAACAATGGTTTCCATGCTTCTCTTGTCAACGGGAAAGAGACTCCTGACATCAATGATTTTTATGTTGTCGGTGCAGATGCCGGCCTGACAAAAGGGCAAGTTCTTGACATCGTGCAAAATATCAAGGAAACTGTCGAAAAGTGAGCAAGCTGCAAAGGTACTAAGAAAAAATCACAGGGATGAAGCCATCCCTGTGATGCTATGTTTGACGAAATGCCTGTTATTCTGCTTTCTTCTTCAAAGTATAAGAGCCGGTTGCGCTGTCATAGACGTAGTCAAAGTGGGACAGGTCCTGTTTGTCACGGACACAGCGTACCGAGGCTGCGTGGTTGGTGATAGTACCGTTGGTGGTTGACAGGGTTCCTGCATAAGAGCCGCTGATATAGAAATATGTGCCGTGGCCACCGTGGCTGGCATTGATATGGTCATAGTGGAAGTATGCACCACAATAACCTACGTTCGCCATTCTTCCGGTGAATGTACGGACTCCCGCGGCCGGGAACCAGACTTTGTAGGTCTTGCCGCTGTAAGTATAGGAGTCCATCAGACCATAGCCATTGGAGGATGAGCCCCTGTAGGATTTGGATGAACTGCCGTTGCCCGTGCCGAAGAACTGGCCGTTACGCTCACCAAGGACTGAATATCCCACCGGACAAGGGTCGAAAATGGTCTTGGTACGGTTCCAGTAAGCCTCGTGGCCGTTGTCGGTAAGACCGGTCTGGCCGTGGATTCCGCCAAGTGATTCATCAAGCCATTCCTTGTTGTCTGTGTCATTATAGTTGGTCCACTGGGCTGTGACACCTTGTTCTTTACCTCCTGCCTTCGTAATCGTTGCTCCGGTATTCGAACCGTTGGAGAATGACATAGGGAAGGCAATCGCAGTGGATGGGGTGATGTATCCGTCAACATATTCCCATCCATCAGGGGCAAGCTGTTCGTTGTACCAGCAGGTCGCCGTGGCAGTCCCGAACGGAGTGGATTCGTCATAACGGACAGACCCCATATAACTTTCATCGTAGGAACCTGTCATGGAAGTAGTCGAACTGTGTGAGTAACTGCCGTTGTAGTGGCCTCCGATGAATCCGTCACGGCGGCCATTCTGGTAATAGAGGCCGTATGTCTTCCATCCGTCGGCCGGATTTGAAGAGATGGCACCCAGGTTGCGGTCCATGATCACGAGACCTGCGGATGTGGCAGTCTCTGCTACATAGTGGTATTCGGAGCCGTCCGGATATTGGCAATCGTATGATCCGTCGGCACAGTACCCGTCCACAAGCACATCGCTGACTTCCTCGCACATCCAGATGTGCCAGCTCCAGAGTACTTCGTTTGTGGCTGTGTCATAGAGAGCGATGGCGGAATTGCCCCTGTATGCCTTGCCTGTGGCGGGATCAATGTTGATCTTGAACTGGAGCATACCCTTGCCGTCCGCAAAAGGCACGTATTCAATGTTGGTGACGGCACCGAGATCGTTTCCGGAAGCGTCAACCAGGTCTGTCCAGAGAAGGGCTGCGGCCAGGTCACGTCCTTGGGTAGGAAGGTTCACGTCGAGGCGGTTACCCATACAGTACCCCGGCATAATATAGTAGCCAGGCTCTGAATAGATGTAACTGTTCGCAATCTGGAGCGGATCGCTCTGCAGATACACGAATTCCTGCATGCTCTTGACACAGGAGCGCTGTATTGTGATTTCGTTCTCGATAACCTTGGTGGAGGAGCCGAGGTTGCCGGCGTCGACAAGTTCCACGGTGAAACCCTTCGTGAAGGTCTGCGGGATGATGGCGATGTTGATATAGGTAGTTTCGGAAGTGAGTTGGAGAGGCTCTGTTCCGAAATCGATGATGATGCGCTCGTAGGCCTCTGAACCATAGTTGTCAACGTTATATTTGAGACCGGAAGGCTGGTCCGGGCCGTCCTTGGCCTCAGTTGAGACTACAGGTTTGCCGGTGGAGAGGTCAAAGTGCATTCCGACACCTCCGGCGAGAGCCTCGTGGTTGTTGCCATAGAAATATATGGCGCGGATCTGGTTCTGCGATTCAAGCTTTGTGTCATCGGCCTTTATCTTGAGCTGGACGACACCGCAAAGGTTGTAGAAATCATAATACGATCCCTGGTCGGTGCTGAGAGCGGCAAGCGGAAATACGTTGTCGTCAAAAGTTCCGGCCTTGTAGTTCTGCTTGTACGGGAGATAACTTCCCACAAGAATCGTGTTGGTTTTAGTCTCTGCGAATGCCTTGGTTGCGGGATATGCTGCCGGGTAATAGTCTGTTCCCGGGAACGGAGCCACGATATCACCTGCTTTTCCTCCGAACAGAGCCTCTTTGGTGTCACCATCTCCGGAAAGTGTGAGTTTGACCGGCTCCGACCCGCCACCTGTGACAAGTCCGATCTCGTCCCCCTTGCTCCAGAGGACAGGATAAACGCCCTGTTCGCCACTGGTGTCGAGTGTCCCCATATAGGTCTTTGTGTCAGGCGTGTCCACAATGCGTCCTACGACCTGGATGTCCACCTCTTTTCCGTCACCGCCGGTGATGATTTCTTCTTCCTCCTTCGCGCAGGATACAGCCGCGAGGGTCACAATCATATATTTGTAGATATTCTTCATAGCCATTTAGATTGTATAGTTCTGTTCGGTCTTTATATCCCAGTCGGAAATCTTGAGACTCACTGAAATGCTAGGGGAATCTGTGTCGATAGGATCGGTTGATGAATAGTCGCTGCCGCCCGGCAGATCATCTCCGAATGCATTGATGGAGGTGATAAGATAATTGTACCACACATTGCGTGCGACATAGCGGTCTCCGCCTGTCTCAATCCACAGAGTATAATATGTATAGCCGTCCTCGAACACCTTCACGCCCTTTGAACGGAGGGTTGAGGCTGCGGCATCCGACTCGGTAGATCCCAGAGACGGATGTTGCGCGAACAACTGCTGCCAGTCGGCAAAATACGTCCCCTTATATTTATATAATGTGCGGAAAGCCTTGTTGGAAGTCGGACTGCCTGTGGCTTTGGTCCACACTCCTTCATCCGGATCAAGCACAAGGGCTTCGTATCCACCGCTTCCCTCGCCGCCGTCAGTCTGGGCGGAGGACTGGTAAGAACTGAGTGTCTCGATCCGGGCTCTGACCACAAGACCGGTCACACGGCCCTTCATCCGGGTGTCGGAAGACGCGTCCTGATGTGTCCCGCCTGCCACGCTGTATTCAGGAGAATTGTTCTCGAGACAGAATAAATCGGTGCCTTGAGCCACCCAGTCAAGATCTGTCAGGTCCGTGTAATAGTAGTCCGAGTATGATGCAGAACTGCTCGGAGTGATCAGGGAACCGTCGGAAGCCCACTGCTGTACAAGATTGAAGTTGCTGACGCAGTTGATGAGTGCGACCTCGTCAATGACGACCTTTGAGATACCGTAAACGGCATCGTGTCCGCCCATTGTGGCTCCCACGAGTCCGTAGTTGATAAACGGTGACACTGTTGCAGTCACTTTGGAGGCGACTCTCTCGAGGGTGACAGTGACTTCTTCCGGAGATTCTTTGTCGTCCTGAAGGTTGGAGAGACTTACAGGGATACCGGCCTTGTCCACACCTTCCTCTGTCTCGGCATTCTGGGTGTTGACCATCATGAAGGCGTCTTCTGCCCAGATGTCGGAGAGATCGGTTGATGTGTATGAGCCGACAAAACTGTCATAGTCCGAAGTGTCGATCGAAACGGAAGACGGACAGTTGGCGATTACATAGAGATACCAGTCACCTGCGAGAGTGTAAGATATATGAGCGGCAATCCGGGCCGGGTCGGATTCTGTTGCCGCAGTAAGGGTGTAGTCGTCGGATGTGATTTCCTCGATGGTGTCAAGGTCATCCTGACTGACAAGGAATAGACGCACAGATGATATTGTGCATTCGCTTTCGCTGTCTGCAATTGTGGTGCCCGTCGTCTTTGAGGACGCTCCGTTGAGAGCGAGTTTCACTATCAGATTGGCCTTTGCAGGCTCTTTTGCGGACTCTTTCTCACAGGAAGAAAGGGCGATGACGGCACAAAGTCCAAGAAGGAATGGTATAATCTTAGTCTTCATAGTCGTTCATTGTTTCAGTTGTTACATTTGCAGTGATGCCGAATGCCGGGGCGCCCGCAGCCTTGGTGGCAAGGGTGGTGGCGGTGCTTTCCGCTACGGTGAGGCTAACAGTGTATTTTGTGTTGCGGCGGACACTGTAGTCATTGTCGAAAGCCTTGTTGTTCACAGGGATGAGGAAGTCATAGATATGTTCTGTAGGACTCCAGCAAAGTTCGTTGACGTAGAGCGTCGAAGCAGTCTGTGACATGGTGAGACCGTCGAAATATGCTACATAGTAAGTCTTTTCTTCGGTCTTGCCCCTGTCGTTTGTCACGGTTACGGTAATGCTCTCGGTCTTTGTATAACCTTTGAGATTGTTCGCGTTGTATGTGGAACTGATTGTAGAGCCGTTTGTCTTATATACTGCCGAGTACCATGAGGCCTTTTCGGCAATTTGCTCCTTGGTGAGACCAGGCTCGGCAATTGCGGCCCTGACTCTTATGCAGGTACAGTCATCAGTGGTCGAAGTGATGTTCTCCGGTACATAATATGAATTGCCGAGACTGACCGTCCAGGTTCCGGCGGTGAAGTTCTCCGATGGAGTGTATGTGAAGGTGTCCGGATTAATCGACGCAAAATGCGAGGCAAGGTTGGAGTAGGCCGTGGACCAGCCGTCTTTTGCATTCTCCGCGGCTTTCTTCGCATTGTTATTATCGTTATAAGTCTTTGCACCTCCGATTTTTACGAAATCCATAGTGGCCTTGTTGTCGTCATTGTTATATTTGACAAAATAAAACCTGTCCGAAGTGCTCTTGGTCCGGCTGATGGAGGAATATGTCCCTCTGAATGTGGATGTGCAGGCAGTCGGTACATACCATCCGTCCTCGCCCTCACCCTCGAAGTCGATGGTGACAGGAGAAAATCCACGGCTTCCGGGGTTGGTTGACCATGCGATTCCGGCAGGAACGTTGACGAGGGCCACGTTCTGGATGATTACACAGGCGGCTGCAGTACTGCCGTCGCTCGAAATCTTATCCACGGTCACCTGCGCCATTGTGCGGCCTATTGTACCGAAGTCGATGGATACAGAAGCAAGCTGCGAGTCACCTTCGCTGATGTCATAGCCGGCAGATGCACCCATAAGGAACACGGGTTCTGTCCCTGTGTCCGGGGTGGCAGTATAGGTTACGCGTGACTTCCAGTAGGAATTGAATTTGGCAAGTTCCTTGTTTCCCACGGTCAGTGCGGCAAGAAGACTTGAGAGACTACTTTCTGTGTTCTCGAGCGCATAACCGTCTTCATTGAGCACTGCGAAGACGTCAACGCTTGAGGATGTTGCAGCGGTAAGGGCGAAAATGTCATCGAATGTGATTTCGTAACCGTCTGAGACCTCATTGAGCGTGAAATCCGTGGTACGCGTGTTGAGCAGGCACTGCTGGTTGGCGTCGAATGCAAGGATGCGGACCGAATTGACAATCGGTGCGTCAGAGACAGCCTTGGTGCTGAAGGAAAGCTTGACGTCAAGCGAAATCCCTTCGGCCGTGCCCGGGTCTGTGATGTCCTGTTCCTTGGTGCAGGAGGCCAGAACGACAGCCGTAGCAAAAATGATATATGATATTATTCTCTTCATGGTCATAAACTTTTAGAGTGAGATGTTTCCGCCGCCGCTGACCCAGTCTGCCACGAGAAGCTCGTAATCAAGGTAAATGTCGGCGCCGACTGCGGCTGCCTTGATCTTGTACTTATAGTAGTAGCCGGGGAGCCAGGTGTCTTCAATCTTGACACTCTTGGTGACGGTCTCTTCGTTGTCTGTTCTGTAGAACGTGATTTTCACAGCGGCCTTGTTGTCATCGTCATTCTTGCTGAGGTCCTGAGGGATGACGAACATCAGATTCTTGGTGGAGAAGAGGTTGTAGGTGGTGCTGTTCTTGGTGTAACTGCCTGTAGACCAGTCGGTGTCGTCAGAGGCCGGATTGGTGGAGAAGTCCGTCTCGAGGTCCAGCGTGTATGTCGCAAGGTCGTCCTCGTCATCGGATGGTGTCCAGACGAAGTCCGGATTGCCGTCACTGTCAGCATCGACGGTGGCGTCAAAT
>JAZRVQ010000067.1:0-30355 GCA_045599265.1 Candidatus Cryptobacteroides sp. | reverse complement strand
GTTCGACGACTGCGTGGACTTCATCCTCTCCGACCTCGAGAAGGCCGAGGCGCTCGTCCCTGACAAGAAGGACTGCGTCCTGGGACGAATCAACAAGGACATCTGCCTCGCACTGCGCTGCCGCGTGACGATGCTCGCAGCATCGGCTTTCTTCAACGATCCTGAATATCCTGCAGGGGACCTCGTGCACGGTGCATACGACTATGACGGCAAGTGGAAACGCGCATACGACGCCGCCAAGGCCATCGTGGACCGCGCCGACGTGGAAGGCGCATACGCGCTTGACGACACCTACGAGGGATTCTGGACGGACATCCACTCTCCTGAAATCATCTGGGGCAAGTTCTTCGAGAACACTTCTGCCGCAGGCGACAACAACGCAAAGAAGGCCCAGCAGCTCTATGCAAACTCATATTTCAGCGGTTGGGATGAACTTACACCGACACAGGCATTTGTCAAGGACGTAGAGATGAAGAACGGCAAGAAGTTCTTCGAGGAAGGCTCCGGATATGACCCTGAGCACCCTTGGGCAAACCGCGACCCACGCTTCTACAAGATTGTCGCGCTTCCGTTCAGCTACTACGGCGTGACCGAGAACGGCAAGACCAACCAGGAGCTCCCTCAGGGATTCGTGTTCAACTGCGAGCTTCCGCAGTACGCCAACCTCGAGGGCATGAAGACCAACGGTTTCCCATCATACCAGCTCCAGTTCTATCTTCTCTTCGACAAGACCGACCGTTCAGCCTTTGAAGAGGGCAAGAAGTTCCCTGACTTCACCAAGAGGCCTAAGCACCTCTGGGACCCGACCCAGCACACTGGATGCGAGCTCAACAAGTGGTATATTCCTAGCGTTCCAATCTCTGCATCCCAGGTCGGCAACGTCGTTTATCCTTGGTTCCGCCTTGCAGAGATGTATCTCAACCTCGCTGAGTGCGCCTATATGGTGGGCAAGGAGGACGAGTGCCGCACATACATCAACAAGGTGCGCCAGCGTCCTGACACGATGATGCCGGAAGTGACCGAGTCCGGCGAAAGCCTCTGGGACCGCCTCGTCAACGAGCGCCGCGTCGAGCTCTCGTTCGAGATGATACGCTACTTCGACCTCCGCAGATGGAAAATCGCAGACAAATATGAGAGTCAGCCATTGGCAGGTTTCCTGACCTACATTCTCCAGAACGGCAGCAAGAAGGACACTCTCTACAGGGTTGTGCGCCCTTACGACGAGTCCAAGAACCACACCAACTACTACTGGCCTAACACCGATGCCAGCAAGTCATACTGCTACAGCGTGGTATCCCCTGCCGGTGACCGCGACGGACAGCCTGTCGACTACATCATCACAGAGAGATGGCTCGGCAAGGAGTACCAGCTTGACTACGGCGACTGCGCACTCAACATCTCCCCGACACCTAAGTATTTCCCTAAGAGGGGCGGCGTCTATCCTAACTACCTGATGCCTATCCCTCGCACGGAAATCGTCAAGTCCGGCGGCAAGATCGAGCAGAATCCTGGCTACGAATAGCAGTAAATGTTTCGTTTGTAAAACAAAATAAAACAAAGAACGAAACATAAACGAAATAAAATTATAAAGAAAAGTGTTGCGCAAATGATAATTTTTTTTCATATTTGCGTGACACTTTTTGATTTTTGCGAAAAACAACCGAATATTCAATCAAACAATGAGACTGATCTCAAAAATCGCCTTGCTCTCAGCAGTGCTCCTGACCCTCTCTGTGGGCGTTTTCGCCCAGAAGAAAGTCACCGTCAAGGGCACCGTATCCACCACTGAAGGTGAAAGCGTTATCGCTGCCGCAGTCATGCAGAAAGGCACGACCAACGGCGTAGTGACAGATGCCGAAGGACGCTATACCATCAGCGTTCCGGAAGAATCCACACTTATTTTCTCCAGCATCGGCTACAAAGACCTTGAAGTGAAACTCAACGGAAAGACTGTTATTGACGTCATTCTCGAAGACGATGTCACTGTGCTCGAAGAGTCCGTAGCCATCGGTTACGGTTCGCAGAGCAAACTCACACTGACAGGTTCCGTGACTTCGACTTCCGGTACAGAACTCGTCAAGAACTCCTCAGTCAACCTCTCCCAGGGTCTTGCAGGACGCGTGTCCGGTGTCATCATCAACAACCGCTCCGGCGAGCCGGGACGTGACGACGCCGTCATGTACATCCGCGGACGAAGCACCCTCGGCACCAACAGCCCGCTCATCATCATCGACGGTGTAGCCGGACGTGGTGACGACTTCTCACGTCTCTCAGGAGAAGAAATCGAGAGCATCAACGTCCTCAAGGACGCTTCCGCCGCCATCTACGGATCCGAGTCCGCCAACGGTGTCATCCTCGTGACCACCAAGCGAGGCAAGTTCAACGAAGCCCCTAACGTGACGTTCACATACGACCTCGGACTCCAGCAGCCTACACGTCTCGTCGAAATGGCCGACGCAGTGCTCTACACACACGCATAC
This sequence comes from Candidatus Cryptobacteroides sp., assembly GCA_045599265.1. Lineage (GTDB taxonomy): Bacteria > Bacteroidota > Bacteroidia > Bacteroidales > UBA932 > Cryptobacteroides. Next base: position 27,875 of record JAZRVQ010000067.1, on the reverse strand, counting down.
AACGACGAGCTCGCCATCACCGGCGCAGCGCCGAAATACAACGAGACGCAGCTCGCGCACTACGAGAGCGGATACGACCCTATACTCTACCCTAACACCAACTACTTCAAGGAGATCATCAAACCTGTTTCCGCTCAGCACAAATACGGTGTCAGCGTGAACGGCGGTGGCGACAGAATCGGATACTTCGTGCAGTTCAACGGACAGTACCAGGACGGTATCTACGTCAAGTCCGCAACCAACTACCAGCAGTACAACGTGCGCTCCAACATTGACATAAAGGTCACCAAGGACTTCAAGATCGGCGTGGACCTCAATGTCCGCCAGCAGCACAAGAACTACTCGGCATTCCCGTCAGACGCCTACGGTATCTTCTACATCGCAACCCGCCTGAAACCTACCGGAGCCGCATACTATCCCAACGGTCTCATCCGCGGAGGTACAAACCCTGCAGTGATGGTGCAGGACATCACCGGATACGACAAGAGCACCATCAACACCATCAACACGACATTCACTGCCAACTGGGACCTTTCCAAACTCACAAAAGGCCTCAGCCTCAACGGAACGTTGGCATACGACGTAACCAACAAGTTCCGCAAGAACTGGCAGAAGAACTGGAAATATTACTCATACGACGAGATCACCGAGATCTACTCGGAGCACATGATGTCATACTGGTCAACCCCTACTCTCCACGAGTATGAGACCAAGACCATGCAGTGGACAGCCAATGCCAACATCAACTATGACCGTGACTTCAACGGACACCATGTGACCGCCCTCCTCGGCTGGGAGCAGCGTGCATACCGCCTCGATTATTTCAGCGCCGGTATCAACCAGTACGACTCCGACATCCTCGACGAACTCTTCGCCGGGTCTGCCGACAAGAGCTGGTACAACATCAACGGATACGCAAAGGAAAAGGCCCGCATGTCATTCTTCACCCGTCTGGGTTACGACTGGAAGAGCAAATACCTCGTGCAGTTCATCGCCCGTTATGACGGATCGGAGAACTTCGCGAAGGGACACCGCTGGGGATTCTTCCCCGGAGCATCTGCCGGCTGGCGCATCAGCGAGGAGCCGTTCATAAAGGACAACCTCCCTTGGCTGACCAACCTCAAGGTCCGTCTCTCATATGGCGAACAGGGCAACGACCAGATCGATCCGTTCCAGTACATGACCACGTATGAGTACGCTGAAGGCGTGTCATACTGGATGAGGATAGACAACAAGGACATATCTTCCATCGTTCCCGGAGTCATTCCTAACGAGAACGTAACATGGGAAGTCGCACACACCTGGAACGCAGGTCTCGACGGAAGCATCAAGAACGGACTTTTCACTTGGGAGCTCGAATACTTCCACACCCGCAGAAGCAACATCCTTCTTCCCAGGAACGCATCAATCCCTTATTACACAGGACTTACCAACAAACTTCCTGACGAGAACATCGGTATCGTCTCCAACCAGGGAATCGAGCTTCAGCTCTCCCACCAGAACCGCGTAGCCAACGGCGATCTCATCTACCACATCAACAGCAACTTCACCTTCTGCCGCAACAGGGTCGAGTTCATGGACGAGACGCCTTGGGGCGAGGGACACGAATACCTCAATGCAACAGGCCACCCTATGGGTTCGGCTCTCTACTATCAGGTCGCTGGTATCAACAAGACGCAGGAAGACCTGGACAGCCATCCGCAGATGTCAGGCGCAACCCTCGGTGACTTCTACTTCGAGGACATCGACGGTGACGGCAAGATCACGACCTATGACCGCAAGCGCTGCGACCTCACAGTCGTGCCTGAGATTGTCTATGGCCTCAACGCCACTCTCCAGTGGAAGAACCTCGACTTCTCCATCCTCTTCCAGGGACAGGCAAGGGCTCGCTTCTACTATGCCCCTCAGATGGACCCTGTATCATACAACGTCGAGGCAAATGCCGCACGCAACGCCTGGACACTTGACAACAGGGACTCCGACTACCCCCGTCTCGGTTCCAACACGTCCAACGGCGGTGTGACAAGTTCATCATTCTACTACAGGAATGCGTCATTCATCCGCCTCAAGAACATCGAACTCGGCTACACCATCCCTCACAAGGCCTTCGGCGAGAAGATCCCTGTCAAGGGCATCAGGTTCTACATCGGAGGCTACAACCTCTTCACCATCTCAGAGCTCAAGACCATCGACCCTGAGTCCAGCGACGGTTCCGCACAGACCTATCCTCAGACCAGGATCTACAACGCCGGCGTCAAACTCATGTTCTAATAATGGAGGAAAGCATCATGAAAAAATACATATTCGCAACACTGGCCGGCATCGCTCTCCTGACCTCCTGCGCAAAGGATGAAAAGGGATTCCTTGACAAGACTCCTCTCGACAAGCTGTCGGAGAACGCAGTATTCAACAGCGCCGCACTGGCCGAGAGCTATGTCAACTCTCTCTACGTAGTCCTTCCGGACCCGTTCCAGGAAGGCAACATCAGCGCCATCACCGATGAGGGATTCTTCCGCTATGGAGGAACATCCACACGCTACATCCTTTCCGGCACAATGACTCCGGACAATATCCTCCCTATCGCCGAGGGCGGCCAGGCACACGACACACGTACCACCACCCTCAACATCTGGAACCGCACATACGAGTGGATCTACATGATGAACAACTTCATCAAGAAGGTGGAGGAAGGCACAGAAATGTCCGATGAAGATGCCACAAGACTTCTCGGAGAGGTATATTTCCTCCGTGCATGGTCATATTACAACCTCATTCAGCGCTACGGCGGCGTGCCTATCATCACGAAGGTCTATACCCTCACCGATGAATACGACGTCACCAGAGACAAGTTCGATGACTGCGTGGACTTCATCCTCGCAGACCTTGAAAAAGCCGAAGCAATGGTTCCGACCAAGGAGAACTGCCTTCTTGGCCGCATCAACAAGGATATCTGTCTTGCCCTGCGCTGCCGCGTGACGATGCTCTCCGCATCCGCATTCTTCAACGACCCCGCATACCCTGCGGGCGACCTTATCCACGGCGCGTATGACTATGACGGCAAGTGGAAACGCGCATACGACGCTGCCAAGGCCATCGTGGACCGTGCAGACGTGGAAGGGGCATACCATCTGGCAAGCACATACGAAGGCATCTGGAACGACCTCAACTCACCTGAAATCATCTGGGCCAAGTATTTCGTCTCAAACGCCGACGCCACCACCAACTACGCAAAGAAGGCACAGCTTCTTTACTCACCTGTATATTTCAATGGCTGGACAGCGCTCAACCCGACACAGGCATTCATCAAGGACGTAGAGATGATCAACGGCAAGAAGTTCTTCGAGGAAGGTTCCGGCTACGACCCGGAACACCCTTGGGCAAACCGCGACCCTCGCTTCTACAAGATTCTCGGCATGCCGTTCAGCTATTTCCAGAACACCGCGCAGGGCAAGACCAACCAGGAACTCCCTCAGGGATTCATCTTCAACTCTGACCTGCCTCAGTATGCCGACCTCAACGGAAAGGCAAAGTCAGGATATCCTGACAACCAGCTCCAGCTCTATCTGCTGTGGGAGAACACGGACAGATCCGCATTCGAAGAAGGCAAACCTTACCCTAACTACACCAAGAAGGCCGCCCACCTCTGGGACGCTACCAATCACACAGGATGCGAGCTCAACAAGTGGTATATCCCTACATCACCTATCACCGAATCCGAAGTCGGTTCGCTTCTCTATCCTTGGTTCCGTCTCGGCGAGATGTATCTCAACCTCGCGGAGTGCGCCTACATGGTGGGCAAGGAGGACGAGTGCCGCACATACATCAACAAGGTGCGCCAGCGTCCCGACGTGATGATGCCGGAAGTGACCGAAGGCGGCGGGAACCTCTGGGACCGCCTTGTCAACGAGCGCCGCGTGGAGCTCTCATTCGAGTTTATCCGCTATTTCGACGTACGCCGCTGGAAGATTGCCGAGCAGGTCGAGAACGTCCCTCTCGCAGGATCCCTCACAATGCTCCTCCAGAAAGGCAGCGTGACCGACACCCTTGTCAGGGCAGTCAGACTCTATGACGAGTCCAAGAACCACACAAACTACTACTGGCCTAACACAGACGCATCGAAAACATATGCTTACTCAGTTGTGACTCCGACAGGAGACCGTGACGGACAGCCTATCGAGTACATCATCACCGAGAAGTGGCTCGGCAAGGAGTACAAGCTTGACTACGGCGACTGCACGCTCAACATCTCTCCTACCGCCAAGTACTTCCCAGCCAGGAATGGAGTATATGCCAACTACCTTATGCCTATACCAAGGGCAGAAATTGTAAAATCTAACAACCAGATCGAGCAGAACCCTGGATATGAATAGAATTCTGACAGCAACATTGACTCTTTTATTGGGTGTGGCGCTGAATCTCGGTGCCGCACCGTTGAAGTGCAACTACAATTCGACTGATATCTCCACGACACAGGACGAGCACTGCATGCTCGCAGGTTTCGCGGCAAGGCACGAACTCCATGACGGAATGCACACTCCGCTGAGGGCCAGCGCTATCGCATTCACGGACGGGCAGAACAAGATCCTCCTGGTCTCCATGGACATGATGGAGATATCGCCGGCCCTGTCCTCACAGATGCGTGACAGCATATCCGTGAAGTCGGGACTGGCCAAGGACAATATCATCCTTCACTGCATCCACACCCACAGCGCCCCGCGCGTCGGCGGCACCTGGGTAGAGCCGGGAGCCCCCAACGAGACCTACAGGGACCGTTTCGTGGCCACCGTCATCGACCTTGCAGTAAAGACAATATGTGACGACAAGGCATACCGTCCGTTCACAATCGAGACCGGGAAGTGCATCACATCCATCGCGCACAACCGCTGCGAGGAGGCCGGCCCCATCAACCGTGATGTCTATGCGGTAAGGTTCCTTGACAAGAAGGGCAGGCCTATCTGCGCATTCTTCAACATGGCTTGCCACCCGGTATGCATGGGTGCGAAGAGCTATCTGCTCGGAGGTGACTATTCAGGCGTTGCGAGACAGATCATTTCAGAGAAATGGGGATGCGAGGTGTTCCAGATCAGCGGAGCACAGGGCAACCTTGACCCTGCAGAAGGACCCAAGGACTATGAATATGCAGAGCGTGCCGGAAAGGCCCTGGCAGATTCGCTTGCCACGGTGGAGTTCAAGCCATTCGAGCTTGACGGCACCCTTAAACTCGTCACCGGCGTTACCAAGCTGCCGTTCCGCATTCCTGAAGTGACCGTCAATGACGTGCACTACCTTGCAGACTCTCTCAGGGAGAGCGCCAAGACAGCATTCCCGCGCTTTGCAGACGACGTGACCCGCTGGGAAGAGCAGATGGAGGAGGAGATTGGCGACAAGACCATCAAATCCTGCGACTACAACATGTCCGCATTCAATCTGGGAGGTCTCGTATTCTTCTTCACACAGGGCGAACCGTTCTGCGAGTACCAGACTGCCACACGCGCCGCATTCCCGGACAAGACCGTCATATTCGCAGGGTACACCAACGGCCAGAGCCTGTATGTCGCATCCCAGCGTGCATTCGATGTCCGCAAGGGTTATGAATACGAACTCGAGCAGGACTGCGTCTATGCAAAGGTACCGTACCCTATGTCAAGCCAGATGCCGCGCGCATTCCAGGAAGGCATAGTCAAGACCATCGCTGGAGTTGCCGGAGGACGTGAATATGACATCATCCCGGAGCCCGTATCGATTGTAAGGAAGGACGGCAGATTTGTTCTCAGACGCGGCATGGCCATCAAGGCCGACGCAGAGTTCGCCGATGCTGCGGAAGATTTCCGCGCACAGGTCAAGACCGTGACCGGCATCCGTCTCAAAGATGCCAAGAACATCAAGAAAGGCATTGAGATACAGAAAGTTGACGCACTTGCCGATGAAGGCTACAGACTCATCGTAAGCCCAAAGAAAGTCACAATCGAAGCCAGTACATACGCAGGCGCCTTCTACGGACTCCAGACTCTCTGCCAGCTGCTTCCTGCCGAGATTTACGGCAGCACAGCAGTCAGAGGTGTTGACTGGGAAGCACCTTGCTGCGAGATAGAGGATGCTCCGCGCTACGGATATAGAGGAATGCTCCTCGACTGCGGACGCTACTTCTACCCGAAGGAAGAAGTCCTGAAGTTCATCGACCTTATGGCAATGCACAAGATGAACTATCTCCAGTGGCACCTCACCGAGGACCAGGGATGGCGCATCGAGATCAAGAAATATCCTCTCCTCACCGAGGTGGGAGCATGGAGAAAAGAGACAAAGGGCTACAACGAGACTGGCGACAGCACTCCGCACGGTGGATTCTACACCCAGGACGACGTGCGCGAAATCGTCGAGTTTGCCCGCCGCCGCAATGTGACCATCATCCCTGAAATAGAGCTTCCGGGCCATTCGTCAGCAGCAATCGCAGCCTATCCTTGGCTGTCCTGCACTCCTGACGAGCCAAAAGAAGTTGTCACGTCCTGGGGTGTCAAGGAAGACGTTTATTGCCCTAAGCCTGAGACCATCCAGTTCCTCGAGGACGTGTTCACCGAACTGTTCGACCTCTTCCCGTCTCCATATTATCATATAGGTGGTGACGAATGCCCTAAGACAGCATGGCAGAACAGCGAATACTGCAAGGCAAGGGCAGCCGAACTCGGTCTTGGCAGCGTGGATGACCTCCAGGACTATTTTGTAGGCCATTTCGACCAGTTCTTGCGCGACCACGGCAAGACTGTCATCGGATGGGACGAAATCCTTGACGGCAAGCCGGCCGAATCGACAGTCGTGATGTCATACCGCGGACACAACCCAGCATCCAAGGCAATGGATCTCGGGATGAAGACCATCCTCTGTCCAAACCGCTGGTGCTATTTCGACTACGACCAGCAGGACATCGAGGACAAGCCATCCAACCACCATCTCCACCTGACTCTGTACAAGTCATACAGATGGGACTGGGAAAGCTTCGTCGATGACGACATCCTCGAAAAGGGCGCAGACAATATGCTCGGAGTACAGGCCTGCGTATGGGGCGAGCACATCCCTGACATCAGCAAGCTCGAGACCCAGACCTACCCGCGCGAGTCATCGATTGCCGAGGTGGGCTGGACCGCCAAGGAAAAGCGCGACTGGAACAACTTCAAGAACAAGATGTTCAAGGAGTTCGAGCGCATGGATGCAAAGGGCGTCGAGTATGCCCGCGCATTCGACAACGTGATAGTCAACATGAATCTGGAGAACCCATACCCAAGGGATGCCGAACTCGAACTCGACAACACCCTTGCCACAATAAGATACACCGTTGACGGCACAGAACCGGCTTTTGACGCTTCTGTCGCACCGGCACATATCCGCGTGGAGAAGGGTGATACCATAAAGGCACGGGGATTCCTGTTTGACGGGACTCCGATAGGTGAAACAATTACAAAGATATTCTAGATGAGAAAGATTTTTTGGTTAGTAGTGTTTGGTACGATTGCACTCACGGTATCCTGCTCAAAAGGACAGGATACCGCACGTGCGATCCAAGTCATCCCGCAGCCGAACCACATCGAGGCCGAGGAAGGCACATTCACGATTGACCGCAAGACCCCTATATTCCTCAGTGACGGAAACGAAGAGATGCTGCGCATCGCAGGGTTCCTCAACGAGAAGCTCTCCGTGGCCGCAGGATTCGAACTCGAAATCAGGGACGCTGACCTGACAAAAAAGGACAGAGGAATTTATTTCCTCGATGCCGGCAAGCCATCAGAGGCGTATTCAATCCATGTCCTTCCGGAAATGGCTGTCATCGAATATGGTGACGGTGCAGGTGCGTTCTACGGGCTCCAGACCCTGTTGCAGATGCTCCCGACCCAGATTTTCTCACAGACCAGGGAGAGCGGGGTCAAATGGGACCTGCCTTGCTGCTACATCGACGACAAGCCTCGTTTCCAATACCGTGGAATGCACCTCGACGTATGTCTGCATTTCTTCGACATGGACTTTCTGAAACGCTACATCGATGTGATGGCGCTCCACAAGGTGAACCGTTTCCACTGGCACCTCACAGAGGACCAGGGATGGAGACTGGAAATCAAGAAGTACCCTCTCCTCACCGAAAAGGGTCAGTGGCGCAAGGAAACCGTGATAGGTTCACTCAAATCAGGCATTTATGACGGCACTCCTCACGGAGGATATTACACACAGGACGAGGTCCGCGAACTGGTCCGGTACGCTGCCGAGCGCTATGTGACCATCATTCCTGAGATCGAGCTTCCTGGCCACGCGCTTGCCGCAATCGCATGCTATCCTGAACTTTCATGCGGACTGGAGAACAGCTATGAGGTGGCCACAAAATGGGGCGTCTTCAAGCAGGTTTACTGCCCGAAAGACGAGACGTTCAAGTTCCTCGAAGACGTTTTCGACGAAGTGTTTGAGCTCTTCCCGTCCAAGCTTGTCCACATAGGCGGTGACGAATGTCCTAAGGCAAGCTGGCAGAAATGCCCTCATTGCCAGGCACTTATCAAGAAAGAAGGTCTCAAGGACGAGTTTGAGCTCCAGAGCTGGTTCGTGACCAGAATGGAGAAATACATCAACTCCAAGGGCCACGAGATCATCGGTTGGGACGAAATCCTCCAGGGAGGTCTGGCTCCGAACGCCAAGGTGATGAGCTGGCTCGGCGAAGAAGGCGGCATCAAGGCTGCCCAGCAGCACCACGAGGTCGTCATGGCACCATACCCGAAATACTACCTCGACTACTGGCAGGCAGACCCGGAGACCGAACCTCTGGCAATGGGCGGCCCTACCCTGCTCCGCACCATGTATGATTACAACCCTGTCCCTGAGGTACTTACCCCGGAGGAACAGAAATATATCATCGGCGTGGAAGGTTGTGTATGGACAGAATATATGCCGACACCGGAACGCGTCGAATATATGGCATGGCCACGTATGGCGGCAATCGCAGAGGCCGGATGGACAGATGGGCAGAAGAAGGATTGGGACGACTTCACACACCGTCTCGAGACTCAGTTCGAACGCTATGACGGCATAGGGCTCGGCTATTGCAAAGCCTTCTTCAACCCATACATCGAACTGCACAAGGACACAGAATATGACAAGGTGGTCACCATCAGCGTGGACGCGCCTGACACAGAAATATATTACACACTTGACGGGACAACCCCTGACGCAGGCAGCACGAAATACGAAATGCCTTTCGTGATCAACCGCTCCCAGGTTGTTTCGGCTGTCGCGTTGCGTGACGGCAGACCGGTAGGACAGGTAACACAAAAATCATTCAAATAAATAATTAATTATTATGGCATTAAGATTAACTGAACAGCCGTCTTTGTACGACCATTTGGAGAAGAAAAGTGTGGCGGAACTGCTTCACGACATCAACCAGGAAGACAAGAAAGTGGCACTCGCCATGGAGAAAGTCCTCCCTGATATCGAAAGACTTGTGACCGCCATCGAAAATCAGGTCCGCCAGGGCGGACGCCTTTTCTACCTCGGAGCAGGAACAGGTGGCAAACTTGCAGTACTTGACACCCTTGAGATCCCTAACACTTACGGAGTATCTCCTGAGATGGTACAGTGCGTCCTCGCCGGTGGCGTGGAGAATCTCGTGCTTGACCTCGAAGAGGCAGAGGACTGGCTTGACGAAGGATGGCAGACACTCGAGCAGAAACATCATGTGACGCCTAAGGACATCGTCGTCGGCATTTCAGCCAGCGGAAACACTCCTTATGTGCTTGCATCCCTCAAGGCCTGCCGCGAACACGGCATCCCTACCGGATGTTTCGTGAACAACCCGGATTCCCCTATCGCAGAGGTTTCCGACTATCCTGTCGAGATTGTGATGGGACCTGAATTCATCACCGGCAGCACCAGAATGAAGTCCGGCACATCACAGAAGCTCATGTGCGACATGATCAGCACCACTCTGATGATCCGCCTGGGTCGCGTCGAGGGCAACAGGATGGTACATGCACATCTTATCAACAACAAGGTTGTGGACCGTCTCACCAGAACGATGATGGAGCGCACCGGGCTCACAGACTACGCCCTCTGCGAATCTGCAATCAAGGAAACCGGAGGCCTCAAGGAGGCTGAGGCATACCTTCTGGGCAAGGGCGTTCTCAAGGCACTCCCTACTGACTAAACATTATTTCCAACCATATTTATTAACACCAAAAAATTATGAAAAAAATCTCACGCTTGCTCACTGCACTTATCGCAGTCAGTCTTGCATTCACAGGGTGTAATCGCAATGAGCCAGAGCCAGTCGGCGACGCTTCATTCAAGGTAAACTCCCTCGTTGAGGCAATCTCAGATTTCTATGCAACTTGGGAAGACGAAAGAACAGTCCCTGAGACTTTCACCGTTGACTCAAAGACTCTCACTCTCCCTCAGTTCATCTATGCTGAGGCAGCAACTCTCGAGGCACTCGCCGGTGGAAGCACATCTGACATCAAGGTAGAGACTCCAAAGGCAGCCACAAACCCTGACCGTGACAGCTACGACCAGACTGAAATCGCCGTTACAAACGGTCCTAAGGATGGAAAGGGTGTCACTGAAGATGTTGTTACCATTGCAAAGAGCATCCTTGCAACAGTAACTGAAAAGGGCCAGCTCCCTAACCAGACCCTCATCTACAGAGGCAATGACGCCATCGCTTTCTCAACAAACCGCGCAACTGTCACTATCGCCCGCGCCATCGCAGGCTATGCCGAGACAGGTTCACTTCCAGCAAAGGTCGGCGTTGAGTATCTCTCAGCAACCAACACACTCAAGGCTTTCGCTCAGGAGTTCGTCAACACTTACCTTCCTATCTGGGAGAACACCGTTGCAGACAAACTTTCTGCTGACAGCAAGCACAACGAGCCTAACAACACCGCATGGGAAAGAGTTCACTTCATTCCTATCCCTCAGGACAACATGTGGGAAGGCTATGGTGTAGGCCAGTATGACTTCGAGAAGTACGGCAACCCTAAGAACATCGAGGTTAACGGTGAGACCTACACTGCTTCTCAGTGCTGGGAAATCGCTATCCGCGGTCTCATGGATATGTGTACAATCGACGGCCAGGGATTCATCAGCACAATGGCCCGCAACACCCCTATCAACTACGGCAACGGACTTTCACTCATGTCCTCTCCTATCAGCAAGCCTTCAGAGGCTAACCAGTGGGGTCAGTATCCTTGGTATGAGGAAGACCGTCAGATGAAGTACAACGGCGAACTCGTCACCGAGTGCGACATCGAATTCCTTCTCAAATGCGCTTCATGGCATGTCTGCAGAAGCTTCATCAGCAACGCCAACAACACTCCTCTCGGAAAGATCGGTAACTATCAGGAGTTCGGTACAGGTGACGCTGTCCTCAACCTCGAAGGTTATGAGGGTCTCATCTCTCCTACCCGTGAGTTCTACATTATGCTCCGCATTTATGAATACATTCTCAACAACAACATCAACAAGAATGTATATGACGCCATCAAGGACATAAAGTTCGACTATGACTACTTCCATCAGGTTCTTCCTATGACTTTCGACCAGAAGACACTCTCCTTCGATGCTACCGAGCCTGCACCACAGAATCTCACATTCGTAGCCACCGATGCATGGACAGTGGAAACTGACAGCGAATGGATCAGCGTAGACAAGAGCGGCGGCAACGCAGGCAACTGCAGCGTAAGCGTAACTGTAGAGGACTACACCGGAGCAGATAACCGTACCGGTAACGTGATATTCACCTGCGGTGACTACACCAAGGAGATCAGCATCACCCAGAAGGGCTACGTTGCTCCTACCTCAGGAACACTCAAGGCATTCGCTCAGGAGTTCGTCAAGGCTCTCGACGTATGGAACTCAACAGTCGGCCGCGTTGACTCAGAAGGCAAGCACAACGGTGCTACAGGCTGGCAGAACGTTCACCTCATCCCTATCGACAACCCTAACGCAACATACGTAGGTGCAGGATACGAGGGCAACCAGTATGACCGCAACACCTTCCCTACTCCGTTCGAAATCACTGTTGACGAAACAACCTACACAGCTGCCCAGTGCTGGGAAATCGCCCAGAGAGGTATGATTGACCTCGTCACTGTCGAAGGTTCCGCAGAACTCGACAAGTTCAACGACAGCCGCAACCACGCAATGACCCTCGGCAACGGCAAGACCTTCGGTATGCCTATCCCTGTATACAGCGCAGGTTGCAAGTGGGGTCCAAACCCTTGGTATGAGGAAGATTCCCAGATGAGACTCGATGGTGAGCTTGTAACTTCTGTAGGTGTTGACTTCATGGTCAAGGTAGGTGCATGGCACATTGTAAGAAGCTTCATCAAGACTGACATCAACAGCCCACTCGGATACATCGGTAACTTCCAGCAGTTCGGCGAAGGCTATCTTGAACTCGACGGTTATGAAGGTCTCATCGCTCCTATGCGTGAGTTCCTCATCCTCGCCCGCTTCTACAAATATCTCCTCGACAACGGAATCGACTCCAACGTCTATGACGCTGTCAAGGACGTGAGGTTCGACTATGACCTCTACAACCAGGGCGGCGAATCAAAGAATGACCTCAAGGCATTCGCAAAGCAGTTCGTAACCTGTCTTGACGTTTGGGAGAACACCATCGGCACCGTAGAGTCTGAAGGCAAGCACAACATTGCCGCAGGCAACGCTTGGGAGAACGTTCACCTCGTTCCTATCGCAAACCCTAACAAGGGTTATACAACAGAAGGCAACCAGTATGACGACACTCTCTATCCTACCAAGTGGACCATCACCATCGCTGAGCAGGAATACACTTCAGCACAGGCTTGGGAAATGGCTATCCGTGGCCTCATGGACCTCTGCACAACAGAAGGTGACGAATTCCTTCCTGGAATGACAGACCGCAACATGGCCTATACTCTCGGCAACGGTGTTGACATGACCGCAAATTTCTGCACATACACAGACTGCTGCGAATGGGGTGCATATCCTTGGTATGAGGAGAACAATCAGGTCACTCTTGACGGACAGCCTGTAACAGAGGTCGGCATCGACTTCATCCTCAAATGCGGAAGCTGGTTCGTTGTACGCGGTCTCATCACCAACGAAGGCAACAACCCCCGCCTCGGCAAGATCGGCAACTACCAGGAGTTCGGTCCTAACTCCAATCAGCTCAACCTCGACACTTACGCAGGCTACATCTCACCTATGCGTGAAATGCTCCTCTGCGCACGTATCTACAAGTACATCCTTGACAACAACATCACAACAAACGTTTATGATGCCATCAAGGACGTGAAGGTTGCTTACGACCTTTATTAATATACCTAATCCGGAGGGGGCTGACCCTCCCTCCGGGTTCCAATCACATAACTTCGACACACAATGAAGAGATTTTTTGCCTTCGCACTTGCCCTGGCAGTGTTTGCTGCCTGCGAAAAGCCATCGCAGTCCGACCCGGAACCACAGCCGACTCCGGAAATCAATTGGAGAGAGACATACAACGGTACACTGTTGACAGCCATGTCCGGCGCATATGACTCCTGGATGGAGGACAATATCGTACCTGTTGTAATCAAATGGGAGGGCATCGACATATTCAACGTGGAATACCTCAGGGGTGGCATAGCGTTGCTGCTCCAGATGCTTGACTCCCCGGAAGACTGGGCAAAGGATGACATAGTGTACCCGAAGGCCTCCGTATCCATCACGGTCAAGACCGGACAGCCTTTCCTTCCGCGTGAAATCACATTTGACGAATTTGTGAAAACAGTCAGGGCTGCCTATGACGAAATGTGCACAACCGGGAGATTCCCGACATATACCAAGGTGGACGGCTATGACAGCGATTTCTCAAGCAAGGCCATCCTGGCAACTCTCTGCCGTGCATTCCACTATTATGATGCCAATGGATGTTTCCCGGAGACAATAGACACCTGGGAATCAAGTTACACCGCACCTACAAACAACTGCCAGGTCAATGCTCCGGAAGTAAAAGAGGCCCGTGACGCAGCATGGAAGGCATACGGGGTGACAGAAGCATCAACTGTACGTCAGAAAGCCGATGCCATTTTCAAATATGCCCGGGATGAATGGGATTGGGAGGACTACTACAACACCAAGAAAGGTGCCGTAGGTACTATTAAGGCGAAGTCCGGAAATTGCTGCGACCTTTCCAACGCGATTTGTGCAATGGCGCGTCTGAGCGGCATCCCTGCACGTTATTTCCACGCACAGTGCAACTATTCCAGCGGTGTGATCGGCCATGTCATCTCCCAGCTTTTCATCGACGGGGAATGGGTGTTCGCAGATGCATCCAACAATGACAACGTCCTCGGCTCAGTCACCTTCAAAGGTTACAGCGGCCTCCACTATTACGAAAATCTCGAATTTTAACATTAGACAAAAATGAAACTCAAACATCTCTTTGCGGCAGCATCTCTCTCAGTTCTTGCTATCGGCTGTATCGAAAAACCAGACGGCCCGAAGGCAAGCGAATCAATGGACGGAATCATCATAAACGAAGTGAGTCCGTCCAAAACCATGGGAAGGGAATCCTGGATTGAGTTGTATAACACAACAGACAAGACAATCAACCTCAAAGGACTTCAGGTGATCCTTACCGGCGGCAATGTCTTCGAGGAGACAATATGCACCCTCTCTGCCGGTTCAATAGAACCTGAAGGAAGGTTTGTCATCAGCAGCGAAGAGCAGGAGTTCTCCGCCCCTATGCTCCTCGCCACTTTTGAGGAGATTGCAATTGCCAACCGGACTGAAGGAATAATCAGTTCATTCTCAGCCAAATATGACCTTGACAAGGAGGAGCGTGCAGAAGAAGGCCAGAGTTATGCCATCGTCCCTGACGCCACTGGCCGCTGGACCATCACCGACACCCCTACAAACGGTGAAAGAAACTACAAGGTTGTCGCTCACGACATCAGCAAGATAATCATCAACGAAGTGTGCCCTGCAGAAGGCTGGATTGAAATATACAATCCTCACTACACTGACATCGAGATGGAATACTCATTCATCAAGTCGGCAGACGGCACTAAAATCTACACCGCAGAAGAGGCTCTTACCATTCCGTCCAAGGGCAGAATCGTGGCCCAGTGCGAGGCAAGTGCCGGGCAGTTCAAAGAATTCACCGTATATAACAATCAGGAAAGAAAGGTTCTCACTTTCAAGGCCACCGGGCTTGCAGACACATCTGACGGACAGTCCTGGTCAAGACTCCCTGACGTAACCGGCAATTTCACAGTGTCCGAATCCTCAACCAAGGGGGAAATCAACCAGAGCGTCACAACAAACGAGAAAGGTCTTGTCATCAACGAGATATCGCCTCTCGGCGGCTGGGTCGAGATTTCCAACGGCACAGTCCAGAACATCAGCACCGAAGGTGTCATCCTCAAGGCTGATGGCAAAACTATCTATGAAAGCGGGAAGAAAACTTTTGCTCCTCACGAATATGTGACTGTGGATGCTTCCATATCTTCTGTAAGCAAATTCACCCTCGAGAACGTCTCCGGCAAGGTTCTGGACTCATTCCAGCCTTACGAGGTCAAGGACAAGCGCGAATCCACCGTATCCACCAGCTGGAACCGCATCCCTGACGGAACCGGAAGCTGGTTCACACTCATCACCCCTACAAAGGGCGAGAAGAACAGCGGTATCACCGAAAACAACAAGATCGCCATCTGGGTCAACCATTCATCGATGGATTCAATCAATCTTCAGAGACTTGTTGACCTCGGAATCGGCAACATCCTCATTCACGAGTTCATTTTCCGCAGCGACAAGCACTCGCAGAACACCACGCGCGATTTCATCGACAAGGCCCACGCTCTCGGCATGACCGTCCATATCTGGATGCAGTGCTTCCACTGGGAAGGAGATGTAGAATGGCCTGACGGGCACATAACCGAAGGTGGATGGATTTCTGCAGTCATAGATCCGGAGGGAGACAAGCCACCGCGCTACAACCAGGAGAGATTCGATGAAATCATCAAGAGAGGTGTAAGCTACCTCAAGAATTATGACATCGACGGACTTCATTACGACTACGTGCGTTTCGGAGGTTCCGCAAGCAAGCACACCTATCCTGAACAGGGCGTCACAGCTACGGGAGCCATCACAGAACTGTGCCGACAGAGTGCTGAGAACTACAGGGCCATCAAGAAGGACGTCATCCTGTCAGCGGCGCTGATGGGTGAAGCAAATTCAATGGCATACTACGGACAGGACCCGGCAGAAATGACAAAATACTTTGACATAATGATGCCTATGGCCTACATTTCTTCATACGGATACTCTGCATCAAGGAACGTCAGCATCTCCGACTGGTTCACGAACAGATGCCAGAGCGGCAAGGAATCATGGCATGGAATAGCAACCTACAACTCAAGTTCCCAGGGTCTCTCTGAAACCTCTTTGTACAACGACTGTGCTAACATTGCCAACAATTCCTGCGCGCAGGGTCTTGCCCTGTTCCGCTACGGCCTCGGCACTCTTCCTGACCTCAACGAATTCTATAAATAAAAGATAAACTGATATGAAACGCATATTTACACTGGCACTCGCAGCGGCGATGATGATATGCTGCACCACGCAGCCTCAGGAGCAGAACACAAACGGCATCTGGGTATGGTCAAAACATATGAATGAAGTTGACCTTCAAGAATTTGCAGACAAGGGCATCGGCAATATCATTCTCCACGAAAAGAGTTTTGAAGCCCACGGGACGGACAGCACGATGGCTTTCATCAATGCCGCAGCCGAGAAGGGCATCCTCACCCACGTATGGTTCCAGTGCTTCTACAAGGATGGCAAGTGGATCAGTCCTGTCGATGACGAGAATGTCTGCTACAGGCAGGACTATTACGACGAGGTCATCACCCGCGCCGAACACTATCTCGACCTGGGTGTAAAGGCAATCCATCTGGATTACATCCGTTTCGGAGGCACAGCATACAAGCATGACTTCCCTGACCAGGGCATCACGGGCACAGGCGCTGTCACTGAGTTCTGCCGCCAGATCAACGAAAGGCTCAAGGCCAAGAATCCTGACGTGATCCTTTCAGCCGCACTGATGCCTGAGCCTGACAGCGAGTACTACTACGGCCAGGACCCTGCGCAGATGGGACAGTACATCGACATACTCATGCCTATGATCTACCGCCACTCTCCATCCTACTCGAAGGGCGGTCCCGACTCCGCAAGAGTCGCATGGGCACAGAAGGTGGCCCGCCACTTTGTGGAGAAAGGCGCCCCTGCAAAGGTATGGGCCGGCACCACCACCTACCGTGGCGACGACGGCGAAGTGATCGCGATGGACGCTGAAGGCATACGCTCGGACTGCGAAAGCTTCAGAGGGACCGGCGCCACCGGCGTTGTCCTCTTCCGTTATGGAATCGGTGACATTCCTGATATGGAAGGCGTATTGAATGAAGAGTAAACACTTATATATGAATAGGTTGACACAACTGTTCACCATCGTTCTGGCAGGGATTGCAGCAGCATCCTGCCAGTTGGTGGATATAAAGGAAGAGACCCGTCCCGAGGTCTGTCTCACCATGAATGCAGGCCTCGAACAGACCAGGACCTTCATTCAGGACCGCACTGTCCTGTGGGGCGAAGACGAGTCTGTGATGCTGTACTACAATGACGGCACGGACAAATTCGCACAGTCTTCATCCTTCTCGACATACGACAACGACACAAAGGCGAAATTCTCCTTCAACGTGTCACCAGCAACTGCGGAATCATACCGTCTTGGCGGAATCTATCCAGCATCGTCTTATTCAGACGGCGAAGTGACACTCCCAGCTGTACAGAACGCATCCGCAGCGACATACGACCCTGCTGCGTTCATAATGGTCCTGAAACCTGAAACGGTGACAAGCTTCCCGACCCAGTATGAAGCCTGGTTCCGCCGCGCAACGGCCCTTAACCGGATCACCCTCAAGGGTGTCAAGGAAGACATCTCCAAAGTCGAGATTTCATCCGAAGGAAAGGCTTTTGCCGGGGCCAGGGAGATTGATTTCACAACAGGGTCACTGGACGCCCCAGACAATGCATCATCTTCTGTAACAATCAATTACATATCACCACTCTCTGCCGGTGACATTGATATATGGTTTACCAGCTGGGATGTAGAGATTGCATCTGGCGAATCTCTGACCATCAAGGTGACAAGCACGTCCAACGCCACCTACACCCGCATAGTCACTGCACGCAGTGAGGGTATTGCCTTCGCCGAAGACCGCCTCAACCTGCTGACAGTCGGATTCGGTGACACGGCGGCCGACAAAGTCACCATCGGAGACTTTGCACGCGAATTCGTGAAAGTCATCGACATCTGGAAACAGACCACCGGCATCATCAATCTCCTCACCGGTGAAACGGCCAACAATGACGCCTACGACGTAGCCGGTGCCCATTATCTTCCTGAGAGCACGACCATCACCGTAGGCGGAAAGACCTACAGCACTGCCGACATGTTCGAGACGGCGCTCAGAAGTTACCTGCTCCTCAAGGGCAAGGACGGAAACAACACATCCGCATCCGGAGCAGGCAGTTTCGATTCGAAGACCTGCACAGCAGCCACGCTCAGCGGCACAGAAGTGCCGGCAACCCATTCATACATATGGGGCACGGCACCGTACAGCGAGACATCCGGCAATGGCGGGTACCTCCAGATGACGTCCGCCCCCGGGTTTGTCAAGGACAATTTCCTTTACAACTACGCATCCCGCAACGTCAACTACCCGATGACCCACACCAAGCTCATTGCCAACATCGCCGGCTACAACGCTTCCCAGCTTTCCGGCTACAAGGGTTCCTGCTGTCCAAAACGCGCTCTGCTGACATTTGCATATTATTTCAAACATCTGCTTGACAACAACATTGACAGCATATCAGGAATCAGTTCCGACCAGTTGTTCAGAACCGTTCTGTTCTGGGACGACGCCGAGGCCGGGAGCAAGAACGGCATCTGGGTCTGGGGCACATCGATGAATTCTGTCTCACTCGAGGAACTGGCCTCCAAGGGCATCGGCAACGTATTTGTACTTGAACCGGGCGCAAACGACAAATTCAAGGTATTCGCTGCAAGCGCAAAGAATCTTGGCATCGCCGTCCACATCTGGATCAGGACATTCAATGACGGCGACAAATGGATCAACCCTGTCGATACCGAAAACCAGTGTTACAACCAGGACCGGTTTGACGCCGTGCTCGCCACCGCAAAGGCATACATGGCCTGTGGTGCAAAGGGTGTTCATTTCGACTACATCCGCTATCCGGGCACCAGCACCAACAAGGCATCCCTGTACAGTTACAAGAGCGGCACAGTGACCGGCATCGGCGCCATCACCGAGTTCTGCCGCCAGGCAAAACAGGAGCTCAAGGCCATAGACCCTGATGTCATCCTGTCAGCTGCCGTGATGGCAGAGAAATCCGCCTGGGGCTACTACGGCCAGAAACCGTCCGAAATGGGACAGTATCTGGACGTAATCATCCCTATGATATATCGTTATACCGATTCAGGTTCGTACGGAGCATCCTGGGCACAGGACATGGCCGACTGGTTCGCCACGCAGAGCGAGCCCGCAGAAATGTGGGCCGGAACAACCACCTACACCGGTTCATCCAGTGTCACCGGAATGAGTGCAGATGCCATCCGCTCCGACTGCGAAGATTTTGTCGGGCACGCCGACGGTGTGGTTCTGTTCAGATATGGTTTAGGCGCAATCCCTGATTTGAAGACATTATGGAATTAAGATACACCTCACCACTTGCCAGGACAATAGAATTGTCTGCAGCAGCCGCCATCCTTGAAGGCAGTTACAGAAAAGGCGGAGCCGGTTCGTACATCGATCCGGATGAGATTCTGGACAACGGAGAATATTGATATGAAAAGGATATTTACCATAGCCGCAACTCTGATGGCCGTCCTGGTGGTGGCCGTCAGTTGCGACCCCAAAAAGCCATTGGATGACAACGGGAACAACAATCCGGAACAGCCACAGAAGCCGGAACCGGAGCCGGATTTCCCGATATACGGACGCGTATTCTGCGGGTCCGAAGGCATCCCGGACGTAGTGGTGACAGACGGCTACGAAGTCACCAGGACCGACCAGGACGGCAACTACACCATGATTTCGGACAAGAAGAACAAGATGGTGTGGATATCCATCCCGTCAGGTTACACCACCGCCTGTCTCGGCGTGCAGACCCTTTTCTACCAGACACTCTCAGAGAACGAATACATTCCGGAAAGGCGTGATTTCGAACTCTTCGACGACGGCGACCAGACCAACCACACCATGCTCGTGTTCGGTGACCAGCACCTTGCAGCAAGGACCAGGGACCGCGAGCAGTACAAGACATTCACGGCCGACGTCATGGAATACCTCGCCTCCCACAAGGGCACGAAGACATACGCCGTCACGCTCGGAGACATGACCTGGGACCAGTACTGGTATGCCAACAATTACTATTTCAAGGACTATCTGGCAGATATCAATGAGGGCATCCAGGGACTGACAGTGTTCCACACCATAGGCAACCACGACCACAACATGATAACCGAAGTCTTCGGAGGCACAGCCGGATGGAACGCAGTCGACTGGGACACCGCAGGGGCATTCCGCGAGGCCCTGGGACCGAACTACTTTTCGTTCAATATCGGCCAGGTGCATTATGTCGTCGTGGACAACATCCTCTGCAAGAACACAACTGGCGGCACTGCCAGCGACCGCCACTATGACAAGATGGTCAGCAACGACTGTCTCGCATGGCTCAAGAAAGACCTTTCATACGTTGACAAGTCAACGCCTGTCGTCGTGACAATGCATTCCGCAGGCTGGAACAGCAACGGCAGCGCCAATCTCGGGAATGTCGCGGCACTGAGTTCATGCTTCGACGGGTTCGGCAATGTCACATTCCTCACCGGGCACACCCACAACAACTGGAACGTGGACAAGGGCACCATTCGCGAATACAATTCCGGTGCTGTCTGCGCCTGCTGGTGGTGGTGCGGATACTACAACAAGGAGGTCAACATCGCCGGCGACGGCGCTCCGGGCGGATACCGTATCATGGACTGGTCCGGCAAGGAGTACACATCCCTCTACAAGGGCACTGGCAAAAGCACTGATTTCCAGTTCCGCAGTTACGACCGCAACTGTATCAAGGTTGACACGACCGGTATCAAATATGCCAAGGCTTTCGCCACAACGCTGACCCAGAAGGGCCAGTACAACGTTGCCAGCACGGCCAACGAGGTCATCGTGAACGTCTGGGACTGGGACGAAAGATGGAAGGTAGAGGTCACCGAGAACGGGACTCCTCTGACCGTAACCAAGATGTCCAGCTACGACCCGCTGTTCTTCCTGGCATACTGTTCATACCGTTACAAATCGACCGAAAAGCCATCCTTCAACGCCGACCTGACCGGTCATCTCTTCAAGGCAAAAGCCTCCAGCGCCACATCGACACTCGAAATCAAGGTCACCGACGACGAGGGGCGCAGCTATACGGAATCCATGCAGAGACCGAAACCATTCAATATTGAAACTTATAAATAACATCAGATCATGATATTAATTGCAGACAGCGGCGCATCCAAGACCGATTGGGGATGCGTATCACGTGAAAGTGACGTCAAAATCAGATTCACCAGCCAGGGTTACAACCCCAATTATATTACCGGCCCTCAGATTGTGGAAGATATCAAGGCCAACATGCCGGCCGAACTGGACCCACTGTCCGTGAAGGAGATATATTTTTACGGAGCAGGTGTGACCGAACTCCAGTATCCATTCATGGAAGAGACGCTCAGGAAAGTCTTCACCAAGGCGGAGAAAGTGTTCATCGCGATGGACACGCTCGCTTCCTGCAGGGCTCTGCTCCAGGCCGAGCCGGGCTTTGCGGCCATTCTCGGAACAGGCGCCAATTCTTGCCTTTATGACGGATGCAACGAAGGCCTGAACGTGGATTCATGCGGTTTCATACTCGGTGACGAGGGCAGCGGCGCCAACCTCGGCAAGAGGATGATCACAGACTTCATCCGCCGCAACATGCCAAAGAACGTGTACGACCTGGTGGCAAAGGAACTGGGGCACAACAACGACGAACTGCTCGACATTATCTACACCCGCCCGTTCCCGAACAGATTCTGCGCCCAGTATGCCAAGTTCATCTCCAAGAATCTGGACTTCGACCCATATTTCCCGAATCTCGTGACCGACGCTTTCCACAAGTTCTTCGATCTCATCGTCACGCATTATCCTGATTATCAGAAATACAGCTTCAACGCAGTGGGGTCTGTGGCTTATTATTTCAAGCCGCTTCTCCAGCCTGTGGTCGAAGAGTACGGAATGAAGATGGGCGTCATTCTCCAGGCCCCGATGGAAGGACTCATCAAGTATCACCTCAACAACTAAGACACCATGCCACGCAACAAATTCATAATCCCGCTCTGCTTTATAGGCTCGATGTTCTTCACAGTCGGTTTCGCCACCGGCATCAACGGATATTTCGTACCGTTCCTCGAGTCCAACCTCAACCTGACATCGGCACAGAGTTACCTCGTCATCGCTGCGACATTCATTGCATTCCTGATATTCAGTTTCCCGGCTGCCGGCATCATCAACAAAATCGGCTACAAGAAGACTATGTCCATGGCATTCTTCGGGTTCGCAGTGGCATTCTTCCTCTTCATCCCGGCAGCAAGGCTGGAAAGTTTTGCGCTGTACCTGCTGGCCTGCTTCATCAGCGGCGTGGCCAACACCGTGCTCCAGGCGGCCATCAACCCGTACGTGACCATACTCGGCCCTATCGACAGCGCGGCGCAGCGTATCAGCATAATGGGCATCTGCAACTCAATCGCACTGGCCCTGCCGTCCGTTTTCATCGCAGCCGTGACACGCAAGAGCATCGATGAAGTCACCCTCGGCGACCTCGACCTGCCTTTCTACATCATCATCGCCTTTGTGACGCTGCTCGGCATCATCACTTTCTTCGCTCCGCTTGAGGAGATCAAGGCCCAGGGCGAAGAGAACGAGGAAGACTGCCCTTACGCAGCCGGCAAGAAATCCATCTGGCAGTTCCCTCACCTTGTGCTCGGAGCGCTTGCCATCTTCGTATATGTCGGAGTCGAGAATCTGGCGCTTCTCACCGTGCTTGACTATGCCAAGGATCTTGGCCTGTCCAATCCTGAGAAATATACCCTCTTCCCCGGTCTGGGAATGGCTATCGGCTACATTGTGGGCATCGTCTGCATCCCGAAATTCATCTCGCAGGTCAAGGCCCTGCGCATCTGCACCTGGGTCGCAGTCGTCGACTCCGTGCTCATCCTGGTCACTCCGCCGGCCGTTTCTGTATGGTGCGTTGCCCTGCTGAGCCTCGCCTGCTCGCTGATGTACCCGGCCATCTGGCCTCTTGCCATCACCGACCTTGGCAAATTCACCAAGAAAGGCTCGTCCCTGCTTGTCGCCTGCATCGGCGGCGGTGCGGTGATTCCTCTTCTTTTCGGATGGATGAAAGACATCATGGGCTGTCAGAGCGCATACTGGATCTGCCTGCCGTTCTACCTGCTCATCATGTTCTACGCATATTACGGATATAAGATCAGAAAATAACCAAATACCAAACTAACTACCCATAAAATGAAAAAAGAAACAAACTATGATGCACCTTCATTCAAGGTCGTATCGTTCGTGGCCGGCAACGTCCTCTGCGGGTCTGACAAGGGTAAGAATGCCCTTACGAATTGGGAAGAGGAAGATGACACAATCTTTTAACCTGACAGCACTATGAGAAAATATTCCACAATCATCCCGGCTGTCATTCTTCTCGCAGCCGTTTCCTGCTCAAAGGAAGTCATTTCACAGCCTGAGGTCAAAGATGTGAAAGGCGTGAAAGCCGTTATCACAGCAACCGCACCACAGACAAAGACCGAAATCGGCGAAGGCGGTGCATACTCATGGGTTGCAGGTGACGAAATCAGCGTGTTTACAACTACAGGAGACCAGTGCTGGTCATCCTTCGTCGCACAATCCGACGGCAACAGCACCGAATTTGTTGGAGAAAAATATTCAGCATCCGATATTCTGGCGTATGCCGTATATCCTTATGACATGTATGCAGGCGCTTCTTCTGAAGGAGTAGTATCAACCTATATCCCTACAAGTCAGGATGGTACCATAGCATCTGCAATTTCTGTCGGTACAGCTGTAGCCGAAGACGACTTCGCATTTGTTAATGCCTCAAGTGCCATCAAGATGACTGTTGACAGCAAGGATGCAATCCGTTACATAAGGATCGAGTTTGCAAAACCTGTTACAGGAAACGTAAATGTTGACTGCACAACCGGAGAAATTACAGATGCTACTGAAAAGAGCGTCTCCATCAGTTCCTACGTTGCTCTCGACGGTGACATCTATTTCAACATTGCCCCTGTCGCAGCCGGCAAGATCACAATCTATTTCCGCAACATGAAGGGCGACACCGCAATCAAGACAGCAACTGTCACAAAGGACTTCAGCGCAGGCACTGTCAAGAACCTTGGTACTGTTTCAGGCCTTACCTTCATGCCTGGTGCACTCCCTGGCATATTCACCACACAGGAAGGAAAGAGATATGTATTCTCCAAGGGCGTCCTGAAGTATCAGGCTTCAACCGGCACATTCGCCTTTACCGACAATCAGTTCTCCTGCGTAGGAAAGAAGGCTGGAAACACGACTACAAGCGCAGCTACCCGCGAGACACAGGAAGACTGGGTGGACATGTTCTGCTGGGGGACCTCCGGCTATGACTACGGCGCAACAAAATGGCAGCCATGGAGCATATGGGATGCCACAGGCACTTCTTGCGGAAACGGCGCAGCCAATCTCACCGGAAATATGGACTGGGGATACAACAAGATCTCCAATGGCGGCGATGTCGAAGGTTTCTGGGTAACTCCTTCAGTTGCTGACTTCAACTATCTCAAGGGCACCGTGGGCGGCCGTATGGGCAAGACCGATGGAGCCAACAATACGACCCAGTATTGCAAGGCCACAATTGCCGGCATGAAGGGCGTTGTATTCTTCCCAGATGTATGGACATGTCCTGATACAGTCTGGGGACCGGACGAAAGTTCCTTCAACAACCCAAGCGAAGTCTGGACTACAAACACATGGACTGCCATGGAGTGGGCTGATCTGGAGGACTCCGGTGCCGTATTCTTCCCTTGCTGCGGATGGGTAGGAACAGGCGGAGGAATGAATCTGTGGCCGGATTCTGTACAGTTCAAGTATTGGAGCAAGACACATGTGTCCGACAACCTCAAACAGGCATATCTCATGTCCTACAGTAACGGTTCTTTCTTATCCAACGATGTTGGCACCCGTTCAAGCCAGGCTGCTGTCCGCTTGATCCACATGCTTGACTAACTGTTTTTCACACCAGGCCTCCGGAAATACCGGAGACCTGGTATTATCATTTTAGGAATGCTGAAAAAAATCATACTCTGTCTTGCCGCGGTGGCCGGTTTCGCGCTGCCGTCGGAGGCCTGCACCACGGCAATCGTGTCAGCCGAGGCGAGCGGGACCGGAAGACCTCTGCTGTGGAAGCAGCGTGACACCGACAATCCGTTCAATTCGGTATATTACATTGCTGCAACCGACACGTCATTTGCCTACACCGCGCTTTTCAATGTCTCAGACACCCGCAGGCGCAGCGTGTATGCAGGCGCGAACGAGAAGGGATTCGCCATCATCAACAACCTGTCCTACAACCTGGCATCCGGGGAGTATGACGCACGGAACGGCTCCCTGATGCGCCGCGCCCTCGAATCCTGCGCCACCGTGGACGAGTTCGAAGCATTCCTGATGGCAGAGAATCCACGCTTTTGCGAGGCCAATTTCGGAGTCATCGACGCTTCCGGCGCAGCTGCCTATATCGAAGCCGCAGATTCGTCGGTTACCAGATTTGACGTGCCCAAGGGTGGCTGGCTGGTACGTTCCAACTATTCATATTCAGGCAGGCCGGACGACCCGGCAGGATATGCCCGCCATGAGAGCGCATTCCGCCTGATGAGCCGCCACAAGGGTAAATTCACCCCTCATTTCCTGATTGACAAGATGGGCAGAAGCTTCTACAACGCCGTTCTCGGTTACGACGCATCGCGCCGTTTCCGCAGAGGACGTGCTTTCGATGAGGATTTCATCGCCCGTCCGTCCAGCGTGTCGTCCATTTGCTTTGACGGCACCGGGACAATGTGGGCCGCAGCAGGATACACCCCGGCGTGCTATGCCATGCCTCTGAAAGTCTGCGCTCCCCTTCCATCCTGCATCACGGAAGCGAATTCATTTGCTGACTCGCTCAAGCACGTGATGCACCCGCTGCCCCGTGACGCAGCAGAGAAATATATTGATTTCAGTATCGCCCGACCGATAATGAAGACCGTGCGCCGCTACGAAAAGAAGGCCGCGGCCCTTGTGGGGAAGAACGAGGAACTGGACGAACTGTTCGAACAATTCAAAAAAGAATTCTAAGCCTATGGATTTCACACCCTGGACCTTCCTGGTCGATTTCGGCCTCATTTCCGTGCTTCTGATGCTCGGCAAACTGCTTCGCGCAAAGGTTAAATTCATCCAGAGACTCTTCCTTCCGCCAAGCCTCATCGCTGGCTTCGCGGCTCTGATTCTGGGTCCGGAGGTGCTGAAACTGCTGCCAATAAATCCTTCCAGCTGCGGCACATATTCCGCAGTCCTGATTGCGCTCGTGTTCGGGTGCATACCGCTCACCTCGCAGAAAAGGGCGTCAGACGGCCATTCCGGAGTGGGCAGGATGTGGGCGTACTCCAATGCAGGAATGCTCATCCAATGGGCCCTGGGAGGCGCTCTCGGCCTATGGGTATTCTCGTTCTTCTGGCCCGGCACCGAGGCCCTCGGAATAGCGATGCCGGCCGGATTCTGCGGAGGTCACGGCACGGCAGCAGCCCTGGGGGCAGCATTCGAGGAGAACGGAGACGTGGACATGATGTCCATATCCATGACATGCGCGACGGTAGGCATCATATCCGCGGTCATCATCGGTCTGGCCATGATCAAATGGGGCACGAACCACGGCATGACTTCGTTCATCACCAAATACTCAGACCTTCCTGACGAACTCAGGACGGGAATAATGCCAAAGGACAAACGCGAGAGTATCGGTGATGCATCCTTCTCAGCCATCTCCCTGGACAGCCTGACGTTCAATTTCGGCACCATCGCGGCCATCGGCGCAGCCGGATACGGCATCAGCGCCCTTGTCGCACATTTCTGGCCTATCCTCAAACTGCCTACCTTCATCTGCGCATTCCTCGTGGCGCTTGCTGTCAGGAAAATATTCGACAAGACCGGCGTTTCGGAATATATCTGCCCGAAGATGGTGAACCACATGAGCGGAGCATTCACCGACTACCTGGTGGCCTTCGGAGTCGCTTCCATCAAACTGGCTGTAGTCTGGAAACTCATAGTGCCTCTGGCAATCATGCTTGTCGTTGGTCTTGTCGTCACATATCTATTCGTGTATTTCGTCGGGAAACGCCTGGCAGGCGACTACTGGTACGAGAAGGCCGTCTTCACCTGGGGCTGGTTCACCGGCACGATGTCGATGAGTATCGCCCTCCTCAGAATCATTGACCCTGACATGAAGACCGGCACACTCGATGAATATGCCTTCGCATACATCTATGTCGCCCCTGTCGAGATAGCCCTCATCACCCTCGCCCCTATCGCATTCCTGACCGGTTTCGGATGGCTCTACATAGTCCTGAGCCTCCTCGGCGGCATCGCCACCCTCGCCGTCGCCGGAGCCAAAGGCTGGCTGAAGAA
>JAZRVQ010000066.1:0-20052 GCA_045599265.1 Candidatus Cryptobacteroides sp. | reverse complement strand
CTGAAAGTGATTTCCGAGTAAACAAAGTCTATTAGCAACTCAATCAGGGCCCGGCACTTCAATGCCGAGCCCTTTTCAATATTGAGGGCACGGCCCTCAAACTCCTCACTCCGTGCGGCCTTTTCGCCTTTCCGTATTTGCTGGCGCAAATACACGGCCCGGCCGGTCCGCTGATGCGGACTTGCATTAACCCCTTCATATTCCCCTATCATTAGGGGAAAGCCGGCCTTTTCGCCTTTCCGTATTTGCTGGCGCAAATACACGGCCCGGCCGGTCCGCTGATGCGGACTTGCATTAACCCCTTCAGGTTCCCCTATCATTAGGGGAAAGCCGGCCTACTTGCCTTTCCGTATTTGCCGGCGCAAATACCCGGCCCGGCCGGTCCGCTGATGCGGACTTGTATTAACCCCTTCAGGTTCCCCTTTCAAAGTGGGGGAAAAGCGAAATTCTGGCAAAATCTTGGAGAAATCACGAGAAAAACACGTTTTCTCCTAAAATATGCCGGATTTTTGCTTTGAAAGGATGGGCAATGGACTTCGGACGGCGTAGCCGCTATGTCAATATTGAGGGCACGGCCCTCAAACTCCTCACTACGTGCGGCCTGTTTGACAGAAGCAGCAAGATGCTTAATGGACTAGTCAAAGCGTCAAGCGCCAGTGGCCACCCCATAAAATTGTTATCCAAAGAATCTAACGCAAAATGGGTCTCAACAGGAACCGGCTCTGCCATCTGGATGAATATGAACAAAAAAGTCTTCTCCGCTAATGAAACCATATTCAATGACGGATACGAAATGGTTGCTCAGGAAATGAATAAGTACAAATAAGTGCGCTTATTCTACCAACATTTCCTGATATGACGGCACACGGTCAAGGAACGAGAATGCGCCGTCCCCGCCACGCCCGGCGATAAAGGTCGATGGCCCGTTCGTGATGATTATATACTTGACATCCAGGACCATATTGTACCTGACCGCCTGTTCCAGCACCGACTTGTCCAGTGTGACAGACGGCTCCTTGCATTCCACGACAGCGAGCGGCTTCTGGGCCCGGTCATATACAATGATATCGGCTCGCCAGGGCTTCCCGCCCAGTTTCAGCGCCACCTCGCTCATCATCATGTGCATCGGGACCCCGACCTCCCCGCCGAGCACGCCGATAAACCACTGCCTGACCCTCTCCTCAGGGGTCAGCGCCACCATCTTCCGCCTCAACGGATCCCATACTGTCATTTTCCGGGGCATATCACATACTTATCGGCTGTCAATGACAAAGATAAACAAAAAAATCCCTACATTTGCCGGCCCGATGCAACATTTAAGGGCAGTTTTGCATCTTATTGGGCGGTATGAAGACAAAACACATCATCATATATTCCATTCTGGCACTGTGTCCGGTGCTGGTCGCTTCGTGCATGGCAGAAGCAGTGCGCCCACCCATGGACATCGAAGGAACCCCCGACAAGGGCAAAGCTTATTCGCTCACAATCGCCGGAGCGGTGTATGACGTGAACAGCCTCCAGCCCATCGAAGGCATCATGGTGACTGTTTCTGCCTACGACGAGAATGACAGCAAAAAGAGGAATCCGGTCTGGACAAATTCATGCCTCACCGACATTCTTGGCAGGTACTCACTTCCTGTCGACTGCCGCAACGCCACTGACTACTATGACGTAACGGCCACTGACATCGACGGAGAGGCCGGCGGCGGAGAATACATCACCGCTATCGGAGTGGACGCCATCTGGAGGTCTAACGGCATCGCCCTTCTTGAAGATCAGGATATATACATGATGAAAAGATAGGCTAACCTATTTTTCCATCATTGTCACGCCATTCCTTCGGCGAACATCCCACCGTCTTGGTGAACTGACGATGGAAATTGGAACGGTCGCTGAATCCCGTAATCTCAGCTATATAATTGACTGACAAAGACTTGTCATCAAGCAAAAGACGCTTGGCATCTTCTACGCGCAGGTTGGTGCGCCATGTGCGGAAATCGACACCGACCTGAGTGGAAAAATAAGCCTGGAGGAGTTCCCTGGTCGTCTTGAGCTCCTTTGCTATCTCCTCGCGGCTCTTGTCATATTCCCTGTATTTCTTCTCCGCCACCCACTTCTCAAGGTTGCGTTCAAGAGTCTTGAAACGCCTGGCCTTCTCGGCGGAGGAAAGCGTGCTCATCTCCGTGTCGGACAGTCCATCGGACTTTTTCTGCTTGATGGCGTCGAGGGCGACTTCGCGCGAACCTGACAGGGTGTCGGTGGCGAACGAGTCCAGAGGCAGTTTGAGGCTGCTCAGATATGAGATGAAATTGCTCGTGAAATAAAGCATGAACAGCGCATAGAACAGCACATACACGATCATCACGGAGTCCGGAAGGGCCAGATAGACCAGCACGAACAGTTCTGTGAGCATCATGAAGATATAGCAGAACCGGATGAGGCTCAGCCGCCTGTCCTCCTCCTCGTCATAATCCTTGATGAGTTTGTTGACATTCTTCTTGAACACCCGGTAGAATATGATGATGTGCAGGGTACACTGGATCAGGTGCAGAGCCACATAGGACCATGACACGATGGTGCAGACAAGCGACGGGCCACGAAGTATCAACTGGGCCATCACTATGCCCAGGATTGTCACCAGGCCGACATTCAGGTAGTAATTGTCCTTCTGCCGGGCATTCTCGACGATAAGGTTGATGAGCGAATATGACAGGGTGCAGGCCGACACGGCGGTGACGACAAGCATCATCATCGATGCAAAGAAGGTGAACTGCTCGAAATCCCGGTTGTGCAGCACGAACCAGAACACCACGGCGCAGGAAAGATAATCCATGGCTATGTAGCCTTTTGTCCACCTGAGTTTCTCCGCCTGCTCCGACTGCGGGATCTTGATCAGAAGCAGGATGAGAGTATAGCAGAGCGATGCCACGATAGCAATCAGGAAGGACCACTGTAGATATGAAGTCAATTCGGGCATTTCTATCTTCTTGTTCACGGCAAAAATAACGAAAAATCGCTACATTTGCAATCTGAACAAAAATTAACCCTTTATGACAGAGTACGGAAAACTTGAAGGGATCAGGACTCCTTTCTACTATTACGACATGGACCTCCTCCGCCAGACCGCTTCGGCATTGGCCCGGTCCGCGGCCAGGCACAACATATCCGTGCACTATGCCACAAAGGCGAACGAGGACAGGCGCATCATATCGCTGCTGGCATCGATGGGATTCGGTGCGGACTGTGTCAGCGAGGACGAGATACGGCTTGCCCTTGAATGCGGTGTCAGCGCAGACAAGATCGTGATGGCCGGTGTCGGGAAGAGCGACAGCGAGATTCTCCTGGCCCTCCGGAGCGGCGTGGGCGTGATAAACTGCGAGTCTGTGCAGGAACTGTACATCATCAACGCCATCGCGGCGAAGTATGGATTCGTGGCCGACATCTGCATCCGCATCAACCCCAACATCGACGCGCACACGTTCCGCTACATCACTTCAGGCCTGTATGTCAACAAGTTCGGCATCGCATCCAGCGAGTTCGAAGAGTTTGTGACAATGCTCTCACAGTGCAGGAATGTCCGTTTCAGAGGCATACATTTCCATATCGGCTCGCAGATGACCGACATCCGTCCGGTCGTCAAGGCGCTCTGTGAATGTGCATCCGGGACAATTGAATGGTTCGCCCGGAGAGGTCTGGACACAGAGATGGTCAATTTCGGCGGCGGACTCGGAGTCAATTATGAAGACCCCGACGCCGGAGCGGTTCCCGACTTCGAGGCCTGGACAGCCGCGATTGACGAGTTCCTTGAAAGAAGGCCGGGAATGAGCGTCCACATAGAGCCGGGACGTGCCCTGGTGGCCCAGTGCGGTACATTGGTCGGCAAACTCCTCTTCGTCAAGGAGACCGAGGCCAAGACCTTCCTGGTCCTCGACGCCGGCATGAACAACCTTGTCCGTCCGGCATTTTATGGTGCATACCACAAGATCGAGAACCTGTCTGCCGCCGGACGTCCGGCACTGCCTGCAAACCGCGTCTATGACATTGTCGGCCCGGTCTGCGAGTCCAGCGACACCTGGGGCAAGGACCGCCGCCTGCCGCTTTCCGTACGCGGCGACCTCATCGCCATCCGCAGCGCCGGTGCCTACGGAGAGGCAATGTCCAACCGATACAACCTCCGCCCAGCCGCACAGGCCGTCTATTCCGACCGTCTCGAAGAGGCATTCCGTGAAATTCCTGTTTTATAGTTATATTTGCACAAAAATTAACCACAAGATATGTTTGAAAACCTGAGCGAACGACTCGAACGTTCATTCAAGATACTCAAAGGTGAAGGCAAAATCACCGAGATCAACATCGCCGAATCACTCAAGGACATCCGCAGAGCACTGCTGGATGCCGATGTCAGTTACAAGATAGCCAAGCAGTTCTGCGACGATGTGAAGCAGAAAGCACTGGGCCAGAATGTGCTCACAGCCGTCAAGCCTCAGCAGATGATCGTCAAGATCGTCCACGACGAACTTGCAGCCCTCATGGGAAGCGACGCCAGCGACATCAACATCAAAGGCAATCCCGCAGTGGTGCTGGTGGCCGGTCTGAACGGTTCCGGCAAGACCACATTCTCCGGCAAACTCGCCCTCAACATCAAGAGCAAGCGTGGAATGAAGGTCCTTCTCGCAGCCTGCGACACCTTCCGTCCTGCCGCAATCGAGCAGTTGAAGGTGCTCGGCAGCCAGATCGACGTCCCTGTCTATACTGAGGACGGCGTCAAGGATCCTATCTCCATCGCACAGAACGCCATCAGGAAAGCACGTTCAGAAGGCTATTCAGTCGTGATCATCGATACCGCCGGCCGCCTCGCTGTCGACCAGGAACTGATGGACGAGATTTCGGCCCTCCACGCAGCCGTGAAGCCGACCGAGACCCTGTTCGTCGTCGATGCGATGACCGGTCAGGACGCAGTGGAGACAGCACGTGCATTCAACGAAAGGCTTGATTTCGACGGAGTCGTGCTCACCAAGATGGACGGTGACACCAGAGGCGGTGCCGCGCTCAGCATCAAGGCGACGACCGGCAAGCCGATCAAGTTCATATCTTCCGGCGAGAAGATGGAAGCGCTGGACGTGTTCCATCCTGCACGCATAGCAGACCGTATCCTCGGCATGGGAGACGTCGTTTCCCTCGTGGAGAAGGCCCAGGAGCAGTTCGACGAGAAGCAGGCCCGCGAACTCAAGAAGAAACTCGTCAAGGACCAGTTCACTCTTCAGGATTTCTTCGACCAGATTCAGCAGGTCAAGAAGATGGGCAACATCAAGGACCTGGCAGGGATGATTCCGGGCGTCGGCAAGGCCATCAAGGACATAGATATAGACAACGACACCGCATTCAAATCCACGGAGGCCATCATCCTGTCGATGACCCCTTACGAAAGGGAGCATCCTGACTGCATCAACGGCAGCCGCCGCAAGAGAATCGCCGATGGCTCCGGAACAACACTTGCGGATGTCAACAAACTTCTCAAGCAGTTCGAAGGCACCCGCAAGGCAATGAAGACCGTCATGGGCGGCAACATCAAGAACATGATGCGCGGCGGCATGGGTCGTTTCGGACGATAAAGACTACATAGAGGCTATCACGGCGTCCATCTGGGCTTTCTTGCCGAGGGCGCTGTGGAAAAGGGCCATCTGATTGCGTGTCCTGACCAGGTTGTGGTCAGGATACTTTATTTTATAGTAAGTATCACCGTTGATGTAGTCGGCAAGGAAGCGCACTGCCTGCATATACGGGAACAGGAGCGCGGCGTAGGACAGGTTCTCCTTCTCCACAGGAGTGAGGAAACAGTTTGCAGACTCGAGGTAGCCCTTTGCAAAAGCCTCGAAAATGTCCATCTTGAAATCAACCTTCTCCACTGCAGGGTCATCTTCCGCCACGGTGTTGGCCGCAGTGCGGAGGAAATCACCGAAATCGGAGAATACGAAACTTGGCATCACTGTGTCCAGGTCTATAACGCAGAGAACGTTTCCGTCCTTGTCGAACATCATGTTGTTGACCTTGGTGTCGCAATGGCATACGCGCTTCGGCAGAACACCCTCACGATACATTCTCTCGGCCTTGCACATTTCCTCGTCATACTGCGCAATATCCTTCAGGATGGCCTGGATCTCAGGGTCGCCCACACGGCCTGCCGCGTCGGCTGCAACTGCTTCCTTGAGCTGGCGTGAACGCAGTTCCATGTTGTGGAAGTCCGGAATGGTCTCGCCGAGAGTGGCATCGATATCGGAGAGCATTGCCTCGAAATTGCCGAATGCCTTGCCTGCATAGTATGAATATTCAGGATTGACGGTCTCGTATGTCATGGCGTCCGGAATGAAAAGGGACACACGCCAATATTTGTCGCCGTCCAGAAGATAGGTCTTGTCGCTGCCCTTGGGGCTTACATAGCGGAGCACCTTCCTGTCAATGTCCTGCTCACCGGAAGCCACGAGTCCGGCACGGATATGACCGGTCACGGCCTCGATGTTGTGCTGGAGAAGTTCCACGTCGCGGAATATGGCATTGTTGATACGCTGGAGCACATAGTCCGGTGCATCACCGGCCGTATATATCCTGTATGTGTCGTTGATAAGGCCGTTGCCGAGCGGCTTGACGTCGATGACATCGCCCTGGATGTCGAATTGCTGTGCTATTGTCTTGATGTCCATAATTTGTGGTGATTTTATCAAAAAGAGGTCGGCCAAGTGATTGGTCGGCCTCCTTATGAGACATTGTCTGATGTTTTATTCTGCAGGCTTGAGGTTGGTATAGACGTTCTGGACGTCCTCATCTTCCTCGATCTTCTCGATGAGTTTGTCAACCTCCACACGCTCCTCGGCTGAAAGATCCACGAGGTCTGTGTTAGAAAGGCGTGTGAACTCGCCGGAGATGAACTCGTAGCCGTTGTCCTCGATGTATTTCTGGATCTGGTTGAAGGCGGTGAACTCTCCGTAAACGCAGATGTTCTTGTTCTCGTCCTCATCCTCTTCCTCGAAAATCTCATCCACACCGTAGTCGATCATGTCAAGCTCGAGTTCCTCAAGGTCGTACGGACCGTTGATCTTGAAGCGGAACATGCTCTTGCGGTCAAACATATAGTCCACGCTGCCGGAAGTGCCGAGGCTGCCGCCGAACTTGGTGAAATATGAACGGACATTGGCCACCGTACGGTTGTTGTTGTCAGTTGCAGTCTCCACGAGAACGGCGATTCCGTGAGGGGCGCGGCCTTCGAGGATGACCTCCTTGTAGTCGGCCTGGTCCTTCTCGCTTGCTCTCTTGATGGCACGCTCGATGTTGTCCTTAGGCATGTTCTCGCTGCGTGCGGTCTGGAGGAGTGCGCGGAGGCGAGGGTTGCCGGTCACGTCAGGACCGCCCTGCTTCACTGCAATTGTGATTTCCTTTCCGATCTTGGTGAACGTCTTGGCCATGTGGCCCCAACGCTTGAACTTTCTTTCTTTTCTGAATTCAAATGCTCTTCCCATAGTTGTACGGATTATTTGGCCTCAATTCTTGAGATGTATTTTTCGTATTCGACAGATGAGTCAGGATACTGCTCCTTGATCTGCTTGTAGTAACCGAGAGCCTCTTCTGTCTTGCCGAGTTCCTCAGCGACAACACCTGCCTTGAGAAGGTAGTCAGCGGCGAAAAGGTCGTCACTCTTCTTCGCTGCCTTGAGGAAATATGCGAGGGCCTTGTCGTACTGCTCGAGACCAACATATGCGTCACCCATGCAAGCGAGGGCGCGGGCTGCGAGGATCTGCTCCTTGCCGCTGTACTTCTTGAGGTAGTTCAGGGCGTTCTCGTAATTGCCGAGCTGGAGTTCGCATACGCCGGCATAGAGGTAAACAGCCTTGCCTGCCTTTGCACCGTACTCGTCGATGACCTGTGCAAATCCGAGGACATTGCCGTCACCGTTGAGTGCCTGCTCGAAGTTCTGGTCCTGGAAAAGAGTCTCTGCCGGATAGAGCTGAGCGTATGCCTCTGCCTTCTTAGGCATTGCAACGAACTTCTGATAAAGGAAGATTCCGAGAGCGACTACAATGACTGCAGCCACTGCGATGATGATTGTCTTCTTGTTCTCCTGAAAGAAGAGATCGGTCTTTGAGACGGCCTCAGCAACGTTCTGGGCGTTCTCTTTTTTGATTTCTTTTGCCATATTATTGTTGATTTTATTTTATTCGGTTTATACCAATGTCTAAAATAGGGCGCAAATTTATAAAAAAAAGAACAAACCAACAATTATTTGCCCCGAAAATGGTATCTTTGCAATGATATGCCTGTACTAGAAAAAATAACGATTTCCGATTTCAGGAACATAGAATTCCAGGAGATAGAATTCTCCCCGAACATAAACTGTGTCTCCGGCAACAACGGAGAGGGCAAGACAAACCTTCTGGACGCCATATATTACCTGTCGATGACCAAGAGCGCGTTCTCTTCGACGGACAGGTTCAACTACAGATATGGCAGGGACCAGTTCTCGATGTGCGGCCAGTACGCGATGGAGAACGGTCTGCACAGCCGCTTCACCATCCAGGTAAGCGAGGACGGCAAGAAGATGAAAAAGGATGACAAGTCGTATGGCAGGATAGCCGAGCACATAGGGACACTCCCCATCGTGATGGTCTCCCCTGCCGACACTGCGCTTGTCAGCGAGTCGGGCGAGGAGCGGAGACGTTTCGTGAACGGTGTGCTGTCCCAGATGGACGGAGAATATCTCAACGCCGCACAGCAGTACAACCGCCTCCTTCAGCAGAGGAACAAGATGCTCAAGGACGTCACGTTCGACCCCGAACTGATGAAGGTGCTCGACCTCAGGATGGCAGCCGCCGCGGCTCCGATCCACAAGGCCAGGAAAGAATTCACGCAGCAGCTTATCCCGGTTGTCTCGGACTATTACAGGCAGATCTCCGGAGGCGGAGAGAGCGTCTCCATCAAGTATGTCTCCGACCTTGACAAGGCCCCGCTGGACGTGCTGCTGGCAGAGCGTTTCGACAAGGACACGCTCTTCAAATACACCACTGCAGGCATCCAGAGGGATGATTTCATATTCGAGATGAACGGCTGGCCTATCAGAAAATACGGGTCGCAGGGCCAGCAGAAATCCTTCCTCGTCGCACTGAAATTCGCCCAGTACGAAATCATGAGGAACTCATACGGATTCGCGCCCATCCTGCTCCTTGACGACGTGTTCGACAAGCTGGACATGGGCCGGATCTCCAACCTCCTGAAGATGGTGTCGGCCAAGGACTTCGGACAGATATTCATCACTGACTGCAACAAGGTCAGACTGCGTTCCATCGTGGACGGCCTTACAGCGGACAGGGCCTATTTCGAGACCGAGATGGGTGTATTCAAAAAGGCTTGACGGGCATGGACAGGATAGCAAGGAAGATACCGCAGAGCATGGACGAGGTGGTCTCGGAATTTATCCGCGAGGCCAAACTGACATACGGGTTCAACGTGCAGTGCATCCTCTCCGCATGGGACAAGGTTTCCGGAGCAGGGAAATATACGCTGAACAAGTTCTTCAAGGACGGTGTGCTGTTCGTGACGCTGTCTTCTTCCGTGGTGCGCAGCAACCTGTATTTCCAGACTGACGCCATAAGGGACGCAATCAACGCCCTGGTCCAGTCAGACCCGCTTTTCGTCAAGGACGACCCGCGCACATCATCCGTCAAAAAGATTGTATTGAAATGAAAATAGTAGCAGACAAATACATACCGTTCCTGCAGGGAGTCTTCGAACCATACGCCGATGTCGTGTACATTGACGGGAAATGCATCACAAGCGCCGACCTTGCCGACGCCGATGCGCTGATAATCAGGACAAGGACAAAGTGCAACGCCGCCCTTCTGGAAGGCACGCCGGTCAAGGCCATCTCGACCGCCACCATCGGCACGGACCACATTGATTTTGAATACTGCAACTCGCACGGAATCGAGGTGCACAACGCCCAGGGGTGCAATGCAGGCGGAGTGATGCAATATGTATTTTCTGCCCTGTACGGCATTGCGGCAAGGAAAGCAATATCACTGGACGGTGCCACATTCGGGATTGTCGGAGTCGGCAACGTCGGCAGGAAAGTAGAGGAAATGGCAAGGCTTCTCGGCTTCAACGTGCTTCTGTGCGACCCGCCGAGGGCTGAGGCTGAAGGTCCGGAAAAATTCTGCAGCCTGGACTATCTCCTTGCCAATTCGCAGATTGTCACGCTCCACACGCCTCTTGACGCCACCACCCGGAAAATGGCCGACGCTGAGTTTTTCAGAAAAATGCAGCAGGGCACCCTGTTCATCAACGCCTCCCGTGGAGAGGTCGTGGATGAAGAGGCGCTCATCGAGGCTGCGCCCAAGCTCGGAGCCATCATCATCGACACCTGGGACCACGAGCCGGACATCAACAAGAGGCTGTTCGACATGGTGGACATCGCCACCCCGCACATCGCAGGATATTCATTGCAGGGCAAACAGAACGGCACGGCGATGGCTGTGCAGTTCATAGCCAAGCATTTCGGAATCAAGGAGTTATATGATTTCAGACCGGAGACTGACACGCCTGAGCACCAGAGCGTCAAACTGGACCTCGAAGGCAAGACCCAGGGTGAAGTGGCCGCCATTTTCCAATACAACTACCCTATCTTCACAGATGATTTCCTGTTCAGGATGGAGCCGGACAACTTCGAGAAGATGAGGTCGGAGTATCAATACAGAAGAGAAATTTACATTTAAAATATCGCACCATGTTCAGCAGAGAAGATATCAAGCAGATCGAGTCCAGAGGCGCCTCACAGGCAGCCGTCGAGGCACAGGTAGAACGTTTCAAAGAGGGTTTCCCTTGGATGGAGATTGTCGCACCGGCCACTCCGGGGCACGGCATCCAGATCCTGGACGAGGCACAGGCAGCCGAGGCGGCCGCATATTACGACAATGCCGCCATTGCAGGCAAGGCCAAATTTGTCCCGGCCTCCGGAGCCGCATCCAGGATGTTCAAGGACCTGTTCGCAGGCTTGGAGCAGGCCAATGAAAAGTCGGACAAGTTCGTTGCCGGCATCAGGAATTTTGCATTCTATGACCCTGCCGTCTTCACGGAAGAGGACCCAGTCTCAGTGTTGAGAAAGACCCTGCTTGACGAAGGCCTCGGTTACGGTTCCAAGCCGAAGGGCGTGCTCAAATTCCACAAATACAATTCGGGCGAGATCCGCACGGCATTTGCCGAGCACCTTGTCGAGGCGCAGGACTATATGCGCAACCCTGACGGCACGGTGAACCTTGTGGTGACCATCTCTCCGGAGCACCGCCAGCTCTTCGAGGACGCGTACAATGAAGTCAAGGCCGAATACGAGGCACGGTACAATGTCAGATACAACGTCACATTCACATACCAGGACAAGGCCACGGACACAATCGCAGTCGATCCGCAGAACAATCCGTTCCGCAAGGAAGACGGCACCCTGCTGTTCCGCCCGGCCGGTCACGGCGCCCTGATCCACAACCTGAACGATGTAGAACAGGAACTGGTTTCGATCAAGAACATCGACAACGTGTCCAACCAGAGGCTCCTCCCTGTCACCGCGGCATGGAAAAAGGCCCTCATGGGCAAGGCGCTCGAACTCCGTGACCGCATCTTCGGGTACATAGAGGAACTGGACGCAGTCAGCGGCGTCAACATCCACACCGGCATAGAGATTTACCCTGTCATTCCGGGATACAACAACACTCTCGGAGACCCTTGCGCCACCGATGAATGCCAAAGACTTTGCAACGACATCGAGGAATTCCTGCGCGACGAACTCTGCATCGAGATACCATATTCAGAGACCTGCCGCAAGAGGGTCGAGGCACTCAGGAAGAAACTTGACAGACCTGTCCGTGTGTGCGGAATGGTGCGCAACCAGGGCGAACCGGGCGGCGGTCCTTTCATCATCAGGGAGAAGGACGGCAGCACATCGCTGCAGATTCTGGAAAGCGTCCAGATCGACAAGGACAACCCTCAGGCGATGGCAGCGCTGGCATCGGCGACCCATTTCAACCCTGTTGACCTGGTATGCTGCCTGCGCGACCACAACGGCGAGAAATTCTCCCTCACGGACTATGTGGACGAGGAAGCCGGATTCATAAGCAGCAAGAGTTATCAGGGACGCGAGCTCAAGGCTCTCGAGCTCCCGGGACTCTGGAACGGATCGATGAGCAAATGGAACACGCTTTTCGTAGAGGTGCCTCTCGACACCTTCAACCCTGTCAAGACCGTTCTCGACCTGCTGCGCCCGGCCCATCAGGAAGCCTGATTTTGACATTGTTACAATAATTGCTATCTTTGCGCCCCTTAAACAGTACAGCAGTATGAGCAATCAGCAGCAGAGAATCGAAGAGCTTGTCTCACGCAGAGATTCCGCCAGACTCGGCGGAGGCGCCAAGAGGATTGACGCCCAGCATGCAAAGGGCAAGCACACTGCCAGAGAGAGACTTGCAATGCTTCTCGACGAAGGCAGTTTCGAAGAATTCGACATGTTCGTGCAGCACAGATGCACGAATTTCGGGATGGAGAAGAACAAGCCCGACGGCGACGGAGTCGTTACCGGAATGGGGACAATCGACGGGCGTCCGGTATATGTATTCGCACAGGATTTCACTGTAAGCGGCGGTTCCCTTTCGGAGATGCACGCGGCCAAGATATGCAAGGTCCAGGACATGGCGGTGCGCAACGGCGCACCTTGCATCGGACTCAACGACAGCGGCGGGGCACGTATCCAGGAGGGTGTGTGCGCACTTGCCGGGTTCGGCGAGATATTCGAGAGGAATATCCTTTCCAGCGGCGTGGTTCCGCAGATCAGCGGCATTTTCGGGCCATGTGCAGGCGGTGCAGTGTATTCCCCCGCCCTCACCGATTTCACCCTGATGGTCAAGGACACGTCATATATGTTCCTTACCGGTCCGGCAGTCGTCAAGAGCGTTACCGGCGAGACCGTCACCCAGGAAGAACTCGGCGGAGCAGGTGTCCACAGCAGCAAGAGCGGCGTGGCACATTTTGCCTGCGACAACGAGGAAGAAGGCATCCGGACAATACAGAAACTTTTGAGTTTCCTGCCTTCCAACAACAGGGAGGAGGCTCCGCTGCGTCCGACAAGCGACCCGGCAGGCCGTTTTGACGACGCCCTCAACGACATCATCCCGGACAATCCGAACAAGGCATACAACATGTACAAGGTCATCGGCAGCATAGTCGATGACGGCGAGTTCCTCGAGGTCCACAAGAGCTGGGCCAAGAACATCATCGTGGGATTTGCGCACATGAACGGCAGAAGTGTCGGCATCGTGGCCAACCAGCCATCCGTGCTTGCAGGTGTGCTCGACATCAATGCATCCCGCAAGGCAGCAAGGTTCGTGCGTTTCTGCGATTCGTTCAACATCCCTCTTGTCACGCTGGTAGATGTGCCGGGATTCCTCTGCGGAACCCAGCAGGAATATGGTGGCATCATCACCAACGGCGCAAAACTCCTCTACGCATACGGCGAGGCCACTGTGCCTAAGGTCACAGTCACCCTCAGGAAGAGTTATGGCGGAGCACATATCGTGATGAGCTGCAAGCAGTTGCGCGGTGACATCAACTATGCATGGCCTACGGCCAACATTGCAGTGATGGGTGCCGAAGGCGCTGTCGAGATTCTCTACGGCAAGGAACTCAAGGCTATCGAAGACCCTGCAGAGAAGTCACAGCTTGCCCGGCAGAAGAAGGACGAGTACAACGACCTGTTCTGCAACCCTTACAACGCGGCATCATACGGATACATCGATGACGTCATCGAACCTCGCAACACACGCTTCCGTGTCTGCAGGGCCCTTGAGGCACTCGCAGGCAAGAAGGTGGAGAAGCCAATCAGAAAACACGACAATCTCCCTCTGTAATGAACATCCGCAAAGCAATAGCGACACTTGCAGCCCTCATGGCCGGAGCATCCGCACTGGGGGCCCAGAATGTCGTGGACCACATGGCCAAGGTACATGAAAAGGCTGAGCACATGGCGGCAATCGACCCTCACGGGTGGACAATCACTCTGGTCTCTGTCAGCGTCGTGTTCAGCGCCCTGATCATCCTCTATGTGGCATACACCCTGGTCGGCAGGGTCTGCAACGGCAAGCCACGCCTCCCAAGGAGGAACAGAAAGGCCAAGAGCGGTGACGTTCCTGACGAGGTCGCCGCGGCCATTGCACTGGCTCTCAAGGACTCCTGCGGAAACGGGACAGAGGCCGCAATCGCCCTGGCGCTTGACCGCTACCTCAACGAGGCTGTCCACGACTACGAACCATATGTGATCACGATAAGAAGAAAATAATACGGCAATGAAAGAATACAGATTCAAAATCAACGGCAACGACTACAATGTCGCCATCAATTCCGTGGAAGGCAGAAACGCCAGCGTGACAGTGAACGGAGTTGAATATAACGTAGAGATGGAAAATGCAGCCCCATCTGTCCAGGCAGCACCTGCACAGACCGTTCCGGCACCGCAGACAGCCGCACAGCCGGCCAGCACTCCTGCGGCAGCCCCTGCCGGCAAGGGCACGGACATCACCTCCCCGCTTCCGGGCGTGATTCTCAGCGTGAACGTCGCTGTGGGTGACAAGGTCGCTGCAGGCCAGAAGGTCGCCGTTCTCGAAGCCATGAAGATGGAGAATGACATCGAGGCCGAGTCAGCCGGCACCGTCACCGCCATCCACGTAATGAAGGGCGACTCCATTCTCGAAGGTGCAAAAATCGTCACAATCGCATAAGGATGGATACTATCATTGAAAGTCTCCGGCAATTCTGGCAATACACGGGGTTCGCGAACTGC
This sequence comes from Candidatus Cryptobacteroides sp., assembly GCA_045599265.1. Lineage (GTDB taxonomy): Bacteria > Bacteroidota > Bacteroidia > Bacteroidales > UBA932 > Cryptobacteroides. The sequence continues at coordinate 5,192 of JAZRVQ010000066.1, read as the reverse complement.
ACCTGGCAGCATCTGGTGATGATTGCCATCGGCGTCACGTTCATAACGCTCGGAATCGTCAAGAAATGGGAGCCTCTGCTGCTGGTGCCTATCGGGTTCGGAATGATTGTGGGCAACATCCCTATGTTCCCGGGCCTGCAGGTCAGTATCTACGAGCAGGGTTCGGTGCTGAACATTCTGTATCAGGGTGTGCGCCAGGGATGGTATCCCCCGCTGATATTTCTCGGGATCGGTGCGATGACGGACTTTTCGGCGCTGATTTCCCAGCCTAAACTGCTGCTTGTCGGTGCCGCCGCCCAGATGGGTATCTTCGGCGCGTACCTGCTTGCGATGGCGTGGGGCTTCGCTCCCAACGAGGCCGGCGCTATCGGCATAATCGGCGGTGCAGACGGTCCTACAGCCATCTTCCTGTCCAGCAGGCTGGCTCCGGAACTTATGGGTGCAATCGCCGTGTCCGCATATTCATACATGGCCCTTGTGCCGGTGATCCAGAAGCCTATCATGCTGCTGCTCACCACCAGGAAGGAGAGGCTCATCCGCATGGCCCCGCCACGCGAGGTCAGCCAGAGGGAAAAGATCATATTCCCTATCGTGGGATTCATCCTCACGGCGTTCGTGGTTCCTTCCGGACTTCCTCTGCTGGGCATGCTCTTCTTCGGCAACCTGCTGAAAGAGAGCGGTGTGACACGCCGTCTTGCCGAGACAGCACGCGGCCCGCTGATCGATGTGGTGACCACTCTCATCGGTCTTACAGTGGGCGCCTCGACACAGGCTGACCAGTTCATCAGCGCAACTTCCCTAAAGATTTTCGGACTGGGACTCCTGTCCTTCATCATCGCCACATTTTGCGGAGTGATGTTCGTGAAGATATGGAATCTTTTCCTTCCGAAGGGCAAGAAAATCAACCCTCTCATCGGCAACGCCGGAGTTTCGGCTGTGCCTGACTCAGCACGCGTTTCCGAGGTTGTAGGACGCGAGGCCGATCCGAAGAACCATCTTCTGATGCACGCCATGGCCCCTAACGTCGCCGGAGTGATCGGTTCCGCAGTCGCCGCCGGCATCCTTCTCAGCTTCCTGGGGTAATGATAAAGAACCTGATATACGATTTCGGAAAGGTGCTGGTCGATTATGATTTCGACCGGTTCTACAGGAATCTGATCTCTGATGATGACCGCAGGGACGTCTTCAGCAACTATATGAGTGACCCAGCCAACATCAGGAAGATGGACCGCGGGCTGAAGCCGTTCGAAGAGGTCATCGCAGATCTGGCTCCGGGACTGCCGGGGTTCGAAAAGGAGTGCGATGATTTCAGCAGGAGGAAGCCCGAGGTCGTGTTTGCCGAGATTCCGGGAATGAGGGAACTGCTCACCCGTCTCAAGGCCGAAGGGTACAGGCTTTACGGCCTGACCAACTGGGACACGCAGGTCTATGTCACTCTGAATCAGTTCGATATATTCAAATTGCTCGACGGGATGGTGATTTCGTCCGAGGAACATGTTGTCAAGCCGGAGCCGGAGATCTACCACCGTCTGTTCGACAAGTTCGGCCTGGCCCCGGAGGAATGCATTTTCACTGACGACCGGCCAGAAAACATCGAAGGAGGCCGCCGCGAAGGCATGGAAGGTATAATTTTTGCAAGCACATCGCAATACGAAACTGAATTGAGGGCACTGCTCCGGAATCAATGACACTGATAGACAGAATACGCCTTTCCAGGCGCTACGGCACGGCTGAATATATTGTTTCAGGCCTGCCGACTGTCGTGATGTCGGTTCTTGTCGCACTCAAGCCTTTGGCGTTGCCGGAATGTTTTATCATCAAACTGGTGACCATCCCGATCATCCTGTACCTTTTCTGGACCTTGTCAAACGGCAAGAACATCTATTTCTACCTCAACCTCGGCATCAGCAAAAGGGAATATTTCCTGCTGCCTCTAATTGTGGAGTTTGTGGCATTTCTGGTTTTGATGACAATAACCGGCTCGATCGGATATGCATTCATGTAGGGAAAATACCATGCTGGTGGACAGCGTACATCTCGAATTCGGTCAGAACCAGGTGCTTCAAAGCGCGTACATAACCGCAAGGACCGGACGCGTGACCGGTGTGCTGGGACGCAACGGCACAGGCAAATCCTGTCTGTTCAAATGCATAATGGGCGGCATCAAACCGCAGAATATATTTGTCCGGTTCAATGATGAAACCGACACCGATTATGCCCATATCGGTGAAAAGGTAAAGTATCTGCCGCAGAACCTTTTCGTCCCGGGCAAATTGATGCTTGACGATGCATTCAAATTGTACAATGTTGATTATGAAGGGCTTGTACAGTTTGACAACAAGTTCCACATGTTCCAGCACAAGAGATTTTCCGAGCTTTCCGGCGGCGAGGCAAGGATTGCGGAGATGTATCTTATCCTGATGTCCGATGCCGATTTTGTCATTCTGGACGAACCGTTCTCCAACATCGCCCCCAATTGCATAGAGAAGATGCAGGCACTCATCCAGAAGCAGAAAGCCAGCAAGGGCATCATTGTCTCAGACCATCTTTACGAAGCCATCATCGAGATCACCGACGACCTGTTCCTTCTGCGCGACGGCTACACCTTCCCCATCAAATCGCGCGAAGACCTGGTCAGGAACGGATATCTCATCAAATGACCTTTCATAATTCAAGGTATTTGCGTATTTTGCCACTGTTCCGCATTATTGGTACTACGAGCAGATAAAGGCCGACAGTATTGACGCACTCTACGGCCAGAAATGCGGCCGATGCGGAGGCTTCGACAACTCCGCCGAACATCAGATCATCTTTTCGGTAGAAGCACTTTCTAAAGGCCTTGAGGACATATTCAACGGATTCAGGGTCAAGGATGAGATCCAGGAAGACATCTTCCGGGAGACCCTCCGGATCTTCAACCGTGCGGCAGCCGTCGGCCTGTCTCAGACATCCCATCCGGAAGAGCTCACAGACTCGTTCCTTGAGCAGGTGCGTCACAACAACGAAGTCTTCTCGGCCTTCAGAACACACCGCATGCAGAACGACATCGCAAAGCAACTTGTGGACAGTAAGGGACAGCTGAAGTCCTTCCAGCAGTTCAGCAGAGACGTACAGCCGCTGACCGGCAAGTACTGCCGCAACTGGCTGCAGACCGAGTACAACACGGCCGTCATCAGGGCGCACAGGGCTGCCGACTGGAAGCACTTCGAGACGGAGAAGGATGTCTATCCGAACCTCCGCTGGATGCCGACCACTTCGGCAGTGCCGGACCCCGTGCACGAGTCGTTCTGGTCTCGCAAGCTCACGCTCCCGGTCGGTGATCCGTTCTGGGGACATCATCACCCCGGAGAGCGCTGGGGATGTAAGTGTACCTGCGAGCAGACTGACGAACCGGTGAACGACCTCGGCATGAACGGCCACTATCCGGACACGGCCAGCAAGGGACTCCATGGCAATCCTGCAGAGACGGGACACCTCTTCAGCGAAGATCATCCCTACTATCCGAAGAACTGCGGCAGCTGTCCCTTCAGCTCCGGTGTGAGAAACATGGCGGGACAGATCTTCAACGCGAAGAAAGACTGCAGCAAGTGCAAGGTCTGCACGGAGTCACTGATGAAAATGCCTGCGAAGAATCAGCAGCCAAACGAATACTACACAGAGCCAAAATACGGAGAACGGATGAAAATCTGCAAGGGAGCGGACAAAAGTGAACTGGAGGACAACAAGCGCTGTCTTGGAGCACTTCTTGACTCATTCCCGGACATGAAGGCTGTCATACGCAAGCATGTTGCAGAATTCGGAGTCAAGAACCCTGAGTATGTTATCAATGGACTTGTCGCGGACAGGAAGGGAATTATGTCATTTGATGGTATTACTGCAGCATTTAAATCGGCATCAAAGCAGAAATGTTCTTCAATAGTAATTGATTTGGACATGAATATGAGCGATGTCGCTCTGAAACCAGTAAAAATAGCTTCAAAACTGATGAATAGAAAGAATACAGATTTTAACAGAAATGGAATATCCAACTGCTTTATTGTATATCATGAAAAGGGCGTTGTTTTAGATTGTTCTTTGTCGAAAGAAGGCATGATTGACATCATAAATCAATTAAAGCCGGAGTAAACCGGCTTTAATAAGTGATTACCACAGCTTGAAGTTATCGCGCCAAACGGGCGTATCACACCGCAAATATAAAGAAACTATTTTCAATTTTCCAAATGTCTTCGCAAAATATTGAAACTGAAGTCCGACAGATGGTCAAGGACCTGATGCACATCCGCTCCAGGGTAGTACCTGTGAAAGTGGGTAAGGAGGTTGTGTCGTCCGTGCGGCAGAACTTCCGCTCCGGAGGATTCTATGGTGCAAAATGGAAGACTGCGAAACGGCAGCAGGTGCCCTTCAGGGGTGCTGCAGGAACGAATGGCCCGCTGCTCTCCAAGACCAACCACCTGATGAGCAGCACCGACTATGACGCCGGGGAAAGGCTCCCTTGCGCGATTGACACGAAGCCAGAAGTCCGATACCTTGTCGTGATTTTCAAGATACCAGGAGTAGAGTTCTTCTCTGGTGTGTATGTCGAGCAGATTGGTGACTTCCATTGCGGACGGTTATTTGAGGAAAGAAATCACCTCGTCCAGACTGTCAGTGACAAGGTCAAAGAGCATATACATCAACTCGGCTTCCTGCATTTCAGGGATATAGACAATGGTTCTTTTACCCTTGCCAGCAAGCCAACCGGCTTCGGTGTGAGCGCTGCGACCACATGGAAGAATCAGGACGCAGGTGTCGGCCCATTCAAGTGCCTGAATGTCGTTGGAGAATTGTTGTTGTGCTCTGGGACTCTTCATTCCTTCACGATACTGGTCCACGCTCCAATCCATATAGTTTGGATCTACGTCAGACCAATGGAATCCGCCCGTTCCCTGAGGAGGATTGCGGAAGTCATAAACCTCGTGGCCTGCCTCTCTGAGTCTGTTCACGACATCTGAATAATACTGGTTCCTCCAGCTGCTTGCTACGTATATCTTTGCCATAATCGGAAATGCTTCTGATAGCAAAGATAGTGAAGAATAGGCTAAAATTAGTACCTTTGGCTTTATCTATCAATGGCGGGAATGTTACGAATATGGCAGATGCAACTTTAATATCAAAATGGGGATTCATTAGGGAAACAAGAGAAATTGCCCAAA
>JAZRVQ010000065.1:0-20251 GCA_045599265.1 Candidatus Cryptobacteroides sp. | reverse complement strand
CAAATAGGCCGCGGGGGCGTTACGGGGCAGAGCCCGGGTCAGGGGGAAACCTCCGTCAAAATGTGGCACACGCAGCGTGGCAAATCTCTGACTTACGTTAGCTTCCAATTCTATAATAAGCGCTCACCAGAGCGCCGGCCGGGCCGGGTATTTGCGTCAGCAAATACGGAAAGGCAAATAGGCCGCGGGGGCGTTACGGGGCAGAGCCCCGTCAAAATGTGGCACGCGCAGCGTGGCAAATCTCTTACTTACGTTAGCTTCCAATTCTATAATAAGCGCTCACCAGAGCGCCGGCCGGGCCGGGTATTTGCGCCAGCAAATACGGAAAGGCAAATAGGCCGCGGGGGCGTTACGGGGCAGAGCCCCGTCAAAAAGTGGCACACGCAGCGTGGCAAATCTCTCACTATAGCTTTGCCATTCTATAATATGCGCTTATCCTTTGTGAAATCCATCTTGTGTGCCCTGCGTATAATGCTGCTGAATATCAATGGATTATGAAACACTATGCACAAGACGAGCCCGAAACGGGGCCATCTTGTGCAGGTCAATCTGTAATTAGTTGATTATCAGTACGCGATTTCTTCTTGCTGCACAAGATGGTTTGCGTGACGTGCCCAGGCCGTTTTTTGTCAGTGTATGCCTGCCAGATGGGCGAGGTCCTGCCAGATGGTGGAGTACCTTGCCCGTGTGATAGAGTGCATGGGGCTGTATATCAATTGTTTGCCGTTTGTGCACTGGGCGAGGTACCCCCACATGAAGGAGTACCTCGCCCAGTCTGTGGTCAAAGAATCCTGATCTTGTAAATCTCTTATTCTCTACAGCAGCGCCTTGACCTTCTTGAGCAGGGTCTTTGACGGTGCGGCTTCGCCCTCGAACGGAACGAGATGCCATCTGACGGTCCAGTCCAGACTTTCGCCCGGCTCAAGGGCCTTGTATGCGCCCTGGCTCTCGAGTTCTACGTAGGTCTTGCCGAAATTGACATAAACCTGGATTTCGGCCTCTCCGGGAGCCGGGTCTGAGGCCGCGATGTCATCGAACTCCTTGACGAGGAGCAGCCCGTTGTCTGCGAATGCCAGCCATCCCGCGCCGTCTGCATTGGTCTTGCGGTTTTCCTTTGCCTGGTCGATCTGATACCATGCTGCACCGGCCTTGCCCTTGAAGTCCATCAGTCCGGCAGGCCAGATTTTCTTGACAGGAGACTCGAAGAAAACAACGCCTCCGTTAGGCACACGGGTGATCTCCCAAGGGGCCACGCTCCTTGTGGCAGAGGAGCAGTTCACGATGGAATATCTGATCACGATGGCTCCGTCTGCAGGGTCAACCGAGAAATTCTTGACTATTCTCATCGGAATCTTCTCGCCCAGCTGGCTCGTCATGATGATGTGGCCGTCCTTCTCCTCGACTGAGTAAGGCATGCTGTCGATTTCCGGTACAGGCGGCCAGTTCCACTCGGTCTGTGGGCTTGTCCAGAACGTGCTGCCGAATGCGTTAGGGAACTTGAACTGCGAAATGACCTCCTGCTCGCCGTATTTGAGGGACATGATTTTGCCTCCCTGGCCGGCATCGACTGTCATCTTGACGTTTCCCGATGTGATGGTGTAAACATTTTCCTGTGCAAATGCCATGCTTCCTGCGACCAGCAGGGCAATGGCTGTAATGATGATTTTTTTCATATCCAGACTTCTATTTCCCCAAAGTTAATAAAAACCTTTGTAACTTTGTACAGGAGGACACAATATATGCGGGTTGATGCAACGGTTTTGATTGACAACAAGGATGCGGAAGGACTCAGTTCGGAATGGGGCCTGTCCTTCTATATCGAGTATGGCGGATGGCGTTATCTGCTCGATGCCGGCGGTTCGGACAAGTTCATGGACAATGCTGCGAAATTGGGCATCGACCTGTCTGACATTGACTTGGCAGTGCTGTCCCACGCCCATTATGACCATTCCCTGGGCATGGAGGCGTTTCTGCGGGCCAATCCCCGGGCGCCGTTCCATATAAGTCCCAATGCCGCAGAGAACTGTTTCGGCAAGGCATTCATTTTCCATAAATACATCGGCCTGCCCAAGGGCGTGACGGCAAGGTATCCGGACCGCATTGTCCGCCGGGACGGAGTGTACCAGCCGGCCGATGGGGTGTGGATTGTGCCGCACAGCGCTCCTGTGGACAGCGGGGTGGCCAGGAAGGCGCATCTCTTTGTGAGGCGCGGCTGCCGGCTGGTCCCGGATGACTTCTCGCACGAGAGAAGTCTTGTCTTCGAGACTCCAAAGGGGCTTGTCATCTTCAACAGTTGTTCGCATTCAGGTCCGGAGACCATCATCGGAGAGGTACGCAGTGCCGTGCCGGGTCGCGACATCGCCGCATACATCGGCGGCCTGCACCTTTTCAGAATGGATCCCGACGAGGTCCGTGCCCTGGCCGGACGTCTGGCCAATCTTGGCAGTTTCGAGATTCATACGGGCCATTGTACCGGGGATGTGGCGTTCAATATTTTGAAGGAAGTCCTTGGCGAAAGGGTCTTCCAGTTCCATTCGGGATATAAGATAACTATTTGATATGAAGAGATTTATTACCATCATTGCCGCACTGGCAATATCATTCCTTGCGGCTGCCCAGATGCCGGCGCCGGAACTTGAATTTGCATTTGAACTCAAGGTGCAGATAGACAACTCATTCACGGTCGGAGCGACCTTTCACGGTGACAGGATAGTGATTCCGATTACGGGCGGCACGTTCGAAGGTCCGGAAATCAAGGGTGACATTCTTCCCGGCGGCGCCGATTACCAGCTTGGCGACCGCGAGACCGGAAGGACAGAGGTGGAGGCCATCTACTGCATCCGCACCGACGACGGTGTGAGCATCCACGTGCGCAACTGGGGCCTGATCGTGACCGACGACCAGGGCTTCTATTTCACCACATCTCCTAAATTCGAGGCGCCGAAAGACAGCAAATATGCCTGGCTCAACAACCGAATATTCGTCTGCCGCCCCGATTTCAGCAAGCAGGGCTACCTTTCACTCAATGTCTGGATGGTAAAATAAACTCTTTACCTGCGGCTGTACTTCTTCGATTTGAGGGCGTCTGATGATGTGCCGTACATGAGGGTGAACGTGCCGGTCTGAGGCTTGACGTCACCTGACAGTTCGTCATAGAGCTCAAACACCTCGTCGGTGAGAGGAATCTCCACGACGACCTTCTTCCCGGCAGGGATTTCCACCTTCTTGAAGCCTCTGAGCGACTTTGAAGGGCCTTCTGCATCTGCCTCGTCGCGCACATAGAGCTGGACGGTCTCGGTGCCGTCAACCTTGCCGGTGTTGCGTACCGGGATGCGGAGGACGTCCTTGCGGATGCGTGCCCTGCCATATTTGAATGTGCTGTAACTCAGACCGTGTCCGAATGCGAAGAGTGGCTTCTCTGTACTGTATCGGTAGGTGTGTCCGGCCATGTCGTAATCGTTGAAATCAGGCAGCTGCTCATCAGATGCGTAGAATGTGACAGGCAGTTTGCCGCCAGGGTTGCAGTCTCCGAAAAGCACGTCAGCGACAGCTTCTCCGCCTGCTTCGCCCGGATACCAGGCCCAGAGGATTGCGTCGCATGCCTCCGACTCAGGAGTGATAGCAACGGCGGAACCTGACATTCCCACCATCACGACAGGCTTGCCTGTCCCGGAAAGTTTCTTGATGAAGTCTCTCTGTACCTGAGGCAATTCGATGCTTGTGCGGTCGCCGCCCTTGAATCCCTCGAACGGAACCATCATCTCCTCGCCTTCGAGCATAGGGGAGATGCCTCCCACATATATTATGACATCGGCGTCTGCAATCTCGTTGATGTCGAAATCGGCCTCCAGCATGTCCTTGTAGAGTCCGAAAACATCGTGCGCATTGCCTTCGCTTGTGCTGTAGCGCGTCATGTCTGCGTCGGCTGCAATGGAGGCGATCGGACAGCCTTTCGAGTAGATGACGTTCTCCGCTCCCACCTTGGCCACGATGCCCTCGAGCACGCTTGTGGTCTCGCGCGGAATGCCGTTGTAGTTGCCCCAGAGCACTCTTTCCTCAGCGGCGTTAGGACCTATGACGGCATATTTCAGTCCTGTCTTCGGAAGAGGCAGGATGCCGGAACGGTTCTGGAGCAGAGTCATGGTCTCGCGTGCCATCTGGAGGGCAACCAGATGATGTTGTTCACAGGCCAGTGTCTCTTCTGGAATCTTGTTCCATTTGACTTGGTCCACGTCGTCCATCTCTCCGAGTTCGAAGCGTGCAGTGAGGATTCTGAGCACGGCCCTGTCGATGTCGGTCTCCTTGATCTTACCCGCATTGTATGCCTCCATCAGGAATTTGAACGAGTCACCGCACTCAAGGTCGGCACCGCTGATGACGGACATGGCGGATGCCGTGGCAGGATCGTTCGGATAGATGTTGTGACCGTATGATTTGTAATGGTCTGAAACAGCCCAGCAATCCGTGACCACAAGGCCCCTGTAACCCCATTCTTCCCTCAGGATCTTGGTGAGAAGTTTGTCGGATGAGCAGCAAGGACGGCCTTCGAATGCGTTGTATGCACACATCACCTCCTTGACGTCAGTGGTCTGGACAAGTTTCCTGAATGCAAAAAGGTAGGTCTCCATAAGGTCTCGTCGGGACAGACTCTGTACGTCGAAACGGTGTCGCTCGCTCTCCGGGCCGCTGTGTATGGCATAGTGCTTCAGGCAGGCGTGGAGCTTGTCATACTGCTCCGATGTGTCGCCCTGAAGACCGTTCACGACAGCATATCCCATGCGGCTGGTCAGGTATGGGTCCTCTCCGTAGGTCTCCTGGCCGCGTCCCCAGCGAGGGTCACGGAATATGTTGATGTTCGGTGTCCATACCGTCAGTCCGTTGTATTGCTTCACGTCTCCCGCCCTGCGCGCTGCGGCAAATTTGATGCGCTGTTCGGTGCTGGCAATGTCAAAGACCTGCTGGAGAAGTGCGTCATCCCAGCTTGCCGCCATTCCGATAGCCTGCGGGAACACCGTCGCAAGGCCGTTTCTGGCTGATCCATGCAGTGCTTCGCTCCACCAGTTGTAGTTGTTGATGCCCCATTCCGGAATTGCCGGTGAATTGTAGAGCATCAGGGCTGTCTTCTGCTCCATGGAAAGGCGTCCGATAAGGTCAGCGGCGCGCTCCCCGGGACTGAGCGAAGGGTCTTGGTACGGGTAGGTCTGTGCGATGCCTGCAATGCATACGGACAGGCAGAAAAGGATGGCAAGTGTCTTTTTCATAATGGTTTACAAGAATGCGCCCGGCCTTTTGGACTGGTCGCGGAGGGTTATCAGTTCTTTGTATCTTTTGATCAGTTCAGGAATGAATTTCAATGGAATGGTGGACCGGCGTATCACTGACATGCCGAGCAGTTCGAGAGGCTGCCGGACCAGTCTCCAGGCAAGGCAGGCGTTCGGGTCGCTGACCTTGACCACGGATGCGATGCATTTCAGGCGCATGCGCCTTTCCTTCGGGTCCGGCCTGTTCAGGCGGTCATGCACTGCCTCCACCGAATTGACAGCGCCGAAGCGGAAACCGTGATAGCGGGCCCTGTGGAGCCAGTTGTCGTCTTCCCCGTACAGTTTGAATGCGGGCGAGAATCCTCCCACCGTCTCCAGGCAGCGCCTCGATATCATCCAGTGGGCGGCCATCACGAAGTCCATTTCCTTGATGCCGCTGTCTGTGATGGGCTTGGATATCCTGTACCACTTGACAAACCGGGCATCGACCTTGCCGGGCACGGCGCTCATCTGCATAGGGGAGAGCACACCGAAATTCTCGCCGGCCTCGTCGGAAAGGCGGAATGCCTCCAGAAGGCCACCGAGCGTGCCGGCAAGCAGCCAGGCGTCCTGGTTGAGCAGATAGGCATATTCATAGCCGTGCTCCAGGGCATACTTCATCCCTATGTTGTTGGCGGCCCCGAAACCGAGGTTTTCCTTGCTGCGGACCAGGACGGTGCCGGGAAAGTTCTCCTCAATCCACTCCGGCGTGCCGTCAGTCGAGGCATTGTCGACCACGAATGCATCCGCCTTCACCGTGGACATCGCCACTGAGCAGAGACATTTCTCCACCCATTTCATCCCGTTGTGGGTCACGACTATGACCAGAATGTTGTTCATGTTCTGCAAATATAACAATTATGCACGGCATTTGCATTGAATAACGATGCCATTTTCGTATATTTGTCCGATTATGTGCAAGAACCGAATGAAAAATAAAATACTGTATTCACTGACCCTGCTATGCCTGTTTTCGTTCAGTGCCGGGGCCGCCGGGTTCAAGACATTTCTTGAATATGAAGACCTTATCAGGTCGAACGTCAAAAATGCCGGACTCCCGGAACGGTTCTGCTATCTTCCGCTGCTCCTGACCGACTGCAATCCGGACTATTCGGACACATACACAGTCGGTGCATGGGCGCTTGCCGGTCCGGTGGCGCGCACGTACGGCCTCACGGTTTCGGAGACTTATGACGCCCGCAGGGACATGGAACTCAGCACAAGGTCGGCAGTGGCCTATCTTGAGGCCTTGTACCGTCAGTTCGGACGTGACGAGCAGAAAACCCTGGCCCAGTATTTCACTGTGGCGCACAGGCCGTCTCTCGCATCAGACCCGTCAGGTGCAATGAAGAAACTTGACCGCAACAGAGAGGAACTCGGTGAATTCATCGCCCCGGATGACTGCCGTCTGGATGAAATCAAACTGGAAGGACCAGTGATGGTCTCTGAACTGTGCGATGTTTTGAATGCTCCGTTCTCGTCGTTGAAATATTGGAATCCGGCCATCTCCGCTTCGGCGGAGTTCCTTCCCGAGGGTGCCGTGCTCAGGATCCCGTCCGCCAAGGCTGACTCATTCCGCAGGAGGGCTTCCGCCATGTATTCCACCGCGCGCTCCAGCGTTCCGAAGACCCAGACGCCTCAGGAACGCTCTGCCCTGGCCCTTGCAGGTCAAGGGGTAAGCGCCTCGTCGGGAACTCCGGCATCGACATCCACCACATCGGCCTCCTCTTCCACGACTTCGCAGAGAACCGCTTCCTCTTCTTCCTCCACTGTGCGCAAGCCTGCTTCGTCAACTCCGAAGCCGATCTACCACACAGTCAAGAAGGGAGAGAACCTTGGATCGATAGCCCGTAAGTACAATACGTCGGTGAGCAAGATTGTCAAGGACAACAGGCTGAAGTCTGCCGACAAGATAGCAGAAGGCCAGAAACTCAAGATCTACAAGAATGTCAAGTAAGGGAATGAAAGCATATAAGATAGTATTGTTCATTTTCGGAGTCATTGCCCTTCTGGGACTGCTCTGCACCTATTTCCCGGAAGAAGGAGTGACACTTCAGCTCCGTTTCCTGTCCATCAGGGACGCCCTGACCGACGACCTGCTGGATGACGGAGAAGAGGAAGACACGACAGCGCTTGTGCTTGCCAGGCTGCTTGCCCAGGTGCGTTCCCGGGAGGAAGCCGAATTTATGGAATTCCACACGACAGACCCTATCAGACTGTCCTTCCCCGATGGCGATGTGACATATCTGGATGCATTCTTCGACGCCCTTGACAGCGCCATGCTGTATCCGATGAGAATTGTCCATTATGGCGATTCCCAGCTCGAAGAGGACAGAATCACCCATGTCTATCGTGACATGCTCCAGTCCCGTTTCGGCGGTGGCGGTGTGGGCATGTGTTCCGCTATGCAGACGGCCATGACGCTCACCACCATCCAGAGCAGGAGCCATTCTCTTCCGAGGACCATGGCGTATGTCGGTGAAAAGGATTTCACCCCGGCCGGTGGACGCTTCGGAATGATGGGCTCGGCCTCCCGTCTGGGCGGCGGCACATTCTCGGTGACTTTCCGTCCTTCGTCCCGTGTCAAGGAACCTGTCCCGAGCATGTTCTTCCGCAATGTGACAGTCATAACCGACACGATGAAGAAGCCGGTCACGGTGAAATATGGCGATGTCGAGGCGGTTATGGACACCATTCCGGGTGCACTCCGCCGTTACCGTCTCACCGTGCCTGACAGCACCTCTACGGCAAGTTTCAAGATTTCGGGAAGCGGTGACGTTTACGGTATCCTTCTGGATGGCGAGAACGGTGTTTCTGTGGACAACGTAGCGATGAGAGGCTGCTCCGGTACCATATTCACCCGTATCAATGCCGATCAGCTGAAGGATTTCTATGCAGGCAACAATGTCAGGATGATCATTCTCCAGTATGGTGGCAATTCTGTTCCGGGCATGAGCCTCGGAAAGAGGGCCGCCGATTATGGTGAAACGATTGCCCGGCAGATACAGTATATCCATTCACAGGCCCCGGATGCGAAGATCATTTTCATCGGACCGTCGGATATGTCCACAAACCGTGGAGGAGGAATGCAGACCTATGCCTGCCTGCCTGGATTCATTGACACTCTCCGCAATGTCGCAAACCGCAACGGTGCGGCATATTGGGACCTGTACGGCGTCATGGGAGGAAAGAATTCCATGGTCAGGTGGGTCAAGAGCGGTCTTGCCGGCAAGGATTACATTCATTTCTCCCACAAGGGCGCAGACATGGTCGGCCATTATTTCGGAGACATGCTGTTCAAATATTACGATTATTACAAATGGAGGACTGCGCCGGCTGACCAGCAGGTTGATTCGGTGAAACTGGACTCTTTATATAGATTGCAATTGCAATGCGCGCAGGACACGTTATCTCAACTCTGATATTGCTGGCGCTCACCGCTTCAGCGGCAGCGCAGGTTCCCCAGAAGGAGCTTGCGGAGTACTCGTGCGTGCATTATCAGTGGAACACGCTCCATTTCCCGGGCAGCCATGATGTCATGGACAAGTTCTATGACAAGCTGGACAATCTCCTTCTTTTTGGAGAGGGCGGAGTGAATATCTGGCATGTCGGCGGGTCGCATGTACAGGCCGATTTCTTCTCCAACCGGCTCAGGACAGACCTGCTTTCCATGCAGGACGGGCTGTGCGGTGTCAGGGGAGACCTTTTCCCGTATTCTCTGGCAGCGACGAACTACAACAGGAATTACAACTGCGACTGTTCCGGGTCATGGACCACGGTCAACAATCTTCAGAACGGCACATCCTGCGGGATAGGCCTTGTGGGCCGCTCGGCTCAGACTTCCGACCCCAATGCCTCCATCACGCTGACACTCAACACCACAAAGGATGCAGTGCGCTGGCAGTTCACCCAGCTCAATGTTCTGGGATATGGTTCTTCAGAGGATGTGTACCCTTATGTCGTGGAGAACGGCAGGACATATTCCGGCACAAGGACAGAATCGGGCTGGGTCATATATCTCGACAGCGTGCACGAGGGCGTTCAGGTGCGTCTGCACATGCCTTCCGGGGCTTCGTTTGTCCTGACGGGCCTGATTCCTGATTTTGAGGGACCTGGCATACGGTACTACTCTTCCGGTGTCAACGGTGCATCGGTTCCGTCCTGGCTCAAATGCAGCCGCCTTGAGACGGAGTTCGGCGCCATCTGCCCGGACCTTGCCGTGTTTGCCATCGGTGTCAATGACGCCGCCGTCCAGTGGGGCAGTTTCAGCAAGGCCAACTTCAAGGACGGGTACCGCCAGATAATAGGCATGCTCCGGCGGACCAATCCGGACTGTGCGATGCTGTTCGTGACCAACAACGACATATTCAAATACGGAATGGCCAACAAGAATTCCATCCTTGTCCAGGAAGCGTTCTACGAACTGGCGGAGGAGTATGACGGCTGCGTATGGGACATGTTCGACATTATGGGCAATCTGGGCTCGATCGAGCAGTGGCGCGACACCGGCCTGGCTGCATCTGACCTGATACACTTTTCCCGCACTGGATATGAACTTATGGGGGACATGCTCTACAACGCACTCCTCAATGATTATATGTCCGTAAAAATAGAATGATATGGACCTTGACCTGATACTGACCTTCCTGAAAGGACTGTTCGCATTCAATGAGGACAAGCCTCTGCTCTTCACCCAGTTCAATTTCTGGGCGTTCTTTGCGCTTGTCTTTGCTCTCTTTGCGCTTGTCAAGAACAGAAGACTCCTGCGCAATGCCTTCCTGTTCTTTGTCAGCCTGCTGTTCTATTTCAAGACCAGCGGCCTGTTTGTCCTCATCCTGATATTCGTCACCTTTTCGGACTTTTTTCTGGCGCAGAGGATAGCCGGGGCCAAGAAGGGTGGCTGGAAGAAGTTTTTCCTGGTCTGCAGCGTCACCATCGACCTGTTCCTGCTCAGTTATTTCAAGTACGCCTACTTCTTCACCGACATGGTCAACAACCTGTTCGGCGTCAATTTCGAGGTGTATGACGTGTTCGCATGGCTTGGCAATTTCATCTCCGGCAAGGAAGTGTTCGACGTGGACCAGATAGTCCTGCCTGTCGGCATATCGTTCTTCACCTTCCAGGTCATCAGCTATACGGCCGATGTCTATAAGGAACGCATCAAACCTGTCACGAACATTCTGGATTTCGGCTTCTATGTAAGTTTCTTCCCACAGCTGGTGGCCGGTCCCATCGTCCGTGCCGAGGAGTTCATCCCGCAGCTCTACAAGCCATATTTCCTGTCCCGCAGGCAGTTCGGAATCGCGGTGTTCTGGATTCTGAACGGTCTGGCAAAGAAGATCATACTCAGCGACTACATCGCCGTCAACTTCATAGACAGGGTGTTCAACAACCCTATGCTCTTCTCCGGATTCGAGAACCTGGCGGCTCTGTTTGCATATTCTCTCCAGGTCTATGCAGACTTTTCCGGTTATACGGACATCGCCATCGGTGTGGCTATGCTGATGGGCTTCTACCTGCCTCAGAACTTCAATTCACCGTACAAGTCGCCTAACCCGCAGAACTTCTGGAAACGCTGGCACATGTCCCTCAGCCGCTGGCTGCAGACCTACCTGTACATACCTCTCGGCGGTAACCGCAACACCACTTTCGGCACATATTTCTGGATAACGCTCATCGCGCTGATCGCCCTGATCCTTACCGGAAACATCTGGGTCACTGTCGGTGTCATTGCCTTCGCCGCCATTATCCTGGTCATTGCCTGGTTGGTCCCGAATCATCGCAAGATGTTGATTTCCAATACTAACTCGTTCATCACCATGCTGCTCGGCGGTCTCTGGCACGGTGCGTCATGGAATTTCATGATATGGGGTGGATTGAATGGCATCGGAATGATCATATACAAGCTTTGGAACAAGTCCAACTGGGTTGTAAGGATGACACTGATGGTTGCGCTTGTCGGCGGCCTATGGTCCTTGATGACCTTCTCGCCGGCCCCGGTGTGGAATATGCTGTTCATCTGGATGTCAGTCGTCGCAGTCGGAACATTGGTCCGTTTTGTATGGCATTTCATATCTCCGGACTCTCTCGGAGCAGACCCGAAAGGCCTGGACAAGAGAGTGAACCGCAAGAGGACATGGACCGAACGGCTTGGAAATATCTGGGCTATCGCTCAGACTTTCACTTTCATCAGTTTCACCAGACTCTTCTTCCGCAGCGGGTCCAACCTTGACCCGGCGACAGCGAACGAGGAGGCATGGGAGACAGCCAAGAATATGGTGAACCAGATAGGCGGAGCATGGAACAGCGCAATCATCCCGGATGTGTGCGCTGCATACTGGAAAGTGTTCGCCCTGGTTGTTGTGGGAATGATAATACATTGGCTCCCAGCCCGCTGGAAGCGCTGGTACAGGCTCAATTTCGCAATGCTGCCAATCCCTGTCATGATGGTTGTATGTGTTGCCTTTGTGTTCCTGCTCTATCAGTTTGTCACCGCCGGCTTCCAGCCGTTCATTTATTTCCAATTTTAGAAAATAATATATTGAGAACCTGTTTTGAAATGGTTTATTTAAGATTTTATAATAGATTTTTAAGATATTTTTAATTAATTTTGAAGGAGCAATGGGGTTCCATTGTGACTGAAAAATAAATGGAAAATAGCCAAAAAGATATATAATAAGATAAATGGAATCATTTTAAAACAGGTTCTGAGGCCGGTCCTGTGCAGGCCTGATAACGTAGCAAGGAAATGAAAACATATTGTGATGGCAACTGCTCCGTCTGCCCTTTCGCCGAAAACGGAGCCAGGAACAGCAAAAAGGCGATCACTGCGGCTGTAGTCAGCCCGTATGGCAGTTTCGAGGACGAAACTGTATCGCTGGGAGACTATTGTGTCCATTTTGAATATTTACCCGAAATCTCATCGATACTTGACCGCCTCCCTGACGTGGTGGTCGGTCTTGTGGACTCCACCCGCCTGGAGGACACGCTCTATCCTGCCACCAAACTTATCGACATGGATGTCAAGGTGGTGCTGGCTCTGGAGAAGTATGATTCACTCCTGGCAACGGGGCACTCTGTTGATTACAAGGCGCTCGGCGGGCTCCTGGGCTTCCCGGTCATTCCTGCCGATTATGGCACGCAGCGCGGCAAGCGCATCCTTTTCGAGCAGGTAGTTTCTATCATTGAACATCCCTCTGAGAGTTTCAGGGACGTTGAGGTCCCGTATGGCAAGGACGTCGAGGAAGAAATCCTGCTCCTGTGTGATGAGATACGGAAGCACTCCGGCACCGGCAAGTATTCGGCCCGTTATCTGGCCGTGAGACTGCTGGAAGGGGAGTCCTACATCCTGCCGTACATCGAGTCCCTGCCCAATGCAGTGGATATCATGCTCGTGGCCGGCAATTCAAAGCGCAATCTGGAGCGCATGTTCGGCAAGACTTCGGTCGATCTGGTCCATACTGCCAGGCGTGGATTCATCAACGGTGCGCTGCAGGAGACCCTGCGTCACAGCAATGATGATTCGGACCACACGACGGCCCAGAAGATCGATGCCGTCCTGACCAACCGCTGGCTGGGTTTCCCGCTTCTGGTGGCGGTGCTTTTCCTTGTTTTTGCGGCCACGTTCGCGCTCGGCAAATATCCGCAGGGCTGGATAGAAAATGGTGTGGACATGCTTTGCCTCTGGCTTCGGGGCATCCTGCCTGAAGGCTGGCTGAGCAGTCTCGTGGTCGATGGCATAGTCCGGGGCGTGGGCGCCGTGCTGGCTTTCCTTCCCAACATCATTATCCTGTTTTTCTTCCTTTCATTGCTTGAAGACAGCGGGTATATGGCCCGTGCTGCGTTCGTGATGGACAAGATAATGCACCGGATAGGCCTGCACGGCCGTTCGTTCGTGCCTATGCTGATCGGGTTCGGCTGCAACGTGCCTGCCATCATGGCCGCCAGGAGCATCGATGACCGCAAGGACAGGACACTCACCATGCTGATGATTCCGTTCATGTCATGCTCTGCCCGTCTTCCGGTCTATATGCTGTTCGTGGGGGCGTTCTTCGTGAAATACAAGGCGCTTGTGATGATGTCGCTCTACCTTCTGGGCATCCTGCTGTCCATCCTTTTCGCCTTCATCATGAAGCACACGCCGCTGTTCCGCAAACGTGACGACGACTTCGTGTCCGAACTTCCTGAGTTCCGCAAACCAACCTGGAGGAACACCGGGCACCATATCTGGGAAAGGGTGGCCGACTATCTGCAGAAGATTTCGACAGTCATCCTGGCAGCGTCCGTTATCATCTGGGCACTGGAATATTTCCCTGCCGACCGCACTGACAGGGGCGTCAACAAGGAGGAATCATATCTTGCCATGGTCGGCAAGGCCGTATCTCCTGTGATGGAACCTCTCGGTTTTGACTGGAAAATGAATGTGTGCCTGATCACCGGTCTTCCGGCCAAGGAGGCCATCGTCAGCACCATGGGCATACTCTACCATGCGGATGACAACACCTCGCTCGCTGCTGCAATGCGCTCCAGCGGGGATTTCACCCCTGCGACAGCCATCGCATTCATGCTGTTTGTGCTCCTCTATTTCCCTTGCATCGCCACGGTGAACACCCTCAGGCGCGAGATAGGCCGCGGTTGGGCTGCCTTCACGGTCATACACTCCCTCCTACTGGCCTGGGCCGTTGCCTTCGTCGCCTTCCGGCTGCTTACCCTGCTGCTGTAGTGTTTGTGTGCAGACTTGGCCTTTTTGCTCATATTATCATGATAATTCCTTTGTTTTTGAGCAATACTTCTGTTTTTGCTCATGGAAACAGAGCGTTGACCAAGCTGATCTCCAATTTCAACATTCTTGCAATTTGCTTATTGCCAGCATTATAATCGAAGTGTAGCATTTTCGCCAGTTCCAACTTTTCGTCTTTTGTCAACACTGCTGGTGAAGGACAACCGTACTTCTTTGAGCAGGTTGTCAGAATCATCGAATAAAGGTCATCATCAGAATAGAAAATAGATTCTCCAATACTGGAGGCAATCTCCTTTTGTGCTTCCAGATTTTTTGTGATTTTGCTTAAATATTGACGTGCATTACGATAGAATAATTGTCCTTCTTCAATCGAACAAAAGCACATAGGGGAAATTATGCCATCAAGAGAATATATGCTGCCTATCTTGTCAAACATACCACTGTGTGACATAATGCGCTTCTCCCGGAATGTGACAATCTTCTTTTCGTACTTATACCTTTCCATTGCTTCCGGGTTGAAGTAATACCTGTTTGCCCCCCACGGGTAACTGAACGGCGTTTCATCAGGGTTGATTACTGAACCATTCCGGTTTACATAAGCGATATTGTTACGTAATGCATCCAATGATTCTATTGGATTCAAGCGGACTGCTGTTGACAGTTGCGGAGCAATGCTTTCGAATTCCTGGTTCTTCGCCATTATCTTGCAGAAGACCTGAAACCAGTTCTTGATTTCTGCTTCATTGCCAGCCATAGCGGAATGGATATGATTGGACATCAACTCAAAAGAAAATGTTTTGATCACAGGAAACAGCATTATCGAAAGCGCAAATAGATTCATCCCCATTTTGAATTCATCTTTGTTGTGAAAGATGATAGGGAAATTCTCAAGAGTGAATAAATGCCAGAATGGGCTAGAATTCAGAAACCTTTGCTCGCAAAGGCGTTCGGTGTTGACAAAAGACGGTACGTCCATAATAATAAATTGTTAAGGTACCGTAGCTTCGTGTCAAAAATAGACATTTTAGAGACAATATCATAACCCATGAGCAGAAACAGCAAAAATGCTCATGAAAAAGGGAAAACAGTATGAATTATGAGCAAAAACCTTGTTATTGCTCAGGAGAAAGATTTTCTTTGAAGAATGTGTTGATGATCAGTGAGATGGCTCCGTCTCCGGTGACATTGCAGGCTGTACCGAAGCAGTCCATCACGACATAGAGGGCAATGATGAGTGCCTGCTCGACAGGACCGAATCCCAGTACGGACGTGAGGACGCCTATGGCTGCCATTATGGCTCCGCCCGGCACTCCGGGGGCAGCCACCATAGTGATGGCAAGCAGTGTGATGAACCCTGTGAACATAAGAAGGTCGAAACTCATTCCCTGCATCAGCATTATTGTGACCGAGCAGGCCGTGATCTTGATTATCGAACCCGGCATGTGGATCGTTGCGCAGAGAGGGACCGTGAAGGCAGCAATGTTTTCACGTACACCACAATTGACGGCACTTGTCATCGTGACAGGAATGGTCGCGGCGCTGCTGGATGTGCCGAGGGCAGTGAAATATGCCGGAAGCATGCTCCTGAGCGCCTTGAACGGGTTTTTCTTTGAGATCACGCCGGCAACACAGAACATCACAGTCAGCCACACCAGACTCATTGCGAAGATGACAAGAATCATCATGGCGAACACCTTGAGCACGGGCACGGCCTCCCCGGTACGGGCCATCTTGAGGAAAATGCTGAATATATACAGCGGCATCAGCGGAATGAACACCTTTCTGATGGACATCACAGTAACGGCTTCGAAGTCATACACGACATTGCGCAGGTAATCCCTGTCCAGCATGGTCAGCATTATGCCCAGCAGAAATGCCAGTACAAGCGCGGTCATCACGTCCATCAGAGGCGGAATGCTCATTGTGAAGAATGGGTCCACATTTACTGACGAGGCAAGCTCGGCTCCTGTGGCGCTGTCACCGATGATTTTCGGGAACAGGCCGGCACTGGTGAAATAGGAGAAGAACCCGGCCAGCACCGTTGAGAAATATGCCAGCAGGACGGTTGTCAGAATCATCTTGCCTGCCTTTTTGCCAACCCGGCAGATGGCTGGCGTGACGAGTCCCAGGATGATGAGAGGAACCAGGAAACCGATGAACTGGGAGAAGATGGCGCTGAATGTGGTGAATATCCTGACTATCGGTACGGGAAGGAAAAGTCCGAAGCAGATGCCCAGTATGCAGGCAATGAGGACTCTCCAGACAAGTGCTATCTTTGGCAGTTTCATAAGGCGCTATTTCTTGGGATTGTTGTATTTCCCGCCGTCCAGAATCTGCTGGAACCAGTCGAAATGGTAGTTGATGACCCAGGTCCAATATGGCCAGGTGTGTTTTTCCGGAGACATCATATAGATGTATCTGAGCCCGAGTTCGCGGCACTTCAGCTCGGTGTCGATCGATCCCTGCATGTATGTCTTGTCGAACTCTCCTGAAGTGATGACGAGGATTTTGTCGTCAGGGTCGAATCCGTGCTCGGCAGCGGCCTCGGCTATGCGGCCCAGACGGTTGCAGGCGGACTGGCAGGTATATTTCGGGTCCTTGGAGTCTTTTGCACCCAGTATTTCTGCAATTCCTTTATTGAGGCTTCCGGCATGGGCAAGATTGAGCACCCCGCTCATTGAACCGGCCCCGCGGAACCGTTCCGGATGGTCCAGGAAGATGTTGATGGAGCCCTGACCGCCCATGGAGAGGCCCGTTATGAAGGTCCTGTCGGCTTCCAGTCCGTATCTTTCGTCAATCAAAGGCCACAGTTCATCCCAGAAGAATGTCCTCCACTGCATCTTGCCGGGGTCGGCATCGTTGACATACCAGCTCTTGTAGAACCCGTCCGGGCAGATGATCCTGAACCCGGTGCTGTCGCTGAAGGCCTGCAGGTCCATGTGGTTGCTCCAGGCGGTGTAGTTGTCGCTGTATCCATGGAGGAGGAAGGCCGTCGGGAGTGCGCGTGCAGCGATGTCGGCGGAAGGCGAATAAACCAGTACGGTGTCGTTGCATTTGAGGTTCGGAGACTCTACGACGAGCATCTCCGGCTGACGTGACGGAGATGCCGTGGTCCCGGCTGCAGTGCAGGCCAGCGACATGGCCGCCATAAACGTGAGGATATAGTATCTGAACATGACGGGTTATTTTGCAGATTGGTAATCAAACGGTGGCATGCGGTCGCCCATAAGCGGCTCGAACACAAATCCTGGTCCTCTGCGGGACTCGAATTCGTCCTTTGCGGCTGCAACCTTTTCCGGATTGTTGTACAGCTCATATGCGGTCAGATAGAACACCTTGGCGGCATTGACAACGCCTTTAGTGCCTATTGTCGTGCCTCCTGATGAAACCTGCTGCCAGCAGTGCCCGCCGCCGGCCGGAACGAACGCCGCCATCCTGAAACTGCCGGTCGGTACGCCCCATGTCACATTGCCCACGTCGCTGGACACCCATTCGGACAGTTTGTTCTCCGATGGCGGAATCACGGTCTGGACGCGTTTCAGTGCGGCCTCTGTGTCAGTCACGCCGCTGTTGTGCATCATCTCGAGAGCAAATGCCATCTCTGTCTCGTCAAACTGGATGCCGCCGACTTTGAGGAGTTTGTCATAAATGATGTCTGACAGAACTGTGTTCGGGAGCCTTTCGTAATTGCCCGACATGACTTCATACTCGAAGGTCGTGCCGGTGCCGAGTGCGGCGCCTTCGGCTGCCTTCAATGCCCGGTCGAATATGTCTCCCACGATTGTGCGTTTCGGACTGCGGAAATAATACACCACTTCAGCGCGGTCGGGTACTATGTTCGGTGCCTTGCCTCCGTCCGTTATGACGTAATGGATACGTGACGATGAAGGCACGTGTTCGCGCATCAGGTTCATCATATAATCGAACGCCTCCACTGCGTCCAGTGCGGAGCGGCCGTTCTCAGGTGCCCCGGAGGCATGTGCACTTCGGCCTGTGAAGGTGAACCGCACCTGAACATTGGCAAGGCCGGTCTTGTCATTGACAGTTATCTGGGTGTCAGGATGCCAGTCAAGCATGGCATCAAGGCCGTCGAAGCAGTGCTCCCTCATCATGTACGCCTTTCCGCCTCCACCTTCCTCTGCAGGACAGCCGAACAGCTTGACCGTGCCCTGATGGCCTTCTGCGAGCCATTTCGATATCGACACGGCCCCGGCGACAGCAGCTGTCCCGAGCAGATTGTGCCCGCAGCCGTGGCCGGCTCCGCCACCTTCCGGGGCACATTTGTACGGCACAGTCTCCTGGGCCAGACCGGGCAGGGCGTCGTATTCGGCCATCAGCCCGATGACTGGAGATCCGCTTCCGTAAGTGGCCACAAATGCAGTTGGAAGGCCTGCTATGCCCTTTTCGACCTTGAAACCGTTCTCTTCAAGATGCCGACACAGTGCATCGGCACTCTTGTATTCCTGATAGCCGACCTCGGCGTAGTCGTGGATTTCTTTCTGCAGGGCATCGTACACATCGAATGACCTGTTCAGATACTCCATCCCGGCGCTTGTGAGGGATTTGTCCTTCTTGCCTTTCGCTCCGGCGCCTGCACATACCAGCACCGCCGCCACGATCAATATATATCTGCTAGCTTTCATCAGTTGACTATTTGCTATAAAGGTACGAAAATTATTATTTTATTGGTAATGCCCTGAGGCTGATACGACAACAACGGTGATAACTTCTTCGTTTATGGTGTATATCAATCTGTCTTTTTTGTTTATTCTGCGCGACCAGTATCCTTTTAAGGAATATTTCAGTTCTTCTGGCTTGCCGGTCCCGATTTCCGGATGCTCGGCCAGTTCATTCAAAAGCACCTGAACCTTGCTGAATGAGGCCTTGTCTCCATGTTTGAGATATTGAGAAATGTCATTGACGGCCTTTTCAGTGAGTTTTATTTTGTATTTGCCCATATCTCTCTAGCTTCTTCAAGGCTCATTGTCTTTTCTTTTCCGGATTCATATGCCTTGATTCTTTCTGTCAGCATGGCGATGTTTTCTGGATTGTCGAACCATCTGTCCAGCGACGGAGACACTGACTGGCTGCAATCTGTCAGACGATATCTTTTCGCTCCGACGGAAATGACAACATCTTGACCGGAATCCACTCTTTCTATCAATGACATAAAGTTCTTGCGGGCATACTGTGGTGTAACTGAATATGTTCCAGCCGGTTCGTTGAGAGTGTTCTCTTTTTCAGCTCCGGCAGTGCCGGCGTATCCATCAACGACGCTGTTCGGAGCGAGACGTGCAACCATCGCTTCGACATCATCTGAAACAGCCCTCTTCCCGGTTTCCATAAGGGCATAAAAACTCCTTGACACTCCTAATGTCTTGGCTAAGTCATTCTGTGTCATGCCCAAAGATTTTCTGGCATCCCGTAGTTTCAAAGCATCCATATCCTTGTTTTTTGCAAAGATATATATTATGTTTCAAAGAAACAAAAAAATGTTTCAATAGTTTATTTCCAATCGGCAACAATTGTGTACGGCACGCCTTCCAGGACTTCCGTTTTGCCGGAATATACAAACTGGCGGCCCTTGCCTGAGGACTTGTCTGTCACAGTAAGGGTGGATTCCACTGTGGTGGCGCAGCGGACCGTCACATACCAAAGTCCTGCTTCCGGGCTGTCGATTGAGAGAGTCTGTGATGATGCCGGAGCAGTCTCCTGATAATCCGGCATGTTCTCCGGGAAGGCGAAATTGTCTTTCTTTACATACAATTGCATGTCGTAACCTTCCTTTCCGGCCAATGTGACATTCAATCTGGATTTAGGAGAGGGGAGATATACAGCGAAATGGTGGCACTGCAGGTCACCGATAGCGCCGTATTCCGGTTCGTAACCCAGAATGTCATCCATAAAACGTTTCTCCCCGTTGTGAAGTACTCCCTTGACTTTTGCGCAGCCGTGTCCTGCATCGGCATACATGAACATTGACGTGGTAAGGTCAAGAATTTCCCCTTCACGGCCGTCTTCCGGGTGCGAGCCGCTCACAACGGCACGTCCGCTGCGTTCAGATGCCTTGTATGCCCAGACGTTCGGCTTGCCGTAGAATCCGGTGCCTTTTGAACCGGACGGGTCTGTTCCGAAAAGAGCCAGCACTTCGGTCCCGGCCGGCGCCCCCTCTGTGTCCATATAGCCGCCTCCGTTGTGGCGCACGTCCTCG
>JAZRVQ010000064.1:0-17599 GCA_045599265.1 Candidatus Cryptobacteroides sp. | reverse complement strand
CCCTCTTCATCAACTTCATGTGCCGTCCTGACATTGCAATCCGCAATATGGAAGAGACCGGCTACATCTCTGCAAACGGCGATATCAGTGTTCTTGAAAGCCAGATTGACGAAGAATTCGACCCTATCGACGTTTCATATTTCTTCCCTGGTGCCGAGGAAGTATGCGTGGACCCTACACTTTATCCTAGCCGTCACACAATAGAGCTTTGCGCTCTCGAGCACGACTGGGGCCAGGACACAGAGAAACTCATCTCCATGTGGAGCCGCATCAAAGGACAGAACGCAAACTACACCACAGTCATTGTCATTGCCGTTGTTGTTCTTTTGGCCGTTGCACTTGCAGTCCGTACGCAGGTCAGCAAGAACAAACGCAAGAAAAACAAAAAAGCAAGCCGCAAATAAGTGAAAGGACGTTTCGCACCATCACCTACTGGAAGAATGCACCTGGGCAATGCCCTGAGTGCATTCTTGTCGTTTTTGTCTGCAAAAAGTCAAGGCGGGCAATGGCTCCTCCGCATAGAAGATCTCGATCCCGGTCGCAGCCGGCAGGAATTCTCGCGCCAGATCGAGGACGATCTGCTATGGCTCGGGCTAGAGTGGGACGAAGGTGGCATGGACCATCCCGAATATTGCCAGAGCAATCGCGGTGAAATATATGACAGCTACATCGAAAGACTGGCCGGTCAAGGGCTCATCTATCCATGTTACTGCTCACGTGCCGATCTGCTGGCCGCATCTGCTCCCCATCAGTCTGATGGCCGCATCATCTATCCCGGTACTTGCCGTGAGCTATGGCTGGAGCGTGATGACATTTTTGCGAGCATAAACCTAGATAAAAAGCCGGCGTGGAGGATTATGGTGCCCGATGAGGAGGTCACAGTCATAGACCGCCACTACGGCCCTGTGAGCGTGAATCTCGCTAAAGAATGCGGCGACTTCATCGTGCGTCGTGCAGACGGCATTGCTGCATACCAGCTCGCTGTAGTCATCGATGACGCCCTTATGGGTGTTACAGAGGTAGTGCGCGGCAACGACCTGCTTCTGAGCAGTCCGCAACAGGCATGGATGCATGAGCTGCTGGGCTTCACTCCCCCTTCCTTCGCACATATCCCACTACTTTGCGCAGCAGACGGACGACGTCTGTGCAAACGTGACAAGGACATGGACATGGGAGAGATCCGAAAAACAATGACACCTGAACAGGTAACTGGCCTACTGGCATATTATGCCGGCCTTCAACCGACCAGAGAACCGCAAAAAATAAAGGACCTCATTCCGTCATTCGACTGGAACAAGGTCCCTCTTTCAGATATTATCTGCAAGTAGAGCGTCTCTACTGCTGATTAGCTTTAACGTACTCGTTGAACTGATCGTACTTGGCCTGGAAATCATCCTGATCGCGATAGCGGAAGTAGATGTTCTTGAGGTACTCAGCAACGCCAAGTTTCACACCCTCGTCAGTTGTGATGTTGAATGCGTTCTCGAACGGTTCGATGGACTTCTTCATCACTTCCTTGTACCTTGCAAACTCCTTGTCGTAAGTTCTCCAATCAGCATCCTGAGCGTCCTCGAGGATCTGGAGAGCCTTGTCATAGTAGTACTGGCCTTCGCCTACAAATCCGAACACATAGCTTGGATCAACCTCGAAGCACTTGTCATAGCTTGCAAGAACCTGCTCCTCGTTGTCGAGTTCTTTGTAGATGTTGCCCTTCACGTAGTAGAGAGATGCATTGTTAGGCTCGAGAACGATGGCCTTGTCGATAAGTTCGATGACCTCGTTGACGTCAGCCTTGGATTCGATGTAGCTGTTGATGAGTCCTACGAGGATACCCTGGTTCTCCGGGAATTTCTCGAATCCTTCTCTGAGGACAGGAATCACCTTGGTAGAGTCGACAGTCTTGTAGATGTCACCGAGCTGTGAGTAAACGTCACCATCGTGATAGTAGTCGTTGTCAAGGCACTTGTTGAGAAGCTCTACAGCCTTGTCGAGATTGCCGACAGCCTTGTATGTGTATGCAGCGTTGTACTGGTTCTCGAAGTCAGCCTTGCCTGTAGTTGCGTATGCCTCGGAAGCAAGGGAGAACAGTTCGCCGGCCTCAGCCATACGGCCGAAGTTGTAATGAAGGTAAGCCTCATCGATAGCCTTTGTGTGGACGTCCTCCATTGCGGCTTCGATCTTCTTTGCGGAAGAGCCCTTGAGATCAAGCTCCTGTGCCTTGGCGTAAGCCTCGACAGCCTTTGCGAGAGCATTCTCCACAACCGGCTTGGTTACTTCTGTAAAGGCAACTGTACCATTCTGATAATAATAGACATTCTTGTCAGCATAAACCTCCTTGAAGATGGTCTGGTCGCCGATGGTGACCGGCTCCATCTCGCTGGAAACAGGCTTCTCGTTGAAACCCATCAACATCAGCTGGTTCTTGTCGATACCGGCGAGGATGACGCCTGTAGGGGCATTGTAAGCATCGAGATATGCTTTTCCAAGATTGAGCCAGGTGGCAGGCTTTGCCGCCTTCTTGGCATTCTCGGTAGCAGCAACTGCCTTGTCAAGTGCTGACTTGGCTGCGGCTGGGGTCTTGGTCTGTGCGCTGGCTGCCGTAACAGAGAGGATCAATGCCAGGGCGAATAAAATCTTTTTCATAATTATGTTGGTTAAATGTTAATATTATTCGGTTTCATTTTCACTGATAGCAACGTCCGTGCCATTTTCGTCAGAGCCTTCTCCCACGACGATTTCGTCTTCCTGTTTAGGGACTACTGTGACGGATGCGATGAGGTCGTTGTCCTTGATGTTGATGAGTTTGACACCCTGGGTGGCACGTCCGGCCTCGCGGATATCGGAAACGGACATCCTGATGGTCAGACCGGAGCGGGTGATGATCATGAGGTCATTGTCCTCGGTGACGTTCTTCAGGGCGACGACAGAACCTGTCTTCTCGGTGATGTTGAGCGTCCTGACACCCTTTCCGCCACGGTTGGTGAGTCTGTACTCCTCGAATCCGGTACGTTTTCCGAAGCCGTGCTCGCTGACTACCAGAGCGGTATGTGCCGATGCATCCTCATCGTTAGGGTTGTAGCATACTGCACTCATGACCTCGTCGTCATCGTCGATGCTGATGCCCCTGACACCGGAAGCGGTTCTTCCGAGCGGACGTGCATCATCCTCGTCGAAGCGGCAGCAGCGGCCGTTGCGTGCGGCAAGGAGAACCTGGCTGTCACCCTTTGTGAGGATTGCGTCGAGAAGTTCATCTCCGTCACGGACAGTGATGGCGTTGATACCCTTGTTGCGGCTTCTCTTGTTGGAGAACTCGGCAAGCGATGTCTTCTTGACAATACCCTTCTTGGTGGCGAGGAGGACATAATGGCTGTTGACATATTCCTCGCTCTCGATGCTGCGGGCATTGATGTAGGTCTTGATGATATCCTCAGGCTCGATGCTGATGACATTCTGGACCGGACGTCCCTTCGAAGAGCGTGTGCCCTCAGGGATTTCATATACCTTAAGTCTGTAGCACTTGCCGTTCTGGGTGAAGAAGAGCATCGTGCTGTGCATGTTGGCGACATAGATGTGCTCGATGAAGTCCTCCTCGCGGGTTGCGCTGCCCTTCATTCCCTTTCCGCCACGGTTCTGGGTGCGGTATTCGGAAAGTGCGGTGCGCTTGATGTATCCGAGATGGGATATCGTGATGACGACATCCTCGTCGGCATAGAAGTCTTCAGGGTTGAACTCACCCTCGTCAGGGACAATCTCCGTGCGGCGGACGTCACCATATTTCTCCTTGATCTCCATGGTCTCTTCCTTGATGACCTCCATCTGGCGGTCATGGCTGGAAAGGATTTCCTCGCAGTAAGCGATGAATTTCATGGTGTCGTCATACTCAGCCTGGAGCTTGTCTCTTTCGAGTCCCGTAAGCTGGCGCAGGCGCATCTCGACGATGGCTGAGGCCTGAATCTCGGAGAAGCCGAACTGTTCGATGAGGCTGGCCTTTGCGATGTCGACAGTCTTGGACCCGCGGATGATGGCGATGATCTGATCGATGATGTCAAGGGCCTTGAGGAGTCCTTCGAGGATGTGGGCACGGGCGCGGGCCTTGTCCAGGTCGTACTGTGTCCTGCGGATGATGACCTCGTGGCGGTGCTTGACGAAATTGGCGATGAGGTCCTTGAGATTGAGGGTGCAAGGACGGCCGTTCACGATGGCGACATTGTTGACAGAGAAGCTGCTCTGCAGAGGGCTCATCTTGAAGAGCTGGTTCAGGACTACACCTGAATTGGCACCCTTCTTGAGCTTGATGGCGATCCTGATGCCCTTGCGGTTCGTGAAGTCGTTGATGTCGGCGATGCCGTCGATTCTCTTTTCCTCGACAAGGTCGGCCATCTTCTTGATCATCTCCTTCTTGTTGACCATGTAAGGCACCTCTGTGACTATGATGGTCTCGCGGCCGTCTTTCTCGACCTCGATTTCAGTCTTGGAACGGATGACTACCCTTCCGCGTCCGGTCTCGAACGCATCTCTGACTCCTGAATAGCCACGGATGATGCCTCCTGTAGGGAAATCAGGCGCCTTCACAAACTCCATAAGTCCCTCAGTGTCGATGTCAGGATTGTCGATGTAGGCGCAGATAGCATCACAGCATTCGCTCAGGTTGTGCGGGGCCATATTGGTGGCCATACCGACAGCGATACCCGAAGAACCGTTCACGAGAAGCAGAGGAATACGGGTAGGAAGCACCGTAGGCTCGTCGCAGCTCTCGTCAAAGTTCTTGACCATATCGACAGTGTTCTTGTCAAGGTCGGCAAGCACAGCCTCGGAGATCTTCTCGAGCTTGGCCTCCGTATAACGCATGGCGGCTGCCGAATATCCGTCCATGGAACCGAAGTTACCCTGAGGCTTGACCAGAGGATACCTGAGGTTCCAGTCCTGTGCGAGACGGACCATTGTGTCATATATGCTGGAGTCGCCGTGCGGATGGTATTTTCCCATGACCTCTCCGACAATGGCGGCCGATTTCTTGGTCGGACCCGAATAGTCCAGGCCGAGCCTTTCCATACCGAAAAGCACGCGGCGCTGAACCGGCTTGAGTCCATCCCTGACGTCAGGAAGGGCTCTGGCCACGATGACCGACATGGAGTAGTCGATGTACGCACTCCTCATCTGCTGGTCGATATTGACCTGTTCGATTCTGCCCGTCGGGACTACGATTGTCTCTTCCTGTCCCTGAGCAGTTGTCTCGTCATTTTCCATAAATAATCAATAAAAATCTATAATTTTGTTTTTGAACTCAATTGCTCTGTCCAGCTGCGCCGTTTTTTCGAAAAATGCGATTTTTGCCCGTTTTCAGGCGATTTGGCGCGATTTGCGCATTTTTCACATAGATTGCAAAGATACTGAAAAATTTCGTAAATTCGCGGTGTAAAGAGAAAAATATGACCATAAAAATATCAGAAGAGCTGAATCTTGTCATCAACTTCTCCAGAGAGGAGGCGATGAGGACAGGAAGTTACGGAATCGGGCCTGACCACCTCCTCCTGGGCATCATCAGGCATGGTGACAACGATGCGTGCGAAGTGCTTAAAGGGCTCGAGGTGGACCTCCAGGAGCTGAAGCAGTTCATAGACGGCAAAATATTCACAAACGAGCACATACCGTTCTCTGACATTGACAAGATCAATTTCTCCAGGGCGGCTCACGGAGTGCTGAGTTTCACCGTGCTCGAGGCTACACGCCTGAGAGTGGAATCGGCCTCCGCCATACATCTCCTGCTCGCCCTGTCCAAGGCTCCGAACTGTTATGGCCAGACCTACCTGAGGGACGTCGGGGTCGATTACGGACGCCTGCTGGGATACATGGACAAGTGTGGATTGCTCAATCCGACAAACTCCGGCGGCAATGCGGAGGAAGGCGACACAAGCGACGAAGAAACGGCCGGAGAGGCGTCTGCACCCAAGCAGGAAGGAGAATCGATCGATGATTTCGGATATGACCTCACAGCAGCCGCACGGGAAGGCAAACTCGACCCGGTAGTCGGCAGATATGACGAGATAGGGCGCGTCATCCAGATCCTCGGCAGAAGGAAGAAGAACAACCCGATGCTGGTCGGAGAGGCAGGCGTCGGCAAATCGGCGATAGTCGAAGGGATCGCGCTCAGGATAGCCTCGGGCGATGTCCCGCCGGCACTTGAAGGCAAGAGACTCATCTCGCTTGACATCGCGTCAGTCGTTGCCGGAACGCGCTACAGGGGTGATTTCGAGAAGAGGCTCAAGAACATAATCACAGAACTGAGCCACAACCCTGACATCATACTTTTCATCGACGAATTCCACACAATCGTGGGCGCGGGAGGAAGTTCCGGAAGCCTGGATGCGGCGAACATGCTGAAACCGGCCCTGGCACGCGGCGAGATCCAGTGCATCGGTGCAACAACGATGGACGAGTTCACCAAGATTGTCGAGAAGGACGGGGCACTTGACAGGCGTTTCCAGAAAGTAGTGATAGAGCCTGCCGGAGAAAGATACAGCGTGGACATTCTCCGCAACCTGAGAGAGAATTATGAGAAGCACCATCACGTGGTGTATTCCGACGAAGCCCTCGAGGCCTGCGTGAAACTTTCTGAAAGATATATCACCGACCGGTGCCTTCCAGACAAGGCAATCGATGCAATGGACGAGGCCGGGTCGATGGTCCGTCTCAAAAGGGCGGGACGCAAAGGGGCGTCGAACATTGTCACATACGACGATGTCGCAGCCGTGATTTCACAGATTTCCGGCGTCCCGGCAGGCAAAGTCGCCGAAAGCGAAGGAGCCAGGCTGCTCAAGATGGAGAGCGTGCTCCAGAAGAGGATAATAGGTCAGGACGAGGCCATCCACAAGGTCGTGAAGGCCATCCAGCGTGGACGTGCGGGCGTCCAGTCGCCCAACAAGCCCGTGGGCACATTCCTGTTCTTCGGACCTACCGGTGTCGGCAAGACACGTCTGGCACAGGCGCTCGCCGACTTTCTGTTCGACTCGGAAGACAATCTGATCCGCATCGACATGAGCGAATACATGGAGAAGTTCAACGTTTCCAGACTGGTCGGAGCGCCTCCGGGATATGTGGGATATGAGGAAGGCGGCCAGCTCAGCGAGCAGGTGCGCCGCAAGCCATACAGCGTCGTCCTGCTGGACGAGATAGAGAAGGCCCATCCGGATATATTCAACCTTCTGCTGCAAGTCCTCGACGAAGGCAGACTCACAGACAGCAACGGAAGGACGATAAGTTTCAGGAACACCGTTGTGATAATGACGTCCAATGTGGGGAGCCGCGAACTGGACGAATACGGAAAAGGTGTCGGATTCATGGCGGCGGGCAGGAATGTCGAAGCAGACAGGAAAGCCGTGCTGGAAAAGGCTGTCAAGAAAGAATTTCCGCCTGAATTCATCAACAGGGTCGACGAGATGATCTTCTTCAATTCATTGACAAAGGAAGATATCGCCGAAATAATAGAAATTGAGATAAAAGAGCTCCGGGAAAGGGTTGCCGAGGCGGGATTCAAGCTGAGTATCAGCAAAGCAGCCAAGGCATTTGTGGCCGAAGCGGGGTATGACCCAAGTTACGGGGCCAGACCGCTGAAGAGAGCGATACGCCGCTATATCGAGGACCCTGTGTCCGAGTTCATCATCGCAGACAGGATAGGACGCACCCTTGTGAAAGGGCATGATGCCTCAGAGGGCAAGATGCGCACGCTCAAGGTCGGACTAGGAAAGGGTGATGCCTCTGAACTCGAGGTCCATGTCTGAAATCATTGCGACAAGCTCGCTGTAGGAATTGTCTGACGAGAAGAGGTTTCCGAGAGTGTTGAGATCGATGTTTTTCATGTTTCTGTCATTTTGTTGATGCAAAGATAAAGCGAGCTTGTACCAAAGAATAGCACAAGCTCGCTTTTTTATCTTTTTTTCGAGATTTACTTTTTCTTCAACGCATCAGCCTTTGCCTTGACTTTCTCAGCACGCTTTTCGCTGTCCGGATGAGAAGAGAACATCTTGTAGACCTGTGAAGAGGTTGTACTGCCGCCGCTGAGTTCGACAAGTTTCATCAGGGCGCTGTACATGCTGTAGGCATCATGTCCGTTGTCAATGGCGAACTGGAATCCATAATCATCGGCCGCATATTCCTGTTTCTGTGAGTAGCGGGCCTCCACGAACTGCTGGGCAATGTCACCGAGCACCGAGTTGGAAAGCACTCCTATCGTGCCGTCGACCGACCCTGCAATCTCTCTTGCCGCAGCGCTCATATACGCACGCTTGAGCGCGGCCTTGGTGTCCTGATGCACGACATGTCCGATCTCATGGCCGATGATTGCGATGAGCTGGTCATCGTCCATGACATCCATAAGTCCGGAATAAATACGGATGGAACCGTCTCCACACGCGAACGCGTTGATTTCGTTTGTCTTATAGACCTTGAAATTGAGAGGAAGACCGTCGACTTTGAGGTTCTTCGTCAGATTGTTGAGGCGGGTGACATACGGCCCACTGGTGAGGATATAATTCTCAGCATCCGTGTAAGCCATTGACTGTCTGCTGAGTTCGACCACCTGGGCATCAGTGATGGAGGCAGCGGTGATAAGGTCACCGGCGGCGTTCATCACACCCTGGGGGTTGAGGTTGGCAAGGAGTCCGCATCCTGTGAGGGACATTGTGGCAGCGGCAAAGACCGCGAATAATATTTTTCTCATCTCGTTTATTTTGTTTTTCTGAATGCAATGCATGCGTTGTGGCCGCCGAATCCGAGCGAGTCGGAAATGGCGAGTGTCAGAGGGGCCTTCACTGCATGGTTAGGTGTATAGTCAAGATCGCACTCCGGATCGGGATTGTCAAGATTGATTGTAGGCGGCACTACTCCATTCTGAAGAGCAAGCACGGATGCGACTGCCTCAACGGCGCCGGCAGCGCCGAGAAGGTGTCCGGTCATCGACTTGGTGGAATTGATATGTGCCTTGTATGCCGCATCTCCAAGAGCCAGTTTGAACGCCCTGGTCTCGCAAGGGTCGTTCAGTGATGTACCGGTCCCGTGAGAATTGATGTGCAGGACATCGTCCGGGCAATATCCGGCCTGGTCCAGAGCCATCTTTATGGCGGCAGCCTGTGTCGAGCCGTCAGGTATCGGGGCTGTCACGTGATGGGCGTCGCAGGTGTTGCCGTAACCAACCATCTCGGCAAGGATATCCGCACCGCGGGCCACTGCATGCTCATATTCCTCCAGAACAAGTATGCCGGCACCCTCGCCAAGGACAAAACCTCCACGGGATGCGTTGAAAGGCAGAGACGCGTATGACGGATCCTCCGAACGGGACAGGGCCCGGGAGTTGCTGAAACCCGCGATTGCAAGCGGAATGAGCACGGCCTCCGACCCTCCGGAAATGATTGCATCCGCATATCCGTGCCGGATGGCCCTGTAGGCCTCGCCCAGATTGTTTGTGGAAGAAGCGCAGGCTGTCACTACGTCAAGGCATGGGCCGCAGCAATGATTCCTTATGGCAATGTTGCCAGCGGCCATGTTGCTGATCATCGTACTGATAAAACTCGGGGAAATCCATTTGGCTCCGTCCTTGATCATCTTCTCCGACTCGGCATACTGCGTACGGAACCCGCCGATGCCGCTGCCGACATAAACGCCGAAGCGGAATGGGTCGATGTTGACACCGGAAACCAGTCCTGACTGGCTTACGGCCTGCCATGCAGCCGCGGCAGCATAGATGGTGAAGTTGTCCTGCTTGCGCACAAACGGCTTCTCGAGACAATATTCATCAGGATTGAAATCCTTTATCGTGCCGCCCACCTTTGCGGGAAGGTCATCGGTCGGGAACTCGGTGATGCGTTCGATACCGCACACTCCGTTCACGAGATTATTCCAGAATATCCCTATGTTGTTGCCCACCGGCGACACAACGCCGAGGCCTGTCACAACTACCCTTCTATCCATACTTTACCTCCTGTTTTTCTTCATGTTGCGCAGACGGGAAGAAGACTGGACCATAGCCTCGTCCAGCATTATGTTTCTGGCTGCGAGAAAATCCAGAATCGCAATGACGACCGGGAATACAGCAGTGAAACTGAACACGAGGTCATTGTGGAAGTGGATGAAATCATACACTACAATGCCTTGGAAACCAAGCATCATCAAGCCGGCAATGACCGCAAGCCTCATTTGGAGAAGACGGAACTTGAAGGTCAGCAGACATATCACGTGGGCAGTAATCGCCATGATCGTAAACAACAGATAGATAAGTTTCTCACTGTATCTGATGGACACTTCTGCACCTTCGGCGCCGATGACCGTGGCCAGCTTCACAAAGAAAAGCGAAGCCACCAGGAAGCAGGCGATGCCAAGATACAGGGTCTGTACTCTTTGCCACATAAAAACTCCAAATTATTAATAACTTGCAAAAGTATGAAAATTCAGCCGAAAATGCTACATTTGTAAAGTCAATATTTAATCATACAGATATGAGAATAGCTGAATCAGAACTTATAATAAATTCCGACGGGTCCGTTTTCCACCTTCACATCAAACCTGAAGAGCTTGCAGACAACGTGATCCTGGTCGGCGACCCGGGCCGCGTGGCGATGGTTGCAGAATATCTGAGCGACATCGAATTCCGCCACGAGTCCAGGGAATTCGTCTCCACTACAGGCAAGTTCAACGGCAAAAGGGTGACCGTCCTCTCGACCGGTATCGGCACCGACAACATCGACATCGTGATGACAGAGCTTGATGCCCTTGCCAACATCGACTTCAGCACCAGGGAGGTTAAGGAAAACAAGCGCAGCCTCAACATTCTGCGCATTGGCACATCGGGGGCCATCCACGCCGACATTCCGCTCGGAAGTTTCGTCTTTTCGGAGATATCGATCGGCTGCGACGGACTCATCAACTGGTACGCAGACCGCGACAAGGTCGTCCTCAAGGACTACGAGGAGGCCCTCATGAAGCACGTCGGATGGAACGAGCATCTCACGACGCCATATTTTGTGAAGGCCGGAGCGGTAATGACCGAGAAGTTCCGGGATTGCAGCATCTTCGGAATGACCATTTCTGCATCGGGCTTCTACGGACCGCAGGGCCGCGTGCTGCGCATGCCGCTGGCAATGCCCGACATGGTCGAGAAGTTCGAGACATTCCGTCACGACGGACGCCGCATCACCAATTTCGAGATGGAAGGCTCAGCAATTGCCGGCATTGCAGCCCATCTGGGACACAACGCCGGCACAATATGCTGTATCATAGCGAACCGATATATCGGCAGCAGCAATCCTGACTACAAGCCACAGGTCAGAAAGCTTGTGGAACTTGCACTGTCCAAACTCACGGAAGACTAGTCTTCCTCGCCGGCAGCCTTGAGGCGCTCGGCGTTCTCGGCGATAATCAACTGATCGATAACCTCCTGGATGGATCCGTCCATAAATACCGGGAGGTTATACATTGTATAGTTGATACGGTGGTCAGTCACGCGTGACTGCTGGTAGTTGTAAGTGCGGATCTTTGCAGAACGGTCTCCCGTGCTGACCATGGTCTTGCGCTTTGCAGAGATACTGTCCAGATATTTCTGGTACTCCATGTTGTAGATACGGGTACGGAGTTCCTCGAGGGCGCGATCAAGGTTCTTGAGCTGTGAACGTTCCTCCTGGCACTGGACGACGATTCCGGTAGGGATATGGGTCAGGCGGACAGCCGAATATGTGGTGTTGACGCC
Source organism: Candidatus Cryptobacteroides sp. (assembly GCA_045599265.1). Lineage (GTDB taxonomy): Bacteria > Bacteroidota > Bacteroidia > Bacteroidales > UBA932 > Cryptobacteroides. The sequence goes on along the minus strand of JAZRVQ010000064.1, from coordinate 5,865 downwards.
CTGTCCACCAGGACCGGATGAACAGAACAGATCCTTGCGTATGTCATTCATGTTCAGGTCGATATCGAACTCACCCGCTTCCGGGAGGACGGCCACAGATGCGGCAGAAGTCTGGACCCTGCCCTGGGTTTCGGTCTGTGGGACTCGCTGCACACGGTGAACGCCGGACTCATATTTGAGGGTTCCGTACACGTGGTCACCGCTCACCTTGCAGACAATCTCCTTGTATCCGCCTGCCGTGCCTTCCGACTGGCTTGTCACATCGACTTTCCAACCCTTGGTCTCGAAATATTTGCTGTACATACGGAAAAGGTCGCCGGCAAAAATGGCAGCCTCGTCGCCGCCTGCGCCGCCACGGATCTCGAGAATCGCGTTCTTCTCATCCTCAGGATCAGCAGGAATCAGAAGCAGTTTGATGTTCTGCTCCATGTCCGGAAGCTTGGGTTCTATCTCGGCAATCTGGTCTTTTGCCATCTCACGCAGATCCTCATCCTTCTCATTGGCGATGATATCCTTGGCCATTTCAAGTTCGTCCATCATCATCTTGTACTCCTGTCCGGCCTTCACAACCGGCTGGAGTTCCTTGTACTGCTTGTTGAGCTGCACAAATTTCTTCATGTCGGAAATGACATCCGGATCCGAAAGTTGAGACTGGAGAGCTTCGTATTTTCCCTGAAGGCCGAGGACCTTCTCCAACAATGTATTTTCTGCCATATAAAATTATTGATTATTACTGATTTGGGTGATCAACTTTCATGTCTTTGAATGACGGTGTGATTATGACCGGCATGCCGACATAGACGTATGGGTACAGCTGGCGCACGTTCTCATTGTGAAGGCGTATGCAGCCATGAGAGCAGCGCTTGCCGATTGAAGACGGGGTGCCGGTGCCATGAATGCCGATATGATGCTGTGCGACAGGGCAGTTGAGTCTGATGAAATAAGGCCCGTAAACACCCATCACATAACGTCCGTCATCTGTGCGGTATGGTATATGCGTGGCGTCAACAGCCGACATGACGGTAAACACACCTTCCGGGGTCTTGCCGTCCATCATCTTCTTCTTGGCGCCGAACACTTTCGCACATGCTATTGGGAAGGCGAAGATCTGCTTGCCCATGCTGTCATACAGATACAGCATCATGTCCTCCTTCGAAATGTGGATAAAACCAGCATCCACCTGCTTTACCACAACCGAGTCCGGAAGCAATGAAGGTGTTTCATTGAGATACTTTTCCACAATAGCGTCGTTCTTGGCAATGGCCAGGCTGTCATCCTCCTGAGACTGTGCACGGAGCCCGGCAAAAGAGGCGATGGACAACAAAGCAATGATGATGAACTTTTTCATATATTGGACTGAATAGTTTTCATGTAACATCTGCGGCGCATGAAAGGCTGAGGGTCGTAACGTTCCCAGACCTTTGCGGCTGAATTGGTTTCTATCTGAGGATTGGTGATGCCCCACTTGACATCAGTCCGGGCCACCTTGCCGGCCATGATGCAGTGATAAACCGCCGACACGCCCGTATTCTGCCATTTCGGCGATGCGCCATTGATCATCAGGTCAATGGTGTCAAAATGGCGGAGCGCACTGAGGAAATGTATCCATCCGAACGGGAACATTCTGCCACGGGCCTTCTGGAGAGCTCGCGAAATGGACGGGAACGATATGCCAAACGCAGCTATCTCCCCTTCCGGAGTCATCAGGAAACTGCATAGTTTCTTGTTCAGAAGAGGAATGGACTGAGCGGCCTCCTCCTCTATCTCCTCGTCAGTGAACGGGATGAAGTTATACACCTGTGAGGCGAAACTCTCGTTATAGATGCGGAAGAACTCCCTTACCAGAGCCTTGTCTTTCTTCAACTTGTTTACGTCGCCGTCAACAAGTTGATAACGTTCCTGAAGCCTTGCGGCAACCTGCTGTATCTTTTCCGGGACCTCGATATCCGCCTTGACCTTGTACTGAATCCAGTCACATTCCTTTACGAAGCCGAGGGCCTCGACAAATTTCCGGTAATACGGGAAATTGTAAAGACAGTTGAACGGCGGGATGTTCTCGAATCCCTCGACCAGCATGCCCTGCTTGCCAAGCGTGTTGTAGTACAGCGGGCCGTGGATTTCGGTCATGCCCTGCTCTGCCGCCCATTTCTCGGCCGTGCCGATGAGAAGCCTTGCCACCTCGATGTCCTCGATGGTGTCGAACCATCCGAAACGGGCCCTTTTGGTGCCATACCGTTCATTGTAGCGAGGATTGATCATCCCGCAGATGCGTCCAACGACCTTTTTGCCGTCAAGGACCATCCACATTTTCTGGCTGCAGTACTTCAAAGTGGAGCACTTTGTCAGCGAATTGACCTGGTCCGAATTGAGGGCCGGGACATATTGAGGGCAGTCACGATACAGGTCAAGCGGGAACTTGATGAACTGTCTCAATTCCCTGCGGGTCCGCACCTCTATGATTTTGTATTCCGGCATCCGTTCAAATAATAACTTGCAAAGATAACATTTTATTGCGATTCAACGCATTTTGACAGCAAGGTTTGTATGCAGGCCTGTGCGCAGCAGCACCCGAACACGGCAGGAATGTATGATATCGAGCCGACATTGGAGCATTTATTCCGCTCCTGACAAGGCACAACTGCGCCGGTATCAGGCAGTTCTTCCGAGAACACGACCTTCACGCCCTTTGTGATGCCCATCTTCCGGAGTCTTTTCCTGACCACGAAAGCAAGCGAACAGTTGAAGGTTTTTGATATGTCGGCGATACGGATTCTGGTTGCATCGGACTTGGCCCCGGCGCCCATTGACGACACGGACGGAATCCGGTTTTCATAGCACCATTTGATGAGGGAAAGTTTGGGTGCGACCGTGTCGATGGCATCTATGACAAAGTCCGGCTTGAAAGGGCCCAGCACTTCGCCAGCCTTGCCGTCTTCCAGATAAAACGGCAGCACAGTCACTTCCAGGGCAGGGTTGATGTCGAGCAGGCGGGATTTCAGCACATCGGTCTTGGACTTCCCCACCGTCGATGTCAGGGCAATCAGCTGGCGGTTGCGGTTCGACTCGGACACAAGGTCGTCATCCATTATGACAATGTGTCCCACACCGGCACGGACGACCATTTCGGCGGCATACCCGCCGACTCCGCCGACTCCGACCACAACGACAGTGGACCCGGCAAGGGCGACCACACCGTCCTCGCCGACCATCATTGCCGTTCTGGACTTCCACTCCTCGATCATAACCCCCTGGCCTTTGCTTCGTCCCAGATTTCGTCCATCCGGGCCAGTGTCATGTCCTTGAGGTTTCTCCCCTGCTTGATGGTGTGTTCCTCAAGGTATGTGAATCTGCGGCGGAACTTGCTGCAGGTACCTCCAAGGGCCGCCTCCGGGTCGATTCCATAAAGTCTGGAAGCATTGATGACGGCAAAGAGCAGGTCGCCGAACTCTTCTTCCATGTGCGGGCGGTCTCCTTCGGCCACGGCCTCCTCGACCTCGGCGAGTTCCTCGTGGACCTTGTCCCAGACATCCTCGCGCCGCTCCCAGTCAAAGCCGCATCCACGTGCCTTTTCCTGCATGGACAGTGCCTTCAGCAAGGCTGGCATGGCATCCGGTATGCCGGACATGACGGTCTTGTTGCCACCCTTTTCCCTGGCCTTGACAAGTTCCCATGTATCGGCGATCTCCTTGGCCGTCGTCGGGGTGTCATCACCGCCGAACACGTGCGGATGGCGGAACACCATCTTGTCGCATATCTTGTCAAGAGAGTCTGCGATATCGAAAAGACCCTGTTCCTGTGCGATACGGGCATAAAACACCATGTGATACAGCAAATCACCAATCTCCTTGGCCGTTGCCGGTATGTCTTTCTTGACAATGGCGTCGCTGAGTTCGTACACCTCTTCCTCCGTCATCGGGCGGATGGATTCCATGGTCTGTTCGCCATTCCAGGGGCATTTCTCGCGGAGCTGGTCCATAATGTCCAGCAGCCTGCCAAATGCCTCAAGTTTCTCTTCTCTAGTGTGCATACGCATAGTTGTTCAATGAATCGCAAAATTAAGAAAAATTCCTATCTTTGCGGACCATTAAGAATGACTATGACCACAAAAATCAACTTTGTCAGCGCAGATGAGGCTGTCAGCCACATCAAATCGCACAGCCACATCCATCTCAGCAGCGTAGCCAGTGTCCCACACATCCTGATCCAGGCGCTTTGCCGCCGTGCAGATGCTCACGACGTGGAGGATCTTCATTTCCATCATTTCCACACCGAGGGCCCGGCTCCTTACAGCGAGCCTCGATATGAAGGGATATTCTTCGAGCAGGGTTTCTTTGTGGGTCCGAATGTCCGCAAGAATGTCAATGCCGGATATGCAGATTACCTGCCTGTCCATCTCGGTGAAAGTCAGGGACTTTACAGGAGCGGCGCCATCAAGCTCGGTGCTGCCCTCGTGAACGTGTCCCGTCCGAACGCTGACGGAATGGTTTCGCTCGGAACGTCGGTGGACTGCTCGGTGGCGGCAATCGAGTCTGCCGAACTGGTCATCGGAGTGGTCAACCCGAACGTGCCGTTCGCATACGGAGACCTTGTCAGCCTGGACCAGTTCGACTATCTGGTGGAGGATGACACTCCGCTCGTAACTGCCGCATTTGCCGAGCCTACTCCTACGGAAATACTCATCGGCAAGAACTGCGCCGCCCTTGTCGAGGACGGAGACTGTATCCAAATGGGTATCGGAGCCCTTCCGAACGCACTTGCAGCCCAGCTGGGAGGTCACAAGAACCTCGGACTCCATACCGAGATGTTCGCCGACGGACTTCTCAGACTCATCAAGGCCGGTGTCATCAACGGCGCCAACAAGAAGATTGATACGGGCAAGGTGGTGGCTTCATTCCTTCTTGGCAGCCAGGAGGTGTATTCTTTCATCGACAACAATCCTGACGTCCTGATGAGGGACATCAAATATACGAACGACCCTTGGGTGATCTCGCGCAATCCTCACATGAAGGCCATCAATTCGGCCACTGAGGTTGACCTGACAGGCCAGATCAGCGCCGACAGCATAGGTACACGCATCTTCTCCGGCACTGGCGGACAGGTCGAGTTCGTCAAGGGAGCCACGATGTCAGAAGGTGGCAAATCCATCACGGCATTTGCATCGCGTACCCTCAAGGGCAAGAACAAGATTGTCGGCATGCTCAACCCTGGCGCCGGTGTAGTGACCCCTCGCGCCGATGCGCACTGGATCGTGACGGAGTACGGCGCTGTGGACCTCTACGGCAGGTCCCTCCAGGAAAGGGCCAAGCTCCTGACCAGCATCGCCCACCCGGACGACCGCGAGATGCTCGACCGCGAAGCCTACGAGCGCTTCGGCCCGCATTACCACAATTTCAGCATTTAGAATTTCATTTCGAAAGATAGCCATCGAGGGCAGCCGGTCACAGGTTGCCCTTTTATAATTACCCCTTCATATTCCCCTAAAAATAGGGGAAAGCCGGCCTGTTCGCCTTTCCAACTTTTGTCTCGGCTGCGCCTTCGCCAAAAGTCCCGGCCCGGCCGCGCTGCTGGTGCAGCGTTGTCATGTGCCATCCAACACAGAAAGGTTGCGGATGGTCAAGGTCAGGCAACGCCGCCACGTTGGCCTTCGCTCCGACTTCGTCTCCGCTCATCCTCCCCGTTTCGCATTCGCTCACGGGTCCCCTCCGCTTACGGGGCCGCGGCTGGCTGACTCGTCCTGATTTTTGTTTACAGATTTTTTAGACTTTTGACATCAAAGTCCTGATGTTTGAAGATTTGTCCTAACATCTGTTGTCAAAGATAAGATTATTTCTTCATCTTTTTCAGGACTTTTGCTTGTTTTGTAGT
>JAZRVQ010000063.1:0-9795 GCA_045599265.1 Candidatus Cryptobacteroides sp. | reverse complement strand
CTTGGTAATCTTTATGTATCTTGTTTAGTCTTTTTACTATGTCATTCAGTCATGTAGCGCAGCTACACTCCTTCATTCCATATCAAAAATCCTTAAACAATCTTTCATAAATCTTTACCAACTTATTTTTTCATCATTCCTAAAAATCTTGCATGAAAGAATTTAGTAATTACTTAGCCTTCACCAACTTGACTTCATAAAGTCGGGGCCAGTATTTGCCGGTCAGGTAGATCTTCCCGTCGGCGGGGTTGTACGCGATACCGTTCAGGACATCGGTGTTGCGCTCACGCAGGGAGCGCGGAAGCAGGCCCGCACAGTCAACCACTGCCTCGACCTTGCCGTCCTGAGGGTTGATGATCACTATGTCGTCGGTCGTATAGACATTCGCCCATACCTTCCCGTCAATGTATTCAAGCTCGTTGAGCCAGCGCACCGGATGGCCGTCCCTGCGCACCATCACGCGCCTGGTCACCTGATAGTCCCCGTCCATGAAATAAAGGAAGGAAGACCCGTCACTGGCGATGAGCTGCTCACCGTCGGTGGTGATGCCCCAGCCCTCGCGCGGATATGACCATGCAGAACTGAGTGTCAATGAATTGATGTCATATTTGAAAGCGGCATTGTTCTCCCAGGTCAGGATGTACAGGCTGTCTCGCAGCACGACCGACCCTTCGATGAAATACTGCTTGTCAAAGTCGATGCGGCTCAGCGCCTCACCGGTCTCCAGATCCACCTTGCGGAACGTGCTCTCTCCATGCATTCCGGTGCTTTCATACATCTGTCCGTCATGGAAAAACAGGCCTTGGGTGTATGATGTGACATCGTGTGGATACTCCTTCACGACCTCGACCGTATATTTCTTCATTTTGCCGCATCCGCATGAGCCGAGCACCGCCAGAGCGACCGCAAAAAGCATATAGAATCTTTTCATCATATCACATTCATATTGTCTCGAACGACAATGCAAATTTATGAAAAATTTTATTATCTTTGTACGATTTTGCACCGTTGTGATGCAAGCTTACCAACCGATACTTATGCAAAACTATTACATCATGCTGGGCGCAATGGCAGCCATTGGACTGCTTGTGTTCATCTGCCTGTTCTTCGTGAAAGCCGGATACGGCTATCTCTCAACCTCCAACTGGGGTCCGAAGATCAACAACAAGGTCGCCTGGGTCTGGATGGAAGCGCCGGCTTTCTTCTTCCTGCTCTTCTACACGGTCAAGTATGGCCTCACAGTCACCGAACCGGTAAATTGCAACCTGGTGCTCTACATAATGGCCGGCCTGTTCCTGGTCCACTATTTCCAGCGTTCATTCATATTCCCGCTCCTGATGAGGGGCAACAGCACGATGCCGATAGCCGTAATGGCGATGGGAATCATATTCAACACCCTCAATTCGTATTTCATCGCAGCCTGGCTGTACAAATTCGCACCGGCCGATTATTATACCATCAAATGGCTGGTCAGTCCCAAATTCCTTGTCGGACTTGCCATCTTCATCGCCGGAATGGTCATCAACCTGCACAGCGACTACGTGATACGCCACCTGCGCCAGCCGGGCGACACAAAACATTATATCCCGAAAAAGGGCCTGTACAAATACGTCACGTCGGCCAATTATTTCGGCGAACTCACAGAATGGATAGGTTTTGCGGTGCTGACCTGGTCACTGCCGGGCCTGCTCTTCGCATTCTGGACATTCTGCAACCTGGCACCGAGAAGCAAATCCCTCACTGAGAAATATATCGAGGAATTCGGAGACGAATATTCATCATTGCACAAAAAGAATCTTATCCCATTCATCTGGTAAAATGTCAGATCTATTCACACCTTACAAGCTCGGGACTCTCGAACTTCGCAACAGAACCATACGCTCGGCAGCCTTCGAGGCAATGTGTCCGGGCAACCGTCCTTCACAGGAACTTTTCGATTACCATACAGCAGTGGCCCGCGGAGGCATCGGCATGACCACGGTCGCCTATGCAGCCGTTTGCCAGAGCGGACTTTCCTTCGACACCCAGTTGTGGATGCGCAAGGAGATTGTACCGGAACTCAAGGCTCTCACTGACGCCATCCACGCAGAAGGCGCAAAGGCCAGCATCCAGCTCGGCCACTGCGGCAACATGACCCACCGCCGCACCTGCGGGTGCAAGCCGATCGGTGCAGTCAACGGCTTCAACCTCTACTCCCCTACCTTCTACCGCAAGATGACCGTCAAGGACATCGACGAGGTCGTGAAGGCATTCGGAGAGGCCACGGAACTCGCCATCGAAGCCGGTTTTGACGCAGTCGAGATCCACGCCGGACATGGCTACCTCATCAGCCAGTTCCTCTCTCCTTACACCAACCGCAGAAAGGATGAATATGGCGGAAGCCTCGAGAACAGGATGAGGTTCATGAACCGCTGCATCGACGAGGTCGTCAGGGTAAATGCCGGCAGGATCGCCATCACGGCGAAACTCAACACACGCGACGGTTTCAAGGGCGGTCAGGAGACTGACGAACTCATCGAGGTCGCAAAGACACTCCGCGACCACGGCGTCCAGGCCATAACGCTCTCGGGCGGATTCGTGAGCCGCGCCCCTATGTACGTGATGAGAGGCCAGTTCCCTGTCCCTGTATTCGTACACTATTTCCCTATGAGCCAGTGGTGGCTCAAGGTCGGCGTTCTCTTCGGAGGCAAGATCGTATCACCGACCGTTCCGTTCAAGAAACTCTTCTTCCTTGAGGACTCTCTCAAGTTCAAGGAGGCAATGCCTGACTTCCCGTTCATCTATGTCGGAGGCGTGACCACGCGCGAGAGCGCAGACAAGGTCATAGACGCAGGATTCCCGCTCCTCCAGATGGGCCGCGCCGTCCTCGAGGACACCGATTTCGTCAACAAGATGGCAGCCGACGAGAACCACTGCAGCCAGTGCGAGCACAGCAATTTCTGCATCGGCAGGATGTACAGCAAGTCAATGCAGTGCCACAAAGTCTGCAAGGACATCACTCCTCACCTCGAAAAGGCAGTCGAGCGCATCAACCGGCAGAATGACCGCCAGGAACGCAAACTTGGTTACAAATAAACAAACAAAAAGTTTCCGGTTTTGGAGACTTTTTTGTTTTTATTATATTCGTAGAAATTAACACTTTGACGACGATGGACCAGAAGCAAGAACTCCGGATCCTGGGAGAAAAATCCGAACACGCCGAAGATATAGAGGACACATATATTCCACTTTATGAGCAGCAGGTGGCCGAAGAGTACGAAGGATATGACTACGATGACGAATACTCCGGAGGATATGAGGTTGAATACGAGGTAGAGGAAGACGACTGGGGCATGGACCCCGACATAGACCTCTACTTCCAGACCTGTTCCGAATGTGTCGAAGGCATCATTGTCCGTGTCCGGAATCGGGAAAAAGAATGGGAGGTTGCTGATATTGTCCGCAGGTTCATCTCCACTGCCGGCAAGATGAAGGATGACGAGTATTTGACGGAAAGGCTTTTCGAGCTTTCGACACGCATAGAGGACTATATCTTTGACCATCCAAGGCTGAAAGCAAGTTTTCTGGAATTCCAGCTCGAACTGGTACGGACTCTGGAAGAGCACGGAACAGACATCCAGGGCATTGACCAATACATAACAAGCGACATCGAAGCCCTCAGGCACTCGATAGCCCTTGCTGACGAAGGGCGACTGGATGAGATTCCGCAGGCAGGGCATCTCCGCAAGGACCCGGTCGAATGGACAAAAGAATGGGAGGAGCACATCGACGAGGCCGACAGGATTGCATACTCCAATCTGGAAGATGTCCCGAAAGGTATGGGATTCTGCTTCAGTTTCTGGCCCGAGCGCCGCAGCGCGCTGCTCAGGTTCGGCATTGACTGGAAAGATCCGCACAGGATGAACCCGAGGGTATTGTTTGACTGATTTGATTATTAAGACATGGCAATAAGGCTTGATTTCCACAAAACTGACCGGGACCTGACAGGATGCTCCAAGATGTGGGGCTGCCCCGACCTCCCGGACAATCTTGATTACCCTGAAGTCACGGTGAATGATGGCGGGGAGATGGTGGATGACCCGATGACATTCATCTGCCAGGTACGTCTTGAGGACATTGCCTCTCTGGATGTGGAGAATGCGCTGCCACATCATGGCATGCTGTATTTCTTCGCCAGCCTGGACTACTTTCTTGGTAATCTCGACGCCTTTGCCGCCCCCGGTATGGGTGAATGGGACGAGAGGTTCTTCAAGGTGCTGTACAGCGAGACCTGCGAAGAGCTCCACACCCATAGGATTGTCTATGACGACGGCACCGGATATGGCCTGCCGGCCGAGGAACTGTCATTCGGGGCCTGCCCTGACAAGGAGGATGGATTCAAACTGCTTGGACGCCCATATCTGGACGAAATCGAAGAGGCCTATCCAGGCTGGGAAGTCCTGCTCCAGCTTGACTGCGATGATGAGCACGGCCTGCGCTTCTACGACTGCGGCATGCTCTGCTTCCTCCGGAAAGAAGGGCGGATCCGCTGCTTTTTGCACTCATTTTGAAAACAAGACATGATATGAAAAAGATATTCGCCATATTGCTGACTTCCATCCTCTGCCTCCCGGCAGGCGCTCAGACCCTGGTCACAAAAAGTCTCAAACCAGTCGAGCAGCAGAATTTCAGACTGGAAGAATCGGCCTTCCGCATCGGAGGGCAGATATGCAGCAACTCATTCCGTCTCATCTCTCCTGACGGTGGACTCATAGCGTCCAGAGAGCAGTCATACGTCACCTATGACCTGAAAGGCCAATACTCCAAACTGACTTTCGTAATGGGACCGGCAACGGCCAATCCTAACGGTTGGGGCACCTCCGGAATCCTTGTCGTGTCCACCGATGGCAAAACCATATTGGACGAGGTCATTCATGATTATGATGAAGTACGTTACATCACACTCGATGTCAGCGGAGCACAGAAAGTCACTTTCAAGCATGTCAAGGGCAGCCAGGACATCGGTATTGGTGTGCCTAAACTATGGAAAGCGGGGCAGAACGCGGTAGTGGCCACAAATCCTCTGAACAATCTGCCGAAGGGGCGCATCCAGCTTGTCAAGCAGCACATGCCTTATTATACGCGTGGCGGAGGCTTTGTCAAGTTGATTTCAGACAGGGATGACATCTTCTGGAACGACCGCACAAGTTCAATAAGCATCAACCGCAAGTCATTCGACTCCGGACTCGAAATGATAGCATCGGACGGTCTGATCGAGAATGTCGGCGGATGGAGTTACTTCTGGCTCAACAAGCGTTACGACAAGATCTCGTTCATAGTAGGACCTCGCGACAACCAGAGCCGCAACGTCACAGCCTGGCTTGTTGTCAAGGCTGACGGCAAGACCATCTACGAAGAAATCGTGAGTCAGGGTGACCTCGCCAGACAGGTCGTGCTGGATGTTGCCGGCGCCGAGCAGTTGTCCTTCTACTGTGAACGCCGTTCCGGTGACATGCTCGGTTCGATGACCTTCGGCATAGTCGACATATTTGCATACACCAAAGGAGACACAAACATTCCGAAAGAAGGCATCGTGAGTGTCAACAGTGACAAGTTGAGGGCTCTTCCGGATGTATGCCCGCTCATGTCGAACATACGCCCATATTCTGTCCGTGGCTTCAATGATGCATACGACACCATGTTCTACGGCGAGACAAAGCACTACACCTTCTCCATGGGAGGTTATCACTTCTGGGAAGGTATGCTTCTCACAACCGGAAACAACCTGATGGAGGACATGGTCGATTCGTATGTGGACTATGACCTTGGAGGAGAATTCGACTGGATCAGTTTCGATGTGGGATGTCTCACCAAGAAACACGAACTTGACGATGACAACCTGCGTATATATGCCGACGGCAAGCTCGTATTCGATGAGAGGATATTCTGCACCTGGCCTAACCAGCACTATGAAGTGCCTGTGAACAAATGCCACACACTGCGTTTTGCAAAGCCCGGCAATGGCAGGAAGAAACAGACCGTCATAGGTGTTGCTGACGTGGTTCTGTATCGCGGGCAGCCTGTCGGGAACGACATTTTCGTACACGAAACCCCGGACTGTCCATACACCATCGACCTCATCGACCTCTGCGAAGCTCCATATTTCCACTACTGCGGAAGATTTGTCAGCACCATCACCAATTTCAGCATGGATGACTGCTTCCATGACGGCAGCACAAAGAGGGAATATTTCAACACGAAGGACGGCAGGCAGATATACAAGGGATTCTTGCTCGAGGCCAATGTGGCACTTGGTCTTGAAGAAATCTCGCCTATGGATGTATTGTACCTCTTTGCATGCGGTGCAGGAGCCGCCATCAGTTCAAGCTCAGTGGCTGCTGTCACCGGCGTGTCGGCAGGAGCGCCCGGAGGCATGGGCGCACTTCTCCTGTGCTCCGGAGAGCACCAGTCTTCTGCCGCAGCCTTCAACCCATTCGGCGAATACGAAAGCTGCACATTCACTGTCGAGAATGTATACGAATATGTGGATGAACTTGGCAAGTTGCTCGGCGGCCAGAGTGATGAAGTACTTGCCAATCCAGTCAAACTCAACGTATTCGCCGACCAGAGACTTGTCGGTGAATACTGGCTCGACAACAAGATGGACCCTCTCACGGTCACTGTCCCGATCTTCAAGTGCAAGCAGCTTATGTTCTGGCTTGAATGTGGCGACCAGCGCTCCGGTCAGTACGTATTCCACGACCTGAAACTAAGCAAGGCACCTTGCAACATTCCGACCCCGGAAGTGTACACTCCTGCAGTCAAACCGGTCAAGGAACAAGTCCAGGAGCCACAGCAGAGCGTGAGCACAGACAGCGGCAAGAAGAAGGCCAAGAAAGAAAAGCATGTCCGCACGGACGAGGAGAAACAAGCCTCACGGGCAAAGTTCAACAGAGCCCTCGGCGCAGGCCTCGGTATTCTTGATGCTTTGCTGAATTAGTCTGGGAAAAAGAAAAATCAGGCAGGGCCGTAAGCCGGTTTCTGTTTTTGAATCTGTCATTTATCTTCGCAACCTACCCCCCGGCATCGGACGGGCCGTCCTCATCTACCGGTATATTTGGTCTTGCAGGTTCCGGGGCCGTACCCGCCGTACATCGCTGCACGGCGTCGTGAGCTCTTGCCTCGCGTTTTCAACCTTGCCCGAAGGCGGTTATTTTCTGTTACGGCTGCCAAAAGATTACTCCCATCTGTGCTTTCCACAGCGGAATGCCCTTCCCTGTCCGGACTTTCCTCAGCGCCTTGCGGCACCGCGACAGATCGTCCTGCCTGGTAATTCGTAATGCAAAGATAGTCTTTTCTTTCAAAAGACAAACACCGCTACCCTTCCCAGATGATCAGGTTGCGGTCCAGAGCCCCCTTTTTGGGCTGGCCATATTCGCCCCAGACATAATAGTTTCTGGCAATGGAGTCGTCAAATCTGGAAACGAACGCCTCCCTGATACGGGAACATTTCTCGTTGATGGAATTGTCATACGGATTCACGGGGCGGTCAAAACTGGACAGCACGGGTGCGATGTCAAGGCGTTTCGTGACATCCATATAGATTGATGTCAGTTCATCACGATAATCAGCCGGGCTCTTGAACGGGATGCCTTCCCGGTGGCGCAGGAACAGCAGATAGACCGCCTTCGGAAGCAGTTCCATCCTGGTTCCCATATTGTCATAGTCCGGGAGCACCTTTACCTCCTCCTCGAAAGTCTCGTCGGCGGTTTTCGGGACACGGCCTATGCTCCCGAACTCGCTGTACAGCACATTTCCCTTCTGGATACCGGGCACCGAGAGAAGATATCATTCATTTCCAGACAACAACCCCATAGTGCAGGACTTCACCCTGCGCTTCACCTTTGACGACACAATGGAGCAGGATAAAATGATGGAACAGATTGTCCTGGGGATATAGAAGAAGATGATGGGCATGAGATGAAGCCGGTCCATGGGACTTGTTTATGATGAAGGTCAGGTGGTTATTATGAATTTCCTGGCCTTCGTGCAATTCATCTTGTGCGGGAGTGTGCCCAGCAGGGCCCTGTGGGCTATGGTCACGCACCGAACGCCCCCTAGCAGGGCTCATCTTGTGAAACCGCAGACATCCTACCATTGATTATCAACTAGTTACAAATATCACATCACAAGATAGATTTCTCAAAAAATATTGCGCTATTCTTTGGGATAGTTGAAGCAATTGACTTATATTTGTGGCGAAGCTACGGTAAATTAATGCATAAACACTATGCAAGGTAAATTTGTACTCCGTAGTAAAGCCGAGTCAGATCTCGGAATTGATGCTCCGTTCATCAAGGGGCAACAGGTGCCAGTCAGAAACTGCTGGCATTTCAGCACGAACGGCGATGCCGTTGATTCTATTTTCAGGGATAGGGAGGATTTTATTGATGGAATGAATCGGGTATTCGTTCTTTCACTGAGTTTCAATGTCCTCATCCTTGCCTTTATTCTGATGGACACGCATGTTCACTTTGGCCTTTATGGCGATTTCGATGAATGCAACCGCTTTGTCCACGAGTTTGCAAGGAGAACTTCGATAGCCTTTTGCAGGAAATATGGAGAAGCCCATAAATTCGAAAACATTCCTATCGACTATCAGCCGGTTGACAACGACAACTATCTCAAGATAGTCATCGCATACATGGTCAGGAATGCCCCTGTAGGTGGAATCCCGAGCACGTGGTTTGACTATCCATGGTCAAGCGGGCCTTTATATTTCCGCAATTCCGGTGAGTGGTCTTCGCCCTGCTGGACAACAGAAGGGAGATTCAACCGCAGATTGGAAGACCTGTCCTACAAAGAACGTCGGCTGATACTGAAAGGAGGAAGCCAGTACTGTGGGCAGGCAATGACCGACGGCCGGCTCATTTTCCCAGGAGAGTATGTTGAGATCGGACTTGTCGAAAAAATATATCGGACCCATAAAAGTTTCAACTATTTCTTAGGTTTGTCAAAAGAAGACGAAGTCAATTCTCGTGGTGGTGCCATATCGCAGCTGTCCATTCCTATTCAAGAGATGCGCCAACACCGAGACGAAATCCTCCTCGAACTATTCCCTGGCAAAACTATACGAAAATTGAACACAACGCAGCGAATCCGTCTTGCCAAAACGATAAAATCCAGATACAACAGCTCTACCAAGCAAATTGTCAAACTTACCGGGCTGGTATATGAAGAGGCCAAGAAGCTTTTGTAAGCCTCTTGACCTCCTTCGTGCAATTCATCTTGTGCGGGAGTGTGCCCAGCAGGGCCCTGTGGACTATGGTCACGCACCGAACGCCCCCTGGCAGGGCTCATCTTGTGAAACCGCAGATACATCTCCACTGATTATCAATCAGTTACACATAGGCCCCGCACAAGATAAAAATCTCGAAGGCAATCATGTCCTGCTGCATGTCAGGTGCGAGCACGAACAGCCGCCGCGCAATGATGCAGGGCAACATCCAATGGGTGTGCGCATAGGCTGGCAATGCAGCCACGAGGGCCGTGCCCTCAATAGTGGAAGTCCGCCTCAGCGGACCGGCCGGGCCGGGACTTTTGGCGAAGGCGCAGCCGAGGCAAAAGTCGGAAAGGCCTTGAGGCCGCACGGAGTGAGGAGTTTGAGGGCCGTGCCCTCAATAGTGACAAGTCCGCCTCAGCGGACCGGCCGGGCCGGGACTTTTGACGAAGGCGCAGCCGAGGCAAAAGTCGGAAAGGCCTTGAGGCCGCACGGAGTGAGGAGTTTGAGGGCCGTGCCCTCAATAGTGACAAGTC
>JAZRVQ010000062.1:0-79213 GCA_045599265.1 Candidatus Cryptobacteroides sp. | reverse complement strand
CAACCGCGTTCTGAACGAGGCCTTCTGGATTGCGTTCCTTACTCAACTGTGTGGCGGACTCTTCCGCCAGCGCATTGAGCAGGAGTTCCATATTGGTCATATTGTCGCGAAGGTTCTCCTTCGTAAGTCCTTTGAGGTTTTTGTATTCTTTGGTGGTGAGCCCGCTCCAAGTCTTGGACATCAGGTCTGTCAGGAAAGCGAAATCAACTTCCTTTGTTACTCCTCCCCTCTTCCATTCATCGGTAAGACCCTTGCGGATTTCAATGGTCTTGATCCTTCTGGTAATCCACGCCTCAGAGTAACCAAGCCTCCTGTAATCGGAAACGGCCTGATCGATGCTTCGTTCAGGGTCTATCGCCTGGTCGATGCGTTGAGCAGCGACCTGCGCCATCCAGGCTTTGAACGGCTCCGCTTTTGAGGATGGAATTGATTGTATGATACGAAAAATCTGCTCGGCAGACGCGGCCTGTGTCAAATATTTCTTGCCATCGGCAGCCACCATTTCTGTAGGGGTACAAATTGTACCCCACCTGGAGTTCAGCTCAGGATCACGCGAGCGCATCTTCTTGATATATTGCTTAGGATCAGCGCTATCCGTCAATACTTTTACAACATCAACGATAGAGAAGTACCATTGCTCCTCTGCCTCATTCCATACTGTCCTGACCTTTCGGTCCTCGAACAATTGCAACTTCTCTGTATTTTCCATAACATTAAAACTTTGTCTCGTAAAGATAGTGATTTCCCATCACTTCATCAAGCCAAACTCTATTATTTTCAATGAATTTGACAACTTCCCTGAACCCCTCCCAGAGGTTCAATATTTCGGCCTTCGTGCCCAACTTCTATGAAAATGACAGATCCACATTTATGCTTAGGAATGATGAAAAAATAAGTTGGTAAAGATTTATGAAAGATTGTTTAAGGATTTTTGATATGAAATGAAGGAGTGTAGCCGGGCTACATGACTGAATGACATAGTAAAAAGACTAAACAAGATGCATAAAGATTACCAAGTTATTTTTTTAGAATGACTTAACACTTCATTGCTGTCAAAAAGCACTTTTCTTGAAATGGCATCAACGCCATATTCCCGGACTTGAAACGGCAGCGGATCCCGTAATACCCATCTTCTGATATAGGGATAGCGATTGTGGTATCCTTATCACAAGGGATATATGATTTTGATCTTTATGGAAATATCACACAGACAGGATATAAGCATGATGACTTTCTTCATGACATCCACATTTTGTCACGCAAAGATCTTGTTATTCTGTCACATCGGTGACGAGGCGGACGGAGAATCCGTAGCCTTTATTCTCTATTAAGGCCAAGACTGATCTTGACTCATTCATATGCACCCTATATGCTCGTGTAACATTGCTATAGTTGTTGGAAGTGGTCGTCCACAAATCGCACATTTCGTTGTAGAATTTAATTGTATTTCCTTCACGGTAGCCCGCTGCGGGGAAGAATACTGCGCCGGCGACCTCCATCGCATCCCAATCGCTTTCCGTCGGGTAGATGTTATCTTCAAAAGTGTCCTCATATGCGCTCTGATCCACCGGAACAAATGCGCTGCTTCCCCTGTTGGTCTGTGGATCGACGAATGAGTCCGGCACAATGACATGTCCGTTGATTCCACACACCACGGCGCGGCCTCTTTTGGAGTTGTCAAACAGATATTGGGCTTCCTCCTTCGTGAGTGTCCGCCATACGGTTCCGCCACCCAACCTTGAACCCCAGTCCTGAGCCGGGCTGAAATCATCCCCACCGACAACACCAGACAGGTATTCGTCCGTGTCGGGAACCATTGACCAGTTTCCGTATCCCCAGGTGAACAACGAAATCTCCTTGTCGTGGCCTTCGGAGTATGTGGCCGGGCCGCATTCATACTGGTTCAGGAAGAAACTCCAGATGTCGTTTTCCACATCATAGCGCAGGTTGCCCGGGGAGAAGCGCACCTTCTTTTCGGCACTGACAGAAAACAATCCGGGGAGAACCACTGGATGGTACTTGCTCCCGGTGAGGGTGAGACGGCCCACGGTGTTGCGCTGAAGTTCCAGCTTGCCACCGGTCATCACGAATCTGCCGTTGTCAATTCCGGTGAATGTCAGGGTGAGGTCTTCATATTTCCCGGCAGGGACGGCCATGTAGAAGTAATTGGCTCCCTTGCCGAGTATTTTACCGTTCTCTCCGAGATCCAGGGTTATCGTGGCGGCATCCGTGGTCGAAATCACAGCCTTTCCGTCAGAGTCAACAGTAAACTTCCCACTCAGCGGTTTAGTCCCATCCTTGATTTCGACAGATCTGAGAACTATGTTCGGAACGGTCGTGTTGAACACTATCTGCAGCACGGTGCCGAGACTGGAGAAACTGACGGTTTCGGAGCCGGTTCCGGAGATGGTCTGCTTTGCATACATCGGGGCGACCTGATCGTTGGTCTGGATGGCCGGCCATACATATCCCTCATCGGTCTTCAGTGTTGAAGGGTAAAAAGCCTCGATGTCGCCGGCGATGCCCTTTGTGCCATCCTCGGTAAACTGGCCCCTGGTGGTCTTTTCGCCCGCTGAAAGCGTAAAGGTGTCATCTTTGGTCCCTGTTGTGACATAGATTTGATCCCCCGTGTTCCAGAGGACATCATAACCATAGGACAATTCAGCCTTTGTCTCTTTTCCTATAGATTCGGCCACGCCGCTGATGACTGTCCTGCCAAGGATTTCCCCGGTGCCGGTGTTGTCTCCAGGATTGATCTTGCTGCATGATGATGCAAGCACAAATGCAGCGACCAGGCATATTGTAGAAATGACTGTTTTATTCATATACATATGAGCTGTTGAATTCCAATTCCACAAATATACTGATTTACAATCAACATTTCGGGCATTCTGAAAAAAAAGATATATTTGTCCCGGAAACATTTTTATCAAGCACAATGAGCGCCAGACTGATCACCATACTTTTCATTCTTCTTTCCCTGACGTGCTGCCACGCACAGACAACGACCGTCACGGATGAACCGGGGGCCGGACCATCCATCCAGCAGGACACGATACCCTTCGGGGCCAGGGCGCTGATTGCATCGTTCCCCGGCATTGTCACAGAGTACAGGGGCAATGCCATATATTTCCACGACGGCAGCACGGTGGTGTACGATGACGGGGAGCAGAAGGATTTTGTCCAGATGCTCGACAATCCGGATGTCGAGGACATGTTTGCCTGGAAGTACTCGAAAGACAGTATTCCAGCCTACCTGTCCGACCCGGGCCGCGGCAGATGCGAGGCTCTCTACAAGAAGATATATGGCGCCACGGCCCAGGAGGTATATTCACACCTTGTGGGCGTGGAGTGGTTCGGCCAGAGGATCAAGGTCACTTCCGTAAATGGGGTAAATGTCCAGCTCGAAAAAGTCGCAGCCGAACTTGCCACCCATCCGGAACTCACGAAATACCTGAGCGGCGCTTCAACCTATTACTGGAGGGAGGTACGCGGAGCACATCGTCTCAGCGCGCACAGCTACGGCATTGCCGTAGACATAAACACCTCATACTCAGACTACTGGCTCTGGGCATTCGGAAAGGTTCCGGAGACACAGAAAATCGGTTACAAGAACCGCATCCCATTGGAAATCGTCGAGATATTTGAAAAGCATGGCTTCATCTGGGGAGGCAGATGGTACCATTTCGACACGATGCATTTCGAATATCGTCCAGAACTCTTATTCAAATAAGGCGGACTGCTCTCCTTACCTCTCAGTCCCCACAAGGTCCTTGAACGCCGTGCCGAAAATCAGGTAGGCGGTATTGCCTGCGATTGTACCCTCATTCTGCCCCCAGAGGAACGGCCAGTCGTCATAATTCTCGAAATGGTCAGGCTTGCGGAAGAGGACGCCCGGGGCCACATTACCCGGAATGAATGAGAAATCTGCCCTGTTGTTGCCGTAGAAGACCTGTTTCGGACGTGCCGCACCCACAGCCGCAACAAGCGAGTAGTTGTGATATGGATGGCAACCGAACATATAATCCACAGCCCTGTAGGCATAATCCTTGGCAATGATATCAGGATAGTAAAGGCTTGCAAACACCACCGTCGTACCGAAACTTACGACTGAACCGCTGCCGGCCCAGTTGCCAAGTCCGATCGGGACAGAATATGGGTTGTCCTCCTCAAGGCTCACGATATAATCCCTGTACTTCTCCACATACGGACGAAGCTTCTCCTTGTAGGATGCATCACGATAAGGAATCGCGTCGAGCGCCGTCCTGAGCGACCAGCTGACATCGATGTCAAGCACATCCCATATCTGCGAATCGAACTTGTCCAGATACTCCTGCTCCCCGGTGGCAACATAAAGCTGAAGGTTTGCCGCAATATTGCCGAACCCCCTGCGTGCCATGTCGTTGTGTTCGCCGCTCACTTCACGCTTGTCCTGTTCCTTGGACATCAGTTCCGTGGCCTCCTCAAGAAGACGCCTGGACTGTTTGAGCGCCCTTGCGGCAAGCTCGTCGTCATAACCCCTGAGAGCGCGTGAGGCGGCCGCGAACATGGTGGCAGCATGGAAATCAAGCATCGTGTTGCGTGTCGTGAATGCCCACATGTCGTCCGGAGTACCGCTGCGCTTACCGTCGGAAGACTTCTGGTAAGGCTTCAGGGCCGGGTCATAATGGAGGCCGTCAGTGATGGCTGCGGCGTCACCGAGATGATGATAATTGTCAAGCACTGAGTTGGACAGGGTCATTGCCATGTGTCCGATGACCTCTGCCTGCCTGACAAGGTTGAGCGTGCCATGCTTGATGTACTGGATGATGTCCGGAGTGCCGTCCGGACGGTGAAGGTCCACATAGCGCTGGTCCTCATCCACGAACGTCTCGTCACGCTGAGGCCGGAAAGACTCCCATGCCGTCACGAAATTCTGGACAACGCTGATGTTGGAGTCCGTCTCGATGTCAAAGTCGCCGGCATCGAAAAAACCGCCCACATTGAGGCCCGGGATGAGTTCCAGGGCCTTGAACTTGGTGTCGATGGCGCCCTGCCAGTGAAGGTCGAAATGGTCCGTATTGGCCGGGGCCTGGAGGTATCCCTCCTTGAAAGGCTCGCCATGCCAGATGCGGTACCCCTCATTGACTGTCATGTGATTCATGTGGATCGGGATCCAGATGTCGCTTGTGGCATCGGTTATCTTGTCATACACGGTGCTGTCAATGATGAAGTTACCGGTCCTGGCATCCCCATATTTGATGTAATACACGCCCGGTTCGGTGACGGACGAGAAGTCAAACTTGACATACTGGTATTTGTAATAATCGCCCCAGAGAGAGGTCTTGCCCTTGTACGCGACAGTCTCCTTGCCATCCGCGCCTATCCTGCAGATTGACGCAGTAGGGAGAGGCCGGCTGTTCTTGTCGAGCTCTATGACAGCCACCTTCGGACTTTCCGGAAGATATCCCACCTGCGAGAATCCTATGTTCGGCTCGCGTGTCCAGCCCGGTATGGCGTTAGGAGTGACGGTCCAGCTGACCACCTTGCCGGTCTTGCCAGAAGGCAGCACACTGCGGAGCACGAACCAGCCGTTCTGAGCCAGCATACGGCCGTCATAAAGACTGAGCTGGGCATCCTCCGAACTTACAGTGACCATCCTTTCCGGATTGTCAGGCGACATTATGATGGAATGGCCCGTCTCAAGAGGAAGCGGGTCCACGAACTCCCCTGTACCACGGTCATCGTATGTCTTGTAGCCCTTGAACTGGCGCGGCTTTTCGCTGTTGGGCCTTGCCACGGTCGCACTGGCAGCATAGCGCGGGAAGCGCCCGGTCCTGCCGTCCATCACGAACGTCTTGGCCCAGTACTGTGAAGGCAGGAACTCCAGATTGAGGCCCGCCGTGCCCTCCAGGGCCTCCGGGACGGGTTTGTCAAGATAGACATCGATGTCGAAGCTGTCCCCGTGGCCGGTCACGACAATGCGGGAATCGAAATCATATTCCTTGTAGCGCAGCCCCACCTCGATAGTGTTGGCCACCGCGTCCACATTCCTGAACGTGGTCTCGGGCACAAGGTCCCACTGCTCGGGAGTATTGTTCAGACGCACTGCGCCGCCCTGCACTGTGCGGACGCCGTGATGGATGATTTCGAGGCCCGAGTTCTTCTCGTCATTGAACCCGCCGTTGAAGGTGTTGCTATATACAAGCACATTAACACCGCGTTCCTCAAAATAACCCAATGAGTTGATTTTTAATTCATTGTCTTTACCGCCAGTACAGGCAGCGACTGCCGCCAGGGCCAGCAGTGAAATGATCAGTCTTGTGTTTTTCATATATGGGGTCAGTTTGTTTTGTCAGGTCTTCACAAAATTAGGGATTAATTTTCAATTAAAAAACACTAACTTTGAATGTTTGTTTGACCACATACTATAACACTATGAATACTGTTCAAAAAATGGCATGGGCGGCCCTGGCGGCATCCCTTTTTACATTCCCATCATGCACAGGCGGCCAGAACGGCAGCACGGATGCGGATGAGGTCCTCATCACCGAAGCGCCGCTGACCTTCTGCAACCCGCTCGACATCGTCGTCGGCACCGAAAGGTCATACCGTGGAGGCGAGCCTGTCGTCCTGATCTACCAGGATGACTACTACCTCTTTGTGTCGCACCGCAAAGGGTATTGGTATTCCCCTGACTTCAAGAACTGGACATACGTCGATGCACCGGGCTATCCGGGCGGAGTCGTATCCGTCGTGGAGAAGGACGGCCTGCTGTACGGCTGTTCGATGAACAACAAGAACGTCTACCGCACCCGGGACCCTAAATCGGGAGTCTGGGAGAAAGTTGCCGAACTTGACAGCGACCGTTATGGAGACGCCAACCTCTTCGTTGATGACGACGGCAGGGTGTATCTCTATTACGGGTGGTCCCAGATCATGCCTTTCAAGGTCGTGGAACTGGACCCGACGACCTTCAAGGAGATTGCAGGACCCGAAATCTGCTTCTTCGGGGACTACAAGAACCATGGTTTCGAGACACGCCGCAACACCGATGTCATATATTCCATCTTCAACGGGCGCAGGGACTATTTCGAGGAGGAATATCCTTGGATCGAGGGTCCGTGGATGACGAAGCACAACGGGAAATACTATCTGCAGTACGCAGCCATCGGACTTGAACTGCTCTCCTATTCGCACGGTGTGTATGTGGCCGACAGCCCTACGGGACCGTTCAAATATTCAGAGCATAACCCATTGACCTACAGGACAACCGGATTCCAGGTCGGTGCCGGGCATGGCAGCACTTTCCATGACAGGAACGGCGAACTCTGGACCATCTGCATGATCCCTGCAAGTTATGGCGGGGCAGGACGCGGATCGGAACTGGCCATCTACCCTACCGGCGTGGACAAGGACGGAGTCATGCATTCCAACTATGCATTCGGCGACTATCCGCAGTACTATCCCGGCATGAAGAAGGACGTCACAAAAAACAACTATACCGGGTGGAAACTCCTTTCGCGCAGCAAGAAAGTCACCGTCTCATCAACGCTTGCCGGGCACCCTGCCCAATACGGTGTGGACGAGGATTTCCTGACCTGCTGGAGCGCGCAGACCGGCCAGCCGGGCGAATTCTTCATGGTGGACCTCGGTCAGGAGAGCGACATCCGGGCCATCCAGTCCAATTTTGACCACATCGGAGCGGTCATGCCTGCACGCGGAGCCGGTTTCATGGCACCGCAGCCGGCACCGGACCGCTATCAGTGCTACGTCATCGAGGTGTCATCCGACGGCGAGGCATGGACCAAGATTGTGGACAAGAGCGACAACAAACTTGACCTGCACCACGACTACGTGGAACTCGCGGCACCTGTCAAGGCCAGATTTGTCAAGATAACCAATGTGTTCACCCATGACGGGGCCAACTTCTGCATCAAGGACTTCCGCATTTTCGGCAATCCTGACACAGGCAGAAGCGTGCTCGTGAAAGACGTGAAGGCGGTGCGCAACCCGGCCGACAGGCGCGAGGCCACCCTGCTCTGGACTCCGGTGGAAGGTGCTGACGGCTACATCATCAGGTACGGCATCGAGCCTGACAAACTCTACAACAGCCACATCGTCTATGACTGCAACTGTTTCACCATCCAGAGCCTCAACACCGCTCCGGAGTACTATTTCAGCGTGGAGTCGTTCGACTCGGGCCTGGACTATTACAAGGAAGTCAGCGAGGAGGTCAACGGAATCGGTGCAGAGATTGAGATAGACAAGTTCGTTCCGGGAGTGTTCTTCTACGGAGGGTCCCCTGACACACAGAGAGTCATGCTCAAAAAGGGCGTGAATGAATATGAATTTGCCGGCATACAGCCGGGCATCTGGACAGTGCGCCACTCATACGGTCCGGTCCTCTGGCAGGGCGAACTCACTGAGGCGGACCTTGTCGGTGAAGGCGAAAGTGTCACGGCAGACCTTACTGAACTCGGCACCGGCACATCCGTCACCGGAATGCTCCGCATGAAGGTTGTTCGCGGCGAGTCCGACGGTAAAGTTTTGATAATCACTGATTACAACAAATGAGAAAAGTATTTATGATCATTCTGGCAGCGGGGCTTATGGCCTCCTGCCATTGCAGCAGAACAGCCGGCTGTCTTCCCGAGGAGGACAGTTCGGCATTTGTACATATCACGGATGTGATTCCTGACGCAATCCTCGAAATCAGGTATTACTGTACATACAATTTCATCGGAGACCGTATCCCGGGATACGAACAGCCGACCGCGCTCCTGACGGCACAGGCGGCCGATTCGCTCAAGGCCGTCAGTGACGAATTGAAGGCCAGAGGTTACAGGATCAAGATCTTTGACGCCTACCGTCCTCAGTGCGCTGTAGATTATTTTGTCGAATGGGCCCAAGACATGGAAGACACCAGGATGAAGGAATATTTCTACCCCGAGCTGGACAAGACCGTGCTTATTCCGCAGGACTACATCGCCGCCAGATCAAGCCACACACGCGGTTCCACTGTGGATCTGACCCTGTTTGACATGACTCTCCAGAAAGAGGTGGACATGGGCTGTACATTCGACTATTTCGGCGTGGCCTCACATCCTGACATCGTCCCGGGCCAGGAAGTCGGGACCTACAAACCAATCACGCAGGAACAATACGACAACCGCATGCTCCTGCGCGAAACTATGCTTGCGCACGGGTTCAAGCCGTACAATTGCGAATGGTGGCATTTCACCCTCGCCGACGAGCCGTTCCCAGACACCTATTTCACCTTCCCGGTGAGGTGATTTCTACTCGGCCTCGGCAGCTGTCCCGATGAGTTTGACCAGCTGGGCGCGGTAGCCGAACGGGTCGAAAGAGAGGGATGAACTGACAAGTGCCGCGGCGCCATCAAGAGTGCTTCCTCCCTTGTATGGAGACTTTCTCAGAATCATTCCGAACTCTGCCACACCGGCGGCAAATGTGAAATTCTCTGATACCGGACCGCTTTCCTTGACCTCAAGGCTGAGCGGGCGGCTTTCTTCGCCAAGTGCTTTCTTGTAGCGGAATGCAAAGTCTGCATACTTTACGGCAGACCCGGCCTTCCCGGCGGCAGGCACAATCTCGTACAGTGCAGTGATGGTCTGACCGGCACCTATCTCGCCAGCGTCCTTGGCGTCATTCTCGAAGTCCTCGTTGCTGAGCACGCGGTTTTCATAACCGATAAGGCGATATGTCTCAACCACTTCCGCATTAAAGGTGATTTGAATCTTGCTGTCGTTGGCAACGGAGATGAGATTGTTTCTCTCGTTGACGAACACCTTTGTGAGTTCGTCCTCGCTGTCGATGAAATTGTATGTGCCATTACCGGAATTGGATATCTTCTCCATCATCGCATCGTTGAGATTGCCGGAGCCGAAACCGCAGGCAGTGAGGTAGATGCCTTTCCGGGAATAACTTTCCACCAGTTCCACAAGGGCATCAGTGCTGGTGATTCCCACATTGAAATCACCGTCGGTACCCAGTATGACACGGTTGTTGCCGCCTTCTATATAGTTTTCCAGAGCCTCTTCGTAGGCCATCTCTATGGCATGTCCGCCGTTGGTGGAGCCACTGGCCACAAGTTTCTTGATGGCTTTCTTGATGGTATCGGAGTCCTTTACAAGTGTAGATTCCAGCAGTTTCTGGACCTCCCCGGAGTAGGTAATGATGGATATCCTGTCCTGAGGGTCGAGATGGTCCACCAACTCGACAAGGCCTGATTTGAGGAGTTCAATCTTATCCTTGGCATTCATGGAGCCGGACACGTCGACAAGGAACACATAGTTGGATTTCGGCATTTCACCCTGTCCGAATTCCTTTCCCTTGATGCCAAGACGCATAAGTTTGTGCCCTTCCGCCCATGGACAGTCTCCGACCTCGGCGTTGATGGCCACAGACTCTTCACCGCTTGGGCCGGCATAATCGAAGGTGAAATAATTCAGGAATTCTTCGATGCGGACCGCAGAGGCAGGGATTCTGAAGCCACTGTTCAGATATTTGCGCACAATGGCGTATGATGCACCGTCCGCATCGACGGAAAAAGTCGACACAGGCTGCTCTGCCGCAGAAATGAAAGGGTTGTCCGTGAAGTCATCAAACTGGTCGCCGCCCTGTTCCTCAGGCCGGATCATTTCACCTGCCACTGCATTTTCAGAATATTTGCCGTCAGCCGGGCCGAACCAGCTTTCATCCTTCGAGCACGACGCCGCGATGATTGTGATTGCCGATAAAAAAAGTATCCGTTTCATAACATCAAATTTTGCAATATAGATGCAGAACCGGATACGGATGTTGCATTGATTGGAGGATTTTAGTCGAAAATCACCTTCGGATTCATCTCTGAAGGGGTTTTCCACTTGATGCCATGCTCGGCGAGTGCGGCTTTTTTCTGTTTCCAGTAAAGGTAGCAGAAGCCCATGACGCGCTCCTGGGAGGCGAGGGCCTCTGCGCACTGTGCCTCAACGTCATAGATGGCTTCCTCATATTCGGGGGTCATCTCGACCGGGTCGAACTTGAGGTTCACGTTGTACTTCGAGCACCACTGCTTCATGGAGAGTTTGCCGCTCGTGAAATCATCCCATTTGAGAGCCTGCTTTGCGACTGCCCCGGCATCGATCTTCCTGACAAATGCGGCGGCATCGCCCTCATATCCATCGATCTTCATGTCAAAGGCGGCATCCTGGTCCTCGATCTTGCCGAACATCGAAAGCTGGAAATTGCGGGCTTCGAGGCAGAAACGCGCCACGCTTCTCTGAGGGATGCTGGATATGGCCTTGTCGATGATGACTATCTTGCCGTAAGGGGTGATCCTGCCCTCTACGCGGAGAGGCACCTGGTCCTTGAGGATTGAGAGGACTTCCTTTGCGAGCGGGATGTTCTTCCATGTCTCGTAGTTGTTCTTGTTGATCTCAATCTCCGTCATTGCCGCATCGAGTCTTGCCATTGATGAAGCCATGACGGCTGCGTAGGTGTCATTCGGGCCAGATGTGGCTGTCCGGGTGTTTTCACATGATCCGGTCTGGCCGGTAGTGAGGACGAAGGCCATTGCCAACGCCATGATTTCAAATCTGTGTTTCATATTTCTTATCAATATTCTTTACGTTCATAATTCAGTAAAATTAATTCTTTTTGGATATATTTGCAAATCATTATTGCAGATTATGGAAAAAGTCTTGCTCGCCACAACCGTTCTTGCACTTTGCATTTCGTGCGGCAACGCACAGAACAACGCCGGCCAAGTCACAGGACAGTCCGACACCCCGGTGGTTTCAGAGCCGGCTGCCGGGCCAGTCACCGAACCGGCCGCCGCTGACGTTGCAGACACCGTGAATCCAGTTGCATTCGAGTCATCCCCTATCCCTGACGGTGTGTTTGAAAAGATGCAGGGCAAGTCATTCAAGGCCGACTGCACGGTCCCGCGCGACAGCCTGAGATATCTCCGCGTCAGCCACATTGACCTGGAAGGGACGGTCCATATCGGGGAGATGGTATGCAGCGCATCCATCGCGGACGACCTTCTGGACATATTCAAGAGGCTTTATGAGGCAGGCTACCCTATCGAAAGGATGGTCCTTATCGATGAGTACAATGCCGAGGACGAGGCCTCCATGAGGGCCAACAACTCTTCCTGCTTCAATTTCCGTCTCATGACGGGAGGCAAGAGAGTCTCCAGGCACGGGCTTGGCATCGCCGTGGACATCAACCCGCTCTACAACCCGTACGTCAAGGTCAGGGATGACGGGACAAAACACGTCGAGCCGGCAACCGCCGGTGCGTATACAGACAGGGACGCCGACTTTCCATACAAAATCAAGTCCGGAGACTTGTGTGTACGCCTTTTCAAGGAACATGGGTTCAAATGGGGCGGAGACTGGAAGAGCCTGAAAGATTATCAACACTTTGAGAAATAACACGTTATGAAGAAAATCCTGATATTCCTTGCAGCTGCTGTGCTGGCATGTTCCTGCGGAGCGGCGAAAAGAAGCGCAGAAGCCCTCGAAGGCAGTGATGGCGTCAGCGACGGATACACAACCGTCAAGAAGGACGACAACAATTACTCCATCAAGAAAGTCAGCGGCACCAAGGTGAAAAGCACCTTCTCGGACATCTATTCGATGATCAAGTCAACCTGCCCGGAGGTGATTCTGCACTCGGACAACACCGCCACTCTCCGGGGAATAAGTTCCATCGGAGACTGCAGCATGCTCATCATCGTGGACGGTGTCCAGATGGGCAGCACAATCCCTTACATCAACCCCGAACTGGTCAAATCGATCGAGGTCCTCAAGGACGCATCCGCATCTATTTACGGAGTACAGGGTGGAAATGGCGTAATTCTCATTACCACTTACAGATAGTTGTTGGAAATTCAGAATTTATGCGTATATTTGCGCCCGCTTCAAGTCCACGGTGGACCTGGAAGCATTAACCTTTTAATCTTATTTGCACGATGGCTGAATATTTGATGCCTGAGAAAAAGCAAGAGATTTTCGCGAAGTACGGAAAGTCTAATAAGGACACCGGTTCTGCAGAGAGTCAGGTTGCATTATTTTCCTACCGTATCGCTCACCTTACAGAGCACGTGAAGAAGAACAAGAAGGACGTGGTTACACGCCGTGCACTTCTCCGTCTCGTAGGTAAAAGACGCAGCATTCTTGATTACCTCAAGAAGACTGACATCGAGAGATACCGTAATATCGTCAAGGAGCTCGGTCTCCGTCGATAATCCGACAATAGTAGGAAAACTCAGAAAGGGGTCGCCCATAAGATGGGTATCCCCTTTTTTTTAAGAAAAGAGCACGGGAAGCCGCTAACAAACCTTCAACCTGCGGCGGCGGAAAGTGAACATATATATTTCGAACGATACAAGGAAAGTATTATTAATCAACTCCCACAGGGGGAGGCAGGTTGAAAAGACGTTTTAATGAACATCGTTACAAAGAAAATCGAATTATCCGACGGAAGGGTAATCGAAATCGAGACCGGCAAGCTTGCAAAGCAGGCTGACGGCGCAGCAGTTGTCAAGATGGGTGGTACAATGCTTCTCGCCACCGTCACAGCAGCCAAGGAAGTCAAGGACGGGGCAGACTTCATGCCTCTTACAGTCGACTACAAAGAGAAGTTCTATTCAGCAGGACGTTTTCCTGGCGGATTCCTCAAGAGAGAAGGCAAGAGCTCAGACTACGAGATCCTCATCTCACGTCTGATCGACCGTCCTATCCGTCCTCTCTGGCCGGATGATTTCCACCTCGAGGTATTCGTCAACGTAACCCTCATTTCAGCAGAAAAAGACATTCAGCCTGACGCACTCGCAGGTCTTGCAGCATCCAGCGCACTTGCAGCTTCAGACCTTCCGTTCCTCGGACCTATCTCTGAAGTACGCGTTTCACGCATCAACGGCGAATTCGTCATCAACCCTACATTCTCCCAGATGAAGGACTCCGACCTCGAACTGATGGTCGCTGCCACCGAGGAGAACATCATGATGGTCGAGGGCGAAATGAACGAGGTCAGCGAGCACGACATGCTCGAGGCCATCAAGTTTGCCCACGAAGAGATCAAGAAGCACTGCCGCATCCAGAAGGAACTCATCGCAGAGCTCGGAACAGACGTCAAGAGGGACTACCCTCACGACCTCGAGGACGAAGACCTCAGGAAGGCTGTCCACGATGCATGCTATGACAAGTGCTATGCTCTCGCAAAGTCTGCAAAGCCAAAGCACGAGCGCGAGGATGGTTTCGTCGCAATCAAGGACGAGTTCATCGCCACAATCCCTGAAGATGACGAGGACCGCGACGTAAAGGTTGCCCTCATCGAAAGATATTACCACAATGTCGAGAAAGAGGCCATGAGAAACATGATCCTCGACGAAGGTATCCGTCTCGACGGCCGCGTATGCAACCAGGTGCGCCCTATCTGGTGCGAGGTGAACTATCTGCCTTGCGCACACGGAAGTGCAATCTTCACACGCGGTGAGACTCAGTCCCTCGCAACTGTCACCCTCGGCACCAAGATGGACATGAAGGAGACTGACGAGGTCCTCATCCAGGACGACCAGCAGTTCGTTCTCCACTACAACTTCCCTCCTTTCGCAACAGGCGAAGCAAAGAGCCAGAGAGGTGTGGGCCGTCGCGAAATCGGTCACGGCAACCTCGCAATGCGCGCACTCAAGCCGGTTGTTCCGCTCGCTCCGGAGAATCCGTACGCAGTACGCGTCGTATCTGATATTCTCGAGTCAAACGGCTCATCATCAATGGCTTCCGTATGTGGTGGCTGCCTCGCCCTCATGGACGCGGGTGTCAAGATCAAGAAGCCTGTGGCAGGTGTGGCAATGGGTCTCATCACTGACGAGGTCCGTCCTAACGACCGTTATGCCATCCTTACCGACATCCTCGGTGACGAGGACCACCTCGGAGACATGGACTTCAAGGTGACCGGTACAGCAGATGGTATCACAGCCACCCAGATGGACATCAAGGTCAACGGACTCAGCTACGAGGTTCTCGAGAAAGCCCTCGAGCAGGCACGTCAGGGCCGCATGCACATCATGGGCGAAATGCTCAAGACCATCGCCGAGCCTCGTGAGGACTACAAGCCATTCGTTCCTCGCATCGAGCAGATCCGCATCGCATCCGAGTTCATCGGTGCAGTCATCGGAAAGGGCGGCGAGACTATCCAGAAGATCCAGAAAGAGACAGGCACTGTCATCACCATCACCGAAGAACCGCTTCCTGGCGGTGGCACAGAGGGTGTCGTTGACGTTGCTTCCGACAACAAAGAGGCTATGCAGAAGGCTCTCGAGTGGATCAAGGGCATCTGTGCAGTCCCTGAGGTCGGCACCGTATATCACGGCAAGGTAGTCAGCATCCTTGAGTTCGGTGCATTCATCGAGATTCTTCCTGGCAAGGAAGGCCTTCTCCACGTATCAGAGATCGACTGGAAGAAGACCGAGAAGGTGGAGGATGTCCTCAGCGTCGGCGAAGAGGTTGACGTCAAGCTCCTCGAGATAGATGCCAAGACAGGCAAGATGAGACTTTCCCGCCGTGCCCTCATCGAGAAGCCGGAAGGATATGTCGAGCCTGAGCGCAAGCCACGCAACGACCGCGGTCCACGCGACAACAACCGCCACGATGACCGCAAGGGTGGCAACGACCGCCGCGGTGACCGTCGTGAAGGCGGACGCAATGACCGTCCTCGCAATGACC
The DNA here is from genome assembly GCA_045599265.1 of Candidatus Cryptobacteroides sp. GTDB lineage: Bacteria > Bacteroidota > Bacteroidia > Bacteroidales > UBA932 > Cryptobacteroides. The sequence continues at coordinate 63,500 of JAZRVQ010000062.1, read as the reverse complement.
GCCCACGCCGCGACTTCGGCCACAAGCCAGCCGACGCTCCGGCAGAGGAAGAGCCAAAGCAGGAACCTGAGATGTTCTAATAAAAATCAAAAGGCCGGTCTCGAAAGGACCGGTCTTTTTTATGATTTCAGCGCACGGCGCAGGGCTTCGATGTTGGCCTTGGACACGGGCACAGTCCTGTCTGTGCTGAACAGGTGGAGCTGACAGCCGGCAGAGTTTCCGTCGACATGGGTGATGAAACGTGTGTTCACGAGGAAAGCGCGGTGACAGTGCAGAAGAAAAGGATAATCGGAGAGCATTTCCTCGACATTCTTCAGTGTGTTCCTGACCCTCTTCTGCTTCAGTTCTCCGTCCTGAAAATACCATATACTAAGATAGTTGGCGACAGATTCTATGTATAGAATGTCTGAAGGAGATCCGCCGGTGATGTCCACCACGCACGGATGCTCTTCCTTGACCGCCTCGGCCTGTTCGATGGCATCGTTGAGCGAGAGCAGTTCCTGTATCTTGTATTCCTTCATGCGGCTTTTGGTCATGAAAACCCAGTAGATAGACACAAACAGAGCATATACCAGGTTCTGGAAGAAGCTGTTCAGGTAATACTCCATGGTGAAGTTCCCGTCATGATCGATCCAGTAGTAATACCAGTGCTGCCATCCCCATTCAATTATGGTGAAATACATTCCGATAATGGCAGAAATCAGAACGATCATTACAAGATAGAAGATGACCTTGCGCCTGATCTGGTATGGCCATTCCATGGAGTAGTCACAAGGCAGACGGAACAGATAGGTCACTATGATTTCCGCAACCATTGCTCCCACAAAAATGAGCACGCTGCATCCAAGACTCTGCAGGGGCCACAGGTTGTCGCTGACAGAGTTCTCCAGCCCATACGGTCTCATCAGGGTGAAGAACACGAAGAAACCAAGGCTCAGCAGGATATAATCCAGGATACTTGTCTTTCTGATCTTTTTCATGACATTCATAACTATGCAAAAATACTCATTCCACGTTGTTTTGCAAGAGGTAAGGGACGCATGGAAAAAAGATTGGGACAGTTGGAAAACTTCCGTCTGTCCCTGAACGGATTCTGAATATCCCCTCATATTGCACCGTGATTTCCGGCAGACTACTTTTGTGGCCATAAATTGTACGGTCATGAAAAAAATGTATTTGTCTATCTTTGCCGCGATGCTGGTATGCACGGCCGTGCCTGCACAGAATCCCGGAGTTGCCGCCCGGCTGCTTGTCATTGATGAAAATGACAGTCCGATGGAATTCGCCACCGTCGCGATAATATCACTGCCCGATTCAACCATTCTCTGTGGCGGCATGACGGACGTGAAAGGCCTGTATGAAGCCGTCCTGCCGGATGGCGCCTCGATTGTGCAGGTATCGATGATTGGATACAAAACTCTGGAACTTCCCGCCTCCGGCTGTACAGACCTCCAGACCGTCCGGCTCAGTCCCGACGTCGAGGTGCTGGAAGGTGCAGTGGTCAGCGCAGAACTGCCTAAAACTGAAATAAAGGGAGATGCAATGGTCACGAATGTCACCGGATCAGTCCTGGAGCACACGGGAAACGCCCTGGATGTGCTGGGAAAGGTACCCGGAATGATCAGCCGCAACGGCAGTCTGGAGGTCATCGGGCGTGGTGCCCCACTATATTACATCAACGGCCGCAGAGTCACCGATGACTCGGAACTGCGCAACCTCATGTCCGAGGACATCAAGGCCATAGAGGTTGTCAGCAACCCCGGTGCACTGTATGGTGGCGACGTGAGCTGCGTGGTGCGCATCCGCACCGTCAAGCGCCAGGGAGATGGATTCAGTTTTGCTCTGACCAGCCAGGCCAGGCAGCATATCTACAACTGCAGCGACTTCGAACCTTCCTGGTCCGTGCTTGACCTGAATTACCGCGTGAAAGGGTGGGATTTCTTCGGCAAAATAGTCTATTGGGACAACCGCAACTACCAGATCAGCGATCTCGATGGCATAACTTACATCGAACGTCCCGAGGGATACAGCAAGTTCCAGGAGACCGGGACCATCGACTACAGAAGCCATTTCGGAGGCCTGCAGCTGCTTGCAGGCGCGAACTGGCAGATCAACGAGAATCATTCCATCGGATTCAAGATCAACCGCGACCAGGGACTGTTCGCGACCACCAGACTTCTGCAAGACACAGGGATCTTCCTTGACGATGTACAGGAGGACCAGCTTGCCACTCGCAACGATGCCCGCTTCCCTGCCAATTCACAATGGACAGGCAATCTCTACTACGATGGAAATGCAGGCGGTCTCAACATCAATTTCAACGCCGATTTTCTGGGTGGACGGAACAGCACCTCGACCGAGATGGAGGAATCCAGCTGGATATCGCCGGCGGAACTGTCGTCCGAGCAGAACGCCTCCACATATCTGGGTGCGGGAAAACTCGTCTTCTCATATCCCGTATGGAAGGGTAAATTACAGTTCGGTGCCGAAGAAATCTTTGTCCACGCCGGCCAGACCTATTCAATCACATTCGCCGGAATCCCATCGACGGATGCATCCCTGACCGAGAACAACATCGCCGGATTCGCCGAGTACGGAGTCACCCTGCCTTTCGGACAGCTCAGCGCCGGACTGCGCTTCGAGCACGACAATTATTCATACAGTGACCATCTGGACAGTGACAACAACCTCAAGAAGAAATATAACAACTGGTTCCCGTCGTTCAATTTTGCCACTAAGGCTGGTCCGGCAGGCATCTCCCTGTCATTCACAGGCAAGACCCGGAGGCCGGATTTCAACAGGCTTTCATCCGAGATGTCATACAACAACCGCTATAATTATCAGAGCGGAGACCCGCTTCTCCTCAGTGAAAAGCACCTCACAGGTGCCTTGAATGCCAATTGGGAATGGCTCACTTTGAGTTCGAATTACTCGCGGGTGGACAATGCCTTCGTCCAGTGGGCCGTCCCGTACAACGATGAGGGAGTTGTTCTGATAAAGAGTGCCAATCTGGATACCCCACTACGCAAATTGAGTTTCTATTTAATTGCCTCGCCGACGGTCGGGGTATGGAATCCGCGATACACCCTTGGCGTGAGCAAACAGTTCCTGACCATCACTCTTGATGACCCGACAGTGGAAGGCGGACAGCGCACCGGATCCTTCGGCAAGCCGATGTATGTAGCCCAGCTCGACAACGCCTTCCGTTTCAAGCACAGCTGGCTGCTGGAGGCAGGATATCAGTATATCAGCAAGATGAACTCCGCGACTGCGGAGACATACAGGCCAATGCATAATGCAACGATAAGTGTACAGAAATCATTCCTGAAGGACGACGCTCTTACCTTGCGCCTCACCTGGGCGGATATCTTCAACTCATCTGCCGAGTTTGCACTGGTCGATTTCGGACGCTATATAGTGGACCAGACGAACGACTATTACAATCCATGCATCACGCTGCGGGTCTCATACAGATTCAACAGTGCCTCCAGCAAGTATAAAGGCACAGGTGCCGGCGAATCCGCCAAGAACAGGCTGTGATTTAGATGATTTCTATCTGCTCGGTGCGTATCCAGCCCTGCCGGCCATCGGCAAGAGAGATGTTGGTCCAGCCGGCAACAGTGTCGATGACGGTCACCTTTGTCCCCTCGTGCAGGACGAAGAGGTCAGCCGAGCCGTCCTCTGCCGGAGAACTCTTGGCAGAAGACACAGGAACCATCACAACTGCCTGGTCCTCAGAGAAATAATCCCGTTTCTGACTGAGTGAGAATGACAGCGACATCACTGCCATGACCAGGCAGAATATGCCCACAAAGAATCCTGCCTTCTTGCGTGCTGACGAACCTGAAAGCAGGAACAGCAGCGTCATTGCAAGCATTGCGGCAAGCCATACAAGAAACAGCACTGCCCACACGTCCGAATCGAATATGCGGCTGATTTTCCTTCCCCAGGTCCTGAGGATAAATTCAGGGACAGGCTCGATGTCGTCCTGGATGCGGGCATTCACCACGTCAAGGTTGTAGCGCGCGTCTGAGAATGACGGGTCAAGTTTGAGGGCGCGCTCATAATTGAGGACGGCCTTTGCATTGTAACCTGCCTTGAACCAGGCATTTCCGGTATTGTAATAAAGCTGCGGAGCCTCGACACCGCTGCCCAGTATAGATTCGTACAACTCGGCAGCCTCCTCATAAAGACCGGCCGAATATGCCGATGTGGCCTTGGTCCAGAGAGAATCCGCGCTCTGGGCATTCATGCCGGAAAGCGGCATCAGCAGGAGCAGCAGGGCAACGGCCGCGCCACCTATATTCTTTTTCTTTTTCATAACAGAATCGATTGAAGAAATGACACCCACAGCCTGGTCATAATGGGCAGTCATTGCCTCGTTGCCTGAATCCGGGGCATACCGTGCATACTCGCAGGCATCCAGGACATCTACGAGGGACGACACAAGTTCCTGAGGAACTCCGCCCGAAATAAGAGCTTCGGAGATATTGTCCTTCGAGAGTTCGGAAGAAGGCATGTTGAGCTTGTCCGAGACAAATCCGAGGACGGCCTTGTGAAGCTCTTCATAGAATGCCGAATAGACATTCTTTGTAAGGTACTGCTTCGCTGACTGGAGCCTCTTGAGGGCCATTTTTGTTGCGCCTCTGGTCTTGGTGCCCACAACATCCGCCCTGCGGGAAGCCATCTTTCTGGAAACCAGCCAGAAGATGACAGCGGCCACAATGAGCAGCACTGTCAGGATGATGAACAGCGGGGTCCCCACAAAGAACTTCCCGGTCTTAGACAGTGACGGCATCCCCTGCGAGATGAAGCGCACGTCTTCCGAAAGGTTCTCCACACCACGTTTGGTCGGTCCGGGTATCACAACCGGGGTGACAGTCCCCTCTGTTTCGGCTCCCCTGACGACATGGAAACGGAGCGTGTCGCTCTGCATGGACACATATTTTGACGTGTTGGCATCAAAATAAGCATACTTGACAGGCAGAATCACAAAATCGCCGTGACTGCGGGGAATGAAAGGATATTCGTATGACTTCGTACCGGAAACAATGCCCGAAGAACGGTCGATGGACTCGGTCACCTTGGTGTCATAGACCTCTATGTCAGGTGGAAAGACAACAGTCGGTTTCTCGAGCAGAGTGACATTGCCCTTGCCGGTGACATTGATGATCAGGGACGCGGCCTCGTGGGTGGCGAGTGTGTCCTTTGTCAGATGCGCATTCATCGAGAAAGTGCCCACACCGCCGCAGAAGCCCTGCGGAGCCCCGGCAGGGAGCGCAGACACATGGACAGTGACAGGGCTTGTCGTCACCTTCCTCCTGACCGTCGTATATTGGTCATAGAATCCGTCGAATATGCTGTTCCCGCCTCCGCTCACCTTGGTATAGACAAGACAGGTCAGTTCCGAGCCGTCGATGGTGATGTCGCCTGTCTGCTGCGGTATGATGATATATCTTTTCAGGACTGCCGAATTGTAAATCTTGTCCCCCAGTTTCTCACGGACAAACTGCACATTGCCCTGCGGAGATATGTCCTGGCTCCAGAACCCGGTGAATGCCGGGAACTTAGGATCTTCGAAACCGGATATCTCCACCCTCTGGTAAAGTTTGACTGTGGCCTGGATCGGCTGGCCCACCACGACATTCCTGGTGCTCAGGGACATGGTCATGAAAAGGTCTCCGGCAGGATTGGCAGACTGGGCAGAAGACTGTCCCCTGTCCTCATCCTGCTGACGGGATGGCTGCTGAGATGACTGCGACTGGGACTGTGACGGCTGGCTCTGCGACGTCCCGTCGGTCACGACCTCGACCGTCACGGACCTGGACTGTATTGATTTGCCTCCGATCTGCGCCGAGGCTGCAGGCAAGGTGAACTTGCCCGCCGAAAGCGGCAGGAGAATGTATGTGTATGAGGACTTCTTCACCGTTGTCACCTTGCCGTTGGCTATGGTCGTATTGGATGAAAATCCCTTCTGAGGGCCCCATACAAGCTGGAAATCTGCGCTCGGACTCCACTGGAAATCCGAGGCCTTGTCTTCACCCTCTATTGTGAAAACGACCCTGAACTGCTCGTTGACGGCCACAAGATTCGGGGCCTGTACCTGTATGGACTGGGCCTTGAGCGCGGACGATGCCGCGACAATGATTAATACCGATGCGATTAGTTTGCGGATATCCATAGTTCTCTACCAATAATATATTCCCTGGACCTGCTCAGCCTTCATGGCCTTGTCGCGGTTGACCTTGTCCTGGGTCTCCTTTTCCTTGGCCTGGATGGCCTCCAGCATCTGCTGGGCTGCCTGCGGGCTCAGTTTCTGCTGCTGTTGCTGCTGATCCTGATTCTGCTGGTCCTGGTCCTGGTTCTGGTCGTTATTCTGTTGATCTTTATCCCGGTTCTGATCATCGTTCTGCCGGTCCTGATTCTGGTCCTGGTTCTGGTCCTGATCCTGATTCTGGTCCTGATTCTGGTCCTGATTCTGCTGTTGTTGCTGCTGCTCCAGCATCTTACGGGCGTAGATGTAGTTTTCCTTTGCATCCACATCGCCCGGATTCCTCAGGAGAGACTGCCTGAAATTATCCACGGCAGCCTGATAATCCTTCTGGGCCAGCGCGATGTCGCCGCGGTTGTAGTAATAATCAGCACCATATTTCGAGGTCTCGGCCTGTTTTGCGAGATTGTCCATGGTCTTGCCCACCTCTTCCAGCCCGCTCCGGGCCTCAAGGCCTCCGGCAAGCCTGTACAGAGTCCCGGCAAGGTTGTATGTCGAGACAAACGACGTCGAGTCCCTCAGCAGGCCCTTGCCGTAATCGATCACAGCATGCTTGTAATTCTGCCGCCCATAGGCACGGTTACCCTTGCGCACCTCGCGGTAATCCACCTGCGCCGAGGCACATACACACAGCATCAACAGCGCGGCGGTGGCCGATATGTATCTTACAGGTCTCATCATTCAAACAAATTCCTTTTTGTCTTTCTTTCACCCACGAGCAGTTCGAGGACAAAGAACAGAAGCGCAATCGCAAAGAAATACATGAACTGCTCATCATATTCCTCGAAGATCACAGAATTGAACTCTTCCTCGTCCATCTGCTTGATACCGTTGACTATAGGTTCAAGTCCGAACTCGCTGTTACCGGCTCGCACATACGCGCCGCCACCGGCCTCGGCTATCCCGCGGAGCAGATCCTCGTCAAGTTTGGACACGACAATCTCACCCTCGCTGTCGCGGATCAGGTCACCATTCAGCATCATAGGCTTGCCCTCAGGCGTGCCGATGCCTATCGTATAGACCGCTATGCCATATTCAGCAGCCTGGCGGGCCTCGGCCACAGGGTCACCGGTATGATTCTCACCGTCCGTGATGACAATGATGGCCCGGCTCTTCTCGCTCTGCTCGCTGAAACATTTCATGGCCGTGTTGATGGCATCCCCGACGGCAGTGCCCTGGACAGGGACGCTCTCGGTGGACACAGAATTCATGAACATCTTGGCAGAAACGTAATCGGTCGTCACAGGCAGCTGAACAAATGACCTGCCGGCAAATATGATAAGTCCGATACGGTCATCCTCAAGTTTGTCGACCAGCCTCGAAATGGCAAGTTTGGCCCTCTCCAGACGGTTGGGGGTGTAATCCTCCGCCAGCATCGAATTGGACACGTCCAGACAGAGCATGATCTCCACACCCTTTATGTTGCGCTGTTTCAGTTTAGCGCCTATCTGCGGGCGCGCAAGGCCTATCACAAAGAAGAAAAAGCCCAGAGAGAACAGCGTGATGCGCACCCAGCCCTTGGCTCCGGAAGCCGACGGGATCAACTCCCTGACAAGCTGTTCGTCACCGAAACGGCGGAGGCGTCTGCGGCGGAAATACCGTACAAGCGCATACCCCGCAAAAAAGAGCGGGACAAGCAGCAGCAAAACAAGATATCCGGCCTGTGCAAAATTAAGCATACTCCATTCCTCCTAAGGCAATCTCCTTAACAAAACACCCACGAGAAGCGACAGAAGCAGGCATACAAGCGCCCAGACGGCATACTTCGAGTACAGTTCCTTGTAAACAGGGAAACTGTCCACGGTGGTCTTCACCTTCTCCATCTTGTTGATCTCGTTGTAAATCTCCATCAGTTTGGTATTGTCCGTGGCCCTGAAATACTTGCCTCCGGTGAGGGACGCAATGTTTCTGAGCAGGTCCTCATCGATCTCCACCTCCATGTTCTGAAGTTCCACGCCCCACGGAGTCATCACCGGATAAGGCGCCATGCCCATTGCACCCACGCCTATGGTATAAACCCTGACGCCATAGTTAAGGGCTATCTCGGCGGCCGTTTCAGGCGGCACCTCGCCAGTGTTGTTGACACCGTCGGTGAGCAGGATGACCACGCGGCTCTTGGCGTCCGAATCCTTCATCCTGGCCACGGCAGTCGCCAGTCCGTTGCCGATTGCGGTGCCGTCATCGATGAGGCCGACCTCCACCTCCTTCATCATGTTGATGAGGGTGGCCCGGTCGGTGGTCAGCGGGCACTGGGTGTAACTTTCACCGGCAAAGACGACAATTCCCATACGGTCAGACGGCCTCTGGGCGATGAACTCGATGGCAATGTCCTTGGCCGAACTCAGACGGTCCGGCTTGAAGTCCCTGGCAAGCATACTGGACGAAACGTCCATTGCAAGGACAATATCAATACCCTCTGTGTCAATATGTTCGACATCCTGTGACGAACGTGGCCGGGCTATGCAGAAAATGATCAGGGCAATGGAGATGAGTTTCAGCACGAACGGCGCGTGACGGATGACTGCCAGCACAGAAGTGCCGGATTCCTTCCACGGGGTCACGGTGGAGACGCGCATGTGCGGCTTGCGCCCGCGCAGTTCCTGCAGGACATACAGTCCGGCAAGGGCGAGCGGAATCAATTCCAGCCAGAGGAGAGATGGATACTCAAAGAACATTTCCCGCCTCCTCTTCTATGTATGTATCGGTCACAAAACGCACGGCAAGCGGCAGCACTGATGCATTCTCCTCATCCGTTGCCGTATGCTTGGCAAACTTGACAAAGTCCGCTCTCTCGAACAAGGCCTTGAGGTCCGTGAAATACTCGGCCGGTATGTCCGAGCCCTTCAGTTCCTTGAAAATCTCGGCAGTTGTCTTCTCCATTGCGGATACGCCGTAGCGTGCATCCATATATTCACGCAGGGCGTCGGTCACGCCGGAATAGAAAATCTTCTGCTTCTCCGGAGCCCAGAACTTGTCGCCGCGGTACTTGTCCAGTTTGCGCAGAGCGACGATGTGGGCCGGATCATGATGTTCCATTTCTTCCTTTTTCCTGCGGCGGCGCGCAAGTATGATACAGATTGCGGCAATGACTGCACCGAGCACCAGCACTGCAGCAGCGAACGGCCAGGCGTCCTTCACAAAATAAGGGAAAACCTCGTCTGCAGTGTATTCCAACTGGTCTTTTATGTCATGAATGACAAATGTAGCCGTGTCCACCGGAATGGTTTCGAACTCTACATTGCGGGGTTCGTCATTGAAATGAACGGTGTCCCCGTCCGGCGATATGAGCATCACATCCATGTCCTGAATGTGATATATCCCCTCATCAAACGAGGTGAATGTCATGTGGACATCAAGGTCCAGATCGGCCGGAGCGTCCTTGCCCGCCCTGTGGACAGCCAGGGTATCGACCACCCATTTGTCAACCACCTCGATGCCTCCCCGGAGAGTGTCGCCCGACTGCGGAAGCACGACCTTGCTGCCCTCCCTGACATCATTGATGCGCAGGCCATAACGCAACTGGTCGGCAATCAGTATGGAATCCCTTTCCTGCAGCTGGTCCAGATAGAATCCGGCCTCGTGCGAAGTGTTGTCCCTGTGGCACGAAAAAGTGCAGCAGAGCATCACCAGAAGGGTTATTACAGAAAATTTCTTCATCTTACTGAACGTTTTTGGAAGAACCCCATAAGTCCCTGGACATAGTCCTGGTCAGTGCCGATCCCGACCGTGTCCACGCTGTATTTCATCAACAGTCTGGAGGTGTTCTCATCGACCCTGCGGAACCAGTCGGCATAGAGTCTCCTTGTCTTTGCAGATGAGGTGTTCACCCAGGAGGACTCGCCTGTCTCGGAATCCTTCACATGTACAAGTCCGATGGACGGTATCTCCCTTTCACGTGGGTCATACACTCTTATCATGGACAGGTCGTGTCTGCCGGCCGCCACATTGAGGGCTTCTTCATATTTCGGGACGCCGGCCGCATCGACATCGATGAGGTCCGACAGGACGAACGCCGTACATTTCTTCTTTATCGCGCTGGTCAGGAAGCGCAGGGCCTCGGCCACATCGGTGCCGTTGGATTCCGGCTTGAATTCCAGGACCTCGCGGATGATGTGTAGCAGGTGGCTGCGTCCCTTCTTGGGAGGGATGAACTTCTCGACCTTGTCGCTGAAAAACAGTGCCCCGACCTTGTCGTTGTTGATGAGCGCGGAGAATGACAGTACCGCCGCAATCTCGGCGATGAGGTCACGCTTGGTGGACTGCACGCTGCCGAACAGTCCGGAGCGGCTGACATCGATGAGCAGGACCACGGTCAGTTCCCTCTCCTCCTCGAACACCTTGACATATGGGGAATCCAGCTTTGCGGTGACGTTCCAGTCCATGTTGCGGACGTCGTCACCCCACTGATACTCCCTGACCTCGCTGAACACCATGCCGCGTCCCTTGAACGCAGAATGGTACTCTCCCGCAAATATCTGATGCGAGAGAGCCTTGGTCCGGATCTCTATCCTCCGGACTTTCTTCAGAAGGTCTGCTGTAGTCTGCTGTTTCATCTTTCCGGATCCTACGGCACCTCGACAGCATTGATGATTTCTGCGATGATCTGCTCGGTGGTGACATTTTCGGCTTCTGCCTCATATGTCAGGCCGATACGGTGGCGGAGCACCTCGTTGCAGACCGCGCGGACATCCTCAGGGATCACATACCCGCGGCGCTTGATGAACGCATAAGCCTTCGCGGCAACTGAAAGCGAGATGCTGGCACGAGGGGATGCACCATACGAAATCAGGCTCCTGAGCTTGCCGAGGCCATATTCTTCAGGTGTCCTTGTCGCGAACACTATGTCCACGATGTATCTCTCGATCTTTTCGTCCATATAGACCTCGCGGACGATGCTGCGGGCGCGGACTATATCTTCCGGCTTCACCACAGGATTGGCCTTCGGGAACTCGCCGGAGTTGTTCATCCTGACGATGAGCCTCTCTTCTTCCTTCTTTGGATAGCTGACAACCACCTTGAGCATGAAACGGTCCATCTGGGCCTCCGGAAGAGGATACGTACCCTCCTGCTCGATCGGGTTCTGGGTAGCCATCACAAGGAAAGGCTCGGGAAGCTTGAAGGTCTGGTCGCCGATAGTCACCTGTCGCTCCTGCATGGCCTCGAGCAGAGCCGACTGCACTTTTGCAGGCGAGCGGTTGATTTCGTCCGCAAGCACGAAATTGGCGAAGACAGGACCCTTGCGGATCTGGAAATCCTCGTTCTTGCGGGAATATATCATTGTACCTACAAGGTCAGAAGGAAGGAGGTCCGGGGTGAACTGGATCCTGCTGAACTTTGCATCCACGGCTGATGCCAGCGTATTGATGGCCAATGTCTTGGCAAGACCAGGAACTCCTTCGAGAAGGATGTGTCCATTGGCAAGAAGTCCGATGAGAAGGTTCTCCACCAGCTGTTTCTGGCCGACGATGACCTTGTTCATCTCGAGGGTAAGCATATCCACGAACTGGCTTTCCTGCTGGATGCGGTCATTGAGTTCTTTGATGTTTACACTATCCATGATTTAGTTTATAATGTTTTTTAATTTTGGTGCGTTTGCGTATTTTTGCAAAATGCAAATTTAGCAATTTTTTCTATGCGTTATATCGTAAATCTTTCTTATGACGGGTCGGCCTTTTCGGGTTGGCAGATACAGGACAATGCCGTATCGGTCCAGGGGGCGCTCCAGAACGCGCTTTCAACACTTCTGGGCACCGCCATAACCGTCACAGGGGCTGGAAGGACTGACACCGGAGTCAACGCCGTGAACTACATCGCCCACTTCGACGTCCCTGACGGCAGGACCCTCGAGCCGGAGCATTTCCGCTACAAATTAAATGCCATTCTGCCACGCCAGGTGGCTGTGAAGGAGGTGGTCCGGACAGGTCCTGATTTCCATGCCAGATTTGACGCCACATCGCGCGAATATCACTATTTCATCCACTGCTCCAAGGACCCTTTCAGCGAACGTTTCTCGTGGTGGTGCAAATATTCCCTGGACATCGAGAAGATGAACCGGGCCTGCTCCCATCTGCTTGGAGAACATGATTTCAGCTGTTTCGAAAAGACCGGCGGCAACAACGCGACGTCGTTCTGCACGATATTTGAAGCAAGGTGGGAGCGCTACACTCCGGTGCATTGCGGAATGCTGGGCTTCGAAGGCGGGCCGTACCTGGTCTTCACGGTCAGGGCGAACCGTTTCCTGCGCAACATGGTCCGCGCCATCGTCGGGTCGATGGTCGAGGTGGGCCGGGGCAGGCAGGAACCGCAGTGGATCGAGACACTTATCGAGTCAAAAGACCGCTGTGCCGCCGGAGAATCGGTTCCCGGGCACGCTTTGTTCCTCAATAAAGTGGAATATTGACGAAAATTGATTAAATTTGCGGGTTATTATAACTTTTCAAGTTATTTTGGATAAAAAATAAACTTCTATATGCTCACACTTCTCCAAGCAATCGACACTGTCGCCACGGGTGCTCCCGAGACGCAGAAACTGTCATTCTCACTCATCGAAATGGCCACCAAGGGCGGCTGGCTTATGATTGTTCTCCTCATCCTCTCCATCGTGGCCATATACATTTTCGGCCAGAAATGGTGGATGATCCACAAGGCAGGCCAGATCGACCAGGACTTTGTCAACCAGATCCGCGACCTCATCCACGAGGGCAAGATCAAATCCGCCACCCAGCTCTGCCAGGAGCACGACACCCCTGTCGCACGCCTCCTCGAAAAAGGCATCGAGCGCATCGGACGCCCGCTTTCCGACATCCAGACAGCAGTCGAGAACACCGGCAACGTGGAAGTCGCCCGCATCGAGAAGGGTCTTCCTTACCTTGCCATGATCTCCGGAGGAGCCCCGATGATCGGATTCCTCGGCACCGTGACCGGTATGATACGCGCATTCTTCAACATGTCGCAGGCAGGCAACAACATCGACATCACCCTGCTCTCAAGCGGCATCTACGAGGCGATGGTCACCACCGTCGGCGGTCTTGTCGTCGGCATCCTGGCCTATTTCGCATACAACTACCTGACTGCCAAGGTCTCTGACATCATCTTCAAGATGGAGAACGCTACCATCGAGTTCATGGACCTTCTCAACGAACCAGCAGAAACAAGATAACCATGATCAAAAGGACAACAAAGGTTGATTCGGGATTCTCGATGTCGTCGATGACGGACATCGTGTTCCTGCTGCTCATCTTCTTCCTTGTCACCTCGACGCTCGTCAACCCGAACGCCCTGAAACTCCTGCTCCCGAAGAGCACGGGCCAGGTGTCGGCCAAGGCGACCGTGAGCGTGTCGGTGAAGGACTGGCACAACGGATCGTATTCCTACCATATCAACGGAAATGAAGTGCCCGTTCGTTTCGACCAGGTCGAGGACTCGCTCATCGGGCTGCTCATCGAAGAAGAGGATCCCACCTTCTCGATATACGCCGACGAAACCGTCCCTGTCAAGGAGGTCGTGGCACTCATGAACATAGCAAAGCGAAACCACTACAAGGTGATAATGGCGACATCACCGGAATAGAAAGCAGATGAAAGAATATCTCGACGAAAGGAAGAAGCAGGAGAGAATCTCCAAGGTGACGGGCACCGCATTCACGGTGGCCGCCCACGTGCTTGTGCTCCTGTTCGTTTCTTTCACCGGGATGAAAGAGGTCTATCCAAAGCCTCAGGACCAGAACGTCGTCATCGAGTTCGAGGACATCCCCGAGCCGCTTGAGCAGGCCCTGACACAGGGCGAGGAGCCACGGGCGGAGCAGGCTGACCCTAAGGAGGAGGTCAACCTGGTCCAGAAGTCAGAGTCCAATGTGACCGGGCACAAGCCCAATGTCGCCAAGGAATCAACCGTCGGCAAGACAGGGGACGTGGAAGTGCCGGAGCCGAAACGTGAAGAGGAGATAAACCAGAAGTCCCTGTTCCATTCGGCAAACAACAAGGCCAAGAAGGACACCCTGGCCCCTCAGACCTCCTCCAAGCCGTCCGACAGCATCAAGGAAGGACATCCTGACGGCAACACCACAGACGGACAGACCAGCGGCACACCGAACGCCAGACTCCAGGGAAGGCAGGTCGACAAACTGCGCACCCCTGCAGTCAAGACGCAGGCCCAAGGTACGGTCGTGATCAACATCGTTGTCGATGCCAGCGGCAAGGTAATAAGTGCCCAAGTAGGTTCGGGAACTACAATTTCCGATTCTGCCGTGCAGGCAGCGGCTAAGACTGCGGCATTGGGCAGCACATTCAGTGTAGGCGGAGAAGGCACGCCGCCGACACAGCAAGGAACCATTACATACAATTTCAAATTAAAATAAATCAACTGCCGGGAGGCACAGAAAAAAATGGAAGAAAAAACAGAAAAGTCCCGCAGACCAAGAATTCACAAAAGCGGGAGTGAACAGAGAAGTTACTCAAGTTCCAATTCAGGGCACAGGTCCTACGGTGAGCACAAGGCTTACGGAGAGCGCAAGTCTTACTCAAGTTCAGAGCACAGAAGCTACGGCGAAGGCAGGCCTTCGTCCGGCGAGCGCAGAAACAATTTCAGCGGCGGCAGACCTTCTTCAGGCGAGCGCAGGAACAACTTCAGCGGCAGCGGAGAGCAGCGCAGGAGTTCTGGTGAGAGAAGCTATGGCGAGAGAAAGAGCTACGGCGAGGGAAGGCCATCGGGCGAACGCAGAAGCTACGGCGAGAGCAAGCCATACGGCGAGCGCAGAAACAACTTCAGCGCCGGCGGCGAGCAGCGCAGAAGCTACGGCGAGAGGAGTTTTGGAGAGAGAAAGAGTTACGGCGACAGAAAGCCTTACGGAGACAGGAAACCGTACGGGGACAAGAAGAATTTCGGCGGCCGCAAGCCGTTCAACAAATTTGATGCAGCGTCTGCCGGCATAAACAGGATGATCAGCGACCGTCCGCAGGTGGATGCCGACAACTGGTCAGACAATGACATCGTCAACGTTCCTATCAAGGACGAGATCCGCCTCAACAAGTTTATCGCCAATTCAGGAATATGCAGCCGCAGAGAGGCTGACAACTACATTCAGGCCGGCGTGGTCACCGTGAACGGTGAGGTTGTCACCGAACTGGGCACAAAGGTCAATGTCCGCACCGACGACATCCGCTTCAACGGCGAACGTCTCAAGGGCGAGGAGAAGGTTTACATCGTGATGAACAAGCCGAAGGGCTATGTCACCACCGCAAGCGACGCCCATGCAGAGAAGACCGTGATGGACCTGCTGAACGGCTGCCCTACCAGAGTGTTCGCAGTGGGACGTCTGGACAAGAACACCACCGGCGTGCTCATGTTCACCAATGACGGCGAGATTGCCGAGAAACTCACACACCCTTCATACGACAAGAAGAAGATCTACCAGGTAAACCTCGACCACGACCTCAAGAAGGACGACTACGACAAGATACTGGCAGGCATCACCCTTTCTGACGGCGACGTCGCAGCCGACGACCTCCAGTACATCGACGAAGAGGACAAGCGCAAGGTCGGCATCGAGATCCACTCCGGCAAGAACCGCATCGTGCGCCGCATTTTCGAGAGCCTCGGATACGAAGTCAAGGCACTTGACAGAGTCTATTTCGCAGGACTGACCAAGAAAGGCATAAAGAGAGGCGACTGGCGTTACCTGACAGAAGGTGAGACCAACATCCTCAAGATGGGGGCATACAGATAATGGCAGAACAGAAAAAACATCGCGCCGGATTTGTCAATATCATCGGCAATCCAAACGTGGGCAAGTCGACACTGATGAACGCCCTCGTGGGCGAGCGCCTGTCCATCGTGACCGCAAAGGCCCAGACCACACGGCACAGGATAATGGGCATCGTCAACGGTGACGACTACCAGATAGTATATTCCGACACACCGGGCATCCTCAAGCCTAATTACAGGCTCCAGGAGAGCATGATGAACTTTGTAGAGACCGCAATCGGCGACGCAGACATCATACTTTATGTCACCGACGTGGTGGAGAAGAGCGACAAGAACGCCGAATATATCGAGAAACTCCAGCGCATCGACTGCCCTGTCATCCTTGTGATCAACAAAATCGACATCAGCACACAGGAAAAGGTGCTCGAACTGATGGACTGGTGGAAGCAGCAGCTCCCGAAGGCCGTCATCTACCCGGCATCCGCACAGGAAAAATTCAACCTGGACAACATCTTCGACGCGATCGTGGCCAATCTGCCTGTCGCACCGCCATGGTATGACAAGGATACGTTCACGGACAAGAACATGAGGTTCTTCGCGTCCGAGATCATCCGCGAGAAGATTTTCCTCAACTACAGCCAGGAGATTCCGTACAGCACCCAGGTCGAGATCGAGGAATTCAAGGAAGGCAGGGAGCGCTATGACATCAGGGCCGTCATCTATGTGATGAGAGACACCCAGAAGGGCATCATCATCGGCAAGGGCGGCGCAGCCCTCAAGAAGGTCGGTACCCAGGCCAGGATAGACATGGAAGATTTCTTCCAGACCAAGGTCTTCCTGAGCCTGTATGTCAAGGTCGACCCGGACTGGCGCGAAAACAAGAGGGAACTCCGCCGTTTCGGCTACGAATTTTAATATAAAGAGAAACAACAATGGATATTGAAGATCAGGATCTTCCTATAGAGGAAATGGACGGGACATCTGAAGAAGAGGCCGTCTCCAATGCCAAAGAAGGTAAATTCGACAAACTGCTGGGCGAAAACAGCCACAAGTACAAGCTGTCGGGGATGTTCAAGGAATGGTTCCTTGACTATTCGTCATACGTAATCCTGCAGAGGGCCGTGCCACACATAACGGACGGTCTGAAGCCGGTGCAGAGACGTGTCCTGCACGCAATGAAAGTCAATGACGACGGCACACTCACAAAGGCCGCCAAGGTTGTCGGACAGGTGATGGCATACCACCCGCACGGTGACGCCTCCATTTTCGGTGCACTGGTCCAGCTGGGCCAGAAAAACCTGCTCATCGACACGCAGGGAAACTGGGGAAACATCATCACCGGTGACCCGAACGCAGCAGGCCGATACATCGAGTGCCGTCTGTCCGCATTCGCCAAAGAGGTGGTGTTCAACCCGAAGACGACCAATTTCATGCGTTCCTACGACGGCAAGCTGGACGAGCCGGTCGAACTTCCGGTCAAGTTCCCGCTCCTGCTCGCACAGGGCGCGGAAGGCATCGCTGTCGGACTTGCCTCCAAGATTCTGCCCCACAATTTCAACGAACTCATCGACGCATCGATAGCCATCCTCGAGGACAAGCCGTTCGAGATCTACCCTGACTTCCCTACCGGAGGCTTTGCCGACTGCAGCAAGTACAACAACGGCCGCAGAGGCGGTGTCGTGAAGGTGCGCGCCAAGATAGAGAAGATCGACAAGAACACCATCGCGATCACCGAAGTCCCGTTCGGCAAGACCACGCACATGCTCTGCGAGACCATCCTGAAGGCCAAGGACAAGGGCAAGATCAAGATCAGAAAGATAGACGACCTCACCACAAAGAACGCCAACATCGTCATCCACCTGCCGAACGACGTGTCGCCGGACAAGACCATCGACGCGCTGTACGCATTCACGGACTGTGAGGTGACCATCTCGCCTAACACCTGCGTCATCGTGGACCACAAGCCCGAGTTCATGGGAGTGGACGACGTGCTCAGATATGACACCAACCACACCAAGCAGCTGCTCGGATGGGAACTCCAGATCCGCATGGGCGAACTCGAGAACGACTGGCACTACACATCCCTGGAGAAGATCTTCTTCGAGAACAAGGTGTACAAGATCCTCGAGAACGACTCCGCAAAGACCTGGGAGGCCCAGCTGGACGAGGTGTTCGCCAAGATGAAGGAATACCAGTCAACTGTACGCAGGGAAATCGTGATGGAAGACATCCTCAGACTGGTCGAGAAACCGGTAAGAAAGATTTCCAAGTTCGACGTCAAGGCCGTCGAGGACAAGATAAAGGGCATCGAGAACGAGATGGCGCAGGTCCAGTACAACATCGACCATCTGGTGCAGTACACCATCAACTGGTTCAAGTCCATCAAGAAAAAATACGGCGCCCCGTATGTCCGCCACACAGAGATCACATCGTTCGAGACCATCGCCGCCACCAAGGTAGTCAGCAACAACGCCAAACTGTACGCCAACCTTGCCGAAGGCTTTGTGGGCATCAACCTCAAAAAGGACGACAACGGCGAATTCATCTGCGACTGTTCCGACCTTTCGGAGATCATCATCATCAGCAAGGACGGAAAATACCAGGTCACCAAGGTCACGGACAAGGCATTCTACGGCAAGGACCTGCTCTATGTCAATGTGTTCGACAGGAACGACCAGCGTACCATATATAACTGTATATACAGGGACGGCAACACGACAGTCACATACGCCAAGAGGTTCAATGTGACGTCCGTCACACGCGACAAAGAGTACGACATCACGATGGGCACGCCGGGATCGAAGATCCTCTGGTTCACCGCCAACCATAATGGAGAGGCAGAGACGGTCAAGATCCGTTTCCGCCCGCGTCCGAAGCTCAAGAAACTGGTGGACGAGTATGACTTCTCCACCCTGGCCATCAAGGGCAAGGCATCCAGAGGCAATCTGGTCTCCAAGAACAGCATCCAGAGCATCCTGCTCAAGAGCAAGGGCGTCAGCACCATCGGAGGCAAGGACATCTGGTTCGACGAGGACATCCAGAGACTCAACGAGGACGGCCGTGGCCGCCATCTGGGCCAGTTCAACACGGGCGACCACATCCTGGCAGTATTCACCGACGGAACATACTACACCACCAACTTCGACCTCAGCGTCAAGTATCAGGGCGAACTGCTCCGCATAGAAAAGTTCGACATAGGCAAGACATTCACCGCACTCTACTGGGATGGCGAGGTAGAGAGTTTCTACATCAAGAGATTCTCCTTCGACATCAACGACAACAATCCTGTTCCGTTCATCAGCGCGGCCAAGAAGTCGTATCTTGTGGAACTCACCGATGAGCGTCACCCTCAGGTCGAGGCCATCTTTGGAGGCAAGTGGGAGCACCGCGAGGCCGAAAAGATCGATGCCGAGGAGTTCATCGCCAAGAAGGGCGTCGCTGCCAAAGGCAAGAAGGTCAGCCAGTTCGACCTCAAGGAAGTGCGCTTCATCGAGCCGCTTGTCAAGGATGACGACATCGAGGAGAAGAATGCCGCCGAGGACGAGGCTGAAGAGGTTGAGACTGTCAATTTCGCAGACGAGATCGAGCTCGAGGTATTCAGCAAGAACCCTCTTCTGGAGAGTCTGTCGGAGAAGTCCGAGCCTGACAGCGAGGAGGACAATGACGGCGATGACGACGCACTGGACCTCAACATTGACGGCGAACTCACTCTCTTCTGATGACAGTCACACTCACAGGTTTCATGGCATCCGGCAAGACCACGGCGGGAAGACATCTCGCCGAGTCTGCCGGATATCATTTTATCGACCTGGATGAATATATCGAGGCCCGGGCAGGGCGCAGCATCCCTGAAATATTCGCCTCCGACGGCGAACATGCATTCAGGACCCTTGAATCGCAGTTTCTGCGCGAGATTCTGAATCAGGGCAAGCACAGCACTGACGGTCTGGTCCTCGCCCTCGGCGGCGGCACCATACTTGACCCCCGCAATGCCGCTCTCGTCAAGGAGCACAGCATCTGTGTCTGGCTGGACACACCCCTCTCCACAATAAAAGAGAGGCTCGCCTCCGACCCGTCGGAACGTCCTCTTCTCAAAATCCACGACATCGACGCCCTCTTCACCCTGCGCCGTCCCATCTACTCCGCAGCCGCCGACATCGTCGTCAGATAAGCAAAGAAAATCCTACAGCAGTATATCGTTGAGCACGCCGCTGGCGGTCTGGTATGCACCGGCGCCTGCACCCTGGATTACGAGCGGTGACGGATAGAAATCTGTCTTGATGATGGCACAGTTGTCCGTGCCGCTGAGGTTGTAGAGCGGATGCTCCGGCCCGACGTCACGTAAGCCGAGGGTGGCCTTGTAGCCGTTCTCCGTCTTCTCGAGCGCGGCCACGAAACGCTGGTGGCAGCCTTTCTGCGCGGCGTTGCGGTAAACGGAGGCAAATGACTCCTCATTCGCAGCCATCATCTCATAGAACTGCGGCACCTTCACTGAGAAGTACTCATCCCCGAGGACCGGGTCTATCTCTACGTCCTTCTCATCCAAAGGCACCCCTGCCTCGCGTGACAGTATAAGGAGTTTGCGGAGCACGTCGCGGCCGCTGAGATCGAGGCGCGGGTCCGGCTCCGTATAGCCGGCATCCTGGGCCTTGCGCACCACCTGGGCGAAAGTGAGACCGTCCTCGCCACCCTTGTAGGTGCTGAAGATATAGTTCATGGTGCCTGAAAGAACCGCCTCAACCTTCCGGATACCGTCTCCGCTGTTGACGCTCCTGGCGATGGACTCGAGTATAGGCAGGGCTGCACCCACGGTGGTTTCGTACCTGATCATGCGGCCGTTCTCCAAGGCGGCAGCCTTCATCGCGGAATACTGTGCATACGGCGCCGAGAAGGTAATCTTGTTGCAGGCGACGACGTCGTATCCCCTCTTGAAGAGGTTGATGTACTTGTAGGAAATGTCGGAATTCGCGGTGCAGTCCACGAACACGGCATTCTCGAGGGAAAGGGAGGCCAGAGCCTCGAAATACGCCTCGTCGGCTGCACTTTCCCCAGCGGCTAACAATGCCGGGACATCGGAAAGGTCGAGACCGCGGGTATCGATGGCGAAGCGGCGGCTGTTGGACAGGCCGAGCACCTTGATACGCTTGCCCGTCCTGGCGGCGATGGAGTCGCCCTGGCGGCGGATTATGTCGATGAGGGCCTTGCCGACGGTACCATAGCCTGCTATGAAAAGGTTTATGACCTTCTCCGAAGACTTGTCAAAAAATTCCTCATGTATATACCTGATGGCTTCATCCACGCTCCCGGAAGGCACTATGACAGAAATATTCCTCTCGGAAGAGCCCTGTGCGGTGGCACGGACGCGTATGCTGTGCCGTCCAAGGGCGGCAAGCATCCTGCCGGTCACACGGCTCTGCCCAAGCACATCGTCCCCGACAAGGCAGACTATCGAATAGCCGGTCTCCACCTTCAAAGGATTGAGCTTGCCGAGGGAGATCTCGTATGCGAAGCACTTGTCGGCCGCGGTCCTTGCCCTCTCTGCATCCTTGGCGGACACGGCTATGCACATCGTGTGCACGGAAGAAGCCTGGGTGATGAGTATGATGTTTATGTCCTCACGCGAAAGGGTATCGAAAAGACGGCTCGAGAAACCCGGGATGCCGACCATTCCGCTGCCTTCGAGCGAGAGCAGAGCTATGTCGTCGGAGTTGGATATGCCTATGAGCTTCGACACTGCGTTTCTCGGAGGATTCTTCTCTATGAGAGTTCCATCAGCATCCGGGTCGAAGGTATTCCTGACATAGATGGGAATCCCCTCGGCCACGACAGGCTGTATCGTCGGCGGATATATGACCTTGGCACCGAAGTGAGAGAGTTCGAGCGCAGCACGATAGGATATGTTGCTGATGCTGCGTGCCGTAGGGACTATCTTCGGGTTGGCTGTCATCATTCCAGGCACATCAGTCCATATCTCGAGCAGACGGGCCTTGATGCCGACAGCCATGAGCGATGCGGAATAGTCGGAACCGCCGCGGCCGAGCGTGGTGGTACGGCCTTTGGAGTCCGATGCAATGAAACCCGGAAGCACGAAAAGATTGGTGATTGGGTTATCTTCCACCATCTTCCTGACTGCCGCATAGGTGCTCTCCGTATCAACCACATTCTTATTGCCGACGGTCTCGGTCTTGATTATGCCGCGCGCATCAATCCACTTGGTGGAAATGCCAATGGAGGCCAGTTTCGTGGCTATTATCTTCGTGATGAAAAGTTCTCCCATGCCCTGAATGGCATCCAGACTGGTCGGGCTGAGTTCACCGAGCAGGCACACGCCCTGGGCGATACCGCGCAGCGACTCGAAGATTCCGTCACATACCTCCAGCGACTCCTCCTGCTTCTCTATCGGAAGTACGCCGCGAATGATCCGGTGGTGCTGTTCTACCAGGGACTCTATGAGTTCCTTGTAGCTCTCATCTCTTGCCGCGGCACGGTTGCCTATCTCGATGAGAGTGTCGGTGCATCCCTTGATGGCCGAGCACACGAGTATGGTACGGTCGCGCTCTACCGCTTTCGAAACTGTCGAAACTACCTTGATAATATTGCTGGCATCGGCTAACGAGGAGCCTCCGAACTTCAGGACTTGCATAAAACTATTTCAATAAAGGGTCAATAATCTTTGTTATCTGCCCGTTCTCGAGCAGGAAGCCGTCATGGCCGAAGCGTGATGAAATCACATGATATGCAGCACCCGGGATGGTTGAGGCCATCTTTTCCATATCAGTGGCCGGGAAAAGACAGTCACTGTCTATGGCAATCACGGTGCAGTGCGCCGATATAGACTCCAGCGCGGCCTTCTCTCCCCCACGCCCGCGTCCGACATTGTGGCTTTCTATGACGTACGACAGGTACCAGTAGCTGTATGCGTCAAAGCGGTCGGAGAGTTTCTTCCCCTGGTAACGCTGATATGAAGCGGCCCTGGATGCAAAAAGCGTATCCGGGTCGGCCTCGGCCTGGGTAAGGTTATAGCCTTCGTAGCTGCGGTATGAGATAAGGGCGATGGACCTTGCGCAGCGCAGACCGTCCTGGCCTCCCTGCAGGCTCTCAGCCGCGCGGAAGGTCGGATCCGCCTCGAGGGCCATCCTCTGCGACTCCTCAAAGGCGGTGAGATAAGGTTTCACGCGTGAAGCTGTAGCCATGAACACGGCACGGTCTATCACCTCCGGCTCCATGATGCTCCATTCAATTGCCTGGAAGCCTCCGATCGACGCACCTATGATCATGTCTATGTGCCCTATGCCCAGATGGCGGCGGACAAGGATATCGGCATGCACGATATCGCGCACCGTGAGCTTCGGAAAATCGAAGAAGAACGGCTTTCCTGTGGCCGGATCCACACTTGCAGGGCCGCTGGAGCCATAGCAGGAGCCGAGCATGTTCACGCAGACGATGAAATATTTGTCCGTATCGAAAAGTTTCCCCGGGCCGACGAGATCCGGCCACCACTCCCCGGGATCGGAATTGGCCGTCAGGGCGTGGCATATCCACACAACCCTGTCTCCTTCGCGGTACTCGCGCGGGGAGGTATGGTAGACTATTTCTATGCCGTCCAGGCTGCCTCCGGCCTCGAATTCGAAGGACCCGGATATCTTGAGGGTATGGCGTATCATTTTCCGATCTTTGCTATTTCCATGGCCTGGCAGAGGTCATCTATTATGTCATCCACGCTTTCCAGACCTATACTGAGCCTGATAAGGTCAGGGTCGACACCCGCCTCGCGCAGTTGTTCGTCGCTGAGCTGACGGTGAGTATGGGACGCGGGGTGGAGGATGCAGGTGCAGCAATCAGCGACGTGGGTCTCAATGGTGATGAGCCTGAGCGCATCCATGAAGAGGTTTGCGAAAGCGCGGCCGCCCTCAAGGGCGAACGACATCACGCCGCAGGTGCCATCAGGGAGATATTTCAGCTGCTTTGCATGGTCAGGATCATTCTCGAGCTGAGGGAAGCGGACCCATTTCACCTCCGGTCTGCCTTCGAGCCACTGCGCCACTTTCAGCGCATTGGAATTGTGCCTTCTGACCCTGACGTCCAGGCTCTGGAGGCCAAGGTTCAGGTAGAAAGCGTTCTGGGGACTCTGGACCGCTCCGAGGTCCCTCATCAGCTGGCTTGTCAGCTTGGTGATATAGGAAAGTGGACCGAATCTCTTTGTATATGTAAGGCCATGGTATGAAGGATCCGGGGTACAGAGGCCCGGGAATCGCTCTGCATTGGCTTCCCAGTCGAAATTGCCGCTGTCCACGACAGCTCCTCCGAGGGCGGCACCGTGACCGTCCATATACTTGGTCGTGGAATGGGTCACTATGTCCGCACCCCACTCGAAAGGACGGCAGAAGATAGGCGTCGGGAAGGTATTGTCAACAATGAGCGGCACATTGTGCGAATGTGCAATGCGCGCAAAGCGCTCAACGTCGAAGACCCGTACTCCGGGGTTGGATAGCATCTCGCCGAAAAAAAGTTTGGTATTCGGTCTGAAGGCAGCCTCTATCTCTTCATCCGAAGCATTCTGGTCCACGAATGTTACGTCTATGCCCATTTTCTTGAAAGTCACCCCGAAAAGATTGAATGTACCCCCGTAGATGCTTGCGGCGCTGACTATATGGCCACCGGCCTCGCAGATATTGAAGCAGGCGAAAAAGTTCGCCGCCTGTCCTGAGGAGGTCAGCACAGCGCCGACTCCCCCCTCGAGGGCCGCGATTCTGGCAGCAACGCCGTCAGTAGTCGGGTTCTGTATCCTCGAATAGAAATATCCGTCCTCCTCGAGGTCGAAGAGACGGCCCATCTCGTCACTCGTATTGTATTTGAAAGTGGTGCTCTGGATTATGGGAAGCTGGCGCGGTTCCCCCTTGCCTGGCTTGTAACCGGCCAGGACACACAATGTGGAATTGTCAAGTTTATTGTTCATGATACCGTTATTCTCCTTACAAAGTTCGCTTTTTTGGAAAATATACACAATAGCTTGGCATAACTTGGAAGATTTTTCTAAATTTGCATTGCCTTAAAGAATTTCACTACACAAGCACCCTGCTCTGCAGGCAGAATTTAGAATAAAATTCCAAAAGACTATGGCAGATTATATTCCGGACGAGACGGACCTCAAGATATTGAGACTGCTCCAGGATGACGCGAAACTCACCACCAAACAGATTGCCGCAAAGGTGAACCTGTCCACGACTCCAGTCTTCGAAAGACTCAAGCGGCTCGAAGGGGGCGGTTTCATCAAGAAATATGTCGCAGTGCTGGACGCGGAGAAACTCGGACGCGGATTCATGGTGCTGTGCAGCGTGAAACTCAAGCAGATGAGCAAGGAAGTGGCCACGGCCTTCGTGTCGGTGATCAAGGACATCCCGCAGGTAAGCGCATGCTACAACATAGCCGGAGAATTCGATTATCTTCTGACAATCAACGCCCCGGACATGGGATATTACAATGATTTCGTAATCAACGTGCTGGGGACCATAGAGTCCATCGGCTCCGTACGGTCAACCTTTGTGATGAAGGAAATAAAGCAGACGCACAGCATCTACATCTAGACCATTCCCCTTTCCTTCTTGATGGTCTCGTAGGCAGCCTGGATCTTCTGGAATTTCTCGGCGGCGGCCTTCTGGACCTCCGGACCGAGTGTGGCCACCTTGTCAGGATGGTTCTTCATCGCCAGCCTGCGATAGGCGCTCTTGACCTCATCATCCGTTGCCGAAGGGCTGATCTCCAGGACAGTGTAGGCAGACTCGGAAGACTTGGAGAACATCGCCAGGATAGAATCGGCATCGGAGGAAATGATGCCCAGTGAAGAGGCGATTGCCTGAAGGACACTTCTTTCCTGCTGGCATACGTCACCGTCGGCATTGGCCAGGTCTGCAAGATAATGGAAAAGCTGCAGACGCTGCGAATAGTTCATGTTCTGGGCGATCTGGCCGCAGACAGCATAGACATTGATTTCCTTGCGGTTCAGTTCGCTGAGAATGCTCATGGCCTCGTCGACAGACGCCTGTCCGAAATTCCTGCGGACAAATTCGCGCACATAGTCCATCTCGGACTGAAGGAACTTCCCGTCTGCCCTGATGATGGCAGAAGACAGCACCAGCAGACTCACCATGAAGCTGTTCCGCTGATCCTGGGCAGTGTAGCCGCCTGCCCTGTAGGACGTACTCTGCCAGGTGCCGTCATCGCTGACTGTGCTGACCTCCTTGCTGGAATCGACCATCGACCCGACAATGAAGCCTATCAACGCACCGATCGGCCCCATGGTGACCCAGCCCACCAGGCCGCCTATCCATTTGAATGCACCCATACCGTCCTATTCGCCGGCAAGGTCCGGCTCTGTATTGTCATAAAAACCTGCAATGGCATCGATTTCCACAAGCGCGCCTTTCGGGAGGGCTGCGACCTGATAGCACACGCGTGCAGGCTTGTCATTCGGGAAATACTCCGCATACACAGCGTTCATTGCCCCGAAATCCTTGATGTCGGCCAGAAGGACACAGGTCTTGGCCACATTGTCCGCACCAAGCCCGGCCTCGCCGAGAATGGCCATCACATTGTCAAGAGACTGGCGTGTCTGGGCCTGGATACCGTCAGGAATGGTCCCGTCGGCAGGATTGACCGGAAGCTGTCCGGAAACATACAGAGTGCCGTTGAGCTCGACTGCCTGAGAATATGGCCCTATGGCTGCAGGAGCATTTGGCGATGCAATTATCTTCTTCATTATCAATTAATTAAATTGCTTTGAGCGAGATGGCAAATCCGCCGCCCGGAGCCATGAACATGGACAGGCTGTCGGCTGAAGTGACCTCGCGGCGGCTGATCTGGTAAGCCTGGGGGTTGGTGCTGTAATGAGCATCTGGAGCGTCTGCATAGATGATTGCCTCGTAGGTCTTTCCCGGCGTGAGGAAATCAAGGTTGAAATCAACCGTACGCGCATTCTCGTCGGTTGTACCACCCACGAACCATGTGTCCTGTCCGGAACTGAATTCGCGTGCGCTGCCTGTCAGTGTGGACTGCTTAGGCTGCCTTGCCGCGATGATATAATCGCCCGGCTCGGCGGCGAGGTAGCGTGTCTGCTCCCAATCGACCGCAACGTCCTTGATGAACTGGAACGCATCCATGAAGCGTGCATAGTTCTGAGGAAGGTCTGCAGCCATCTGGAGAGGTGAATAGAATGTCACGTACAGGGACAGCTGGTTGGCGATCGTGGCCAGTGGCTTGGAATCGTTTCCGCCGGCCTTGCTCAGGTCCTGCTCGAAGATGCCCGGAGTGAAGTCCATCGGACCACCGTTCAGACGGGTGAACTGGAGAATGGTGGTATGCTTTGGCTGAGTACCGCCAAATGCCTGATATTCAGTGCCTCTGGCAGATTCGTTGCCGATCAGGTTAGGATATGTCCTGCAAAGTCCGGTAGGGCGCACTGCCTCGTGGGCATTGACCATGATGTGGTGTTTTGCGGCCTCGGTAAGGGCATACAGATAATGGTTGACCGCCCACTGGCCGTAATGGTACTCGCCCGGAGTGACGATGTCACCGACATAGCCGCTCTTGACAGCGTCGTATCCATATTTGTTCATCAGGTCGTATGCAGCCTCCATGTGGCGCTCGTAATTGCGTATGCTGGAAGAGGTCTCATGGTGCATTACGAGCTTGATGCCCTTTGAATGTGCATATTCATTCAGTGCGGCGATGTCGAAATCAGGGTATGGTGTCACGAAATCAAAGACATAATCCTTGTTGATGTTGGCCCATTCTTCCCATCCGATATTCCATCCCTCGACCAGGACAGCGTCAAACCCGTTCTCGGCCGCGAAGTCGATGTAGCGGCGCACATTCCCGTTGTTGGCTGAATGTTTCGGACTGCGCCGGGCCGCCTCATAATCAAAATCATCCAGATGGATGGACTCGTAATCTTCGGTGTATGCCCAGCTGCCGGCGCCGGAAATCATCTCCCACCATACGCCCATATATTTGACCGGATGGATCCAGGACACGTCATCGTATGCGCATGGCTCGTTGAGGTTCAGAACCATGCGGCTCGAAAGCTGCCTGCAGGCATCGTCTGTCACCTGGATGGTCCTCCACGGAGTCGAGCAAGGAGTCTGCATCTTGCCCTTCCAGCCGGTGGCGTCAGGGGTCAGGAACGACTCAAGGACATGTGTCTTTTCATTGACATTCAGGTGCATGCAAGGATAGTCCACAAGGGCGGCCTCGTGGATATTGACATACAGGCCCCCGTCCGTCTTCATCTGGACGGATGTCTGGATGCCGCTCATGGAGAACAGGGTCTGCGAACTGTTGCCGCATACATCCTCCTCCATATGCTTGCTGATCTCGCTCAGACGGGACTCTACATATTCGTATTCCTGGGTATCGAAATCGCCCGGGATCCACCACGCAAGGCAGTCATCCGCCATGGCGAACTCGGTGTGCTCCTCCTTGATCATGAAATGAGGGGCACCCTGGCCTGCAGGGAACTCATACCTGAATCCGAGACCGTCATCGAAAAGGCGGAAGCGAAGGTTGACCTTGCGTTTCGATGCAGGATGCGACAGGCGCACCTCCATCTCGTTGTAGTTGTTCCTGATCGATGATTCCTCACCCCATACCGGAGTCCAGGTCTCGTCGAAACTGCTGAACAGGACTGTATCGACAACAAAGCCTCTGGTAAGGTCAACTGTCGGGTGAATATCCACCTTGTCCATCTTCTTGCTGTCGAAGATGAGTTTCTCGGCCTTGAGGTCGCCGCGGAGTTCGAAGCCAAGACGGCTCGGCAGCACCACCTCTGTCTGCCCGAAGTCGAGAGAATACATCGGGGTCCCCTCCTCCGACATCAGGAATTGAGCCTTGAGGACACCGTCAGGTGAAGTGAAATTCGCCACACTCTCAGGCGCCTTCGCACACGAAGCGGCCATCAGGACGGCGAGGATAACAGGTAAAATGCGTTTCATATTGTCATTAAAAATTAAGTGGTTCCCTGAAGCCTCAAGGAACCACAAATATAAAAAAATTCATCGGCCCGTGCAACCCCAATGGCTCCACGATGCATTATTTTTACCGCTTGGCGTGATACGCACCACACGGCATGTGTGAGGTTTCAACGTGGCGGTGAAGCATTCATTGAAGGCCCCCAGATTTTTGTGTGTCCAAAGATCCCTGATATTAGCCACCCTGTCCCGGTCAAGCCCAAGCACGTTTCTGAAACTGACTTTGTAGGAAATCTCTTCTTCCTCGCGGTTGAAAAGGCCCAGCACAATGTCACCGTTTTCGGCTGTTCCGAACCAGCACGAACTGGTGCGGTCGGTATAGTCACAGGTGAAAGGGTCTGCCACAAAACCTTCGTCATTGAGGGCAAGGAGTTCCTTGTTGCGGTAAATTTCAAGGATTTCCGGAGTAACCGTATCATACTCATCAGCAACTGCCAGTGCAGACCCGGCAAGGACCATCAGCGAAAATTCGAAACGGCGTTCCTCGACGTCCTGCAGACTGGCAAGCCTCATGAAATCGCCGTCCGCAATCAGACGTCCCGGTCCGGCAATGTCGGAAAATGCCACAAAACCGTCAAAGACATTGTCATATCGCGGCCAATCCGGTTTTGTCCGGCCACGGTTACGCTGGCTCAGGAAATCCCATCCCCCACCGAAACAGTCATTGCTCACACGGAACATGTCACCGTACAGAAGTTCCGTCTTGCCATGATCATAACAATTCGGCATCACAAGGCTTATGAACATGTCGTCACCCGCCTCTTCCGATATCCACCTCAAGGCCGTTGCGTACGCATCAGTGCCATAATTCCTCTCATAATTTTCGAGAAAATCCACACGCAGATAGCAGACACCCAGTTCCTTGAAATGACGGACATACCCCTTGACCCACTGTTCGGCGCCGGCCTTGTTGACATCGACCCAGAACAGCCGGTCATTGAAATTGGTCTTCCCCGCTATCCCGGAAGTTGTGATGCCATCAGTTCCGGCAACGGGGCAATCGGCAAAAAAGGCCGCACGGGTCATCCAGAGCGGATTGTAATATACACCGACTTTCATCCCCTTGTCCCTGATATAGGCATTCCACCACTCGAAGCCATGTTCCCAGTCACTGTTATACTTGGTGACATAGCCATGTCCGTCTATGGTCTGCGCCGCCTCTATCCAGCCATCATTACAAATCATGTCATAGCCCCAGTCCCGAAGATTTTCCGCCATCCAGTCGATGTTCTTCTGCCAACGGTCCTCCGGAATGGGCCTGTCATTGTCATAGCACCATTCGTAGGCGATCCAATACTTCGGACCGGTTCCATGCCGTGTAAACTTGCTGTCACGGGCGGACAGAGTCACACCCAATGACAGCAAGACACAACATACCCACAATTTATCAACTAACCGTATCTGCATTATTCAACCTTGAGAGTCAATGCCTTTGTATCCAGAGTAAGTTTGTAGTTGCCCGCTGCAGTGCACTTGAACTTGTTGTCGGGATCTCCGTTAGGGGACAGGACAACATTGTAAGTGTTGCCGGCAGCGATTTCAACACCTGCTTCCTCTGCCATATAGGTAGGGCCATCCCATCTGAACTCTACCGGGAATTTCATTTCACCTTCGGCGAGAGCGCCTTCGTAAGTGAAGATGTCACCATTCTTGACCATAGGAGTAGGTGCATTGATATCCCAACCTGCAGGAGTGGCATCGCCGACCATATAGACCATGCCGTCCTCCCACTGAAGCTCTTCCTTGTCAGGGAGTGAGCTGAGTTTGGTCGCATTTACAGTGAGAGTGCGCGGATTGACCTCAAGACGCCAGTGGCCGCTCATGCCGGCCTCAAGGCCGAAGAACCAGTCTTTAAGATTGCCTTCACCGTCAAGTTTCACACTTGAATGCTGGATTTTGTTCTCACCCTCCTTGAGGAAGCAATATGCCTTGTCTGCCTCTACGGATACAGGGACAAGATAATCTGTCTCTGACCAGTCCTTGCCGGCTGTCATACAGAATTTGATGAGCTTGTTCTCGTTGCTCTTGATCAGGTCAACTTCGATGGCAAAGACGTCCTTGACAGAAGTCTTGGTCATAGGTTCCGGGTCCATGGAGTCCCATTTGTTCACTGCTCCACCGAGAGCATAAAGTTCAGTGTACTCCTTTTCGAAATCGATAGGGCCTTCGGGATTCTTGTTCTTGTTGCAAGCGAGCAACGACAGGGCGCAGAGTGAGAGCGCCAAAGTTTTTACAGTTTTCATAATTGGTTGTTATTAAATGGTTTATGTTAAGATTATAATTCAGGATATCCCGGATTCTGACGCAGGGAAGGATTGGAACTGAGCACGTCGCGGTGAAGAGGGAAAATCTCCGTGTGACGGTCGGCGTCCGGTGCCTTGTCCCACCATGGTTCGGAGCAGAATCTGCCGAAACGGACAAGGTCCGTCCTCCTGCGGCTTTCGGACAGGAATTCACGCCCCCATTCATCAAGCAGTTCCTGTTCATCAAGAACCACCGGACCGTCAGGCTGGTACAGATATTCATCAAGTGCCTCCACCGGATAATTGCGTTCACGAACCTTGTTGAGATGCTTTCCGGCCTGTGCGAG
This sequence comes from Candidatus Cryptobacteroides sp., assembly GCA_045599265.1. GTDB lineage: Bacteria > Bacteroidota > Bacteroidia > Bacteroidales > UBA932 > Cryptobacteroides. The sequence continues at coordinate 31,915 of JAZRVQ010000062.1, read as the reverse complement.
GTCACCGGAACGGAATTCACACTCCGCGAGTGCGTAATACATCTCTGCAAGACGTATCTCGACCCAGTCAGCCTGCAGCTGCCCCTCGTCATCGTCACGATAGAACGGGTATTTCACATATCCCCAGCCGCTGTTATGGTCACCGTGGAGCATGTCGGATGTGCGGTCAGACGGGATTTCATCAGGACCTATTCCCTTGAAAAGGCCCACTGCATCACGCAGGTACAGGTCATAGCCTCCTTCAGGGGCAGTCACTCTCTTGATGGCTCCGCCATTGCTGTATTCCAGATATCCGAAGAGCATCATGCCCTCCCTGGTGCTGTTGCCAAGGTTCCTGTACATCCTGAGACGGAAATCTTCCGGATATTTTCTGAATTTGGCAGCCGTGCAGCCCAGGGCCGTAGTATAAGGTTTTCCATCCGGGGTGAAACTTGGAGCCAGACGGTATTTGCAATTGTGGTCGCCGTTCTCGGCCATCTCATCACCGAAATAATAGCAGACCTGACGGGCAGGCACTGTCCACCAGAACGTGTCGCCGGCATAGACATAATGGCTGTATCCCTTGGAAGACGGGAAGCCGAAAATGACTTCCGGGCAGTTCTCATTATTCCAATCGAAGACCTGGTCCCAGGTTGTTCCAAGTGAGTAATTGCCATACTCGCCATCAATTATTGCCTTGGCATATCTGGCGCAGTCATCGTATCGCGGAGTGCCGACATACACCTCCGCATTGAGGTACAGCCGCACAAGGAGTGCAGCGGCGGCCGCCTTTGTCCACTGCCCCTGCTTGTCCCCGTTGCCGCCCGCACCTGACTTTACCGAAAGCAGTTCGACACAGTCGAGCAGCTCGTTTTCGATGAAATCGAATGTTTCCTGAGGGCTCACCTGACCTTCCGAATTCCTGGTCACGTCCTTGCTGACTGCAAGAGGCACATTGCGGAACTCGTCCAGCAAGCGCAGGTAGAACCATGCCCTGAGGGCGCGGCACTGGGCTTTCAGGTTGTCAAACTCGGCCTGTTCAAAACCGAACTGCGCCGCATTGAGAGTCTCAAGGTCTTCCATCACATAATTGCACTGCATGATTCCGGTGAAACAGCCTTCCCATTCGGTCTTGATGTCACCCTCCTCTATGGTCCATGTGTGATAGTGCAGACGGCTCCAGCGGCCGCCATCCTCCCACCAGTCATCTTTTTTCCAGGTGGCTATCTGGTCTGACGAAAGTTCCTGGATGACCTGGCGGGACTGCACTGTATAGTAACCATGTTCGAACGGGCGGAACACGGCGCGGATCACATCCATCTTCGTGTTGTAGTAGTTTTCCGTGGAGACCTGGTCATAGACAGTCTCAGAAAGGTCCGTGCAGGATGCCGTGCCCAGCAATGCGGCAACGGACAATATCATTAAATATATCTTTTTCATATTCAAATCATTAGAAATCAAGTTGAACCCCAAAAATGAATTGCCTGCAGGTAGGATAGTAACTGCGCGAACCCGTGGCGCCCGGAGTCAGTCCGTTGACGCTGTATGTTGAAGGGTCCACTCCGCTGAAGCCAGTGATCGTGGCGAGATTCTTTCCCGTGAGGCTGAATCGTATGCCGTCAATGTACTTGCTGTCCAACTTGAGCGTATAACCCAATGTGACAAGGTCCAGCTTGAGGTAGTCTCCCCTCTCGATGAAATAATCACAGACAAGCGGATTACCCTTTACCGCACTGTTCTTGGTGAATGCTATCTTCATCACATTGCTGGTCATATCCGGCATTCCGTAATACAGTTCGTGGATATTGAACAGGTCAAATCCGAATGCTCCGCGGAAATAAACATTGAGGTCCAGGTTCCTGTAACGGAAGAAATGTGACATGCTCATGGTAAATTTCGGCAGTCCGTTTCCGACAACAGCCATATCGTCATCCACTCCGTCCATACCGGCCTTGTAATTGCCGTCCTTGTCATAGATGACCCAGTCTCCCTCAGCATTGAAACCGGCGAAACGGTACATATAGAAGTTGCCCACACGTTCACCCTCTTCGATGCGCTGGAGGTAATGGAACGGGAACGGATCCTCTGTCGGGGCAACATAGTAGAATTTCTGGCCCACATATTCCGAATTGGAGAAAGACACGAAACGGTTGTCCATCGTGGAGCCGACAAGGCCGATGCTGTAAGTGACGTCCTTGCGGTCGACCACCACACCCTTCAGGTCAAACTCGACACCGCTGTTCTTCATCGTGCCCACATTGACGAACGTTGTGGAGAACAAATAAGGCGGAATCGGGACATTGTAATCACCGAGCAGGTCCTTCTGAGTGCGGTTGAAATAATTGACCGAACCGGAGAGGCGGTTGCCGAAAAAGGCAAAGTCAAGACCGATGTTCCAATTGATACCCTTCTCCCAGCGAAGGTCAGGATTGACATTCTTGGATGGACCCCAGACCGTGAAATACTGGCCATTGTAGCAATACTGGCCATAGCCTGTCATCGTATTGAGGGACAGGTAGCTGCCGAAATCCTGATTGCCCGTCACACCGAAATCCGCACGTATCTTGAGGTCATTGAGCCATGATGACGCTGCTTTCATGAACGGTTCCTGAGAGATGCGCCAGCCGGCAGACACGGCCGGGAAGTTGCCCCATTTGTGGTTTTCGCCGAACTTTGATGAACCTTCATGGCGGAGTGAGGCTGTGAAGAGATATTTTCCCTTGTAATCATAACTGACACGTCCGAAGAATGCAATAAGTTTAGAATCGTTCTTGTACGATTCCATTCCGATGTGGCCTTCGTCCATCGCCCATTCGCCCTGGGCGAGGTTGTTGTATGCAGTGCCGTCATTTGCAAAGTTCTTGTTTTCCGCATTGAAACCGGAATACAGGAAATACTGCCAGGAATAACCCAGCATTGCCTTGATGTTGTGGTCGCCGAAAGAATGGTTGTAGTTGGCAAGCCACTCCAGAGAATGCTGCTGAGACTGGTCATAATTCTTTGACGCCTCTCCCAGAAAGCCCTTTGCAATCGATTCGGTATTGGTGGAAGGGCGGAACCAGCTTGAATACGTACCTATGAACTGGTCGGCATAGGTCACCTGCGTGCTGAGCCCGTCCAGGATGTTCAAGCGTACTGTAGCGTCCCAGTCCAACAGTTTATATTCATGGTCATTCAATTCGGTATTGAGTTGCTCAACCGGGTTGCAATTGGCTCTCTGACCCATGAAACTGAAATATCTGGACGGATCGGACGGGTCATAAATCGGTGAAGTAGGATTGGCCTCGATGGCATTGTGGAAAACGTGCCAGTCGGCGGAACGGCTCTTGACCAGTCTCGGGGCTATGTTTGCCATAAAACTGAACAGGCCGTTCTTCGAATTGTGATTGAAACTTGCCCTTGCGCCGTACTCCTCTCTGCCGGAACGGATATCGATTCCGTTTGCGTTCCTGTAATCAGCGCTCAGACGGTAACTGTGACCCGCATTGCCGCCGGACAGAGTTATTGTGTGCTGATGGGAGAATCCGACTCTGCTGACTTCCTTGAGCCAGTCCACATTGCCGCCGAAATCCTCGGCGGAGCCGGTGGCAACCTTATATTGCCTGAACTCGTCCACGCTCAGCATATCCAGTTCGTTCACCATCACATTTGCGGACACGAGAGCGTTGTATGACACATGGAAAGACCCGTCTGTGCTGCCTTTCTTCGTCGTCACAAGGACAACACCGTTACTGCCCCTGGTGCCGTATATGGCAGATGCAGCGCCATCCTTCAGGATGTCTATGGACTCTATATCATTGGGATTGAGGTTGGTGAGATTGCCACCCGGAACGCCGTCAATGACCACCAGAGGGCCCAGACCCGCATTTCTGGACGAGATGCCACGGATCTGGATGCTGGCCTGATTGTTCGGGTCACCGGAACCCGTGTTTTCGATGCTGACGCCGGCAACCTTGCCCTGAATCAGCATTGAAGGGTCGGAGCCTGCAGAAGCAAGGAATTCATCACTGGAAATGTGTACAATGGCAGAGGTCAGTTCCTTCTTGTCGAGTGTGCCATATCCGATAACAACCACCTCATCAAGGAAATTTCTGTCCGGGACGAGTGCGAAATTGATGACCCGGCTGCCGGAAACGGTTGACTCCTGAGGGACATAACCGATACAAGAAACGACAATGACCGCGCCGTCATTGACTCCGGCGAGCACATATCCGCCTGCGTCATCTGTCGACACACCATTGTCACTGTCCTTCACATAGACAAAAGCGCCGGCGACTGGCTCTGCACTCTCAGCGTCCGATACGATACCGGAAAGAGAGTGTCCCTGGGCGCCGGCTTTCTGGCTGACGGCGCAGAGCAGACCTGCGGTCAGAAAAAGCAATAACAGTTTTTTGATTTTCATAGATTCGCTTGTTTGAAACGCTGGGAGCAAATTTTTCCATTTTTAACATCCCATCCAATACGATACAAGCCAAATCCAAACCCTGTTTTTTAGTAATTAATTAACACACAACAAAATAGCCCATATAACTATGGGCTGCAAATCCAAATGGTCAGGATTGTCAGATTGTGCTTATTCCCTTGATTTTATCCTCAAACGTATCCGGAGAGGAGGCCTTGAGGCGGGTTCTTGAACGATAGGAATACACAGTCGACTTCGAGTACTTGAGTATGGACGCGATCCGTTCAGTTTCCTCTATTCCAAGCCTTATCAGTGCGAGGATGCGGAGTTCGACTGTAAGTTTTCCTTCCTGAGTCTCTATCCTGTTGCCCGGCTGCATCAGGTCATTTACCCGTTCCACGAAATCAGGGACTATCTGGAGGAAAGTACTGTCGAAAGTGTCATAGAAACTCTTCCACTGACTGTCCACAAAGTCAGGAGAACGCAGGGAACTGAACACTCCGGCCTTGTCACCGGAAAGCGCCATCTTATTGAGAGTACGGCGGTAATTGTCCAGTACATCGATACGGTTGACGGACTCCATCAAGAGGTTGAAAAGCAGGATATTCTTGATTGCACCGGCTTCCGACAGCATTTTGTTCGCCCTGTCGATTTCGATCTGCTGCTTATGCTTCTGCCACAGAAGTATGCCCAGAATCAGCAGCAGGATGACAATGATTGCCGTGGTCAAGGCAAGGGCCAGCACCTTCTGCTTCAATTTGTGCTGGTAAGCGCCTTCCAGCACAGGCAGCACCTCGGAAACCTGCACCATCCTGAGCCTGGCATTGCTGAATGAGGCGTCACTCATACATTGCTCTATGTACCTGTGTGAACGGTTGTAATCTCCTTCCTCGAACAGGATCTCCGCCAGACGGCGGAGTGAGAGATATTCCTTGACGGAACATTTCACATCCGAGAGCGCGGACACGATCAGGAACTGCTTCTCCTCGTCGCGCATCCCGTGGTTGCGGTAATAAAGGGATATCACATACGCCGTCGGGCCTATGCTCCGGTCATCCGGCCCCATCTTGTCATAGGCATCAAGAAGGACTTTCAAACCTTTTTCGTGCAGTCCCTGTGAATACAGTCGGGAAGAATGTATGAATATGTTAGGTTCGTACATCAGGACAGAGTCCTTGTAGGCATATTCTTTCTGCTTGTATTCATATTTGAGGTCCAGATCCATCGAAAAATCGGACAAAGCCTCATATAAAGCGTTGAATTTGTAGAAATACGAACTCAGCTGCCAGTCCGGCACGCTTTCACGGTCAATGCCTTCCAGCCATTCCAGGGCCTCAGTATACAGCCCTTCCTGGATAAGTTCGCCCACAACCGCCATTTTCGCCATATCCACAAGATCGACGCGGTCCAGCTCATTGGCCACGGCCAGCATCCTGTAGGAATAATTGAGAGCGGAATCAACCTGATAGAATGAATATTCCTCGTGAAGAGCCGAATACAGATTGAAAAGTGCCTCCTTGTCTTCAGTAACGGCGACACGGGCCTTTTTCGAGGCAATGGTATCTTCCTTTTCTGACTGATATATAGAATTTCTCTCCAATGCCCGGTCCAGATCCTTCAGTGACGGGAATGGCTTCTCCTGTGCAAAGCAAACCTGTCCCGCAATGATTGCGAGACAGGTTTGCAGTATGACCGGGAATTTCCGAAGCATGTCTTTTTATTCCTGAGTGAATCCGCCATCGCCATAGTCGTGCTCCTTCATCGGTTTATTGCCCTGCAGGCTTTCTGAGAGCAGCTGCTGTCCTGCGGCCAGTTCGATCACTTTTGATTTTGGTGTGTTATATTTCTCCATATTGTTCATTGATTCGGCATATTTAGCATTATCGCACAAAGTTAGGATTTTTTATGGACAATCCACATTGCAATTCAGATATTTATTGCCATCTTCGCCATATTAAATTTGTATTTTCAAAAACGAACCGGACATGAAAAGAATCATCACCATTGTTTCCATCGCGATGCTGACTGCGCTGCAGGCAGCCGGACAGGTCTCTGACGCGCTGAAGGTCAAGACACACATCCTTGAGAACGGGCTGACCGTATGGATCAACGAAGACCCGAACCAGACCGCCGTGTATGGCGCCGTTGTCGTCAAGGCAGGCGCCGTGGACTGCCCCGGAACCGGCATTGCACACTATTTCGAACACATGATGTTCAAGGGGACCGACAAGATCGGAACCATTGACTATCAGGCCGAAAAACCATTCCTTGACAGTATCGCCGTGCTGTATGACCGCCTTGCCGAGACCACGGACGACCAGACAAGGAAGGACATCCAGATGGAGATCAACCGCCTGAGCATCAAGGCTGCGGACTATGCCATCCCTAACGAGTTCAACAACCTTATAGCCGAGATGGGCGGAAGCGGCCTCAACGCTTTCACGTCCTACGACGAGACTGTCTATCACAACATGTTCCTGCCTGAATATTTCAACCAGTGGGCAGAACTCAACAGCGAGCGCATCATGAACCCCGTGTTCCGTCTCTTCCAGAGCGAACTCGAAACTGTCTACGAAGAGAAAAACATGGGTGATGACGGGCTGGTCAGCGATTTCCGTGACTGCATGCTCCAGAACACATATAAGGGCACTGGCTACACCGAGAATATTGTAGGGACCACCGACAACCTCAAGAACCCGCGTCTGGGCCAGATGAGGGCGTTCTTCGAAAAATATTATGTGGCATCCAACATGGGACTGGTGCTCACCGGCAACATCAAGGAGGCAGAGGTGATGCCTGTCATCCGGAAGACCTTCGGACGCATCCGCAAGGGCGAGGCCATCGAGCGTGCCGAGAACGTCTGCGAACCGATTGTCGGCAGGCAGGACGCCTTTGCAAAGATTGACATGCCTATTGTAAAACTCGGCGCCATATGCTTCAGGGGGCCGTCAAAACGTGACGAAGACTTCCTTGCAGTAAGTTTCCTCACATCCCTGCTCAACAACGATGCAGGCACCGGACTTCTGGACAAGCTTACACTGGACCACAAAATCATGTTGGCACAGGCGATGCCTGACCTTTCATTCCGCGACGCCGGTTCCATCATGGTCCTCTATATGCCTAAACTCCTCTTCCAGAGAGAGAAAAAGGCCACAGCCCATATCATGGGCGCATTCGAGACCCTCAAGAGGGGCGACTTCACCGACGAATATTTCGAGAGCTGCAAACTTTCCTTCAAGAAACAGCTTATCCGCGAGAATGAAGACCTGGCCTCAAGAATGCAGGGAATGGCTTTCGCCTTCTCCGATGGTCTTGACTGGAACGAACTCCTTGCCCGCCCGGAAAAAATCGATGCAATGACCAAGGAAGACATTGTGGCCATTGCCAACAAATATTTCGGCGACGACTACATCATGATCCACAAGCAGAAAGGGCTTGCCGCAAAGGACAAACTGCAGAAACCTGACTACGAAAAGGTCGTTCCGAAGAACCGCGAGGCATCCTCCGTTTATGCCCAGAACCTCCGCAAGAGTGCCGGGGGCATCAAGGCACAGCCAAGGAAACTCGATTACGAAAATGACGTCAGGACCATCCAGATTGCACCTCTGGTCAAGCTCTATGCAGCAGAGAACCCTTATGATGACATCTTCGATCTCACCTTCGAATTCCAGACCGGCACATTTGAGCGGCCTGCCCTCGGAAGAGTATCCACCTATGTCAATCTGCTCGGCACCGCAAGCGAGACCTTCGACGAGATCCACGCGCGTCTCCAGACAATGGGCAGCAGCCTCTCCGTCACTTCCGGCGAGAACTCATTCTCGATAACGATTTCCGGATTTGACAAGAACCTTGAAGAGACACTCGCCATCGCGACAGACCTTCTCAGGAACGTCAAGGGAGACAAGAAGAAACTCAAACAGTTGAAGTCCGAAGAAAAGGCGGGCACAATCATGACCCGCAGCGACATGGACGCTCTTGGCAATGCCCTCTGGCAGAAGGTGCTCTACGGCGAGAAATCCCCTTCCCTTGTGGATAAGGGCGACTTCACTGACGAGGCTCTGCTCGGTCTGTTCAAAGAGATCCAGAAGGTCGAATGTGACGTCTTCTACAGCGGATCGCTCGATGCCGAGGCCATCGCCGAGACTGTTTCGACGGGGTTCGACGTCTCCTCTGTGACAGTCCCTTCAAACGGCAGGATAAGCCAGACAGCGGCCCGGTACGACTCCCCACAGGTGTTCTTCGTCCACAAGAAGAATGCCTCCCAGAGCCAGATAAGGTGCATCGTCACTTCCGACCCGCTTGACAACCAGTATGACAGATACACTTCCAACCTGTTCGGTTCGTATCTCGGAGGCGGCATGTCATCACTTCTGTTCCAGGAGATCCGTGAATTCCGCTCCATGGCCTACTCCACATCGGCATACTTCAGCAAGCCGTATTACAAGGACCGTGAGACAATCCCAGGCTTCCTCCTCTCATACGTGGGCACGCAGAGCGACAAGACCATCGACGCCATGACCATCGTGGACTCTCTTGTCACCAAGACTCCGTTCATGGACAAGAAGATCGAGGCTATCGCTAAGGAACTCATCAACAAGCGCTGCATCCAATATCCAAGTTTCCGCGATCTTCCTTACAGTGTGTCGGGAGATATCCGCAGCGGCTTCACAGAAGATCCTGTCGAGATTTTCCTGCAGGTCATGGACGATGCCTCCCCCGAATCCCTCAAAGCATTCTGGGATAAATATGTGGCCGGAAAGAACATGGTATGGTGCATCGTCGGCAATTCCGACAAGCTCGACATGGCCGCCCTCGAACAGTTCGGTCCAGTCACCATCTACAAGGGAACGGACCTTATAAAGTAAACAATCAGAAAAGGCTGTCCGCTCTGGACAGCCTTTTCTGATTATCTAGAACTCCACGATAATGCACGACCTCGGAGCGACCTTGACAGGGACGGAGAAATCGACGGTCTCGCCGGTGATGACGTTGCGGCCCTTGAGGATTTCAGGAGAACCCTCTCCCCTGCGGGCGGCACCTGCAACGGTGAATTCGGCATAATCGGCCCACGGAACGATCTCGTTGCGACGGCTGTTGTTCAGATAGACAAACACGGTCTGCTCCTCATTGTAGCGGAAATAGGCGTAGGTGTTGTCACGGCGCAGGAAATGTATGGTCCTGCCGTTGTGGACGGCACTTGCGTCCTTGCGCCAGTTGAACAGTTTTGCGGCGAAATCGTGCAGATCGGCATACGTGCCGGCAGCGACCGGAGCGCCTGACATGTCCACATTGCATGCCTGACGGCCCTCCGGGGTGAACAGGTCAAATTCGTCGCCTTCCCAGCCACCCGGGAAATCGACTCTCAACGCGCCGTCACGGTGCCAGCCGCCCTTGGTCACGAACATCATCTCGTCGCCGGAGAATATCTGCGGGATGCCGCGGAGCGTCGCCGTCATCGCCAGGATGAGTTTCTGCCTGCGCGGATCCTTCCGGACCACATCGCCGACGCGGTCGGTGTCATGGTTGGAGCAGAATATCATAATATTTTGCGGGTCAGCATAATAGGCATCGTTGGCAATGGCATCGAACACCTTCACCAGGCCTTCGTCCCAGTTCACCGTGTCGCGCGGCACACCCTGGCAGAATGCGCTGTGCAGCGGGAAATCCATGATGCAAGGAAGATTGGAATCAAACCCGTCGCGATTGAGTGCGCCGGTCTGCCAATAGGCCAGCTGGGCAATATTGTTGGTCCATACCTCGCCCACAATGTTGATGTTCGGGTATTCCTCCCTGACGGCCTTGCACCACTGTGACATAGGCACTTTCTCGTTATATGGGTACGTATCCACGCGCAGACCGTCCAGGTCGGCCCATTCGATCCACCATATTGCATACTGCTTGAAATATTGGAGCAGGTAAGGATTGTCCAGGTTCATATCCGGCATTGACGTGTCGAACCAGCCGCTTTCCATATTGTTGCGGTCGGCATCGGACGCGTATGCATCGTTCTGCATCGAGAACGCGCAGTTTGAGTGGGTATATTCCGGCCACTGGTGGATCCAGTCGCTGAACGGCAGGTCCTTCATCCACCAATGCGCGCTGCCGCAATGGTTCGTCACTATGTCCATTATCATCTTGATGCCGTGCTCATGCCCCTTTGCGACCAGTTCGCGGTACTTGTCGTTGCCGCCGAAACGCGGGTCGATGTGGTAATAATCCGAGCAGGCATAGCCGTGATACGAACTCTGAGGTTCGTTGTCCTCCAGCAGCGGAGTGTTCCAGATGGCAGTCACGCCCAGTTCCTGAAGGTAGTCCAGATGGTCGATGATGCCCTGTATGTCGCCGCCATGACGGCCAGGAAGTTCCGTGCGGTCGGCGATTTCGGCTGTCTGCGGGGTATTGTCGATGCTCGGGTCGCCGTCGGCGAAACGGTCCGGCATTATAAGGTAGATAAGATCCTTGGTGGTGAAGCTTTCACGCTCGGCCGAGCCTTCACGGCGTGAGGCAATCTCGTACGGAGCCTTGAACGACTCGTCACCCTTGCTGAATACCAGATAATATGTGCCCGGCTCGGCATTGTCGCGCACGGCGACATCCACGAAAAGGTAATTCGGACTCCCGGCCTTGTGTATGCCTGTCACCTTGACACCGGCGCCGCCCTCGATGGTCACGTCATACCCGGAAATGCCCTCGCCCTGGACAAGTATCTGCAGCGGAGTCTTCATCCCAACCCACCAGCAGAGAGGTTCCACACGTGTGATCTGGCTGGCTGTCGCGTCAGCTACCTTGGCCGGGTCGAAATGACCGCAGGAAATAATTGCCATTGCCGCAATTGCCATAGTTATCGTCTTTTTCATAGTGTTATTTGGTGTATTTTCTTATTGATTCTGCCTTGACGGCGAAAAAATTGTCCGGTCCGGTGTCCAGGAGACGGTATTCGCCGTGATTGCTCCACGACGCCGGGCGGTCCTTGATGGACATGTCCTCGCCTGTATGGTTCGTGACATACCCCACCACCGAATCCTGCCATGCGCGGATGCGGGAAATGCTCGCCTGCATATCCAGAAGGCCGTTTGACGGCTCGACAAGGTCAAGCAGGGCATCCCTGTACATCAGACGGAAATTGGTGAAACGGAGCAGTTTCGGCATCAGCACGTTCTCATCCAGACCCCAATGGAACGGATCCTGACGGCCGGCGTCGGACTGTGCCCCGCACTGGGAGGACGTGCCGAGCGTGTTGTCGTAGTCGTACGGGATGAAATAAAACTTGTAGTCGGTCTCCGAGGTGGAGTTGAAGTAGATATAGAAATTGTTGCAGTTGTTCCAGCAGTCATCCCACATCCCGACTGCCACATTCACCGCATAGGTGTACATCAGCAGCCTCGAATCGCAATGTGTCAGGAACCAGGTCAGGAATTCCTCACCCTGCAGGCTGTTGAAATTGCGGATGAAGTCCTTCAACTGGGCCTGTGCCGCGTCGAACTGGTCTGTATTGGTCTTGAGTTCGTACTGATATTCACGGCCGTCATCGAGGTCGGGGCCCATATTGGCACCGGTATTGTCCAGACGGGCCCCATAGCGGCATCGCCACAGGTTTCCGCCGGCGGAGCCGAACTGTTCCTTGCGGACCTCCAGATAATCGTCGTCGAGCGGCTCGATCATGTTGTACACGCCCAGATAAGTCTCGTTCGGGTCACCGTCGATGTGGATGAACACCCTGCAATACACGCTGTTGGCGCCGGTCCAGCAGCCACTGCGGCGGAACAGGTCGTAACAGTAGAGTTCACGCACGTATGCGGGGTCGTCCTTGAACCATTTGAGCGTGACCTTCTGGGCCCCGTGGACCTTGTGGGCCTCGTCCTTGACATATTTATGGAAATTGACCTGCATGTGGAAATGCCTCCACCTGGCATCGCTGCGGTGGTTTTCGCCATAATTGCCCTCCGGACGGCGGCGGGACGTATTGCCCTTCAGACGCAGTCCGGCATCGGTCACGACTGTCTTTTCGCCGTTCTTGACGTATGTCACGTCGCAAGGCACAGACTCCTTGGAACCGTTGTCCTTGTCGTAGGCATGCAGAAGTCTGTTCCACTGCACTGTGGATACACTGATATGTATTTCCGGTACTGTGACACCGTCATAGAGATAGTCTATTCCGTGTTTTTCTGCCTGTGTCGGACCGGGAGCGACGGGGCCGGTGGGGATATCATCCTTGCCGCAGCCTGTCAGAAAGACTGCGGACAGAAGAACGGATATGAGCGGGCGGGGCTTCATCAGGGTCTCAGGTCCTTATTCAACCGACCAGTTCCAAGGGGCTTTCAGCTGAACACTGACTTTGACTGTGTCCTGAGGGAGCACACGGTTGAACACGAAGGTGCTGTCCTCTGTGCTGACAAGTTCGAATGCACCTCCCTTCTCGCCGGAAGCAAGTGCCGGGCGGGTATGGCGGAGAGAGCACAGCTGCTTGAAGAAGGCAGTGAATCCTTCAGGGTCGGAAGGAGTGAGACAATCCTTCTCGAAGAACTGCAGACGGTGGTCGTTGCCCACTTCCTGGCCGGAATATATGAGCGGCTGTCCCTGAGGAAGGGTGAAGCAGAGGACCATCATCGCATTTGCCGCGTCACCCATGCGCTCGAACTCGGTCCCGGACCAGCTGTTCTCGTCGTGGTTGGAGGTGAACATGAGCCTGAAAGCCTCGGCAGGATATGCCTCTGCATCTTCCTTGACATAGGCGGCAAGGTCTTCCGCACCGGCCTTTCCCTGGGCGATATCGTTCAGCAGATGGTGGAGTTTCCATCCGTATGTGGCGTCGAAGCCGGCCTCATGGAGCCAGGTCTCCTCACCCTCGGCGAGGAAATACAGAGAGCGGCGGTACTCGAGACGGAACTTCGGCAGCACTGAAGCCCAGAAATCCTGAGGGATCTGATATGCCACGTCGCAGCGGAATCCGTCTATCCCGCGGTCCAGCCAGAAGCGCATCGCATCCTCCATGGCCACGCGCACATCCGCATTTTCGTAATTGAGTTTGGCGATGTCGGTCCAGTCATATTCGACCATCGTGTTGCCCAGACTGTCCCTGTAATACCAGTCGGCAGGCTGCTCTGTCACCCATGCGGCATCGGGTGAAGTATGGTTGGCCACCCAGTCCAGAATGACCCTCAGGCCGCAGTCGTGGGCTGCCTCCACAAAGGCATCGAAGTCCCCGAGGGTTCCGAACTCCGGATTGACGGACTTGTAATCCTTTATGGCATAATATGATCCGAGGGTGCCCTTGCGTTCCTTCTCACCAATCCGGTATATCGGCATGAGCCACACTACGTCGACGCCGAGTTCCTTCAGGCGTGGAAGTTCTTCCTGAGCGGCGGCGAATGTGCCTTCAGGCGTGTACTGCCTGACATTCAGTTCGTACACAACGCTGTTGTAGGTCCATTTCGGGTGCGGGCCCCTCTGGCAGGCACAAAGTGCAAAAAGCAGCGCAAGCACTGCAAACAATCTGGTTTTCATATAGTTAATTGATATCATTCATCCAATCTATACCTTCGTGAAGGTTGTTCCCGTCGGTAAAGTCCCAATAGGAATTGTTTTCCCAGGTGCTTCCGTAAGCCCACGGTGCCGGGTATGTATAGAGTCCCAGACCATGTCCCTGCTCCTTGCCGGAAAGCAGGTCAGGGAGGGATTCAGTGCCCCAGGTGATGAGGCCCAGACCGCCCCCGGAGCGTATGTCACGGGCAAGGTCGCCGAGCCACTGGCGCGCCTTGGCAGGCGTGTAGTTGGTCTCGTTCAGGGCTTCGTTCCAGTCCGGGTAATTGTATGCATTGTCGCACCAGTCCCCTTTCCACTGGCCCCCGACGGTGCCTGTCGTGAAACTGTATGCAGTCTCGATGACCATTATCTTCTTGCCCCACTTCTGGTCCACGGCCTTGGCAAGTGCGGTGAAATTGCTGTATGGCATGCTGTGACCGATGTCGCTGCCCGGATAATACGAGATGGCGACAATGTCGAAGTCGTCGGCACCGGTGGCAACATATTGGCTTACAGAGCCTTCCACCTTTGCAGGATTGGCAATGTGGACGGCGCTCAGACAGGCCGGATTGTACTTGGCGGCATAATCCCTGACTGCCTTGTGTGCATATGCCAGATAGCGTCCGGTGGCGGCATTGTCGGCTGCCGAAGTCTTGCCCGGACGCAGGAATCCCACATTCACCTCATTGCCCACAGCCACGATTGCCGGGTAGATGCCCTCATCGGCAAGCCTTTCCAGCGTGCCGTACACCCAGTCGTAAAGGGCATCACAGACCTCCCGGGGCTTCTTTGCGGCCCATGCGCCGGGGATTATGTTGTGATGTGTCGTGGACGACTCGTAGATGTCATAGTCAGGCTTTAGAGTCAGGAATATCTGCATACCCTGCGCCATGGCCTTCTTTGCGTCCGCAGCGACCCTTCCGTATGACTGCCAGTCGATTGTGGCACCCTCATACACACCGAATGCGACCTGGTCGAGCTGAAGCCTGACGCAGTTGCCTCCATGATTGCTCAGTGACTCGTACGGGTCGGTTTCCCGGCCGTTTTCGCGATAAACGAGTCCAAGGTCCTGGAGATATGAGGCAAACGACATGGTCGAACCTTTGTAGAAGAAATCAGCCCCCGGGGTCTTGTTCTCGACCGGCGTCTGCGGTCCGTCAGGGCCCGGTCCGGGAACAGGGTCATCCACCGGCTTGTTGCAGGCAAGCAGGGAGAGTGCAGCTATGATGAGCAGTAAACGTTTCATGTCACTGGAGGAATACGGCTGATGAATAAGCCCCGAGGGTGAGTGTGGAGCCGCTGACGGTGACTGTGCCGTTGGAGGCCAGCATCTCCTTCAGGGAGTCTGAATTGAATGTGACGGAAACATTTCCGACACTGAAATTGTGCACCACAAGTATCTTCTGGCTGTCCTTGACCCTGTACCATGCACAGATGGACTGGTTGGACGATGCGGCGGCGCAGTAGCCTATCTTGCCGCTTGCGAGGGCCGGATACTTGCCCCTCAACTGGCCGAACGTGCGATAAACATTGAGGATGGAGTTGGCATCGTTTTCCTGGCTCCGGACCGATATGGACGAGGTCAGCATCGACTTGTCCACCTTGCCGTAAAGGCGTGCGGAAGCAAGGCCGGACCCGTCGGAATTCCACATTATCGGGGTGCGGACATATTCGTCGCCACCGGCTTTTGTGCCCCAGTAGCCAAGTTCCTCGCCCTGGTACACGAACGGCTGGCCGCTGCATGTCAGTAGCACGGCACCGGCAAGTTTCATCTTCCGGACGTCGCGCTGGAGGTCGTTCCCGGCACGGTCCTCATCGTGATTGGAGAGTTTGGTGGCCTCGACATAATCCGTGCGGTGCCGGGCATACATCTTCTGGTAGTTCTGGATGTCACCGACAAATGTGCTGCCGTTGCCGCCGTTTATCGCATCCTTGAGACGCCACCAGAAACTGAACTCGAAGAAGCCCGGCAGGCCCTTGTAGTAAGGCGCCACCTCCGACGCCTCGGAGAAATGTTCGCCCACCATATAGATGTCGTCCGTGTGGCCCGCAGCCTTGTAGGTGGCATTGCAATGGTCGTAGAACTTGCCCAGGAAGGTCGGATTCTCGTCACTTCCGGCGTTGTGGTATATGTGTTTGATGGCGTCCAGGCGGAATCCGTCCACGCCCATGTTTATCCATTTGTCGGCTGCCCCGCAAACGGCCTTGAATGCACCGGACTCTTCACATCCGGCGGCCGGGCCATAATTGAGGTCGGCGAAATACGAGGTCCACATGTGCGAATGGTAGAGCAATGCCTCCATTCCCGGAAGGAGGATGTCCTGCGCGTCGGAATTGCTCAGCGTCAGGGCCTGGCCCCATTCCAGTTTGTTCTTGCCTGACGGAGCGCCGTACTTGGTGCCGCCGTCCCAGGAGGTCGTGCTGGTGCGCACAAGGACGCCCCAGGACGATGTGATATCCAGCGAGACTGTGTATTTGCCTCCGTCATTGTAGAACTGTATCATCGAGCCGTCACCATAATACAGGTAGATGCCGGTGTTCTGCGAACCGCTGTTGGACACGGTGCTTACCTGCTCGGCCGTAAGGGTTTTGGGATTCTTGGACCCGTCCAGGCCGAGTGTGAACTTGATCTTCTGGCTCACGGCCTCGCCGCTGACGGCTGAGAACCACTGGCCGGAATCGTAGCCGGAAGAGCCTTCGGAGGCTATCATGTCGATCTTGCCGGCCTTTATGTCGTTTTGAGGATTGTCAGAGAAAATGTAGAAATCACGGTAAGGACTGCTTTCGGATTTCTTTGCATCGATGAACCACGGATGGTCCTTGGATGTGTGGTTGAGGACATAGTCAAGGTAGATCTTGATGCCTTTTTCGTGTGCCTTGGAGATAAGGTTGCGAAGGTCGTCCTCTGTTCCGTACTCCGGATTCACGGCAGAATAGTCGAGCACGTCATAGCCGTGATATGACGATGCCGGATGGATGGGACTGAGCCAGAGGGCCCCTGCCCCGAGGGACTTCAGGTAGTCCAGTCTGGATGCGATGCCGTTGAAATCCCCCACTCCGTCACCGTCACTGTCACAGAACGAATAGACCAGCAGCTGGTAGGTTATGCCTGACGGACATTCCGTCACCACGGGGTCGGGACCCGGCTGCGGGTCCGGCTGAGGAGTCTTGTTGCAGGAAAATACAAGTGCCGCAATGGCAAGGATTGCAAGGAAACGCTTCATGGTATTTATAAAAATATTGATAAGATGCGCCGGGTTGCGTCCGGCGCATCTTATCAATTGAAATTAAAGTGCATTAATGGTGATAGTCTCGGCAGTCGAGTCGTACTCTACAAAGTAGTTTCCGGCCTCGAGGGAGATGTTGTCACCGTTGTTGGTAACAGAGAACGGAGTGCCGATAGCGCTCATTGCACCGCCACGGTTTTCGTCCCATGCACGGTTCTTGCGGATCTTGACGCCGCCGGCAGAGGCAAGGGTAAGGACAGCTGAGTAAACACCCGGCGCACCCTCAACCATCACGACGTCGCCGCCCCAGTCATTGAAATCACCGATGATGCCCCAGTCAGCACGGCATACTGACATCTGTTTGATGGATTCTGCATACATCACGACTGCATAGCATGCATCAGGAAGAGTGATGTTCGCACCGTCCTGTGCAACGTCGAACGGAGTTGCGAATGCAGAGAATGTACCTCCGACGTTCACTCCCCAATCGGCCTTGTAGCGTGCCTTGAACTCATTTCCTGCCTCATATCTGAAGTCAGAGCTTACCCATACGGCACCGACATCCTCATCATTCTGAGGATACATGATGAAATCGGTGTCCCAGTTGGTTCCGCCGATGGATCCGATGAGTGACCAGCCCTGGAAGAATATGATTTCCTGTTCAGGACAATATACGACTGTGTATGTTCCGTCTGCAGGAGCCTTGATGTTTGGACCGTCCTGTGAGACAGCCACTGACTGGCCTTCCTGGAGAGTTGCGTCACCGCCGCGGTTCACGCCCCAGTCCCTGTTGAAACGGATCTTGAACTCGTCGCCGGCCTTCATCTCGAATGGATCGCTGACCCAGAAGTTGCACATGGTGCCTGCGTGGAGAGTCATCTTCACGTCGTCTGACCAGTTGCTGGATGCGAAGCCGCCGATGACTGACCAGATGTTTGCAGGGAATGCAACGCTGACTGTGATGGTCTCGGCTGCCGGGTCGTAAGTGACGATGAAGTCACCTGTGCCGCAGTCGATGTTGGCACCGCCAGCTACAGCCTCGAACGGAGTGTCAAGGGCTGCGAACACGCCGCCGCGGTCCTCGTCCCATGCATGGTTGTGACGGATCTTCCAGCCAGGGGTGAGGGATGTTGCAGGGCTTACCCACTTGCCTTCTACAAGAGCCATGTCGACGTCACCTGCCCAGCTGTTGAAGTCACCGATAATTGACCATACATTGCCGTCGGATACGGTGATTGTGCCGGCATTGGAGTCATAGACGATCTTGAAGAAGCCTGCTGCGCCTACTGCGATGTTGTCACCGCCGGAGACAGCCTCGAACGGAGTGTCGAGGGCAGCGAATGTGCCGCCGAAGTTCTCGTCCCAGCCTGCGTCCTTGCGGATCTTCCAGCTGTCATCGGCTGCAAGAGTGGCATAACCGGTCCATACGCCGCCTTCCTCGGTCATGGCGATATCATTCTCCCAGTCGCCACCGACTCCGATGATACCCCAGCCCTGGTATGTTACAGGAGGTTCAGGTTCAACGTCCTTTTCAGGCTCGGTCTGGCCGTACATTGAAGCATCGACCTCAGCTGTCATTGTGACATCGTTCATGTAGAAGTAGATACGGTACTGTCCTGCAGGGAGCGGAATATTGTCGCCGCCGCCGGCAAGTGCATCCATATTGCCACCCCAGTTGTGGTCCCAGCCACCGTCGAGACGGAACTTGAACTCAGTGTCTGAGGCAACGTCAACGTCTGCCCAGAAGCGGCCCTTGTACATGTTGTAGGTCATCTCGACATCGTTGTCCCAGTCACCGCCCAGACCGATGATGCCGACCTTGTCGAAGCCGAGAATCTTGGTGAGAGTGAGGTTCTCCTTGTTGAACTCGAAGAGATAGTATCTGTTGGCGCCGTAGCAGATAATGTTCTGTGAAGCGTCGCCGTTGACCAGGGTCATTGACTCTGCCTCTGCGGCCTCTGCCTGGGCGGATGAGCCCCAGTTGCCTGTATCGTTGTTCCAGTCGCCGCCGTAAGTGATCTTGAATCCGTTGCCGGCCTTCTTCTCCTCGCCGAAGTCGATGACACCGCGGTAGATCACGCCGTCATTGGCATAATTGAAGAGTTTAGGATACTCGGCAGGTTTCCAGCCCTGGTAGTCGCCCGGAACGTCGCAGACGTCGAGTTCGGCCTGAGCGTCCTCGTACGGAGTGAAGTTGGCGCTCACGGTGTTGGAGTACTGCACTGAACTTTCGATATTGGCGGCCTTCTCGTTCTTGAGATAGGCTGCGAGACGGAACTCAACTGCAACCGGAGAATCAGGCTGTGCGCCGAGGTTCGTGAGGGTCTTGTTGAATTTCTTCTGTGAGAAAGCGATCTTGCCGTCGTCGATGGTTGCGTCAATCTTCTTCTGGTTGGCGAAATCACTGCCAGCAAGGTCTGCAAAGAGGGTGTATGCCACAGGGGCGCTTACACCGAAATCAGCCTCGTTGAAGGTGGTGGTGATGTCGGCACCATCCTCGGAAAGAGCACAGCCGGCAATCTCGCCGAGGGTCTGGCCCGTAACCTTGGACGGGTCGAACACTACGTCAAGATGCTCCTGTGCACAAGACAGGGCAAGAAGTCCTGTGAAGGCTAAAACTAAAGAGTATATTACTTTTTTCATAGTACTGATCTATTAATAACCAAGGTTCTGCTTGAGGTTTCCGTTGGCGTTGAGGTCTGCCGCAGGAATCGGGAACAAGTTGAAGTGCTCATCCACGCCCCTTCCGGCAGGTTCACCGCCCTTGAACTCCCAGAGGTAGTCCGAAGAAGTGAAGAGACCGAAGCGGACGAGGTCCTGACGGCGGAAGCCCTCGAAATAGAGTTCGCGGCCACGCTCGTCGATGATGTTGTCGAGAGTGAGTGCAAGGTCACCGACGCCTGCGCGTGAACGAACGGCGTTGAGATAGTTCTGGCCCTTTGTCTTGTCGCCTGCGCCGCGTGCTGCACATTCTGCATACATGAGGTATGCATCGGCGCTGCGGAATACAGGGAAGTCAGTGTCCACGAAACCGTTTGCCTGGGCAGTTGTACCGTCATGGTTGACATTGCTGTACTTCATTGATTTCCAGCCATTGGAAGCACCGGCTGCATCGCGGATCTCATCTACATACTGAGCGAAATCGCCCTTGAAGAACATTGCGCGTGCATCGCTGTCCTCGAACTTGCTGGTAAATGTACCGGTAAGGCTGAGACCTGACCAACCTGAGGAGATGCCGATTCCGGCAGCGTCCATGGTCTTGCCTGGAGCACCTTCCACTGCCCATGTGTTTGCGAACACGAGGTAGTTGGTGGAACCGTAAGAGCGGAGGTTGATACCGTCCTGAGGGGTCACGAAGATGATCTCGTCGCCGCCATAGGTGGTGTTTTTGCTGCAGAGATGGTTGTCGGCGCAGAAGAGGTCTGCATATGTGCCGTGGAGAGGATAGGCGGAGATGAGCTTCTCGCAGAGCTCTGCGCAGTCACCGTACATTGCAGTGCCCTTCCATACCTCGGCGTTGAGGTAGAGTTTGGCAAGAATCATCATGACTGCACCCTTGTCTATGCGGCCATATTCGTTCTGGCCCGGCTCGGCAAGACCGTTTCCTTCCAGCAGCTCCTTGGCCTCGGCCACCATCCAGTCGAAGAGATCGCCACGGGTCTTCATTTCAGGGCCTGTGGAGCCGACACTGTTCTCTTCTGTCGAGAAAGGAACGTTGCCGAACATGTCGATGCCATGGTAGTAGCTGAAGAGACGCAGGGCGCGTGCCTCGGCGATATAGTTGTCCTTCTTTGTAAAGCCCTCGATGTCAGCGGCTTTTGCCTTGCGGATGAACTCGTTGCAGAGTCCTACCTGGAAGAAGGCGCGGTAGTACATGGCAGCCACGAATGTGTCTGAGGTGCCCCAGCAGAGATTGTGGATGTCGAAGAGAGTCTGGTCATTCCAGCAGCAGGTGCATACGTCAGTGGTAAGTTCCTCAAGATGCATGAGGGCACGCATATACTGGCCGTAACCACCGTCCACGCCGTCGATGTCCGGACCGCTGTCCGGGCCGGCTGAACTTGAGCTGCAATAGCCCTGGTAGCACTTTGCGAGAAGCTGGTTGAAAGCATCCTGATTGTTGAGCACATCCTCAGGAAGGACCGTATTAGGGTCGATAGGAGTCACGTTGAGGTCCTTAACACAAGAAGCGGAAAGACCTGCGACCATTACTGCAGCGAGTGCAATAGCATAAAATCTAATCTTTTTCATAGCTCTTTCGTGTTAATTAGAAGTTGAACTTGAGACCGAGGATGTAGGTGCGAGGTCTTGGGTACATATTGTTGTCGATACCGTTGAAGATCTCAGGGTCGATTCCCTTGTAGCCTGTGATGCAGGCAACGTTCTGGACTGTTCCGAACACGCTGAGGTTCATGTCGCGCCCGATGATGTTGGCGAGACGGAATCTGTAGCTCAGGGTGATGTTGTCGATCTTCAGGAATGAAGCGTTGGTGACATACATGTCTGAGAAATACTGTGCGAAGTTCTGGAAATTGTGCTTCTCCGCGGTGATGTAGCGGTTGTTGATGAAGCTGTTGGTCGAGAGGTCAGTGAGAAGGTCACCGTTGGACATCACGTTGTTGTAAACGTAGTTGCCGACATTTGAGTGTGCGCTCATTGCAAGGGTGAGGGCCTTCCAGCTAACCTGGGTGTTGAAACCGAATGTCCAGTCCGGAGCAGCCTTGTGGAAGCAGTAGCGGTCGTTCTTGTCGATTGCGCCGTCGCCGTTGCGGTCTACATAGAGGCCTTCGATAGGGTTGCCGTCGGTGTCATAAATCTGCTGGTAAACGAAGAATGAGTTAGGTGCATAGCCTGTCTGGTGTACCTGGATGGTGTTGCCGGTACCGCCGGAGATTCCGCCTGTGTCGACGCCGTAATAGTCAGGGCGCTCGTCATCGGTGGTAAGGCGTGTAACGACTGTCTTGTTCCAGGCGGCGTTGAATCCGAGGGTCCAGGACCAGTCCTTGGTCTGTACAGGGATGGCATTGAACTCAAACTCGACACCGGTGTTCTGGAGGTCGCCGATGTTGGCGTCCAGATAGTTGGTGAGGTTGGCGCCTGCAGCTACAGGAGTGTAGTTGAGGAGGTCCTTGGTGTAGCGCTTGTAGAAATCGATGCTTCCGCTGATGCGGTCACCGAGGAAGCCGTAGTCGATACCTGCGTTGTATGTAGTGGTGGTCTCCCACTTGAGGTCGGCATTGTAGCCCTTCGCTGTGATAGGAGTGATGACCTGGTTGCCGAACGTGTACATACATGCGTTGATGTTGTAGTAGTATGTCGCAAGGGTAGGATAGTAACCTGTTCCGAGATCCTGCTGACCGGTCTGGCCGTAGCTGAGACGGAGTTTCAGGGTTGATACAGGAGCGGCATCCTTGAGGAAGTTCTCGTTCTTGATGTTCCATCCCAGAGCGACTGATGGGAAGAGACCCCACTTGTTGTTAGCGAAGCGGGATGTACCGTCAGCGCGGAATGTTGCAGTCACATAGTAGCGGTTGTCGTAGCTGTAGTTCGCACGGCCGAAGAATGACACGAGGAAGAGTTCGCCCTTGCCTGTGTTAGGCTGTGAGAGATAGTAGCTTGCGTCCATAGGGTCTGTGCCGTCAGCCTTGAATGTCTCGTTGAATGACTGGGCATAGAAGTGCTGCCATGAATAACCTGCCATGATCTCGAAGTTGTGCTTGTCTGCCCATGTGTGGCTGTAGTCAGCGTATGCCTCGAGGGTGGTGTCGATCTTCTTCTGGTTGTAGTTTGTGTGGTAACCTGAAGCATGGTTGTTGGCCTGCTGGGCAGTTGTATGCATTGACTGCTCTGTGTCAGGAGCCACGTCGACTGTACCGTTGGAGTATGTAAAGTCGATACCGAGGTTGAGGTTGAAGCGGAGGTCCTCGAAGCCGTGTACCTTATAGTCGAACTGGGCGTTGCCGAGGAAACGCTTTGCGTTGCTGAGGTCCTTCTTGTCGTTGATGAGGGCCACAGGGTTCTGGTTGGCCATTGTATTGCAGTTTCCTACAGTAAACTGGTCAGCGCCTGTCTTGCCGTAGTTCCACCAGCTGTAACCGTTGAGTCCGTTCTCGTCATAGACCGGCTTGGTAGGGTCATACTGGACAGCCTGTGTGATGGCGCCTGTATTGGCGAAGCGGGTGTCCATGTTCATGCCCTTTCCATTGAGGTTGATGGTAAGGTGGTTGTCAAGCAGGACAGGGTTGAGGTTGAGTGAGAGGGTTTCGCGGGACATCGATGATGTCATGAGGGTACCCTGCTGGTTGAGGTAGCCGAAAGCCACGCGGTAAGGCACGTAATTGTGAGTGTTGCCGAACTTGCCGTAAACAGCCACATTTCCTTCGTAGGTCTGTGCGAGACGGTAGATTTCGTCCTGCCAGTTGGTGTTGGCGTCACCGAGATTCTTCACGGCGTCGCTGTCTGCACCGAACTGCTTTGTAACGAGGGCGCGGAGTCCGTCAGCGTCGAGGACATCGACATATTTGGCGTTCTGGCTCACTGATGCAGTGAAATCGAGGTCGATGTGAGGAACGGCACTGTCAAACTTGCTGCCCTTCTTGGTGGTGATCATGATGACACCGTTGGATGCGCGTGAACCGTAGATTGCGGTTGCGGATGCATCCTTGAGGACTGTGAAGCTCTCGATATCGCTAGGGTTGATGGAAGCGAGTGCGTTGCTTGTTCCGCTGATTCCGTCATTTGAGACAGGGAGTCCGTCGATGACAATGAGAGGGTCGTTGGAAGCCTTGAGTGAAGAGCCGCCGCGGATACGGATTGTTGCGCCTGAACCAGGGGCACCGTCACCGGAAGTGACTACGACACCTGCGGACTTGCCGGCGAGGAGGTCGGTAGGAGAAGTGACGACACCCTTGTTGAGCTGGTCAGCCTTGACAGCGGAAACCGAACCCGTGAGGTCGCTCTTCTTGACTGTACCGTAACCGATGACAACGACGTCGTCAAGGTATTCGGTATCCTCAGTGAGAGTGAGAGTGGCAGGCACTTCAGAAGCCTTGATCACAACACTCTTGTAGCCGATGCAGCTGAAGGCAACCATCGCATCCGGCCCTGAAACTGTGAGAGCATAATCGCCATCAAGCCCGGTAGTCGTACCTGTGGTGGTATTATGCTCCATCACGGTCACGCCTATCATAGGGCCTGCCTGGTCGACCACAACTCCCTTAACCTGATATCCGCCCTGGGCGAATACCGATACAGACAAAACCGCTGAAAGCGCAATGCCTGCAAGAATGGTTATAATTCTTTTCATTGAGAATTGGGTTAGTTAATAAATAATGTAGTATTGTTGTATCCAGTTGATATTCTATTCTTTATCAGTCTTGACACCCAGCACGGCAACGGCACCCAGGACAAGCAGCACACCTGCCACGGCAAGCATGTCAGGCTGGGAACTGCCCACGATGCGGAGAACCACCCCGCCAAGCGCGGCCGCCACGATCTGCGGGAGGCAGATGGTGCAGTTGAACAGGCCGAGATATTCACCCATGTGGGCGGTGCCCTTCAATGCATTGGTCAGCAGGGTGAACGGCAGGGCGAGCATTGCGGCCCAGGCAAATCCGACAAGGAAATAACTGCCCCAGAGGACGTACTGGTTATGGACGAACGCAACGGAGATGAATCCGGCCGCACCGACAAGCAGGCTGACGATGTAGGCGGTCTTGAGGTTGCGGAAACGCGGTATGAACGCGGCCCACACGATCGAGCCGACAGCCTGGACGGCAAAGAGCACGCCCACCCAGTTGCCTGCGGCCTGGTAGCCCTCAGACGCGGTGTCGAGCGTGTTCCAGCAGTTGGCTGCCACGGCTCCGTTGGTATAGGTCCACATGTACATGAAAGCGGCCCAGCAGAAGAACTGCACCAGACCGACGGTCCAGAATGTCTTCGGGGCATGGGCAAGGAGTTTGATAAATCCCTCTCCCTTGCCATTCTCCTGGTCCTTGATGTCAATCCCGTGGAACTCAGCATATTCCTGCGGGTTGAGTTCCTTCACTTTCATGAATGTGAAGAGCACGCACAGGATCAGGATGGCAGCTCCGACGTAGAAACTCCATATCACGGACTGAGGTACCATGCCCTTCGGCGCGGTGTTGGCCAGGCCGATCCAGGTGAAGAAGATCGGGAACAGATATGCCACGAACGAGCCTGCATTGCAGAGCAGGGACTGTATGCTGTATGCCTTTGCCTTCTGGTCCTCGCCCACCATGTCACCGACCATCATCTTGAATGGCTGCATGGCGACATTGATGCTGGTGTCCAGGAACATCAGGCTGAAAAGTCCGAACCACATGGCCCCATTGAGGCCCAGGAACAGTTTTGACGAGAAATTGAGGCTGCCGGCATTCGGGAGGAAGGCCATCACCAGGACGGCGACAAGGGCACCGGCGAGCAGATATGGCTTTCTGCGACCCATCCTGCACCAGGTCTTGTCGGACCATTTGCCGATGAGCGGCTGGACAAGCATTCCCATCAGAGGTGGCAGTATCCAGAAGAAACTGAGCTGGTGAGGGTCAGCGCCGAGGGTGGCGAATATACGGCTGATGTTGGCGCTCTGGAGCGCGTATGCAATCTGGACTCCGAAGAAACCGAAACTGAGGTTCCACATCTGCCAGAAGGAGAGTTTCTGCTTTTCCATTAAAGAAACGATTTTGGTTATTAGTCAGTCATAGCGAAACTAAACATTTTTTCTCAATATGTATGTACGCGCGTGGACGAAAATGCAAAAATTCCCGACGAACGGCCGTAAAACGCCGACGAACGGGAATCCTGTAAAGCAGTGATGATGTACAAAAATACCGGTAATGTATTACCAAATACTCTATTTCTCGCCCTGACTATTATTATCCGACTCAACAAACAATTCTGCCAGGTTGAGTTCCATTGTCAATTCGCCTTCCTGGAAATCGAATCCTCGGTGCCAGCGGGATTCACCATGGCCATTTTCACTGTTCATGTAGCTGAAATTGAAGTCGACATCAACCCTGGTGTTCTTGCATGTCGTGCGTAATTCGACTGTTTCTCTCTTGACAAATTCACCGCCCTCGTTGATATAAGTGATCCATGAGCCGTTTTCGTTTATAAGTTTCCCTTTGATATTGAACATTTTATTTTCAGCGGGAATAAAAACATCATGAAAATCAGGATCTATACCGAGAATAGAAAGACTTATCACATCCCCTTCTTCCCATGTCATAGTATGATCGTTCAAATGATATATGGCCTTGGTCTCCATATCCTGGACATCCAGGCGCAGATGGCACACATAGACAGGGTCCTCGACAAGCCCTTCTTCCGTTTTATTGCAGGCGGAGACGGCCAGCAATGCAGAAATGATTAAAAACACCTTTTTCATAATACCATGTATTTTTTAGTTTTTACTTGATTTTTCAAATTCGTTTATCGTGTAACAAATCACCAACATACCTTATGACAACCGTGCGGCCGTCCACAAGACCTATTCTGACCACGAAGCGAGAAGGTTCGGTTCTATTCCCTTCTTTGTCAAGTGCTCCGTAATTATATTCCAAAATCTCAACGGAAGATACCGACTCATTACCACCTTCATAAACGCCATGATTCATCTTGACCACCAGATTACCTACAGACGGAAGGTCATGGATGGTTATCTTGTATATATTGTCTCCGTTGCCGTTATATTCTTTGTCAGCAGATTCGACACCTTCGATGAATACAGCGTATTCGATTTTGGTAAGATCCTGACCCACAGAATATTTATCCGAATAGAAGAGCAACCATAGGTAACTATATTCAGGGGACGGACTATTCCCGCCAGCAAATGAAGATTTCAGATCAATCTTTTTTACATTATCTACAAACACGCCATTCCTTTCGGGGATTGACATCTTTCCGCATCCGGCCAGCAACATAGTAACTAGCGACAGGAT
Organism: Candidatus Cryptobacteroides sp.; assembly: GCA_045599265.1. Taxonomy (GTDB): domain Bacteria; phylum Bacteroidota; class Bacteroidia; order Bacteroidales; family UBA932; genus Cryptobacteroides. The sequence continues at coordinate 4,826 of JAZRVQ010000062.1, read as the reverse complement.
AATTAATAAAAAACTTCTTTTCATATTTATGTTTATGGTATGGATCAGAACCTTCTCGGACTGGTTGAATGATACTTTGAAGGCACCCCTTTGCCAGTCAGAGAAAAGATGCAAGGAAAAATGTAAGACCATTTCTGCGGCTTGCCGAATATGCTGCCGGGCGTCCATTCCGGGGCGCGTGTGACAACTCTGAGCGCTTCGTCATCAATGTCGGGCGCAACACCTTCAACGATGTTGTACGTTGCCTTGCCGCTTTCATCGATGGAAATCTTTATCCTGACTGTCCCTTCAATCCCCATTAGTGACGCGCCGCTCGGATAGACGAGCCGGGCAGTGACCCATTTCGAGAACCTGTTGCGGTCTCCGCCAAGAAAAGTCGGGTCCGTGACAACATTTTCATACGGACAGGTCCCGATGCGCTGCCCGTCCCTGGTCGATGCACCTTCAAGGAGAGAAATATCTACCGAATTCCAGAGGCTTCCAAGTTCCTCCATCAGGCTGAAGCTGTCCACGCCATCCGGTATGGCATCGAAAACGAATGTGAATTTCAGCACAGTCCCGGCCTTGTGCTTCCTTTCCTTGAGTCCTGCATAGTCCTCATAATCCAATATCTCTACCCCCTCCGCATCCTTGATTTTCAGTGTGCAGAGGCTGTCCGAGCATTCATAATACAATTTGCAATTACTTGATACAAAGGCATCCTGACATTTTGTGTTTTTCAAATAAGTCAGTTCGCAAGCAATCAATGTCCCGGTCTGGCTGGCACACACTGAGGCGATGCGGAACTCCATGTTCTGCTGGCCTGCCACCTTCCCGTCAGCATCGAGCAAAACGCTATATGACGGCCAGTCAACCTTCCTTTCTGCCGAAAAGGCATTCTTCGCGATAAAAAGCATCACAAATGCCAGAAAAAATGTCTTTGGATGTCTCATGTGGTCAAATATCGGATAAATCAACACAAAACTACGCAAAATTTCCAACAAGTTATGTATATTCGTAGGCTTATCAAGGAAATAGCCTCATGAAGACACCGGGACCGGCAATGATCATACACATCTTCGCGCTGCTGCATGCAGCCACGGCGCTGGTGTGCCGTGCGATGGGCATCACGGACGAGTTGATGCTCACCCTGCCTTGATTTTGGAGGGTACGCTATTGCCTTCCTTGCTGGGTGACTTTGATTTTGCAACGTTTCCTAGCCGTGCCATCATACAATACTATTGCGCCTTTTCTATATTTCTCTCCAATGTTTTCTTTCGCCCTTACAACGACTTCGTAATAGGAAAGTCCAATATTCACGCCCTCATAGACTTCAAGCCATTCTCCACCAATGCCGGTAATGCTCTCGTTATCAGGATAATATAGATGATACTTTACAACCACTCTTTCACCTTCTTCGTACACAGTACCTAAACAGAGATCATTCCCGTCCAACGACTTGACAGTATCGACAGACTCCTCGCATGGAAAAGATAATGTTTTCTTGTCTACCAGGATATTCTCAAAAATCACTGTCCCACAAGATGAGCACAGCACAACAGCAAGAACCGCAACGAGGAGGAATTTATTTTTCATAGAAAGCATAATTGAACCGGACTCCGAACGAAACTCCCAACATATACGAATCCAGACGGTCAATGCCGACAGGGTTCAGGTATCTGAAACCAAGTCCAACATACGGGAGGACACAACCATTGCGTGTAAAACCGTAACGGATGTCAACGCCAGCGGTATAGGCCGCGAAATCAGTATGGCAGACACTCCTTTTTCCTTCTGCCACAAATTCAAGGAAATCCGAGTCATTTCCAAGAGCGAGTTCGTAAGAAAGCCCCAGCCCGAGAGAACCCAGAAGATTGTAGTTGTGAGAGTCTTCCTGGTTGTAGTGAATGTCGTCCAGACTCAAAGGCATGAATATGGCCAGCCCCATTCCGAACTGATATCCCGGAGCCAGTTCGAACGAACTCAACATAAGGTCAGACTTGTTGAGATTGAACCATTTGCCGCCAAATGCAGAATAATCAATGCTGGCATAAAACGAACCTCCGGCGTGGCTATCGGAAGTCTGAGCGAACGATACCTGCGGTAAACAAAACAACACTGCAATCAAGATGTGTATATACTTCTTCATGATTAGAAATCTGGATAAGTTTCTGGTTTGGGAACGTTGAACGATTGCAAAGTTATGAAAAAAAAACGGCAGGTTGTACCAACTGGCATATAAGGATCGGGCAAAAAAATGCGACAATATACCATTGATTACTAATATGTTAACAAATCGACATATCAGGGTTCGGCAATGCAGCCACGAGGCCCGTGGCCAGCCGCGGCCTCGTCTTTCATTTTACTGGAGCGATAAGACTACTTCTCCCGGACCAGCGGGCTTCAGGGCGAAAATAAGGCACGATGTGGGAGAAAAGCTGATTTTTCAGTCAAAAAAGCTAGAACTCATTGATATTTCGCTCTCCTCATTCCCCATGTCCTCAAAAGAATTCAAAAAACTCGCGCTCCATGTTAAATGCCACATCGGGTACTATTGCCTTCCTTGCTGGGTGACTTTGATTTTACAATATCTCTCTCCGGTGCCGTCACCAACGACAATTATTCCTTTTCTGGCATTACCACCGACATTTTCTGTCACTCTGACAACAACTTCATAAACAGAAAGTCCTACCTCGGCACCATAATAAGCAGAAAGCCATTCACCGCCCAAACCAGTAATATTATGATTATCAAGATAATACAAAGGACGCCCGACTACTCTTTCTCCATCTTCGTACACATTTGACAAACTGAGCATATTTCCCTCCAGAGATCTGATAGTATCTGCCGACTCTTCACAAGGGAAACAAACTGTGTCTTTATTCACGGTGAAGTGTCCAAAAATCACAGTCCCACAAGATGAGCACAGCACAACAGCAAGAATCGAAATGAAGATGAATTTATTTTTCATACAAAACATAATAATGGCACGAATTATAGTTCCTATTAGGCAATACAGCAGTGGTATCAATGTTGCTATCCGGTTCGTGCCTATCCGTGGTTTTGAATAATCCCCATGGAAAATAGCCATCACTTAGCCCGTTTATCCATCCCCAACAAACATGCATATATGTCCCAGTCTCATCCTTTTTATACCCGTCAATAACAAAAGTATGGCCACGTGCATGCTTAGGATCAAAAGCACATAGCACAGTAGGCTTGCCGTAATGTATCATATCATACATCCTTGCAAGGCAGGTCACGTCATCACTATTGCCCCCAGACATGGCAAACTTTACAGACACATTTCTCAAACCAAAATCCTCAAATGTCTGTTTTACTCCATAAGCACTGCCTGAATTCGTTAAAAAATTAGCCATTGAAGCGATGTATTTTACAAAATGTGCTGCCTGGTCTTCCTGTTCAGCGGTTCCGCTAAAAGTTGGATTTGAAATATTGCAGACACTTTCCAGGTCACTCCACGTGCAGGTTTTGCCTTCAAAGACCATGCCTTTTGAAGGATGTACTTGGTGAAGATTCAGTATTGTCTGGGCAGCGGCTATGGCAGTGCAGCCCGCGGGGTCATAATTGAGCAGGTTTTTAAACGGAGAGTCCTGATGCCACTTTGTTCTCAATAAAGGAGGATAGAAAGCGAAAGGACCTGTGTATTCGTCTAATTCATTGACGGCAGGCTGTACATAATATCTGGCCACGTACGAAGCAATGGTGGAAATGACAAAATCCTCGCCACAGTCTTCGATGGGAGTAACCATTAATTCCTCTTCGCTTGGAATAGTGATTATCGTTTCTGATGGATCAAAAAAATCAACTATCTGTCGATTTACAGCAGTATAAAGAGTATCCGGGTCGATAATTGTTTCGTCAGTAACAGCATATATCGGTTCATTCAATATCGTGTTCGCTGACAAAACTGCAGTTCCTCCATCAATTATGTTCACACAGTACAGCAAGGTATCAACAATCCTGTCTGGGAGGGATTTTGTTGTGGCCTCAGTGGTAATTACCTTAACGGAAGACAAGTCATATTCACTATTCTGTCCCTTGGTTGTATTCAAGAATTCTTGAAGTATGGCCAAGGCCTTTTCGATAGGGATAACTGTTGACTCCGAAGCGACAGAGTCTTGAACCGGAAGGGACTCCTCCTTGTATTGGCACGAAACAATACCGATTGCGCAGACGCAATAGAATGTAAATCTTACGATAGTTTTCATTGTTATTTCAATTTTGGTTAGTGAAAAGAAACTTAATTTGAGAACATCCCCTGCCCACTATAGTCCCGGGACGTTATGACCACATAATAGGCATCTGGCTCATAGGGTACGGCAAGAATGACTGTGTCGTCAGAGCCGCTGGAATACTCAACATCGACAACCTCGAATTCCGAATTGAGCAGGCTGACCCTTGCGTTGGAGATTCCATACAGATTGACGACTACCTCCGAGGATGACGGATAGTAGTAGGCTGTGGCGGATTGAGTTGTTCTTGTTCCTGGACCAGTGATGCTTGGAGTTTCTTGAATGGGCACGAATTCAGGCTCAGGAGTCTGGGCAAACAAAATTTGCGGCAAACATAACAACACCGCAATCAATATTAGAATAAATTTGTTCATAATAATTGAAATAAAATCAGCAAATTTTCTGTTTAATGTTTCGTGTTAGCAAAGTTACGAAAAAAGTGTGCAAAAATGTACCATTTTGCCTATAAGGGCAAGGTCAAAAAAATCCACTGAAACAGCCTGTGTTTCAATGGATTATAAAACAATCCTATAAGGGTGGGGCAAATTTCCTATAATGGTAGGTTTCGAAGATACTCCGGAAGGGGTGTCA
>JAZRVQ010000061.1:0-41188 GCA_045599265.1 Candidatus Cryptobacteroides sp. | reverse complement strand
TTATCCTCAGGGATTTGCGCGGCCGCAGGCTTGCCATCCCGCACCAATCCCTTATCCTCAGGGATTTGCGCGGCCGCAGGCTTGCAATCCTGCACCAATCCCTTATCCTCAGGGATTTGCGCGGCCGCAGGCTTGCCATCCCGCACCAATCCCTTATCCTCAGGGATTTGCGCGGCCGCAGGGCTTGCCATCCCGCACCAATCCCTTATCCTCAGGGATTTGCGCGGCCGCAGGCTTGTCATCCCCGCACCAATCCCTTATCCTCAGGGATTTGCGCGGCCGCAGGGCGGCCTTGCACATCCCTCCCCGCCTGCGGCGGGGCTTTGCAAAACGAAAACAAAAATTGGCGTTCAAGCGAGCTTGACGCCAATTTGTTTCGTTTTGCGGAGGATAAGGGATTCGAACCCCTGATACTTTTGGTATACTGCGTTTCGAATGCAGCGCCTTCAACCGCTCGGCCAATCCTCCGGTGCAAAGATAGCAATAAATTGATACCGTATTTCAAAAATTTTTAGTAATTTAGTAGTCCCAATTAAAAATTTTAAAATGACAAGGAGTTTTGACGCAAAGGCGCTTGCTGCCAAGTATGAAAAGGAACTGAGGGAGAATTGTCTGCCTTTCTGGCTTGAAAAGTCACAGGACAAGGAGTTTGGCGGTTATTTCAGCTGTCTGAATCGTGACGGAAGCGTGTTCGACACTGACAAGTTCATCTGGCTGCAGGGCCGCGAGGTCTGGATGTTCTCGATGCTGTACAACAATTACGAGAAGAATCAGCAGTGGCTTGACGCCGCCATCCAGGGCGCGGAATTCCTTAAAAAATATGGTCACGACGGCAATTATGACTTCTATTTCTCCGTGACCAGGGAGGGCAAGCCTATTGTCTATCCATACAATATTTTCTCCAACACATTTGCATGCATGGCGTTTGCGCAGCTGGCAAAGGCCACCGGCAGCGGAGAGTATGCCGAGATTGCCAGGAAGACCTTCGAGCGCATCCTTGCACGCCGCTCCAACCCGAAGGGCCAGTGGTGCAAGATCGTGCCCGGGACGCGTCCTATGAAGGATTTCGCTCTGCCGATGATCATCTGCAATATGGCTCTCGAGGTTGAGGACATCATCAATGACCCGGCCCTGATCGAGAATACTATAGACGAGAGCGTGCACGAGATCGTCGATGTGTTCTACCAGCCGGACCTGGGTGTCATCATGGAAAATCTTGCTCCTGACGGAAGTCTTCTTGACTGTTTCGAGGGCCGCAGGGTCAATCCCGGACACGACCTGGAGGCGATGTGGTTCCTTATGAACATCGGAATACGCCGCTCTGACAAGGCGTTGATAGACAAGGCTGTGGAGATCTCGCTCAGCGTCATCAAGTTTGGCTGGGACAAGGAGTATGGCGGCATCTTCTACTTCATGGACCGCAAGGGTTATCCTACCCAGGAGCTCGAGTGGGACCAGAAACTGTGGTGGGTGCACATCGAGTCATCGATTGCCATGCTGAAGGGCTATCAGTTGACCGGCAACGAGGAATGTCTGGACTGGTTCATCAAGCTCAACGACTATCTGTGGAGCCATTTCAAGGACGAGGAATATCCAGAATGGTACGGCTATCTCAACCGCCGCGGCGAGGTGCTTCTCCCGCTCAAGGGAGGCAAATGGAAGGGCTGTTTCCATGTTCCGAGAGGCCTCTACCAGATAATGACACTTTTGAAATCATTGGATTAAATACCTGCTCAAATGAAAAGGATGCTTGTTTTTGCGGTCTGCGCACTTGTCTGCACAGCCGTTTTTGCAGGTGGCAGAAAGAAGGCCGCCGCAGCGGTGGAAACTCCCGCAGACGATCCGCGCATAACTTATATCGGCCGCACGACAGTCTTTGATGGCGCGGTGCATTATGACTGGAGCGGCGTGACTGTCAAGGTGAGTTTCACGGGCGGCAGCCTGAAGATGAACTGCAGCGACAGCCGTGCCGACTGGTTCAACCTTTGGGTGGACAAGGCCCAGTGCGTCGAGGCCGACAGGGTCATCAGGATTGAGGGAGACACGACGATAGTGCTGGCCGAGGGGCTCGGCAAGGGTGAGCACAGCGTCATCTTGCAGAAAAGGACGGAAGGCGAGCAGGGCACAATGTCCGTCAAATCCTTCATTTCCGAGGGTGAACTGCTCCAGGCCGAGGGCCAGAAGGCACGCCGCATCGAGTTTGTGGGGGATTCGTACACCTGCGGGTTCGGCACAGAGGGCGCAAGCCGCGATGACCCGTTCCTGGCCGAGACCGAGAACTGCAACCTCACATACGCAGCCATAATCGGACGTTATTTCGACGCCGACATCACGCTGGTGAGCCATTCCGGCCGCGGCATCGCGCGCAATTATGACGATTACGACCAGGCCGAAAACATGGTCAAGAAATACCCCCAGGCTCTGGATGAGGCTGCCGGCCATCCGGAACTGGCAGAGACTCCGCATCATTTCGGCGCCGCTCCGGACCTTGTGGTCATCTATCTGGGTACCAATGACTTCTCTACCGGACGCCAGCCGTCCATGGAGGCATGGTGCGCTAATTATACCCGTCTGATCGGGATGATAAAGGACAATTATGGCGACGGCGTCCCTGTCCTGTGCGTGGCCTCGAAGGCAGATGAGATGATGGGCATGTATGTCCAGATGGCAGCCAGGTTGTGCGGTCGTCCGGGTGTCCACTGGACCGCCATCCAGGAGAGCGGCCACAACAATGACACGGATCTGGGTTCGTGCTGGCACCCGAATTATGCCGGACGCCGCAAGGTCGCATCCTGCATGATTCCGTACATTTCCACCCTCACCGGCTGGGATATGCCTTTCAAATTGTACGAATAATCGGAAAAATTCGTATTTTTGCAGTTCAATCAAATTGTGATGGCTAGTAAACAATTTTCCCTTCCGAAGGACGGCGGTCTTATCGAGGCCGGTCTTCCTTATGACATCTTGCATTCCTACGAAAAGATTCCTGCCGAGATTTTTGAGGATTCCGAACTCGCTTCCTCGAAAATCGCTGACGAAATCATCTCTGCAATCAACGCCAAACAGGGCGTATTCAAGCTTGGCCTTACAACCGGCAAGACTCCAGTGTCTCTGTATCAGGAACTTGCACAGCGCTGCAAGGCAGGTGAGGTCTCTTTCAAGGACGTGATGATATTCACCATCGACGAGTACTATCCGATGTCGCCTGAGGCTCCACAGAGCCGCAACAGAAGGCTCCGCGAGGAACTTCTCGACAAAGTCGACGTAAAGAAAGAGAACGTGTTCGTGCCGGACGGAACTGTGTCCAAGGACGAGGTATCCGCTTATTGCGCGAAGTTCGACAAACTTGCCCAGGGTCTTGACCTTCTGGTTGTCGGTATCGGCGAGCAGGGCCAGCTCGGATTCAACGAGGCCGGCTCCAACGAGGCCAGCCGCACCCGTACGGTGATGATGTCCTACAAGACACGCAAGACTCAGGCGCGCAACTTCAACGGCAATATGGTCGACACACCTCGCACAGCCATAACAATGGGCATCGCCACCATGAAGAGCGCCCAGCGCGTCATCCTGATGGCCTGGGGCGAGAACAAGGCCCAGGCAGTGTACGACATCGTCGAGGGAGAGCGTACACAGGCATGCCCGGCATCGCTGCTCCAGGGTCACGAGAACATAAAGTTCTATATCGAGGAGAATGCCGGCTCGCTGCTTACACGCGTCACCGCTCCTTGGCTTGTCGGTCCTTGCGAATGGACTCCTAAATTCATCAGGAAGGCTGTCGTATGGCTCTGTGGCCGTGTGGGCAAGCCTATCCTCAAGCTTTCGCACCAGGACTACCTCGAGAACTCTCTCGGAGACCTTCTCGAACTCAAGGGTTCTTATGACAAGATCAACATCGAAGTGTTCAACGACCTCCAGCACACCATCACCGGCTGGCCGGGCGGAAAGCCTAACGCCGATGACAGCACCCGTCCTGTTGCCTCCACACCGTTCCCTAAGAAGGTCGTCGTGTTCTCACCTCACCCGGACGATGACGTCATCTCGATGGGCGGTACATTCATCCGCCTTGTAGAGCAGGGACACGACGTGCATGTCGCATACGAGACTTCCGGCAATGTCGCCGTGCACGATGATGTTGTATATCAGCACATTGACGCCGCACGTGAACTCGGTTACGGAGACCGCCGCGAAGAGGTCCGCAAGATTATCGAGTCCAAGAGACCTGGCGCTCCGGAGCCTCGCGAACTCCTTGACATCAAGGCTGCAATCCGCCGCAGCGAAGCCCGCGGGGCCGTGCGTTCATTCGGACTCAACGAAGACACGAACGTCCATTTCCTCAACCTCCCGTTCTATGAGACCGGCGGCATCAAGAAGGGCGCGCGCACCCAGAAGGACGTCGATATCATCATCAATCTCCTCCAGCAGGTCCAGCCGGACCAGATCTATGTCGCAGGCGACCTTGCCGATCCTCATGGCACCCACAGAGTCTGCACCGAGGCTGTCCTCGAGGCCCTGAGCCAGCTCAAGGAAGAGAAATGGCTCGCAAGCTGCCATTGCTGGCTGTACCGCGGAGCATGGATGGAGTGGGAGATCGGAAAGGTTGACATGGCAGTTCCGCTCAGCCCTGACGAACTCATCAAGAAGCGTCACGCCATCTACCGACACCTCTCGCAGAAGGACATCGTGCCTTTCCCGGGCGATGACAGCCGCGAATTCTGGCAGAGGGCAGAGGAGCGCACACAGAACACCGCACGCCTCTACAACGAACTCGGAATGGCAGAATATCAGGCCATCGAAGTGTTCGTGAAATTGTTCTGACACTTAATCAAAGTATATCCAACGGGCTTGCGGCGACGCAGGCCCGTTTTCGTTTATTTTGATTATCTTTGCATCCGGAGTAGGCAGATATGGAGAACATTATCGAAGACATAACCGCTCAGGAGTATGAGCATGGTTTCGTGACCGAGGTGGAGCAGGAATTCATCCCGAAAGGCCTCAGCGAAGACATCATACGTCTGATCTCAGCCAAGAAGGAGGAGCCTCAGTGGCTGCTGGAGTTCCGTCTGGACGCTTTCCGCAAGTGGCAGAAGATGAAGATGCCCCACTGGGCGCATCTTGACATCCCGGAGATTGATTTTCAGGACATCATATATTACGCGGCGCCGAAAAAGGATGCCGACAGGCCGAAGGAGATTGATCCGGAACTGGCCAGGACATTTGACAAACTGGGCATCCCGCTCCATGAGAGGGAGGTCCTTGCAGGCGTCAAGGACAGCGGGGAAGGCAATGTCGCCGTCGATGCGGTGTTCGATTCCGTGTCTGTCAAGACCACGTTCCGCAAGGCCCTGTCCGAGAAGGGCATCATTTTCTGCAGTTTTTCCGAGGCGGTCAGGGAACATCCGGACCTGGTCAGGAAATATCTGGCCACGGTTGTGCCGGCCGGGGACAACTTCTACAGCGCGCTGAACAGCGCCGTGTTCAGTGACGGCTCGTTCTGCTACATCCCGAAAGGTGTGCGTTGCCCGATGGAACTGTCCAGTTATTTCCGTATCAACGCCAAGGGCACGGGCCAGTTCGAGCGCACCCTCATCGTGGCTGACGAGGGTGCGTATGTAAGTTATATGGAGGGTTGCACCGCGCCTATGCGCGACGAAAACCAGCTCCATGCCGCCGTCGTCGAAATCATTGTCGAGAAGGACGCCGACGTCAAATATTCGACCGTGCAGAACTGGTATCCGGGAGACGCACAAGGCCGTGGCGGCATTTTCAATTTCGTCACCAAGAGGGGACTGTGCAAGGGCAGCGGCAGCCATCTGAGCTGGACGCAGGTCGAGACAGGCTCGGCCATCACCTGGAAATATCCTTCCACAATCCTGAAGGGGGACAATTCTTCATCCGAGTTCTATTCGGTGGCTGTCACCAACAACCGGCAGCAGGCCGACACGGGCACGAAGATGATACACATAGGGCGCAACACGCGCAGCCGCATCGTGAGCAAGGGCATATCGGCAGGGCACAGCCAGAACAGTTACCGTGGTCTGGTGCGCATGAACCCGGGCGCGGACAATGCCCGCAATTATTCCCAGTGCGACAGCCTGCTCATCGGTGACAAGTGCGGTGCGCACACATTCCCGGTCATCCACAACGCCAGCCGAACGGCGACCGTGGAGCACGAGGCCACAACGTCCAAGATCAGCGAGGAGCAGCTGTTCTACTGCAACCAGCGCGGCATCGGCCCTGAAGAGGCAGTCGGGCTCATCGTGAACGGCTATGCGCGTGAGGTGCTGGCCAAACTGCCTATGGAATTCGCCGTAGAGGCCCAGAAACTGCTCTCTGTTTCACTTGAAGGCTCGATAGGATGATGAACCCGCTTGATCTCATAACCTCCGTTCTGGGCCTGATCTGCGTGTTTCTCGCGGGTCGGAACAGCAAATACAATTTCTGGGTGGGGTATCTCTACACGGCGATGCTCTTCTGGCTGTTCTGGGACAAGAACCTGCTGGCAATGCTCATGCTGCAGCCCATATCGCTGGTGATAAACATTCTGGGCCATTACAAATGGACCCATCCGGCGGAGGACGAGCGCAGCAGTTCGGACGCGTCGGCATTGAAGGTGACCAAACTTTCCTGGACAGGGCGCATCCTGTCCGTCGTGGCGGTCTTTGTGGTTGCAGGCCTGTGGGGCTGGCTGCTGGACCGTCTTTTCCCGGCGGACCCGCACCCGTATCTGGATTCGTGCGTGACGGTGCTGATCCTGGTCGCTCAGCTTCTCAGTGCCATGAAGAAATGGGATTGCTGGGTGGCGTGGATAGTCGTGAACATAACCCAGATTGTGCTGCATATCAGTGTGGGGAACATTTTCATGCCGGTTGTGTGCGGACTCTACCTTGTCAACGGGGTTGTGTCTCTTTATAAATGGCAAAAACTATATAATGCAAAATCGTGACAATATGGCCGAAGTATTGCTTAAGATAGATAACCTCCACGCCCGTGTGGAGGAAAAGGAGATTCTCAAGGGCGTCAGTCTGGAGATCAGAAAGGGTGAAATCCATGCCGTGATGGGCCCGAACGGTGCAGGTAAAAGCACGCTGAGCGCTGTGCTGGCCGGCAAGCCGCAGTTCGAGGTCACGGAAGGCTCTGTCACGTTCCTGGGACAGGATCTGCTGGCCATGACACCGGAACAGAGGGCCTGGGCGGGCATTTTCCTGTCATTCCAGTACCCTGTGGAGATACCCGGCGTGACCATCACCAATTTCATGAAGACGGCCCTGAACTGCCGCAGACAGGGGCTGGGACTCGAGCCGCTCAAGGCCGCCGAATTCCTCAAGTTGATGAAAGAGAAGATGGCGTTTGTCCAGATGAAGCCGGAATTTGCCAAGAGAGAGGTCAATGTGGGCTTCTCCGGAGGCGAGAAGAAACGCAACGAGATATTCCAGATGGCAATGCTCGACCCTGTCCTGTCCATTCTTGACGAGACCGACAGCGGACTCGATGTGGACGCGCTCCGGATCGTGGCCGCAGGCGTGAATGCCCTCCATACCCCGGAAAAGTCGGCCATCGTCATCACACACTACCAGAGACTTCTGGATTATATCGTTCCTGATGTCGTGCACGTGCTCAAGGACGGACGCATTGTCAAGACAGCCGGCCGCGAACTCGTGGCCCAGATAGAGGAGAAAGGTTATGACAGCATCATCTGACGCCCAGAAAGTAATCATTGCGGGCTCAGGCCCGAGGGAGGAGAAGTTCACCGTCGGGAAGGACGGTGTGCTCGACCTTGTCTATGTGGTCCTGCCCGGCGTCAGCACCGACCTCACGCTGTCGGTCGACATCGGGGGCGAGGGTGCACAGGTGAGTATCAGCGGCCTGTACATCTGCGCATACGACGAAAGGGTGGCCATTAATGTGGATCTGGTCCACAAGGTCGGTCACTGCATCAGCCGCCAGATGTTCAAGGGCGTGGCCGGGGGCAGCGCAAGGGCCGGTTTCTACGGAAAGATTGTCGTAGCACAGGATGCCCAGAAGACTGAGGCATATCAGGAAAACCACAACCTGCTCGTCTCTGACGGCGCTCTTGTGGACACCAGGCCCCAACTGGAAATATATGCCGTTGACGTGAAATGTTCGCATGGAGCGACTGTCGGCCGCCTCAACGAGGAAGAACAGTTCTATATGCGCTCGCGCGGCATCACTCAGAGTGAGGCCCGCAAACTGCAGATGCTTTCGTTCCTCTATCCGGTGATCGACAGCATCAAGGACGACGTGACCCGTGGCATCATTGCCGAAAAGGTCGAAAAAGCACTCTTGCAATTATGATATCATACCCCAATGTCAAGATCAATCTCGGACTGAACGTGCTGCGCAGGCGTCCGGACGGCTTCCATGACCTGGAGACCGTGTTTGTGCCCTGCCATGACATCCACGACGTGCTGGAAATCAACCCGTCCGAATCTTTTTCCGTCGATATCGTCAGGGAAGGCGGCATAGACTGGGATCCGATGAAGGACTTGACCGTCAGGGCGTACAGCCTGCTGCGCGACGATTTTGACCTGCCGCCGGTGAGCATTTATCTGGAAAAACATTCACCTGTCGGTGCGGGGCTTGGAGGCGGCTCGGCCGATGCGGCATTCACCCTGAAGGCCCTGAATGAACTTTTCGAACTCGGTCTGGACGAATCTGTCCTTGCCGCTTATGCGGCCCGTCTGGGCAGTGACTGCGCGTTCTTTATATATGACAGGCCAATGTTCGGACGCGGCAAGGGCGAGATTCTTTCCGAGTGTCCGGTGAGTCTTGACGGGTACCGTCTCGAGGTCGTGGTGCCGGAAGGTATATCAGTCTCGACGGCAGACGCATATCGCGGCATCGTGCCGCAGATGCCGCAGGTGCCGTTGGAGGATGTCCTGTCGATGCCGGTGGACCGCTGGAAGGACTGCCTTGTCAATGACTTCGAGACCACCGTATTTGCCCGATATCCCCGTCTGGCCGAGATAAAACAGGACCTGTACAGGCGCGGGGCCGTATATGCATCAATGTCCGGGTCGGGTTCAGCCCTGTACGGACTCTGGGACATCTGAGTCCGGCTCAGGAAGAGCCTTCTTGGCCGGTACGCCCAGTTTCAGTACCTGGTGAGCGCTCACGAGGATGCCCTGACCGGCATTCTTGAGTTTCTTGTCGGCCGAGTCAAAAGCAGTCTGTGCTTCTTCCAGTTTCTTGCCGAGCGTTGCCATCGACCCCGCAAACTCGGCCACGCGTGTGATCATGTTCGATGCGGAGTCGATTATCTTCTGCTGGTTCTTAACCTGCTCGACATTGCGCCATGCGAGGAAGATTGTCCTGAGGAAAGGCATCAAAGTCTCGGATGACGTGATCAGCACCTTCTGCCCGTATGCCCACTGCCAGAGTTTTGGATCGGCGTTGTACGCAAGTTGGAGTGCCGGATAGTTCGGAACGAACATGATCACGTAGTCCACCATCCTGCGGCCTGGTTTCAGATATTCACTGTACTTTTTGGCGGCAAGTTTTTTTACCTGCTCCTTGAATGCGGCCAGATTGCGGGCGGTGGCGTCTTCACGTGCCTTGTCCGTCTCGGCCTCCATGTAATCTGCAAATGCCGAAAGCGACACTTTCGAGTCAATCACGACATCCTGGCTGTCCACGAAATGGAGCAGGTAGTCGGGGCGCATTTTCTTTTCGGTGTCCTCGTTGAGGAGCACAATCCCAAGTTCGTCACGCAGAGTCTCCTCCTTGTCGTAGTCGCGGCCGTCGATCATGCCCTCTGCATCCAGCAGGTTCTGGAGGATGGTCTCACCCCAGCAACCCTGCATTTTCTTCTGGCCGCGCATGGCGTCGGCAAGGTGGTCGGCCTTGTCGCCGATGCTCTTTGTCTGTTCTGCGAGCTGCTTGACAGCATTGTCGAACTTCTCCTTCATGGCGGCGGAGTCTTCGCTGCTTTTGGTCTTGTTCTCCTCGAAGGCCGTCTTCATCTCCTTCAAGTCCTTGCCAAGATTGCCGGTGATGCTCTCAAATGTCTCAGCAGCCTTCTTGTCAAGTTCTTCCTGACGCTGCTTGAGGATTTCCTCTGTCCTGGCCATCATCTCGGCCTTGAGTGCATTGCTCTGCTTCTCGTAGGCTTCACCCTGCTCTTTGAGAGCGGTCTTATGGTTCTCCTTGATATCCAAAAGGGTCTTCTCGTAATTGGCTTTCAACTCTGCCTTCGAGTCATCGGACCGCTTCCTCTCGTCAGCAAGAGCTTTTTCGGCTGCAAGAATTTTCTCATTGGCAAGATATTGCGCTGATTTGAGCCGCTCTTCGGCGAGTAGGCTCTTGTTTTCGCATTCATTCAGAGCTGCGCTCTTTGATTCGGCTTCGCTTTTCCATTTCTTCACCCCTAAGAAATACATAAGCACGACGGTCAACGCCACGGCAGTGAAAACAGCCAGAATAGTTATCATCAAATAAGTCATACGCGTTGTTCAGTAATTTTTCAGATGTAAAAATACGAAAAAAAGTTCTTAACTTCGTCCTGACTATGAAGCATTTTTTCTCTTTTTTTGTGTCCGCTGCGGTTCTTTTTTGTCTCTCTGCATGTTCGGAAGGCGGGTCGGTGTGGGATTCCCACGAGGCATGGTATGACCCGGACCGTCCGATACAGGAAGGGCTGGCCGATGTGTTTTATGTGCTGTCCACCAATGTGCTGGAGTCTTTCGATGAGAGCGGTGACGAGGCGTACCGTGCGGTTCTGGCACCGGAAGAGGTGAGCATGATGGACATGGAACTGGATTATATGAAGGCCAGTTTCGGGGATTCGCTCAATTTCGTGGCCCCATATTACCACCAGTTCACAATGCATTCGCTGTCGCTGCCTGAGGGGGAATTCGATGCAGTGTATGAGGACGTTGCCGATGAGGTGTGCGGTGCGTTTGACTATTATATGGAACATCTCAACGGCGGCCGTCCGTTCATCCTGGCAGGTTTCAGCCAGGGGGCGATGATTGTGCTGGACATTGTCAAACACCTTCCGGACAGTCAGAAGGACCGTTTCGTGGCGGCGTATATGATGGGGTACAGGCTTTCGGAGGAGGATCTTCTGGACCCGAATGTCAGGGCTGCCGATGATGCCGACGGCTGGGGCGAGGTGATTTCGTTCAATTCGGTCGCGTCTCCCGATGCCATCTGGCCGCAGGTAGCCTCAGACGCTGCGGCGTGCATCAATCCTCTCAACTGGTGTACGGACATGACCCCGGCGGAACTGGTCTTTGACGGTGACATGGCTTCGGTCGAAGTCGATACCTTGTCCAATGTGTTGATAGTCAAAGGCCTGGATATGGATAAATATCATTTTGCCCCGCTTGACGGGTATTGTGCACCGGGCAATCTTCATCATTGGGATATACTTTTCTACAATGAGGCCATAAAAGAAAATGCCATGCACAGGGCTTATTTCTCGCGATAAAATCCAGCGCGGATTTTTTGAAAAAAGAAATTATCGCAAAAAAAGAAAAACTTGCGTCCGCCTCTTGCTCAGGGGCGGGCTTCTTTTTACATTCGCCCAAAAACGACAGGGGTATGAGGATGTGGATTTTTCTGGTCCCGGCGGTGCTGATGATGTCCTGCACAAGGGACCGTCTGGAGGCGGGCGGTTATCACGGCCGTGGTGATGGCAGAGATTCTGTCAAGGATACTTTGGAAGCGCCTGGTCATCGGCTGTTGATGTGCGGGGTAGAGTATCCCCAAGGCTATGACTGGAAGCGGGATTCATTGATGGGCATGGTCCGGGGCAAGGTTTTCCTGTCCGATCTGGACGGCATTCTGATGGAGCGCCGTGCCGGAGTGGGGACAGATGTGTCGCTGGATGAGGACATGCACAGAATCGTGGACGGGGCATTGTGGGAGGACTGGTCGACAGGCTCGGAGACGGTGCTCCGGCGTGACGGCATGGAAGTGCTGCGCTGGGACGGAAGGGAGATGGTGCTGGATATTGCGGTCAGGGACAGTGTGGTGTATGTGTTGACTGTCCCGCGTTCCGGGGGTGGTTTTATCCTGCGGCGGGATGGGGATGTGATGGCACGGAGTGATGTTTATTATCCGGCATCGCCGTTGTATGAGGATGGTGCAGTGCTATGTTTCAATGCACGGACGGACGATGGTCTCTGGGCTGTTGTGAGGGATGGCCAGACCGTGCCGGCAGAGGTGGATGATGGAGAGATCCTTCAGGTACACAGTGTTGATGGTGAAGTGGTTGTGGCTTGTCTTGCGGAAGAAGGCCTTGTCTGTCTTTCTGATGGACGTCTGCTTCTGGAGGACCGGTACGTTTCTCCCTGTTCTGTACATTTCACATCTGACGGGACAGACCTGTATGTCGAGGCACAGTCGTCCATGGGCTTTATGTCGTCATACAAATGCTGGAAGGGGGCCGACGTGATTGTCGATGCACTGAACGTGGACCGGCTGGCCTCCTGCGTGTCCGGCGGGCATTTTTATGCACTCTGCCGGAATGTGCAGCAGCGGAACCTTACGGTCTTCACGGACTCAGGCCCTGTGTATGTTCCGGCTGGGTATGGTGCGCCCCTGCGCCCTGTCATTGCGGCGTGGAACGACCATTTTTATGTGTCATTGCTTGGCCCTGACGGATTCCCGGCCATACTTGCCGACCACACCATCTACGATTTCCATTTCAACGGCCGCTTCGACGACCTGGCATGTAAAACAAATGAAATAATGTTGTAATATTACCAAATATTGGTAACTTTGGCGAAAAGACACGTAATTATGAAAACTACATCAGTTGCTTTGGGATCATATTTTGAGAATTTTATCAGTATGACAATCAAGACAGGCCGTTATAACAATGCCAGTGAGGTTATCAGGGCTGGTCTTAGACTTCTAGAAGAAAATGAGAGAAAAATTCTCGAATTGAAGCAGGCTATCGATGAAGGCGAAAATAGTGGATATTACGAAAACTTTGACCCAGAGGCTCATTTGAAACTTTTGAAAGAGACTCACATTAA
The DNA here is from genome assembly GCA_045599265.1 of Candidatus Cryptobacteroides sp. Taxonomy (GTDB): domain Bacteria; phylum Bacteroidota; class Bacteroidia; order Bacteroidales; family UBA932; genus Cryptobacteroides. Next base: position 28,184 of record JAZRVQ010000061.1, on the reverse strand, counting down.
TGGCAAGTTATAAGATTACCCGCAGAGCAGTCGAAGATTTATCCAGCATTTGGTATTATACATGCCAAATTTGGTCAAGAGCAATGGCTGATAAATATTATTTTGATTTGGTAAGGACAATAGGGCAAATTGCTTCCAAACCGGCAGTTGCCGCTGACCGTGAATATACGGAAATCAAACATGGCCTGTTTGGCAGACCTTGCGGAAAGCACATCATTTTTTTACAGACTCGGCACAAAGAAGAACGTCCTGATTCTCAGGGTTCTTCATAAAAGAATGGATGTTGTCCGGCAGTTAAGTTGATCTACCAGCGAATGGTCCTGGACTGGTCGGGATTGACGGTTATGGTGACTTTGAGGGTCTCTTCCGGGAGAAGTTCTTCAATGTTTTCGGGCCACTCCATCAGGCAGAGGCAGCCGCTGTCGAGATAGTCGTAAAGGCCGATATCGATGGCTTCCGAGAGCTTGTTGATACGGTAGAAATCGAAATGGAAGATGGATTCGCCCTGCTGGCTGCGGTACTCGTTGATGATGGTGAAGGTCGGTGAGCAGACCTGGTCGCCCACGCCGAGGACCCGGCAGATGGCTGTCGTGAAGGTTGTCTTGCCTGCGCCCATCGGTGCATAGAACGCCACCAGGGAGTTGTCTCCTATCTTTTCGAGGAATTCTCCGGCCGCCCGGTCGATATCCTCCAGATTCCGTATGATGATTTCTTGATCCATGTCAGTCTGTTTTGCCCTGCAAAGATACACTTTCCTTTGAATCAAATATTCATTTTGTCCAGGAAACGACCGCAAGGTCCAGTGACCGGCTGATCAGGGAGTTCAATGAAATTCCGACTTTCTTTGCCTGAATGGCAAGTTGGCTGTGAGTTTCGGGACTGATTCTGATATTGAGGTTACCGCTGTAGCTTTTTCTCAATGGCAACCCTTCTTCTTCACAATATGCGATATAGTCATCGGCAGCCTCGTGGAAAGCGTTCACTAATTCATCGACACTTTTCCCCTCAAAATTGACCAAACCGTCGATGCCTTCTATCTTTCCGAAGAACACCCCGTCCTCTTCAGAAAAATTAACGGTTCCGATAAACCCTTTGTAATGCAACGTGTTCATATTAAGTTTCTGTTTTTCAGTTCTTCAAATACTTGCTTCAGAGTGTACGATTTCAAGGTGTTTCCTGGATGAGGTTTGTGCAGCATGATAGGTGTCCCGTTATTGTCCTTGAAAATAACTCGCGAACCGGAAGTTTTCCCTTTGTTAGTTCTATGGTAACCAAACAGGGAAAGCAACCTTTCCAATTCGTCAAAAGTGAAATCTTTAGGGAAAGAAAGGAATCTCTCCACCAGCTTCTCTTTAGTGCCCATAAGCGATGCAAATGTAACTAAATATTAGTTGCAAAACAAGGTTAAATATTCATTTTGTCCAGGAAACGGTAGCCGACGGCTTCGCGGAGGTGGGAAATGGTGATGTCGGGGCTGGCGTCGAGGTCGGCGATGGTGCGGGCCAGCTTGAGGATGCGTGTGCAAGCGCGGGCCGAAAGACCGAGGTTGACCATCACTTTCTCCAGGTACTCCTGGCACTCGCGGTCAATGGTGCAGTACTTGCCGATCAGCCTGCCGCTCATCTCTGAATTGGTGAAAATCTCCTCGTCACGGAATCGTTCCTCCTGGATTTTCCTGGCCTTCAGGACTCTCTCTGCAATGACGGCCGAACTTTCTGCCGGTTCCATCCTGACCATGCGGTGCGGGTCCACGGATTTGCAGATCAGCTGAACGTCAATGCGGTCCAGGAGTGGCCCGGACAGTTTGGCCATATAGGCAAGCCTCCTTGACGGAGGACAGGTGCAGCGGTCCCCTTCACCCCAATAACCGCACGGACAGGGGTTTGACGCCGCCACAAGCATGAACGAGGCCGGGTACTGCACCTTGGTCTTGAGTCTGGAAATGGTGACTTTCCTGTCCTCCATCGGTCCGCGCAGAGTCTCGATGATCCTTTTCGGAGCCTCGCAGAATTCGTCGACAAAGAGCACCCCGTTATGTGCCAATGAGATTTCGCCGGGCATTATGGTGTCCGACCCACCCCCGATTATTGCGGGAATAGAAGCACTCAGATGGGGCGATCGGAACGGCCTGCGGCGTATCAGGCCACACTCCGGCGTGGACAGTCCGGCCACGGAATAAATCTTGGAAGTCTGGACCGACTCTTCGTGCGTCATGGGAGGCAGAATGCCCGCCAGGGCCTTTGCAAGCGAACTTTTTCCTGACCCGGGAGGGCCTATCATTATCACGTTATGAGCACCTGCGGCGGCGATTTCCAGCCCGCGCTTGGCCCCTTCCTGACCTATGATTTCGGAAAAGTCCACCTCTGCCGTTGGCTGCGATTCCGTGTGAACGGGAGAGATGTTCTGGACCAGAAGGTCTGTGCAGTCTTCATTCCCGGACAGGATGCGCACCACGTCGGAGATGCTCCTTACCCCGTAGATGTCTATGTATGAGAATTCCAGCGCCTCGAGTGCGGCCTGCTGGGGCAGTATGCATCCATTGAACCCTTCTCTGGCAGCCAGTTCCACGATGGGCAGCGAGCCCGGGACCATCCTGACCGAGCCGTCCAGTCCGAGTTCACCCATTATGATGTACTTGTCCAGCCCCGGAAGTTCGGCCTGGCCGGAACCCGCTATGATGCCCAGGGCGATGGGCAGGTCGTATCCGCTGCCGCTCTTGTGGATGTCGGCCGGGGCCAGATTGATGACTATTTTTTTGCCGGGAACCCTGTACCCAAGGGCCTGCAGGGCAGTTGTGGTCCTCAACAGACTTTCCTTGACCGCGGCATCGGCCAGGCCCACGAGGTGGATGCCAAGCCCAGTGGTGATGTCCACCTCGACCGTCACCTTGAAGGCTTCGATGCCTATTGTCTTGGCACCGTAAAGATTTATCAGCATATCCGTTTCATATTAATCAATCCCCGAATATGCGTCCTTAAAAAAGAAAAAAGCCTCAAAAAGAGAAAATCTTTTCGAGGCCATAAAAGTTTTTCTTTTTTTTAGAGTTTGAACCGCAGACCGAGCTCGACTCCCATCGTGAATGGCTGGGCCGAGCGGACATTCTTTGCGTTGTCGGTGTTGAAGAAATACCGCGCGCTCGGGTCCAGGTAGACACCGAGATGATCGGTGACATTGAACTCCACGCCGATGCCGGCACCGACCGAAGTCTGCACGCCCTTGACCGGCTTGCTGTAGGTGTAGGTCTTTTCCGGACTTGCCATGCGGAACTTGTTGGAGACGCATTTCTCGACGGTTCCGCCGGCATAGACATAGAAATCTACAGTCTTGCTGCTCACTATGTTGAAATAGATGTCAAGCGGAATTCCGATGTAGGACTGGCCGTTCTTGATGTCGGTGAACGAACTCCTGTTCAGAAAGACGTCCCCGTCGAAGAGGGTGTATGTTCCTGCCGTGCTGCGTGACATCCAGGTGTAGTTCACACCAGTGCCGATGGCCCATCTGTCAGAGAGCGGAATCTTGATGCCGAGGCCGGCCGAGAACGGCAGGCTGTAGGATGACTCGCCCGTCTCTTCGAGGGTGGTTGTCTGTGGCGGAGCTTTCGGGGCTTTCAGCCTTCCGGAAGAAGTCGGCACAAGGGATGTCTTGCTGCCGAACTGGCCGTTGGAGCCTTCTCCAGACAGGGAAAGCCTTACCGGGCGTGATTTTTTGTATCCTTGCTGAACGTATTTCTCGAAATGACCGTTGAATCCTTCTGTCACATCCACAACCTCCGTCGCTGTGACGGTGCTGTCCTTGGCGGCTGGCACTGACGGGGTGACCGGGGCCGGGGAGTTCTCTGACGGCACTGTCACGTCCGTCGAGGCGGCGCTTTCATTACCAGCGCTTTCATTGCCGGCGCTTACATTCCTGCCGTCTTCAATTTTATTATCTGCATCCCCAGTGGATGTCTGCCCGGAGGTGTTGTCTGTCCAGACGCTGCTGACCGCTGACGGTCTTGCGTTTCTGAGCAGGTCTTCGTACCGCGCGGTCATCTCGGCCACGGCCGGGTCATTTTCAACGGCGGGAATGCTCTGTGTCTCAGCTGGTTCAGGGACGTCGGTGAGTACCTTTTCCTGGTCTGTGAGCATCTCGACACCGCCTTCTCTGCCCGGCAGCACGACAGCCAGTGTGACTGCTGCTGCGGCAACTGCTGCGGCAGCGCCTGAAAACCATATGATGGCGGCCTTTCTGCGCTTGTCCGATGACGGGATCTGCTGCTGCACGGCATCCCAGATGCCGGCGGGAACCTCTTCCCGGCCGCCATCCATCACGGATTTTACAAATTGGTCAAATCTATTTTCTTCCATAACTTATCTTTCCTTTATCTTGTTCTGCAGCCATGCCCTGGCCCGGTTGAGTTGCGTGCGGGAGGTCACTTCCGTGATGCCCAGCTGCTCGGCTATCTCCTTGTGGGTGTATCCTTCCAGCACGAACATGTTGAATACGGTGCGGAATCCGGGCGGCAGGGTCAGTATCAGTTCCATGAGTTCCTTGTACCCGATATCCTCTGTCTGTGAGGACAGGTCCGAGGCAAGCGCCGGCACGTCATCGATTTTTTCGGTGACCTTGAGGGCGTCCTTCTTCCTCAGGTGCATGAGTGCAGAATTGACAAAGATCTTGCGTGCCCATCCTTCGAACGACCCTTCGCCCGTGTAACTGTCAAGTTTGGAAAACAACGAGATGAACCCTTCCTGGAGCAGGTCCTGGGCCACATCCCGGTCTCCGACATACCTCAGGCAGACAGACATCATCGTCGGGGCAAGGTTGTCGAAAAGCGTTTTCTGCGCTTTCCGGTCTCCCTTGAGGCATCCTTCGATAATCTTCTTTTCCGAGGCTTCTTTCACGGGCTTGAGAGTTTAGGTTTGGAACCGCATCCATTAAGATGCAAAAAACAGCACAAATGTTGCAAAGCAAAATTAAGAAATAAATGTTATTTTTGTGGTATGAAACGAATTTTCGCCATATTCCTGTCGGTGTTTCTGGGCATCGCTGCACTGGGCCAGGTGCCTGACCGCGAATTTGATCATAAGGTCGAAAACCGCCTGGACGACGCCGTCAGACTATATACTGACAACAGGTATGAAGATGCGGCAAAGGTTCTGAAGGACATTCTGAGCGTCGCCCCGGACAATGATGCTGCCCGGTATTATTACGGGATGTGCTGCATTGCCCTGAAGGATTATGACACCGCCGAAATCAATCTTGAACGCGCCATCGAACTTGACAGCACCAATTTCTGGTACCGTTACCGTCTCGCGACATATTATTCCCTGACAGGCAGTGTTCCGGCTGCGACCGGGATGTACGAGGACATGCTGCGCGATTTCCCGAAACGCACCGAACTGTATTACGACCTGGTCGAGATATACACCAAGTCCGGTGACATGGACAAGGCGCTTGATGTACTTGACAAGATCGACGAGGCGTTCGGCAAGGGGGAGTCCACGGCAATGACGCGTTTCAACATCCTGATGCATCTGAACCGTCAGGAAGAGGCATACAGGGGCCTGGAAGAGTACAACAAGGAGGACTCGTCCCCGGAGGTGCTTGCCATCCTTGGGGATTACGAACTTTACCAGACCGACAATGACAGCACGGCCGTCGCCCATTATGAGGAGGCCCTGGCCATCGCTCCGGACTATATTCCTGCCCGTCTGGGCCTTGCAGAGGCGTTCAGGATGCAGAGACGTTATGATGAGTATTATCCGATAATCAGAGACATAATCAGTGACGGGTCCCTGTCCGCCGAGGGCAAATGTGACTACCTGATCCAGGTCCACCGCCAGAACGATCCGCGCATGGTGCGCACTGGACGGGAACGCCTTGACTCTCTCTTTGATATCCTTGTCACGACGCACCCGGCCGACTCCGCTGCGCTTGTAGCGACTTCAGTATATTATTATCAGACAGGCCGCAAGGACCTGGCCGAAAAGTACCTCAAGCAGAATGTCGAGGCCAATCCTGACATTCCGGGCACTGCGATTCCGCTGTGCCAGTTCTATCTGAACGAGAACAGGTATGAGGACCTGGCTGAGTTTGCCTCGGCAAGTGCGGACAAGATGTCGGACCTTACGCCGGCCATGCTCGAAGTGGCGACGATGGCGGAATATCAGCTGAAGAATTTCCCGAAGGTGGTCGAACTCAGCGAGAAGGCCGTGGCTTATGGCCTGGCTACGGACAATGCCGAGTATGCCCTGACCTCACTGGCCAATATGGGCGACGCCTACCATGCGATGGGGGACTCAAAATCAGCGTTCAAGTGCTACAAGGCCGTCCTGAAATCCAACCCGGACTATTGCCCGGTCCTGAACAATTATGCCTATTACCTGTCCCTGCAGCACAAAAAGCTGTCCAAGGCCTATTCGATGAGCAAGAAGACCGTCGAGGCAGAGCCGGACAATCCTACCTATCTCGACACGTTCGGCTGGATTCTGCACCTGCAGGGCAAGGACGTCGAGGCAAAGGCCATATTCAAGCACGCCATGATGTACGGGGGCAAGGATGACGCCAATGTGCTGGACCATTATGCCGAGGTCCTGTATGCACTGAAAGAATATGACATGGCCTTCCTGTACTGGAAAAAGGCTCAGGAGAAAAATGGTGACGGGGGAATCCCCGACCTTGATGAGAGAATCGCCCGGAGGGCATCAGCAAAGGCATCGAAGAAATGAAACTGCTCCGTCTCATATCGGCCATAGTCTTTCTTGTCATGGGGTCCGCGGCTCTCAGTGCCCAGGACACGCGTGTACAGGAGAGCAAGAAGGCCCGACTCGAGCAGGAGATAGCACAGATAGACAGGCAGTTGAAGGACAATGCGTCATCCAGTGCCAGCGCACTTGCCAAGGGGGACCTGATGGCAAGAAAGATAAGCCTGCGGCGCGACCTGGTGTCCCAGAGTGACAGGGAGATTGCCCAATATGAGGCACAGATTGCCCAGTGCCGCTGCGACATTTCGGCCCTGCAGTCCCGTGTTGACACACTGGAGCAGTATTATTCCCGTCTGGTCAAGGCCGCATACCGCAACCGCGATGCACGTGTATGGTATATGTACATTCTCGCTAGCGACAATCTGTCGCAGGCATACAGGCGCTTTGCATATTTCAGGAATCTTTCCGGCGACATGAAGGCTCAGGCCGTCAAGCTCCGCGAGGCTCAGGATTCGCTGGAGGCCAGGACAGCGGAACTTGAAACTCTCCTGAAGGGCGCAGAAGACCTGAAGGCTTCGAGAAAGCGCGAGGTGGCATCGCTCGAAAAGGAACAGCAGGAGAACGAGCAGCTTATCCGGAAACTCAAGAAGGACAGGAAGAAATACGAGTCCGAACTGGCCGAGAAGAAGAAGCAGGTCGAGCAGCTCAACAAGGAAATCCAGCGCATCATCGCCGATGCCGCGCTGAAGGCATCGAAGGCCAGGACAGAAGCAGAGATCACACTTGCTTCCGAGTTTGCGCGCAATAAGGGCAAACTGCCATGGCCGGCTTCCGGCAGCGTGGTGGGGCAGTATGGTCAGCATAACCATTCGGTCTATAAAGATGTGAAACTTCCTTTCAATCACGGAGTTGACATCGCAGTTGAGAAGAATGCCAAGGCGTGCTGCGTGTTCGACGGGGTGGTCCGCCAGATTGCCGTCATTGCCGGAAACAACAAGTGCGTGCTTGTCCAGCACGGTGAGTATTTCACCCTGTACTGCAAGCTCAAGACGGTCAAGGTCAAGTCCGGCGACAAGGTCGCGACCGGTCAGGAAATAGGCACAGTGGACACGATAAACGGGGAGTCGCAACTCCATTTCGAGATATGGAAAGGACAGGGTTCGCAGGACCCGCAGTCCTGGTTAAGGTAGCAGGATAGAGCATATAATCAAATATGAAGAAAACAGTTTTCATCACAGGCGCGACCGGCAACATGGGCTGGCACGGTTTTCAGGAACTTTACAGGAAAAAGGACCGTTTCGACATCAGGCTCCTTGCCCGCAAGAGCAAGAAAAACCTGAAGAAACTTGCTCCGTATCTCGATGATCCGGCAGTCACGGTGGTGTGGGGAGATCTCACGAAACTTGATGATGTCAAGGCTGGCGTCGCAGGTTCGGATTTCGTCCTTCATGTGGGCGGAATGGTGTCACCGGCAGCGGATTATTATCCGGAAAAGACCTTGAAGACCAATGTCACGGCCGCGGAAAATGTGGCTGCCGCCGTGCTTGCACAGCCGAATGCAGATGACATCAAGGTGGTCTATATCGGCTCTGTCGCCCAGTATGGCAACCGTATGGGTGACAAGTTGTGGGGACGCACCGGAGATCCTCAGCGGGCCAGCCTGTATGACATGTACTCAGTGTCCAAGTGTTTGGCAGAGAAGGCGATAGTTGATTCCGGCATCAAGCATTGGGTGTCTCTGCGCCAGAGCGGCATCCTCTATGCCGGCATCCTGAAGGTGGTCAATCCAACGGCCTTCCATGTGCCTGTGCGCGGCGGTCTGGAATGGGCCACGGTCGAGGATTCCGGCCGTCTGATGGCGAACGTTGTCGAGGACGATGTGCCGGAGGAATTCTGGAACCGTTTCTACAATATTTCCAGCGGGGAGCAGTACCGCATGAGCAATTACGAGTTCGAGAGCCGCCTGCTTGACGGGCTTGGCCTGCCCGGTCCCGAGAAGGTGTTCGAGCCTCAGTGGTTCGCCACCCGCAATTTCCACGGAATGTGGTACACCGATGCCGATGAACTCGAAAAATATACCCATTTCCGTGCAAACCAGCCGGTCGACGAGTATTTCAAGGACATGAAGTCCAAACTGCCTTGGTTCTACAGCCTTGCCTTTCTGGCACCGGCCTGGGCCATCAGGATGTTCATGAAGCCGTATGCTTTCGAGAAGGGTATGGGCACGCAGGACTGGGTCAGGAACAACCCGGAGCGCCTGAATGCATATTACGGTTCCATCGAGGCCTACAATGACATCAAGTCCTGGGCCCAGATGAGACCGGGCTATATCGAGAAAAACCTCGAAAAGGCGCGCTTAAACGGCGACGTGGAGATTCTGGACCATGGTTATGACGAGTCCAAGTCGATATATGACCTGACCGATGAGGAGATTCAGGCAGCGGCTGCATTCCGTGGTGGGAAGTATCTTGGCCCGGTTGAGGCAATTGGCGAAGGCAGGCGTCCTCAATGTGCCCGGTACCGCTGGGAATGTGAGAAAGGCCACGAGTTCACAGCTTCGCTGGAATATGTCCTGCTCGGCGGAGGCTGGTGCCCTGAATGCGGCTATCTTGTGGCAGAGCCTTATGAGGCGAGTGAAAATAAATTCCGTGCACAGATATTAGTTTAACATTTTAACCCCCCTTAACGTTATGGAAGAAGAGAAAATCAACCAAATCCCTGAGGCCCGCAAGGCGAATCTCCTGACAATCGGCAAATGGTCCAAGTTCCTTGGCATCTTTTACGCCGTTCTCCTGCCTGTCATGATCATTGCCGGCATCGTGTTCATCATCGGTGGGTCGCTCAACCTGTTCGCCGGTGAGGCCAAGGCTTCGATGATTCTCATAGGAGTTCTTTACATCTTGATGGCCGGCGTGATGGCGTTCCCTGTGGTCTATTTGCTCAGGGGCGCGAACGCTTTCCTGGCATCGGCCCGCAACGACGACGAGGCGTGCTTCGACAAGGGCCTGTCCAACTTCAAGTCCTTTGTCAAGTTCATCGGCATCTACCTGATTGCCGCATTTGGCGTGGCCATACTGGTCTGCATCGGAGTGATCATCTTTGCCGCAGCCGCTGCAATTTGATTGTTCTATAAGAAATTTTTTGTATCTTGTGCCGGATTATGCGCGTCACGCGTGCGTAATCCGGCTTTTTGGTTATTTATTAAATCATACCGATATGAAAAAAAGTTTATTTGCAATCGCTGCAGGGGCACTTTTGGTTTTAGGCGCTTCCTGCCAGAAAATCGACGAGGCCTTCAACACTCTCAAAAACGCGGAGGAGACACTTGACCAGGCCAAATCCGACATCAGCGCAGCCCAGGCTGACATCAAGGCCATCCAGGACAAGGTGAACGCCGGTTGTGTCATCACAGCCGTGTCTGAGATAGCAGGCGGCTATGCCATCACTTTCTCTGACGGTCAGACCATCAATGTCTATAACGGCAAGGACGGTGCCGCTGGAGCCCAGGGCGATAAAGGTGACAAAGGCGATAAAGGTGACAAAGGCGATACAGGTGCAGCCGGAGCCCAGGGTGAGAAAGGCGACAAGGGTGACACAGGTGCAGCCGGAGCCCAGGGAGAGAAAGGTGACAAGGGCGACAAGGGCGACAAGGGCGACAAGGGTGACACCGGTGACGCATTCTTCAAGAGCGTAGCCATCTCCGAGGATGGTGCAAGCGTAGTGTTCACGCTTTCCGACAACACCACGTTCACTGTTCCGGTATTCAATGATTCTGTCATCGCTCTCGTCTCATCAGTCAATTTTGTCCCTGCCTATTCAGACGGTTTCGCAACTGTCACGGTGAACAAGGACGGCAGCGCAACTCTCGAGGCTGCATACGACGTGCGTCCGGCCATTGTTGCCGAGGCACTTGCCGCTGATGCGGACTATTTCTCCATCGAGGCAAAGGAAGTGAAGACCCGCGCTGCCGGCGCCATCACCCCGACCTCAGTAGAGTTCAAGGACGGTCTTGTCGTAGTGAAGGCTGACGCTGCTGCTCTTGCTGCAGCCCCTTCTGCCATCGCTCTCGTAATTGCTGATGAAAAGGCTGAAATCACTTCCGACTATGCCACAACCTGCATCGACAATGCTTTCATCGAATATGCAGGCCAGAAGTACAGCACTGTCAGGATGAAGGACGGCAGGACATGGATGGCGGAGAACCTCAGGTATGTTCCGGAAGGAATCACTCCTTCCAAGAGCCTCACCGATGTTGCCGCAGGCGTTTATTGTCCAATTGTAGTCTCCGGCTCTGCCGCTGCATTCAGCGATGCTGCCGCAGATATCGAGGCTCAGGGATACCTCTATCAGACAGAGGTCGCTCTCGGACTCAATGTCAACGACATTACTACCGAGGCTCAGGCTCAGGCTCTCGAGGGCGTACAGGGTATCTGCCCTGACGGATGGCATGTGCCGACTATCGATGATTTTGTGGGACTTGTCGGCAAGGCCGTCAGCCCGATTGCGACTGTGACCACCGCTCCTTATTACAACGGAAGCAACGGTTCGGTCAAATTGCTCAATGAAGACGGCTTCAATATCTACCCTTATGGCGCAGTCACAGTTCAGGATAACACCAAGACCTCTGCCACACTTATGGGCTTCCTTACCAGTTACAGTGACAGACTCACTTCCGGATACTACTGCGGTTCAAGTTTTGCCGGCATCACATACAATACATCAAACGTTGAATCTTCAGGCATCAAGAACATCCAGTTCTTCGGATTGATGCCTATGACAAACAAGGCTGCAGAGGCTGATTATACCTGCAACGGATCCAAGCTCTCATACAAGATTGGAGCGTCATTGCGCTGTGTCAAGAACGACTAATTGAAGAAATTCATTCTCATATTGCTGACCGCGCTGGCCGGGGCTGTGTTGAGCACAGCTCCGGCTGTCGCTGCGTCGGCACCGGGTTCTGCATCGCTGTCCGGAACCGTAAAGGACGCAGCGAGCGGTGAGCCGCTCATCGGCGCGGTCGTCAGGATTGGTGCCGACTATCTCTGGGCGGTGACCGACATTGACGGCAATTTCACAGTCACAGGCATCCAGAAAGGCGGATACACCGTTACGGTGACCCTTCTGGGCTATGTGGACTGGGAGAGCGATATGGACATAAAGGAAGACATCGAGCTTCTGGAAGTCCTGATGTCGGAGAGTTCCCTTGCCCTTGACGAAGTGGTGGTTATGGCCCAGCGTCCGAAAGACGGGCTGAGCACATCCCACACCATGGGCAGGGATGCCCTCAACCATCTCCAGATGTCCAACATGACGGACATGGCCTCCCTCCTTCCGGGCGGCAAGACCGTCAATCCTGACCTTACCAGCAGCAATGCCTTCTCGCTGCGTGCCGGCGGCTCCACTGCCGGAAATGCCGCGTTCGGCACAGCCCTCGAGGTGGATGGCGTGAGGATAGGCAACAACGCGAGTCTCGGCGAGATGTCGGGAGTCGATACCAGAAGCATCTCCGTGGACAATGTGGAGAGCATCGAGGTCATAACCGGCGTGCCGAGCGCCGAGTACGGTGACCTCAACAGCGGCATGGTCAAGATCAACACCAGGAAGGGCCGCACCCCGTACAACATCACGATGTCGGTCAACCCGAGGACCTACCAGCTGTCGGCCTCGAAGGGATTCGACCTCGGGGCACAGCGCGGCGTTCTCAATGCCAGTGCGGAATGGGCCCGTGCCACCAAGAAACTCATAAGCCCGTACGAGTCCTACACCCGCCGCGGCATCACACTCGGCTACTCCAACACCTTTGCCGGCGTACTCCGTTTCGAGGCCGGCGCCACCGCCAATATCGGCGGAATGAACAGCAAAGACGACCCTGACGCATTCTCCGGCGAGTTCCAGAAAGTCCGTGACAACGCCTACAGGGCCAATGCATCCCTTACCTGGCTGCTCAACAAGTCCTGGGTCACCAACCTCAAGGCAGACGTGAGCGCCAGTTTCAATGACAACCTGTCCCGGACCCACAAATTCAACACATACGGTTCTGTCCAGCCTGCCGTCCACAGTGAACCGGAGGGGTACTATCTTGCCGACAGGCTGCCTCTGACTTACTATTCCGACCAGGTCATCGACTCCAAGGAACTCGACCTTGCGGCTTCGCTCAAATATGAATGGACACGCCGCTGGGACGATGTCAGGAACCAGGTCAAGGCCGGTGTGCAGTGGAAGGCCAACGGCAACGCCGGACAGGGCGAGTATTATGAAGACCCCGCTCTTGCCGCAAACGGCTACCGTCCGCGTCCGTACAGCCAGTACCCGTTCATGCACAACACGTCCGTCTATGCCGAGGACCATCTGACCCTGCCGGTCGGCAAGACAAAGATAGACCTGACGGCCGGTATCCGCATGGAGAATGTGTACATTGCCGGCACCCAGTATGAAAAGATGACCACGTGGAGCCCGCGCTTCAATGCAAAATGGAGTTTCGGGGAGCATTTCAGCATACGCGGAGGATGGGGCATCACCGAAAAACTCCCTTCATTCTACATCCTCTACCCTAAACAGGAATACCGTGACATACAGACGTTCGGCTTCTCCCACGGGGACAGCGCCTCTTACGTCTTCTACACCCAGCCGTACCGGATGCAGTTCAATCCCGCCCTCCGCTGGCAGCGCAACTCCAACTCCGAACTCGGCATCGATGCGTCCCTGGGCGGGTTCAGCATAAGCCTTGTGGGCTTCTACAACAAGACCGCCAATCCGTACAAGTACTCCAGCCGGTACGTACCGTTCACATACACCATTCTCCAGAAACCGGCAGACTACACCATGCCGTCCGACCCTCAGATCAAGGTGGACCGCAGCACTGGCGACACCTTCCTCAGGGGTGCGCAGGACGAATTCTGGACGGCGATGGACACCAAGGTCATAGACCGCACGTTCGCCCGTTCTCCGTTCCAGGACAATGGCGCGATGATCCACCGCGCCGGCGCCGAACTCACCGTCGATTTCCCGGAAATCAAGCCTCTGCGCACATCTTTCCGCGCCGATGCGTCATACAATTACACCTCCACGCACGATGAGGGTCTGTCATATTACTACCAGAACGGATGGTCCCACACGTCCATCGCCAACCGTTCATACCAGTACACCGGAATATATGCCAACGGCGGCAGCGGCACTCCGGTCGTGAACGGCAAGGTCACACACAACCTGGACGCCAACATCACGGCCATCACCCACATCCCGGAAGCCCGTCTGGTCATTTCGTGCCGCGTGGAGATGAGCATTCTCAGCCGCAGCCGCAACATTTCGACATATAACGGGTCCGATTATGCATTCAAGGTCGGTGCCGACGACAAGGTCAGGGTGGACGGAAACATCTATGACGGGGACTCCTACACAGCCGTGTGGCCGGTCGCATACATCGACCTGGACGGCATGGTCCATGATTTCACTGCCGCCGAGGCTGCCGATCCGGCGTTCTCCAACCTCATCCTGAAGTCCGGAAACGCCTATACCTTCGCCCAGGACGGGTATGGATTCTACATGTCCGCCAACCTGAGCATCACCAAGGAGATCGGTGATCATGTGAGCCTTTCCTTCTTCGCCAACAACTTCACCAATTCCCGCCCATACGTGGTCTCCATGGCCACAGGCGTGGGAACGATATTCACCCCGGCATTCTATTACGGACTGACCTGCAGGCTTAAATTCTAGGACAATGAGAGAAAGAATCATCATATTTTTCGCCATCCTCGGCCTCCTCGCCGCCTCCTGCATAAGCCGGGAGACAGGCAATCCGTATGCCGGCACCCTGTGCTCCGTCACGGTCCGGGCCGTCTATCCGGAAGGTTATGCCGATGCCGTCAAGAGGGGTGTGAAGGTGACATTGGAGGACATCAACCTCGGAAATGTCTACCTCCACGAGACCGAACCTGACGGGACCGCGACATTCCGTGTCTCAAACGGCCTGTACCGCATCAATGTGAGCGATGTGGGTGAGGAAGACATATTCAACGGCACGTCCGACAAGGTGAACATTGACGGCGACAAGTCCGTCAGCGTGCCTCTGCTGCACAGCAAGCCGGGCACCATCATCATCAAGGAGATATATTGCGGCGGGTGCAAGCGCCTCCCTCAGGAAGGCAATTACCAGGCTGACAAATATGTGATCCTGCACAACAACAACTACCAGGTCAAGTACCTGGACGGGCTGTGTTTCGGCACTTTGTTCCCGTACAATTCCAACGCTATCAATCCGTTCACGTCGAAGGACCCTGTGACTGGCGAGACCGTCTTCCAGGACTATCTTCCTATCGCACAGGCGGTATGGCAGTTCGGCGGGGACGGCACTGATTTCCCTCTCCAGCCGGGCGAGGATGCTGTCCTGTGTCTGAGCGGCGCCATCGACCACACCGTCCAGTACCCGCTCTCGGTCAACCTGAACAAGCCTGAATATTTTGTCTGCTACAACAACACATATTTCACCAACACGACCTACCACCCGGCCCCGGGCGACCGGATTGCGCAGGACCATATCCTTGACGTAGTGGTGAAGACCGGCATTGCCAACGCCTATACATTCTCCATCAATTCCCCGACAGCCGTGCTTTTCCAGGCCCAGGGCATGACAATGGAGGAGTTCGTGGGCCAGCCGGGAAGCATTGTGCAGGTGCCGGGGAGCACGAACGACCAGGTCACAGCCATCCCTCTGGAATGGGTGATCGACGCTGTCGAGGTGTTCAACGGAGCATCGTCGGCCAACTCCAAGCGCCTGGCTCCGTCAATGGATGCCGGCTATGTCACCCAGACCGACTCATATCTGGGACACACCCTCTTCCGCCGCACGGATGAGGCCCTGACCGCTTCGAGCGGCTATGAGGTGCTTGTGGATACAAACAACTCCACGAACGATTTCTATGAACGCGAAACACAGTCACTGCATGAATAGGATGAGAATCATATCGCTTCTCCTTGCCGTGGCCGTGTCCACGGGCTTTGCCGCTGCGCAGGATACCGGGGAACAGTACCGTGCCTTCAAGCCGAAACTTCCGTACCCTGCAGCCGTGGCCCACAATGTCTGGAATGACGGTGCAAACATCAACGGCATCCGTCAGGACCAGCTGTTCAATTCGTCATACGCCGAACTGTACGGTAACTATATCGGTGGCGGCTTCAAGTCCTCATCCCAGCCAACAACGGGCTGGAAGGCCGGCGCCAGGGCAGGGACCCTCGTCCATCTGAAGCGTTTCTCGATGAAGGGTGCCTTCTCCTTCGAGCAGTTCCAGGGCGAGAACATGGCCGGGTCCATGTTCATCACTCCGGGATACTACCCTGTCGATGTGATAGAGTTCACCCCGGGCCGCAAGACCAAGCAGACATACTCCTTTGACGGAGGTGTCTCGGTCGATGTCTCGGACCTCTGGCGGGTCGGCGGCAAGATGGACTTCACCAGCGCCAACTATTCCAAGCGCAAGGACCTGCGCCATACCAACTACCGCCTCGACATGACCGTAGCTCCGGGCGTGCTCTTCCATACCGGATCGTTCGCTGTCGGTGCCAATTACATTTTCAACAAAGAGAGCGAGAGCGTCGATCCCGAGCAGATCGGTACCGGCGAGTCGTCATATTACGCATTCCTGGACAAGGGTATCCTTTATGGAAAATATGAGGTCTGGACCGGTTCGGGTGTCCATCTGGACGAGTCCGGAGTGACCGGTTTTCCTGTCAAGGTGCTCTCACACGGCGCTGCAGCGCAGATTTCGTATGAGCAGTTGTTCTTCGAATTCAAATACATGCATTCACAGGGCACTGTCGGCGAGAAACAGTTCAACTGGTTCCGCTTCCCGGGCAACGAGTACAGATTCACGCTGAATTACCGCATCGACGGCGGCAGGCTGCACCATTCCATCAGCGCCAAGGCCGGGATAAAGACTCTCCGGAACTATGAGACCGTGCTTGAAAAGGTCACCCAGGGCGGCGTCACCACCGTTGCGGAGTATGGCTCGAACCTGATCTACGGCAAGAAGGCAGTTTCGGGAAGTCTGGAATATGGTCTCAAGGGAGAAGGCTTCAGCATCGGACTGCTCGGCGAGGTCAATTCAGTCGACGAAACCGCCTCCCAGATGTATCCATACATCTTCAGGCAGAACATGCTCCTTGAGAATGTCCGCCTGAGTGTGAGCGTTCCGGCAAGGAAGTTCCTGCCGAGCCTGGCAGTCGGCTACAGGGGCGGCATCTTCCACGAATGGGAGGAAAGTCTTGACGAGACCTCCGGTGTGGTCACCAGACCGTACAAACTCCAGAACTACTGGGCCGGCCAGATGGAATACCTGACCACTCCGCAGATATATTTCACGCCTTCGCTGCGTTACACCTTCAGCAACGGACTCTACATCGAGGCCGGTGCCAATGTGGTCAAGGCATTCAGACTTCAGATAATAAAAGGTTCCGTCCGTTACGACGCGACCCTCAGATTCGGATATAATTTCTAGAAAATATGAAACGTTTATTTTTCGTCCTCGCAGGTGCGGCCCTTCTTCTTGCCGCCTGCAACAAAAACATTGACCCGGTGCCATCAGAGCCCGATTTCGTTAAGATCGAGCCAGTCATCACCCGCGCGCTCAGCCTCAATTTCAACGCCGGAGACAAGATCGGTCTCGACATCATCCTCGCCGACGGTACGGCACATGCCCGGAACGCCCTTCTGACCTATTCGGACAGTGCTTTCTCCGGTGAACTCAAATGGTACGCCGACGGCGGTGTAGCAAGCACCCTGTTCGCATACTATCCATAC
The DNA here is from genome assembly GCA_045599265.1 of Candidatus Cryptobacteroides sp. Classification (GTDB taxonomy): domain Bacteria; phylum Bacteroidota; class Bacteroidia; order Bacteroidales; family UBA932; genus Cryptobacteroides. The sequence goes on along the minus strand of JAZRVQ010000061.1, from coordinate 10,706 downwards.
CAGGCAGCCGGTTTCCCTGCAACATTCTCCGTTGAGGCCGACCAGACTGGCGGCACCGAGGCATCAGACCTCATGGTGTCATCGAAGACCAGCGTGCTTCCTAACTCCGCCGCAATCCTGATGCCTTTCAAGCACCAGTTCGCACAGGTGGTGGTCAACATCGACAACCAGGCCAATGCCGCTGTCTCAGGTGTGACCATCAAGGGCCTGATCCCGGATGCTACTGTCTCAAAGGCAGATGACGGCACTATCAGCGTGGCCGTTGACGCAGATGCCGCTGCAACCGATATCAAGGCAGAAGAACTCACTGAGAATCAGAAATATTGCGCAATCGTTGTCCCTCAGAGCTTCGAGAACATAGGCATCGTGCTTGACGTTGCCGGCACCACAGTCGTGACAGGCGTCGAGAGCGCAGAACTCAAGGCTGGATATTCCTACACCGTCAATGTCAAGGTGTCCGCAGACTCCATCACAGCATCTATCGACGGCGAGATCGAGGACTGGGAAGATGGCGGCGAACTCGGCGAGAAGCCTTACGAGCCTTCTTTCGAGGAGTTTGACGGCTACTTCGTTTATGACGGCGTGACATATCACACAGCAGAGATGAAGGATGGCAATGTCTGGATGACAGACAACCTCAGATACGTCCCTGCAGGCTGCACTCCTTGCAACGATCTCAACAATGTGAAGGCCGGTGTTTATTATCCAGTCGTGCTCAATGAAGAGCATACGGCCGCCGAATTCAGCACTTCCGAAGACGTGATCGCAGCCAATGGTTACCTGTATCAGTGCGAAACCGCTCTCGGTCTCAAGGTCGGCGCTCTCAAGAGCATCGCCGATGCAGAGGCTCTCGAGGGAGCACAGGGCATATGCCCTAAGGGATGGCACATCCCGACCGCTGACGACATCATGAACCTTGTCGGCAAGGCAGTCGCTCCTTGGGGAACAGCCAACACAGAGGCTCCTTATTATGATGCCAACAAGGGTGGCGGCAGCATCGAAAAACTCAACGCCGACGGATTCAACGCCGCTGCATGGGGTGCAGTGTCAGTCACTGACAACACCAAGACATCAGCAACTCTCACCGGCTACCTCAAGGCTTATCCAGACGTTGTGGCTTCGGGTTTTGTATGCGGATCATCCTATGCGGGCGTTTCATACAACACCAGCGGTGACGAGACCAGCGGCATCAAGAACATCCAGTTCCTCGGATTCATGCCGATGATGAACAACGGCACATTCAACGGCTCAAAGGTCAGCTACAGGATGGCTGCAACAGTCCGCTGCCTGAAAGACAAAGAGTAAATGACACCTCTGGCTATATTCGGCTTCCTCAATATGACCCTGGCCGATGTCCTGGACATCATTCTGGTCGCGGTCATCATCTACCTGGTGTTCAGGTGGATACGTGGATCGTCGGCGATGAGCATCTTCATTGCGATATTCTCTCTCTATGTGATCCGGGTCGTTGTGTCGGCTCTCAACATGAAGATGATGAATGCGCTGATGGAGACCATCCTGAATGTGGGTGTGCTGGCCCTGATTGTCATATTCCAGCCAGAGATCAGACGTTTCCTGATCTCGCTCGGCAACAGGTACCGTTCGGCATCCAAGAGGGACAGCGTCTTTGCCAGAATGTTCGGCAGGGCTGCTGACCATATGGACAGCGCCACCGTCACGGAGATTGTAGAGGCATGCCGCCGTATGAGCGAGTCCAGGACCGGAGCGCTCATCGTGTTCCCGGGCCGCAATTCACTCGAAGACATCGTGGCGACCGGTGACAGGATTGACGGACAGGTCAGCCGCAGGCTCATATTGAACCTGTTCTTCAAGAATTCCCCGCTTCATGACGGTGCGGTGATCATCGACGGCAACCGTATCATAGCCGCACGCTGCACCTTGCCGATCACGGAAAAGACTGACCTGCCTGCAAGTTACGGCATGCGCCACAAGGCGGCGGTCGGCATTTCCGAGTCGTCAGACGCGGCCGTCGTGGTGGTCTCGGAGGAGACCGGGACAGTCAGTTATGTCAGCGGAGGAGCAGTTACGACAATAAACAATTTGAACGAATTGAAACTTATTCTCGACAGCAGCATTTCCGCTGCCGGGAAGGAAAATAAGGAGGAGTAGGATTTGGAGCAGCAGGCAACAGCGCGTTTGGAGCAGAAACTTGGGTTTGACAGGATCAGGGCGGCGATTTCCGACAAATGTTCCACGACATACGCCGTGGAGAGAGTGGAGTCGGAAAAGTTCTCGACAAATGCGAGGGATATCCGCAGGAGGCTTCTTCTGACGGACGAAATGCGCCTGATATTGATGTTTGAGGACAACTATCCGTCGGGAGGATTCATCGACTGCCTGGATTTCCTCAAGCCTCTCGAAAGGCAGGGGACCAATCTTGACCTTGCCAATCTCCGGAAACTCAAGACAATGCTTGAGACTCTCCGCAAGGTCACCGGGTTCTTTGCAAACATAAAGGACGGAGTCTATCCCAACCTCAAGAGGATGGCTTCGCCGATAATGGTCTTCCCGGAGGTCCAGAGGCGCATCGACCTGATTCTGGACCGTTATGGGAATGTGAAGGACACGGCCTCTGACGCCCTTTATGACATACGCCGTCAGCTCCGTGACAAGGAGGGAACCATCTCAAAGCGCATCACCAATCTGCTGCGCAAGGCCCAGGAAGAGGGTCTGGTGGACAGTGACGCCACCGTGAGCATGCGTGACGGCAAGATGCTCATCCCGGTCCCAGCCGCCAACAAGAAACGCATCCAGGGCTTCGTGTATGACGAGTCCGCCTCGGGCAAGACCTCCTTCATAGAGCCTGCCGAGGTTGTCGAACTCGACAATGAGATCAAGGAACTCCAGTTTGCCGAGAACAGGGAGATAATACGCATCCTGCTGGAATTCACCGAATTCATGCGTCCGTATCTGCCTGACATGCAGAACGCAGCCAGATATCTGGGAGAGATGGATTTCATCATGGCCAAGGCCCAGTTCTCCCTGGACATCATTGCCGGAATGCCTGTCATTTCCGATAGCGGCGAGATGAATCTGCGCAAGGCCCGCCACCCTATCCTGGAGCGTGCACTGCGCAAGGAAGGCAAGGAGATTGTGCCTCTGACGGTGACCCTCACCCCGGCCAAGCACATCCTCCTGATATCCGGTCCCAATGCCGGCGGCAAGTCAGTGTGCCTCAAGACGGTCGGACTGCTCCAGTACATGTTCCAGTGGGGCATGCTGATTCCGACTTCCGAGACGTCTGAGATGATGATATTCGACCGCATAATGGTCGATATCGGCGATGACCAGTCCCTGGACAACGACCTCAGCACCTACAGTTCCTTCCTTGTCAACATGAAGGAAATGATGGAGCGGGCAGATGCCAGGACGCTTGTGCTCATCGATGAGTTCGGAAGCGGCACCGAACCGGCTGCGGGCGGCGCTATTGCCGAGGCCCTGCTGGCCGAGATGGACACCCGCGGCGTGTATGGGGTCATCACCACACATTATACCAACCTCAAACTGTACGCTTCCGGCGAGCGCGGCGTGATAAACGGCGCAATGATGTTCGACGTGGCCAACATCGCCCCGCTGTTCAAGCTGGAAATGGGCCTTCCGGGCAATTCGTTCGCGTTTGAACTGGCCCGCAAGATGGGTCTTCCGGAGAATATAATCAAGGACGCAGAGACGCGTGCGGGCGAGGAATTTGTCGGGATAGAGAGGAATCTGCGCAAGATTGCGCGCAACCGCAAGGCCCTTGACGAGAAACTGGAGCGCATCCGCAACACGGACCGCACCCTCGAGAACATCACCGACAAGTACCAGAAGGAGCTCCAGGACATCAAGCAGCTCAAGAAAGAAATACTTGACCGGGCACACAAGGAGGCCGCCGAGATCATCGCCGGCGCCAACCGCCAGGTCGAGAACACCATACGCACCATCAAGGAGTCCCAGGCCGAAAAGACGGCCACCAACGAGGCCAGAAAGGAACTGCAGGACTTCATAGGCGCATTTGCGGCCAAGAAGGAGCAGCAGCAGAAAGAAAAAGACGACTATATCGAGAAGAAGATAGCCCAGATCGATGCCCGCCGCGAACGGCAGAAAGAGCGCAAGGAAAGGCGTGCAGGCGAGAAGGAGCAGGAGGAGATACGCCGTGCCGAAGAGGAACGCAAGCGTGAGGAGGCCTTCAGGAACGCCCCTCTGAAGGCGGGCGAGAAGGTCCGTGTCAAGAGCAACGGAATGGTCGGCGAGGTCGTCAGGGTTTCTGCCAAGGCTGTCACAGTGAACATCGGCAACATCAGCAGCAAACTGCCTCCGGACAATGTCGAGCGCATCACTTCCAACGAGTTCAAGACTGCGGCCAAGTCAGCTTCCAGAGATGTGTCGAGGGTAAAGTTCGATACCAGCATCTCGGAGCGCAAACTCAATTTCTCTACCGAACTGGATGTCCGTGGAGAGAGGGTGAACGACGCCATCGAGAAGGTCATGAAGTTTGTTGACGACGCCATAATGCTGAATGTCGGCTCGGTCAGGATCATACACGGAAAGGGCACCGGAGCCCTCAGGGAAGAGATACAGAAGTTCCTCAGGACCACTCCCGGAGTGGCTTCCGTGAGTGATGAGCACATCCAGTTCGGAGGTTCGGGAGTTACGATTGTGAAGTTGGGGTGATGGACAGCAGGAAGGCAACGGGCAATGAGGGGGAGAGTCTGGCCGCACAGTGGCTTTCGGAGCAGGGCCATACGGTCCTTGCACGCAACTGGCGGGCGGGGCATCTGGAACTGGACATTATCACATCTGCGCCGGACGGAGTGCATTTTGTCGAGGTGAAGACCCGCAGGCCGCCGTACCAGGCCGAGCCGCAGGACTGTGTCACCGTCCCGAAACAGAGGAAACTCGCCTCGGCCGCAAATGCATGGCTCAACACCTCCAAGCCGGCGGACATCGTGGATGCGGAATGTCATTTTGACATTGTGGCGGTTGTCATGGACAAGAATCATACAAGGATACAGTATTTCCCCGATGCTTTCTATCCTTTTTATTTATAATAAGTTATGGACAAGAATCAATATTGCGTGATAATGGCCGGCGGGATAGGTTCGCGCCTGTGGCCGCTGAGCAGGGTGGAGCGCCCGAAACAGTTCATGGAAGTGGCAAATACGGGGAAATCGTTCCTGCAGCATACCTACGAACGTTTCTGCAAAATTGTGCCGCCCGAAAACATCATTGTCGTGACGGCGGCCAGGTATGGCGACATGGTCAGGGAGCAGCTTCCTTCCATTCCGGAAGAGAATGTCCTGCTGGAACCGTATCAGCGCAACACCGCCCCGTGCATCATATATGCCACCTGCGTTATCCTGAAACGCAATCCGGCCGCAACAGTCGTGGTGACCCCTTCCGACCATATCATCGAAGACGAGGCCCCGTTGCGGGCCAATGTGGTCAGTGCGCTCGAATTTGCCAGCCATAACGACGTGCTTGTCACGCTGGGCATCACCCCGACCCGTCCCGATCCGAATTATGGTTACATCCAGGCCAAGGGCGGCAAGGACGCAGCCAAGGAAGGCGAAGCGCTGAAGGTCAAGACATTTACGGAGAAACCTCCTGTCGAGATCGCCCGCGTATTCATCCAGAGCGGTGAATTCCTCTGGAACTCAGGTATTTTCGCATGGAAGGCGGCGGTAATCGCTGAGGAAATCCGGAAATATATGCCGGAACTCTCCGGCTGGTTCGAGGGCTGGGAGAACAGTATCGGCACCCCGGATGAGGCGGCATTCATCGAGAAGGCCTATTCCGGCTGCGAGAGGACCCCTATCGACATCGGCGTCATGGAGAAGACCTCCCGCGCCTGGGTCTATCCCGCAACATTCCTCTGGTGGGACATCGGCAGCTGGGACAGTCTATATACATTCATCGACAAGGACCGCGCCGGCAACGGCATCGACGCTGCCCACAGCACCATCCAGAACACGCGTAACACCCTGATGATCGAGAAGTCCAGGGACAAGATGGTGTGCCTGTCAGGTCTGGACGGATATATGGTCATTGACACCCCTGACGTTCTGGTGGTCTGTCCGCGCGGTGACAGCAACCTGCGCGAACTCTCCGCCTGTCTGGGTCTGCCCGAAAACAAACAGTTCAGATAGTCATGGAAATCAGGAAAAGCACCGTGCAGGACCTTCCTCGCCTGATGGAGATATACCGCCAGGGCAGGGAGATAATGCTCTCCTGCGGTGACCTGAACCAGTGGAAGCCGGGCTACCCGACGGAGGAGATAATCCGCTCCGACATTGCCCTGGGGCAGAGTTATGCCGTCATTCAGGATGGTCTGCCTGTCGGTGCGTTCGCCTTCATTCCCGGCATCGACCCGACATACGGGGTCGTTTACGGTGGTCAGTGGGTCGATGACACCAGGCCATACGCCACCATTCACCGCCTTGCCGGCACGATGGACTCGCACGGTGTTGCGGCCGCCTGTTTTGACTGGTGCTGGGAACGCATCCACAATCTGCGCATCGACACCCACGAGGACAATGTCATCATGCGCCACTGCATTGCCAAGGCCGGTTTCACCTATTGCGGCGTCATCCATCTTTTGAATGGCGACCCGAGACTGGCATATCAGAAGGTATAGTTTTTGTATAGTGTTCAACATCAAATATTTGACATTATGAGAAACCGCGTACTTATCATCATCGGGTTGCTTGCGCTCTCTGTCGGAGCTGCAGCCCAGTCGATACCTGTCACCGAAACGCCCGGCAAGGTGAGCGCCTATGAGTGCTCTTTTTCGGAATACCCTGCGGACACTACAGCCTCCGCGCTTGTGCTGTGGGAGAAATGTGATGCTGAGATTGATTACGACCCAAGATACCATGAATTCAGGTACATGAAGAGATACGTCGTCCGTTACAAGATCTTGAAGAAAGATGGTCTGGACCGTGCCAACGGTGCGGTTTACGCATATCACGATAACGACTATCGCGAGACCGTGGAACGCCTCAATGTTGTTACCTACAATCTTGTGAAAGGCAAGGTGGTGGCTACCAAGGCCCCGAAATCCAACATCATCAAAAGTGACCAGTCCGAGCGTGTCGAGAAGATAGCCTACACGGCGGATGCGGTCACGGTGGGTTCCGTGGTTGAGGTGAGCTACAATTTTTCAAGTCCTGATTTCACAACCGTTCCTGATTATTTTCTGCAGGGCACACTCCCTGTCAATCTGAGTGTATATTCCATTTCTCTTCCTGTCTGGTTGCCATCTACAAGGACAGTCCGTGGTATGCACAGGCTTGATTTTTCGTCCACATATATGAATGGACGTCCAGTTGCTCTAAATGGCATCAGCCTTGACAATTCCCACACTAAGGAGACTTTCAGGGGTGTAGATCTGCCCGCTCTCAAGAACGAGCCTATGCTGTACTGTCCAAGGGACTATATGGACGGAGTGTCTTACGAGGTGACGGCAATCGCCATCCCCGGTCATTTCAAGGATTTCAGCAGCACCTGGGGCTCGGTCGCCAAGATGGTCGCCGAATCAGAAATCTGGTCCCAGACCAATGCCCGCAGCCCGTTCAAGGACCAGGTCGCCGCAATTGTTGCAAAGGACGAAGACGATCTCAGCACCATTACGGAGATTGTCAAACTGGTGAAGGACAATGTGAAATGGAATGAAAGGATAAACCTTGTCCCATCCAGCCTCTCTTCAGTCAACAAGGCGCGCTCCGGCAGTTCGGCAGACATCAATGCCATGATAGGATCTGCCCTCAAGAGCGCGGGATTCAAGGTCAATCCGGTCCTGGTACGTCTGCGCAAATCCGGCGCCGTCCTTGAAAACAATCCGAAGATATCAGCCTTTGACACGTTTGTCCTTCATATCTATCCGTCTTCCGGCACAGGCTATTTCCTTGATGGAGCCGACCCTTCCTGTTATCTCAATGTCCTGCCTGAACAGTATCTTGTCAAGAATGCATTCGAGATCACCAATGCCTCCGGAGGCTTTATATGGCAGAATCTGACATCTCTCACCTCCAATGTGACCGCATACATCGTAGGTGCGTCCATCTCGGACGGCACAATGACAGGCAAGATGGACGGCATGTACTCCAACGGGTCTTCTTATGATTTCAAGGACACGTTCAGGGGCTACAGTGACGAGGAGGAACTCTACGAAGAGATTGAGAAATTCATCCCGGCCCGGCTGAGCGAACTGTCCGTGACCGGATTTGACGAATTCAGTTCAGGCTCATCCCTGTCAATGCATTTCGAGAAGGATTGCGAGACTGCCGGTGACCTCCTGATGGTCAATCCGTTCCTGATGCCGCTGCTGAGCGACGCGGCATTCCGCCACGAGACCAGGGTTTACCCTGTCGATTTCTCCTATCCCGAGGTGACAACTTATGTGTTGAGACTGGAGATTCCGGAAGGTTATGTGGTTGACCAGCTCCCGAAGAATAGTCTGTACAGGTCCACCCTGCCTTCTTCGATGACTTTCAAGACCACAGTCGATGGCTCGGTGATCACCGTGCAGTTCAAGTTTGACAACCGTGCCCTGATTGCAATGCCCGATACATATCCTGATGTCAGGAAATATTGGACCGATGTGTGCGCCATCTTCAACGAGCGCATTATATTGAAAAAAGCAGAATAGTGTCCATCATGAAACGTTTCTTACCAGTCTTGATCATTTTCCTGCTGCCCTGCGGATTCTTGAGGGCGCAGGCCATTGCCGAGGTCCTGTCGGACATCAGGACTATTACTGTGTCCGGACCGAACGATGCCAAGTGCCACATTGTCAAGCGTATACAGGTCAACCGGGAGGCCGGTGACGGGCTTGCTGAGTTTGAGGAATATACCGATGCATACAGTGCCATTACCGAGTTTTCCGGCAAGGTGGAATGCTCCGGCACGGTGGTGAAGAAACTCAAGAAGTCCGACCTTTCTGTGGTCAACTGCTCGGAAGGTCTGGCAGACGACACTTTCGTCAATTATTATGAGCCCGGAGCAACTTATCCGTACGTGGTGGAGTATGACTATACGATGACATACCGCAAGGGCATCATCAGTTTCCCGCCATTCGACCCGGCCTTTGCCTTTGATGTCCCGATAAAGGAGGCGTCCTATTCGCTGACCGTGCCATCCGGCATGGATATTCATTACAAGGCATGGACGGAACCGGAACGGATCGTCAGCGACAAGAAAGTGACATATAAATGGCGTGTCAATGACTTCCCGGCCATCAAGAGGGAGCACAATATGCCGAGTGTGACGACCCTGGTTCCGTATGTGATGGCAAGTCCGAGACATTTCAGTTATCTTGGCACTTCCGGTGCCCAGGACAGCTGGGAGGGGATAGGGGCGTGGCTGTACGGCATCATGCCTTTCGATTATGTCCTTCCTAAGGACCTCGCCGCACAGGTGCACCAGATGACGGACGGTTGTGCCGATGACCTTGAGAAATTGAAGGTTCTGTACGGTTATCTCAGGGACCATACACGCTATGTCAGCATCCAGTTCGGACTGGGAGGATACTCTCCGGCAGCGCCGGCGGCAGTGTACAAGAGCGGCTGGGGCGACTGCAAGGCTCTGTCCTTCTTCCTGCACAGTCTCCTTGCCGAGGCCGGTGTGAAGTCCGATTATTTCATTGTCAATACGGACAGCCGCGACCTGGTCGATGGATACCAGAGTGTCGGGATGATGAACCATGCCATGCTCTGCGTCCCCCTGCAGAAGGACACGGTGTGGGTTGAATGTACCAATCCGCGCGTTCCATTGGGCTACAGGCATGAGGACGTGGCCGGCCACAAGGTTGTGCTGGTGGATGCGGACGGCGGTCATCCTGTGCGCGTGCCGGACTATCCGGATTCGCTCAGGGTCAGGACCAATATTGCCGAAGTCACATTGTCCCCGGACGGGAGTGCGTCAGTGAAGATGCGGCGCATACGCATCCTGGATGACGCCGAGACTTATATCGGTTTCCGCGATGTCGCTCCGCGCGATGCTGTGGGTGCATTGTCAAGGTACCTGGCGGTGCAGTCCGATGACAAGAAGGTTGTCTCGTTCAAGGACAATTTCGATGCTTATGAGGGTGTGCCGGGATTTGTTCCGGAGGCCGTCATAGACTGGACGTTCAATTCCCGCAAGTTCGCCAGCATCACTTCCGGGCGCATGCTTGTGCCGCTGGCGCTATACAACGGCGGATTCACCACCCAGAAGTCTGCCAGGATCCACGACCTTGTCATCAGGAGTGCATTCACGGAAAAGAATATCACGACGGTAAGCATTCCGGAAGGGTACAGCATCGAGTATCTCCCGGAAGATTTCTCCATCTGCGCTCCGTTTGCCGATTATGAGGTCAAATATTCCTTCAGTGACGGCAAGGTGACTGTCAATGAGGTCGTCACTGTCAGGAAATGTACCCTCCCTGCGGCGGAATACCAGTCCTACAAGCAGTTTGTGAATGCCTACGACAAGGCTTCCGAGTCCAAACTCATACTTAAGCGGGTGTAGCGGCTGACAAGGGCGCCAGGTCTCGCGTTTCACCAAACACCGCCTGCCCAGCCGCCGGCCGGAGACACAGACATCAAGACTAACCGGCTATTCGTAGCCATCATTTTGCCTGTCCCGCCGCCGGCCTGTCGTTCGGGAAAATCATCTTGTGCGGTGATATTCGTAAATGGCTGGTAATCAATGGCCAGATATCTCGC
>JAZRVQ010000060.1:0-26980 GCA_045599265.1 Candidatus Cryptobacteroides sp. | reverse complement strand
TTCTCAGACATCAAGACCAAGGTCAGGGTCCACAGCGGAATCAGCCGTGAGAACCGCAGAAAATTACTCGACGAGTATATCAAAAGAAACTACTGAGTTCCCGGCACCGCCGCCGGAATATACGACCTCCGGCGGCTAAAGATCAAGCGCTGCGCCGACCTCAATGAAACGGCTCGCTTGCGCTTGACTTTTGTCCTTCCATCCTATTTTTGTCCAGGTGACCGCACAATGTAATACAATTGCGGGAATAGACCACAATATCTGCAGTCTATTCCCGGACTTTTTTAAACTGTCTGGATGGTGAGGTTTTCGGTGAGCATTTCGGCGGAGGTGGCGTACACCTCGTAGGAGCTGCGTTCGTTGCCGCCGGTATCGGTATAGCGCTGCTGCACCATACGGCCGATGACGTGCATCCTGTTGCCCTTCTCGATCTTTGTCACGTCAGGCATGCCTTCTCTCTGCCAGATGGTCACGTTGTGCCAGGTGACCTCCACATTTGGCTCCTTGCTTCCTGAACGCAGGTAATTGGTCGCCAGTGAGACGTGGGCGCACATTACGCCCGTCGATGTCGAGGTCATGCGGACGCCGCCTACATTACCCCTCAGTTCGATTCTGTTCAATTGTTCCATAAGTTTTTCTTTTACTGGTTAATCTTCCCCACAACTTTATGCGCGCTTCAATGTAGGACTTAGTCATTCTTAAAAAACAACTTGGTAATCTTTATGCATAAATCCTTACCAACTTATTTTTCATCATTCCTGAAGCAAAGTAATACAGAAAAATACACTTCTGGAATGCCTCTGGAAAAGTTTTTCTTTTTCTGCGGTATTTTGTTTTTTTGGAAAAATCAAATGCCTCGAAAAAGGAAAATATTGCTCTCAGGGTATTGACAGGCACTGTAATGTTTCCCAAATTTGACGGTATGAAGGAATATGTGCAGGATAAAGATGAGGCCAGATGCCTCGAGTGTGGGGATTTGATCGGACCCGGCAGACCGGACAGGAAATTCTGCAGCGCCAGGTGCCGCAACCGGTACAACAACAGGAAGACGCGCTCGTCCCGTTCCGTCAAGATCAAGGTTCTGAGTCATCTGGACAGGAATTATGAAATCCTGGACGGCCTTCTGAAATACAAGATCACGTCAATGCCGAAGCTGGAACTGGCCAATATGGGGTTCAGGCCGGAATATGTGACTTCCTTCAAGAAGTGCAGGGGATATGCCGTGATGTGCTGTTTCGACATATCATATCGTGAAACACCTGAAAAAATATGCCGCATAAGCCGTTTTTGATTACCTTTGCGGACATAACATATATATATCATTATGCGTAAACTTTTATTGTCGGCAGCAACACTGCTGGTACTTTTCAATTCTTGCAAGATGGAGAACCCTCTATTGACCGAGTCACCGCTTCCGTTCGGTGCCCCTCAGTTCGACAAAATCGAGAACAAACATTACAAGCCCGCTTTCGAGGCTTCCATAGCCGAGGCAAAAGCCGAAATCGATGCCATCATCGCCAATGAGGCAGAGCCTGACTTTGACAACACAATCCTTGCCCTGGAGCAGTATGGACGCACTTTCAACAATGTGGCGAGCATTTTCTTCAACCTCAAGGAGGCAAATACCAACGACGAGATGGAGCAAATTGCCGAGGACGTGACCCCTATGCTCACCGAATACGAGATGTATGTCACACTCAACGACAAACTTTTCGAAAAGGTCAAGGCCGTCTATGATAAGCGCGAGGGCCTCGGTCTCGAACCGGACCAGATGAAACTTCTCGAGGACACTTATAAATCATTTGCGCGCAACGGTGCCAATCTGTCCGGTGAAGACAAGGAACTTTATGCCAAATATGCCGAGGAACTCTCACTCGTCCAGCTCGCATATGGCAAGAATGTCCTTGCCGCTACAAATGCTTTCACGCTGAACCTTACGGACAGTACCGACCTTGCAGGCCTTCCTGCATTTGTGGTCGACATGGGTGCATCAACAGCGGCCGAGAAGGGCCTGGAAGGCTGGGCATACGACCTGTCGGCGCCTAGTTACGGCCCTTTCATGCAGTACAGCACACGCCGTGACCTGCGTGAAAAGATGTATATGGCATACAACACCAAGGGTGTGGGAGGCGAATTTGACAACACTGAGAACGCAAAGAAGATCATCGACCTGCGCATCAAGATCGCCAACCTCCTCGGCTACGAGACATACGCAGACTATGCAATCGAGGACAGGATGGCCAAGACTACCGGGACAGTGAACAATTTCCTGGACGAACTCCTACAGCCGTCAGTTCCTGCCGCCAAGGCCGAGGTGGCTGAGATATTCGAGTACGCCAAGAGCAAGGGTTTCGAAGACACTGAACTCCGTCCTTGGGACTTCAGTTTCTGGTCAGAGGCATACAAGAACGAGAAATATGCCCTCAATACCGAGATCCTCAAGCCTTATTTCCAGCTTGAGAACTGCATCGATGCCGTGTTCGACCTTGCCCACCGCCTGTATGGACTCAATTTCAACGAGCGCAAGGATATCCCCGGATATCACAAGGATGTCAAGGTGTTCGATGTCACCGACGAGAGCGGCAAGCATCTGGCATTGTTCTATGCGGACTTCTTCCCTCGCGCAAGCAAGAGGGGAGGTGCGTGGATGACCGAATTCCGTGGCCAGAGCATCGTGAACGGAGTTGAGGAAAGACCGTTCATCAGCATTGTCACCAATTTTACCAAGCCGACTGCGACCACTCCTTCACTTCTGACCCATGACGAACTCACCACATTCCTGCACGAGTTCGGACATTCACTGCATGGCATGATGGCCGAGGGCCGTTATGGTTCGCAGACCGGCACAAATGTAGCCCGTGACTTTGTCGAACTGCCTTCACAGATCATGGAGAACTGGGCATTCGAGCCGGAATACCTCGATACATTTGCAAAGCATTACGAGACAGGGGAGACCATCCCTGCCGAATATATTGACAGGATTGTCGCTTCCAAGAATTATCTTGCTGCCTACTATCAGGTGCGTCAGCTCCAGTTCGGTATCCTCGACATGGCTTGGCACACCCTGACATCCGTTCCCGAGACAGAGACCATCGCTTTCGAGAAACAGGCACTTGAGCCTTCACAGGTCATCTATTCCGTGCCGGGCTGCGGTATCTCCACTTCGTTCGGACATATCTTCACTGGTGGATATTCGGCCGGTTACTATTCATACAAGTGGGCAGAGGTGCTCGAGGCCGATGCGTTCTCTCTCTTCAAGGAGAAGGGCATCTTCAACCGCGAGGTGTCCGGCTCGTTCCGTGAGAACATCCTCAGCAAGGGCAGCACACAGGACGAGGCCGTGCTTTACCGCAATTTCCGCGGTCACGATCCTCAGCCAAGGGCTCTGCTTGAGAAACTTGGAATCGTCAGCCCAGAACAATCAGGGCGATAGACGGATGTGAAAGAGTCAGGCTGACCGTGTCGGATGTGGCACGGTTCAGCGTGGCCTTCCACCAATTGTCAAATACGACGTTGTCCAGTGGCCACTGAAGGCCCTGTGACGCGATCCTCAGAGACGGGTCCGGAGTCAGAATCGACACGGGCCTGTCTTTTCCGCAATCAAAGCTGCAACTGTCCGTGATGGGGAATATGGTGGACCAGTCCGACACCATTTCCAGTCTGATTCCCCTGGCGGAAAGGCCGTATCCGCGTTCATATTCCATCAGGAGGGAAAGGTTGGCGACGGCGTGGTCTTCGCGTCTGCCCGTGGCCGCCAGGATGTGTATGGAGACGTTGCCGTCGCCGGCAATGTCAGTCATTACATATCCGAACGCCTTGGTCAGGTCGTTCGTGTCCTGGTCTGCTATATGGATGATGCGGTCCCGGAATCTTGTGCGGGCCTGGCTTGAAAGCGAATCAAGGTCGCCGACGACAGCGTGCGGCAGCCTTCCTGTATGACGCCAGTATTTGTCGGCGGCGGCATCGCAGCATACGACAATGTCCGCGTGCTCGATCAGGTAGCGCGGATAACTGCTGCGCGGGTACTCGCCGTTCGCTATGATGGCAATGTCCATGATGATCAGCCCCTTGTTGCGGCAACGATCCCGGCCGCTGTACCCTGCGTTGTGGTGTAGCTCATAGGGTCGCGGAAACCGAGAAGGAATGCCTTGACGTCCATGCGCTTCTTGCCGGAAAGCTGGAGGTCGGTGACGGAGATGGCGCCGTCAAGAGTCTTGATGGCCAGGTAATTCTTGCCGTCCGAGATGATGGTGCCCGGCTTGATTCCGCCGGTCAGGCCGCATTCGTCAATATATACCTGAACATCGCTGGATGAGAGTTTTTCTCCGAAATATATCTTGAGCTGCTGAGGCTGCTTTGACGTGTCGCCGGCAGGGACCAGTTCTGTGTATGCTGCCGGGTATGGACTCAGACCCCTGATGAGGTTGAAAATGTTCCTGGTGGTGTCGTTCCAGTCGATGTGGCAGAGTTCGCGGGAGAGCTTCGGTGCCGGTTTGAGAACTTCGTCACCCTGGATGAACGAGCGCTGGATGCGGTATTCGATGTTTTTCTCGACAATACCCTCGACGGTCTGGACAACCACGCGTGAACCAATCCCCATGAGCTTGTCATGGATGGTGCCGGCCGTGTCATTGTCGTCGATGCGCACCTGCTCGCGTATCATTATCTTGCCGGTGTCGATGCCGCTGTCAATCATGAATGTGGTGACTCCGGTCATGTTGTCCCCATTGATTACGGCCCAGTTGACAGGGGCCGCTCCACGGTATTGAGGCAGCAGGGCGGCGTGGAGGTTGAATGTACCCAGGCGCGGAATTTCCCATACTACCTGAGGGAGCATCCTGAATGCGACTACAACGAAGAGGTCAGGCTTGAGAGCCTTGAGGGCCTCCACGAATTCAGGATTCTTGAGCTTCTCAGGCTGCAGGACAGGGATTCCGTGCTCTACGGCGTATTTCTTCACGGCGCTTTCACCAACCTTGAGACCGCGTCCGCTGGCCTTGTCAGGGACAGTGACAACTGCGGAGATGCGGTAGCCTTCCTTGATGAGTTCTTCCAGCGGTGCGACGGCGAATTCCGGCGTGCCCATATATACAATGCGGGTCTTGCGGAATACGGAGACCACGATGCGCTTGATTTTCCTGAACCAGGATTTGATGTTGTCCATATTGAACACTGAAGAGTCGTTGATTGCCTTCCAGGTCAGGAACAGGCCGATCGGAAGGAGTACATAGGTGGATATGAAATTGCCGTTGAATGCGCTCATCGCACCGTCACGGGCCAGTTTTGTGCCCGAAACATCGACAACCCAATAAAGGACGAAGAACAGTACGGATATGATTGCCGGCGTACCCAGACCACCCTTGCGGATGAGGGCACCGATCGGCGCTCCGATGAAGAAGAATATGAAGCAGGCGATGGCCTGGGCGAATTTGCGCAATATGCCCTCGTCCACGCGGCGCAGGATAAAGGTGTTGTTGTAGGCGTCCCTGGTGTATGAGTCCAGGGTGTTGCAGTATTCCCCGGCCTGCGTGATTGCCTTCTCGTAGGCCTCGATCTCCTGCTCCAGATTGTCCCACTGCATATAGTCCTCGTGCAGGAAAGGGGAGATGATGTTCTTGTGCTTGGCCGTGTCGAGCTGGGCGTTGAAGCGGAGGAATGAGGCTCCGACCAGCGAACTCAGGTGCGATGCCACCATCTGGCTGTCCTGTGCGTCGAGGGAGTCTTTCTGGGCCCGGAGCTGGGACAGTTTCATGGTCTTGACCTCGTCGCTGTACTGGTTTTCCTCGGACTTCTGGAAGGCATAGTTCTCAAGCTCGATGACAAGTTCCTGCTTGGCAAAGTCGATCTGCTGGAGCTGGAGGGTGGTGTCCCGGTACTTCCTGGTGTTGGTCTCCTCGTAGTTCGATCCGCTGTACATCACGAATGACAGGTAACTCTTGTCGTTGGAAATCTTCATCAGGGCGGAGTCGGCGATGGTCAGGCTGACGTTGCCCTTGCCTGCCGAGTGGTTGTACACCATCACTCCGTACATCATTCCGGTGTTGTCGTCGCGGCGATCGATGCGGAGGATGTAGTTCTCGATTCCGTCATAGAACGTGTCTTCCGGAATCTTGATTTCCTCCTTCGTGCGCAGGATGTCGGCGCGGAGCGTGTAGATCTTGTTGTATGCAATCGGAATCAGGTTGTTGGCCGCAAAGAATGCTCCGATGGAGATGAACACCGACGTGATGACCAGCGGGAGCATTATCCTTCTGAGCGAGATGCCGGCGGCCTTGATGGCCAGAAGTTCGTTGTTCTCGCCGAGCGACCCCATTGTCATCATGGATGCAAGCAGGGTGGCCAGCGGGAGAGCCATCGGGATCAGTGTGGCGCAGCCCCATCCCATGAATTCGAGGATGGTGCCGAACCCAAGACCTTTGCCGACCAGTTCATCGATATAAAGCCACAGGAACTGCATCACAAGGATGAAGAGCACCACGAAGAGAATCGCGATGAACGGTCCTATGAAGGATTTGAGGATGAACTGGTCGAGTTTCTTCACAATATGCTAGATAAGTGAGATGAGGGTTTCAAGAGCCTTGGCAAGTCCTGCAATATCCTTGCCGCCTGCGGTTGCGAGGCCAGGCTGTCCGCCGCCGCCGCCGAGGATGGCCTTGGCTGCGCTGCGGATGTCGTTGCCTGCGTTCTTGCCTGCTGCAACGAGGTCGGAAGAGTACATGAGCAGAAGCTGAGGCTTGCCTGCAGACTCGAATGCTCCTGCGATGACGAGGTTGGTCTCCTCCTTCTGGAGGGCCTGGGCTGCATTCCTGAGCATTGCCGGGTCGACAGGAGTGTCGACTATCACGACCTTCTTGCCGCCCATCTCCTTGGCAGAGGCGACAAGCTCTTTCTTGAGGGCCAGAGTCTTCTCCTTGGCGATTTCTTCCATCTGTTTCTTGAAGGCGTCGTTCTCTTCGATCATCTTGCGGATGGCTCCGGTGAGGTCAGGGACATTGTTGAAGAATCCCTTGGCTGTGCGGATGGTCTCCTCCATGGCGTCGAATGCTTCTTCTGCCTCGGCTCCGGTGACAGCCTCGATGCGGCGCACGCCTGCTGCGACTGCAGATTCGGCGGTGATCCTGAACATTCCGATGTTGCCGGTGGCGCCGGTATGGCATCCACCGCAGAGTTCGATGCTCTGTCCGAACTTGACTACGCGGACCTTGTCACCGTATTTCTCTCCGAAAAGTGCCATTGCGCCCATTGCCTTGGCGTCTTCCATCGATGCCTCGCGGTTCTCGATGAGAGGGTTGTTCTCTCGGATGAGGGCGCCCACACGTTTCTGGACGAGCTTGATCTGCTCGTCGGTCATCTTCTCGAAATGGCTGAAGTCGAAGCGGAAGTACTTGTCACAGACGAACGAGCCTTTCTGCTCGACGTGTGTTCCGAGGATTTCGCGCAGAGCCTGGTGGAGAAGGTGGGTGCAGGAGTGGTTGTTCGCAATCTTCTGACGGCGCTCTGCATCGACAACGAGTGTGAATGTCTCGCTGCAGTCAGATGGGATGCGCTCGGCGATATGGATGGTGAGGTTGTTCTCCTTGACGGTGTTGACGATGCCGATCTTCTCGCCGCTCTCGCTGACGATGTATCCGGTGTCACCGACCTCGCCACCCATTTCTCCGTAGAACGGAGTCTTGTCGAAGACGAGCTGGAACATCTCCTTGTTCTTGGCCTTGACCGTGCGGTGACGGCACAGGAGTGCGCCCTCGACAGTGTTGAAGTCATATCCGGTGAACTCGACTGCATCGCAGTGGTGGAACTCGATCCAGTCGCCGTTCTCGATGGCTGTGGCGTTGCGTGCGCGGTCTTTCTGCTTCTGGAGTTCGACATTGAACTCGGCCAGGTCGATGGTGTAGCCATTCTCTCCAGCGATGAGCTCTGAGAGGTCGATAGGGAAGCCATAGGTGTCATAAAGGGTGAATGCGTCCACACCGCTGATGACCTTTGTGGCGGCTGATTTCTCCATGATGCTGTCCATCAGCTTGATACCGCGGTCAAGTGTGCGCAGGAACGCCATTTCTTCTTCGCGGATGACCTTCTCGATGAGGGCCTGCTGGCTGACGATCTCAGGATAGAACTCGCCCATGTCGTCAACGAGCTGCTGCACCAGACGGCAGAGGAAAGGCTCGTTGAAGCCGAGGAAGGTGTATCCGTAGCGTACGGCGCGGCGGAGGATGCGGCGGATGACGTAGCCTGCCTTGACGTTGGAAGGAAGCTGGCCGTCAGCGATGGAGAAACTGATGGCGCGGATGTGGTCGGCGATGACGCGCATTGCGATTCCGACCTTGTCGTTCTCGCCGTATGAGTGTCCGGAGAGAGCCTCGATCTTCTGGATCATTCCGGTGAACACGTCTGTGTCGTAGTTGGACTTCTTGCCCTGGAGTGTCATGCAGAGGCGCTCGAAGCCCATTCCTGTGTCGACGTTCTTGTTGGGAAGCGGCTCGAGGTGGCCGTCGGCCTTGCGCTCGAACTGCATGAATACGATGTTCCAGATCTCGATCACGAGAGGGTCGCTCTGGTTGACGAGCTGTGCTCCCGGAATCTTTGCCTTCTCGGCCTCGTCGCGAAGGTCGACGTGGATCTCGGAACAAGGACCGCAAGGGCCTGTGTCGCCCATTTCCCAGAAATTGTCGTGCTTGTTGCCGAGGATGATGTGGTCCTCCGGAAGGTGTTTCTTCCAAGCCTCGCGGGCTTCCTCGTCAAGTGCGGTGCCGTCCTCTGCGGAACCTTCGAAAATGGTTGCGTAGAGAATCCCCGGGTTGATCTTGTAAACTTCGGTCAGGAGTTCCCATGCCCAGTCGATGGCCTCGGTTTTGAAATAGTCTCCGAAGCTCCAGTTGCCGAGCATTTCGAACATTGTGTGGTGGTAGCTGTCATGTCCGACCTCCTCGAGGTCATTGTGCTTGCCACTCACGCGGAGGCATTTCTGTGAGTCGCAGACTCTCTTGTATTTAGGTACGCTGTTGCCGAGGAACCAGTCCTTGAACTGGTTCATGCCGGCGTTGGTGAACATGAGTGTCGGGTCATTCTTGACGACCATCGGTGCTGATGGTACGGTCTGGTGTCCTTTGGATGCGAAAAAGTCCAGGAAGGCGCGTCTTATTTCTTTTGATGTCATTATGTTGTTGTTTTTTCAGTTTTCAAAAAAAGCGTTCAAGAGGGCAAAGATACGGATTTTCCGCTAATTCTCAAATATAATGAACGCACGTGCGCAGATGAGGCCAGGTTTAAGTAACATCCTTCACGGGGTTGATTTGCAATTGATTGGGAAAGTGATTATATTTGCCGCGATGAAGTTGTGGATCAAATATGTCATAAGTTCTTCGGCGTGTCTGATAGCCGCTTTGATCTTTTTGTGGGTCTGGACAGACCGCATAGAACGCCGTCACGACGACCTTTCAAGGCAGGAAGCCGAACTCAACGGCCGCCTGCAGGACTGGGAGGACACCCTTCACAGGATGGCCAGGCGGGACAATCTTTCATACCGCAGGGCATTGAACCTGCCGGCAGTCCCTGATTCTGTCAGGTGCGGGGAAGGTGACCTTGTCCAGCGTCTGCCGGTCATGACGGAGGTCCAGGATTCGCTGTTCAATTCATTGATCCGCTCGTCCCTGAAATATCGCGAAATCTCGTCACATATCCCGTCCATTGTGCCTATGGACCCGTCCCGGTGCAAGCTTTCCAGCCAGTTCGGGACCAGGTCGGACCCGTTCACGAAGCAGTACAAGACCCATCAGGGCGTAGACCTGTCCTGTCAGAAAAACGAGCCTGTCTATGCCGCTGCGGACGGCATGGTGGCCGAATTGAAGACCGAACTCAACGGGTATGGAATCCAGGTCGTCATCGACCACGGTTATGGATACAGGACAAGATATGCCCACCTTGCCGGTTTCAACGTGCCTGACGGTGTGCCGGTGCGCAGGGGCGACGTGATAGGCTTTGCCGGCAGTACGGGCCGTGCCACGGGAGTGCATCTCCATTATGAGGTCATTTATCGCGGAGAGCATGTCGATCCGATGGATTATATGGACCTGTCGATGCTGGAAACGGATTTTGACGAAGTCGCGCATAAAATAGAAGTGGAACAGGGCAAGATGTATGTCCACCCGAAACATCGTTCGAAGAAATGAAGAAATATCTGTACCTGATCATTCCGGTGTGCGTGCTGGCTGTGTCGGTCCTGCTGGTCAGCCTGTTCGCCTCACGCGGTGTGCGCCTTGAAAACAATGCCCTCCAGCAGCGCTGCGCCACCCTCGCACAGTGCGACTCCGTGACAGCGTCGACCGTGGATTCGCTTCATGTCCTCGAAGACAGTGTAAAGGCCGTCCTTCCGGGCCGCGCCCTTATTGTTTGTGTTGATGAATTGCTTGAAAACCAATAATTTATAAATATGGAAAAACTTTATTACACCATCGGTGAGGTTTCAGAAATCCTGGGGGAGAGCGCCTCTCTTGTCCGTTTCTGGACCAATTCTTTCCCAAAAATCCTGAAGCCGAAAAGGAATGCAAAAGGCAACAGACTTTACACAAAGGATGACCTGGCTGCACTCCAGCAGATCCACCTTCTCGTCAAGGAACAGGGCATGACGCTCGAAGGGGCGGCCAGGAAAATGTCCGGTGAAACAAAGGCGCTGGACAAGCAGGTGAAGGCCCTGGAGACCTTGAAATCGATACGCAAGCAACTTGTTGAGATTAAAAAGACTTTGTAAAGAAAAAAGTCTTATCTTTGCAGTTCGCATAATGCGCACACGCGAAAACGACGAATAAAAACAACAAATCAAAAATATGGCAACAAAGAAGACCAAGAAAGTCGAGACCCCCATTGACAGGAGGGAAACATTCGTATCCATCCAGAAATCATTCGCAGACTCTGATCTGAGCATCGAGGAAAAGCTCAAGACCCTCTACGCTCTCCAGCAGGCAGACACCAGGATTGACAAGATCCTCCAGCTGCGCGGTGAACTTCCTCTCGAGGTGGAAGTCCTTGAAAACGAGATCGAGGAACTCAAGGCAAAGGCAGCAGCCATCAATGAGGCAATCGACGAGAACGCAAAGATAATCGCAGAGAACAAGCACAATCTTGTCGAATATCAGAACCAGATCGACAAGTACAAGGCTCAGCTTGACGACATCAGCAACAGCCGCGAGTTCGACTCCCTCAGCAAGGAGATCGAGAACCAGGACCTTCTTCTCCAGATCGCCGAGAAGGTGATCAGCGAGACCAAGGACGCCAATTTCCGCAAGAAGCAGGATCTCGACATCATCAAGCAGCGCCAGGAAGTCAAGCTCAACGACCTCGCAGCCAAGAAAGAGGAACTCAGCACAATCGTAGAGTCCACCCAGGCAGAGGAAGAGCAGCTTCTCGCAGAGCGCCAGGCCTGTGCAGCTCTCATCGACCAGCGTACAATGAGCGCATACGACCGCATCCGCAAGAGCTGTCACAACCACCTTGCAGTAGTTCCTGTTTACAAGGATTCATGCGGCGGATGTCTCAGCACCATACCTCCTCAGAGACTCATCGACATCAAGTCCAATAAGAAAGTCATCATCTGCGAGTACTGCGGACGCATCCTTGTAAACCCTGACTTCGAATAGTGTCCCCATGGCAGACGGTACGAGAAACAGGACCAGACGGGCCGAAGAGGTCAATCTGGACAAGTTGATGGCAACAGCGCCTCCTCAGGCAATAGACATCGAGGAGGCTGTTCTTGGTGCCATCCTTGTCGAGCCGAACTGTCTCGACGACACTATGGATGAACTCTCCGACGAGAAGTGCTTCTATAGTGAGAAGAGCCGTACCATCTTCCATTCGATGAGGGAGCTGTACAACGACCACAAGCCTGTGGACGTGTACACGGTCACAGAGAAACTCCGCTCGACCGGCAAACTCGAAGAGATCGGCGGGGCAGCATACCTTGCCGAACTTTCTTCACGCATAGGTGCAGCCGCCCATATTGAATACTACACCAAGATCATCCGCCAGAAATTCATCCAGAGGGAACTCATCACGGCATCGTACAAGATCCTGAAGACATCGTATGATGACTCCGTGAATGTGGAGACCCTTGTGGACATGGCTCAGTCAGAGATTTTCCAGGCTGTAGAGAGCAATGTCACCAAGGATGCCCAGGAGATCGGCTCCGTCATCAACAGGGCGATGGACGACCTGCAGAAGTATCAGGCGATGGACAGTTCGTACAGCGGCGTACCTTCCGGTTTCCCGTCGCTGGACAGCTATACTCTGGGATGGCAGGCTTCCGACCTCATCATCCTGGCCGCCCGTCCGTCAGTGGGTAAGACTGCGTTCGCGCTCAATGTCGCGCGCAATGCCGCCGTTGCAGGTTATCCTACAGCCATCTTCTCTCTTGAAATGCCTTCCAAGCAGCTTGCAATGCGTATGATGATCTCCGAGACCGGCATCGACGGCAAGAAACTCAAGGGTGGAGTCAAGCTCGAGCCGGGAGACTGGGGTCGTCTCGAGGACCAGATCAGAAAACTCGCCGCAGCGCCTCTGTACATTGACGACACACCGTCGCTTCCTGTGATGGAATTCCGTTCCAAGGTCAAGAAACTGGTCAAGCAGAAGGGCGTACGACTCATCATCGTGGACTACCTCCAGCTGATGCAGGGACCTGCCGAACTGCGTGGAATGCGTGAGCAGGAGGTTGCGGCCATTTCCCGTACTCTGAAGGCTACCGCCAAGGAGCACAATGTCCCTATCATCGCCCTCTCGCAGCTCAGCCGTCAGGCAGTGACCCGTCAGGGCAGCAACAACCGCCCTCAGCTCAGCGACCTCCGCGAATCCGGATCCATCGAGCAGGATGCCGATATGGTGCTCTTTATACACCGTCTTGACTATCAGGGACTTGGCGGTACGGAAGACGTTGCCAAGGGACAGACTCAGCTCATCATTGCCAAGCATCGTAACGGTGAGATCGGAGACGTTCCACTCCTTTTCAGGGACTCCATGGCGAAGTTCGTGGACGGCTCGGAAGAGAATCTCGGTCTGGACCAGAGCCAGTTCGAGCAGGCAGGGGACGTTGTCCCGTCGGGGATGAACATGAATTACGGTGGTCCGACATTCGACGATTTCGGCGGCGCTTCCGAATTTATGTAATTCCGTGCTATGAAGGCCGGAATGCTCAGAACAATAATGATCCTTGCCATTGCGGCGGGGTCATTTTTTGTGTCTGCGGCACAGGAAATGCCGGTCGGAGACCTCAAGGAGTCTGGTCTTGCCTTCCAGGCGGGGGAGAGCATGGATTTCACGATGCATTATTCCTGGGGCAATATAAACACCGATATAGGCACTGCCTCCGTCAAATTGGAAAAGACCGTGCTTGACGGCCGGAACGTGTTCCACTGCACGGCATCGGGCCGCACTTCGCGGTTCTGGGACATATTCTTCAAGGTCCGGGAAGATTTCCAGACCTGGTTCACCTGTGACGGACTTGTCCCTCTGAAATTCACGCGCGACACGCACGAGGGGAAATATATTGCCCGGAACACATACCGTTATGACTGGTCGGCGTCACCCTCTGTCATCGATGCCGATGTGTATTCCACCAGTTCCGGCCAGCGCAATGTAAAGTTGCCCCTGGACCGCAGCACATACGACCTTCCTGCCCTGTTCTTCTATGCCAGGAACATGGATTTCGACAAATTGACACCGGGCCGGAAGCATCCCATGACCTTTGCCGTGGATGATGACGTCTATCATGTCTATTTCATCCTCCATGGCCGTGAGACCATCAATGTGAAGGGTCTGGGCGAGGTCCGGACCGTCAAATTCTCTGCAAAGCTGATTGCCGGCGAAATCTTCAACGGTGACGCCGACATCGATATATATGTCACGGACGACGAAAACCGCATCCCAGTGTTTTTCGAAGCCCCGATTCTGTACGGCAGGGTCAGCGGACGCCTTGCTTCGTACAGCGGTTTGAAACACCAGTCCGACGCAATCAAGAAGAAATGAAGAAACAGGAAGTAATCAGCCACAGGGGCAGGATAGTGGAGATCACCCCGGAGTTCACGACTGTCGAGATAATCAGTCAGTCGGCGTGCAGCGAATGCCACGCCAAGGGTCTTTGCGGACTCGATGACAGCGTGACCAAGGCCATCAGCGTGCCGTCCAACGGATGGGAGCAGAGACATGTCGGTGACGAGGTCGAGGTGTGCCTGAAACGTACAATGGGGTTGAAAGCAGTGTGGATATCTTATGTGATTCCTTTGCTCGTCCTGATGATATTAATCTTATCTTTGTCAAAGATTATCGACAGCGAGCTGGCCGTTGGTGGAATCGCCATTGCCGGAGTGGGTCTGTACTACTTCGCCATCTGGCTTCTGCGTGACCGTCTCGCCAAGGATTATGTGTTCTATATCAAGTAATTATATAATTTTCAATAATCGATTATGAGTAGTGTAATTATCTGGACTGTTGCCATCCTCACCATACTTGGTGTGGCCCTCGCAATGGTGCTCTTCCTCGTGGCGAAGAAATTCCGCGTCGAGGAGGATCCGCGCATTGACGAGGTGGAGAAGGTGATGCCGGGCGCCAATTGCGGCGGATGCGGATTTGCGGGCTGCCGCGACTTCGCGACCAACTGTGTCAAGAGCGGTGACCTGGAGCATAACTTCTGTCCTGTGGGAGGCAATGAGACTATGAAGAAAGTTGCTGCCGTGCTTGGCATCGAGGCTGTCGAAAAGGCTCCTCAGGTGGCTGTGGTGCGCTGCAACGGAACCTGCGAAAACCGTCCTGTCACAAACGACTATGACGGTCTCTCTTCCTGCCGTGTCAAGGCTGCCCTGTACAGCGGCGACACAGGCTGTCCTTACGGATGCCTTGGTTGCGGTGACTGTACCAAGGTCTGCAACTTCGGCGCCATCACAATGGACCCTGTCACCGGACTTCCTGTTGTCGACGAGACAAAATGTACCGGTTGCGGCGCCTGTGCGAAGGCCTGCCCTAAGGGTGTCATCGAAATTCGCAACAAGGGCCCTCGCGGCATGCGCGTCTTTGTGAGCTGCATCAACAAGGACAAGGGCGCTGTGGCACGCAAGGCCTGCTCGGCTGCCTGCATAGGCTGCGGCAAATGTGCGAAGGTCTGCGCCAAGGAGGCAATCACCGTGGAGAACAATGTGGCATACATCGACTTCGAGAAGTGCAGACTCTGCAAGAAGTGCGTTGCCGAATGTCCTACCGGAGCCATCCACGCAGTCAATTTCCCTGTAATCAAACCGAAGGAGGAACCGAAGAATGAGTAAGAAAACATTCCCTATCGGCGGCGTGCATCCGAACGACTCGAAGATCAGCCGCGACTGCAAGATAGAGGTCCTTCCTCTTCCGCAGACAGTATATATCTCCATGGCACAGCATCTTGGCGCTCCGGCAGTGCCTTGTGTGGCCCCTGGTGACAAAGTCCTTGCAGGACAGGTCATCGGAGAGCCTGCACCACGTGCCCTTTCTGCCTATGTCCACAGTTCGGTGAGCGGTACAGTCAAGTCCGTCGGACCGCGCAAGGACCTTGCAGGCAACAACCAGACGCATGTCGAGATCGTTGTCGAGGGTGACGAGTGGGTTCCGGAGGTGGATTTCTCCACCGATCTGGTCACTGCCATTCCGACAGACCGCGACGAGGTTCTGCGCAAAATCCAGATGTGCGGTGTCGTAGGTCTCGGTGGCGCAACTTTCCCTTGCCATGTCAAACTCAACCCGCCTGCAGGCTGCAAGGCTGACTGCCTCATCCTCAACGGCGCCGAGTGTGAACCGTTCCTCACCAGTGACAACCGTATCATGATCGAACGCAGCAAGGAAATCGTTGTCGGTGCCGCCATCATGCAGATGGTGCTCGGCGGATGTCCTTGTGTCATCGGCATCGAGGAGAACAAGCCTGAGGCAATCGCAGCAATGTCCGCAGCCGTGGCCGAACTCGGATATGCCGGCATCAAGGTGCAGGTGCTCAAGAAGAAATATCCTCAGGGCGGTGAGAAACAGCTCATCAAGGCTGTGATGGACCGCGAAGTCGGCAGCGGCAAGCTCCCTATCAACTCGGGTGCAGTCGTGCAGAATGTCGCCACATCGCTGGCTGTATATGAGGCTGTCCAGAAGAACAAACCATTGGTGACCAACACGTTGACAGTGACCGGCAACAGCCTGCCTGTTGAGAAACAGCACAACTGCCTGTTCCGTATCGGCATGCCGCTGAGCTTTATCGCCGAATATGCCGGCGGAGTCCCGGAAGACACTGCCAAGATAATAAGCGGCGGCCCGATGATGGGCAAGGCAATCTCCAATCTTGACGCAGCCACCGTCAAGGGCTCGTCATCCCTGCTCTATCTCACTTCCGAGTGGACCAAGCGTCCGCAGGCCGGTGAATGTATCCGCTGCGGCAAGTGTGCACACGCCTGCCCGATGGGTTTGGAACCGTTCCTTCTGAACAAACTTGCAAAGCACGGAATGATGGATGAACTCGAGGCCAATGCCATCCAGGACTGCATCTCCTGCGGCTGCTGCCAGTTCACCTGTCCTGCAGGCATACCGCTTCTCGACACCATCAACATCGCCAAGGGCGATGTAATGAAAATCATCAAATCAAGACCTCGCAAATAACTATGAATAAATTACTTGTATCACCGTCGCCCCACATCCACACCAAGGTGACAACATCTTCCCTGATGGGTGATGTCGTCATTGCGATGCTGCCGGCGGTCATCGTGTCCGTCCTTTTCTACGGATGGTCCGAACTTCTCATCCTTGCCGTCAGCTGCATCAGCTGCGTCGGCATCGAATGGGCGATAACCAAGTTCCTTTTCAAGAAGGAAGGCCCATACTGCGGCTCCGCAGCCCTCGTGACGGGCATCCTGCTTGCATTGAACGTTCCTCCAACCTGCCCTTGGTGGGTGATTTTCATCGGCGCCATCGTGGCCATCGGAATCGTCAAGATGACATTCGGCGGTCTGGGCCAGAACATGTTCAACCCAGCCATCGCCGGCCGTGTGTTCCTGCTTATCTCCTTCCCGGCCATAATGACCGACTGGACCGTGCCTCAGGGATTCATCCACGCAACTGACGCCGTGTCGGGTGCAACCCTTCTGGGCCAGTTCAACGAAGGCGGCGTGGAGGCCATCCAGGGCGTGGATTACCTGCAGACCCTGTTCTTCAACATCGGCGGTTCGGCCGGTGAGATTTCCGCACTTGCGCTGCTCATCGGATTTGTATATCTCCTTGTCCGCCGCGTGATCCGTCCGCACATCACCCTGAGCATCTGGGCCACTGTAGCAGTGCTTTCACTCATCTTCTGGCTCATCAACCCTGCCAAGTATCCGGACCCTCTGTTCAACCTCCTCACCGGCGGTCTGCTTCTCGGTTCCATCTTCATGGCCACCGACTATGTCACCAGCCCTATGAGCGACAAGGGAGGCATCATCTTCGGTGCCGGCATCGGTCTGCTCACTATCCTGATCCGCTACTTCGGCGCATATCCGGAAGGCGTCAGCTTCGCCATCCTCATCATGAACGCCTTTGTTCCGCTCATCAACAAGTTCTGTCACCAGAAAAAATACGGGAGGGCATAGACTATGGCAACACAATCTTCATTCAAGAACATGTCACTCTGCCTGCTGGTCATCTGCTTTGTATGCTCAGCCCTGCTCGCAGCAGTCTATGTAATCACTGAAAAGCCTATCAAGGCCGCTCAGGAGGCCATCCTGAAAGACGCCATCGCAGCCGTCGCACCGGAGTTCGATACAGTTTCCGAGCTCCAGAGCGTCAGCGCCGGTGACAAGGAATACACTTACTACACACTCGCAAAGGACGGTCAGACCGTCGCTTATGCAGTCAACACTTCAGCAACAGGTTTCGGCGGTGCAGTCAAACTGATGGTGGGTTTCACACCTGACGGCGTCATCTACAACACATCCGTCCTGGACTGCAGCAACGAGACTCCGGGCCTCGGCGCCAAGTGTACCGAGCCTTCATTCAAGGACCAGTTCAAGGGATTCGACCCGGCCGTCAAGACACTCGTTGTCAGCAAGGACGGTGGAGACGTTGACGGCATCACAGCCGCAACCATCACCTCACGTGCCTACACCAAGGCTGTCGCAGGTGCAGTCGAGGCCTTCAAGGCCATTGCACCGGCAGCACCAGCCGAGGAAGAGACCCCTGCAGAAGAAATAATCGATGGAGGACAGGAAAATGACTAAACTTCAGCTTATCACCAAAGGCCTCGTAAAGGAGAACCCTACATTTGTGCTTCTTCTCGGTATGTGTCCGACCCTGGCCACCACAACTTCCGCAATCAACGGAATGAGTATGGGACTTGCCACAATGTTTGTCCTCATCCTTTCCAACATGGCCATTTCCGCCATTGCGCGTTTCATCCCGGACAAGGTCCGCATCCCTTCATACATCGTTGTGATCGCGACATTCGTGACTCTGCTCCAGTTCCTGATGCAGGCATTCGTTCCGGACATCTACAAGACCCTCGGTCTGTTCATTCCGCTCATCGTCGTGAACTGTATCATCCTCGGCCGTGCAGAGGCGTTCGCCAACAAGAACGGCGTGCTCGACTCAGCCTGTGACGGCATCGGTATCGGTCTTGGTTTCACCCTCGCCCTCACCGTGCTCGGTCTCGTGCGCGAAATTCTCGGCAGCGGTTCGGCATTCGGATGGAAATTCATCCCTGCCGACTACAACATCCTTGCGTTCGTGCTCGCACCGGGCGCATTCATCGTCCTGGCATACCTTATCGTTATATTCAAGAAACTGACAGAGAAGAAATAAGGAGGTAACATCATGGAATTCATACTTATCATAATTTCGGCGATATTCGTCAACAACATCCTTCTCAGCCAGTTCCTCGGAATCTGCCCGTTCCTGGGCGTTTCCAACAAACTGGACACCGCTGTCGGAATGTCCGGCGCCGTATGCTTCGTCATCACGCTTGCGACGGTCGTCACGTTCCTGCTCAACAAACTCCTGGTGCTGTGCAACATCCAGTTCCTCCAGACCATCGCGTTCATCCTCGTGATCGCCGCCCTGGTCCAGATGGTCGAGATCGTGCTCAAGAAGATCAGCCCTTCGCTCTACCAGGCCCTCGGCATCTTCCTTCCGCTGATCACCACCAACTGCGCCGTGCTTGGTGTGGCTCTCAACGTTGTAACCAAGGAATTTACCTATGCAGGTGGCGCCCCTCACATGTTCAACCTCGGCGAGGCGACTGTCTATGCATTCGCCACATCACTCGGTTATGGACTGGCAATGATAATATTCGCAGGTCTCCGCGAGCAGATTGCCCTCAACAACGTTCCTAAGGCTTTCCGCGGCATTCCTATCGCCCTCATCACCGCCGGCATCCTTGCCATGGCGTTCATGGGATTCTCCGGCATGGTATAGAACTGCACGTTCTAGACCATCCCTGCATAAAAATGGCTGATGTCCGGAGGGACGTCAGCCATTTTTTGTAATGTGTTGATAATGCGCTACTCGCTTCCGATGATTAGGAGCACCATGCCGGCGAGAAGGACGGCAAGGTCGAAGGCTTTTGCGCGCACGTTCTTCTCCTTGAAGAAAAGCGCCCCGACGCCGAAGGTGACGATGACGGAGGCACGGCGGGCAAGCGAGACTACAGAGAGAAGGGCGCCGGACTGCTTGATCGAGATGAAATAGAGGGCGTCGGCGGCCGTGATCAGAACGGCGACGAGAACTATGACCCAGTCCCACCGGATGGGTTTGGCGAGCGCGCCGTCCCTTCTGCGCTGGTAGATGAAGCAACCTCCGATGATGAGTGTTATGTAGAGGTTGCTCCAGGACTGGACGAACATAGGCTCCATCCCTGTGATGATGAACTTGTCGTAAAGGGCACTTGAGGCCCCGGTCACGATGCTGAGGGCCATCGCCCAGATGCCTTTGTTGCGGGCGAAGTTGATGCCCTCGCTGCGTCCGGAGCGGGCGAGCAGGAGCACTGCCGCGAGTGCGAGGATCACGCCGCCCCACTGCCACAGGTTGAGCCTTTCCGAGAACAGTATGATTGAAAACACCACGACCAGAAACGGTCTGGATGCCTTCAGCGTGCTGACTATCGTTATAGGGAGCATCTTGAGCCCGACCATTCCCGAAATCCATGATACGGATACCAGCAGGGCTTTCATCATAAGACAGAGATGGTCTTTCCCAGTGCCTCCGTATATGAAGAGGAAGGGACTGAGTAAGAGAGTTGACAGGGCGGTAGCCACCAGCAGGACAAAGAGGACAGGGTTCCTTCCTGCAGCGATTTTCTTCGCTACGTCATACAGCCCGAGAAAGATCGCGGAACCAAGTGCAAGATACAGCCACATAACCTCAGTTGATTAATTCCTGCCAGAATTCCCCACCATTGCCGCTACGTCGGCGTTGAATGCGTCGGCCTCGAGCAACTGGTCCAGTGTTATGTGCATCCTGTAGCGCCAGTAATACGGGCAGATGGCCGGTACATTGATGCGCTCGTCCGCCGGGTTCTCGCGGCGCAGCTGCGGATTGATGGACAGCCAGTCCTGCAGAGGCAGGATCACCAGCATGGCAGGGGACCAGAGATGCTGCTCCAGGATGTTTCTGCAGATCCAAGGCTCGCATTTCTCCGGTGCGGTGCCCTGGCATCCGAGTGCCTCGTTGTAGTATTTCTGTGTGGTCCGGCGGTCTTCCTCCCACCATGCCCTGACAGGGTTCATGTCATGCGTCGAGGTTGTGCAGACGCAGCTGTATGGATACCGGGCCGGGTTGCCGAAGGTCTGTACAGGGTCTTTCGGCATGGTCTGGATCTCCAGCGAGATGATGTTCAGGTGCTTCATCACTTCCGGCACGCAGGCAGGAATCATTCCGAGGTCCTCTCCGCAGGTGAGCATGCTCGTACTGCCCAGAAGGGCGGAAAGTTTCTTGAGCGCCGTGCCCTTCCAGAATTCGTTGTGGCGGTGATAGAAGAAGTCGTCATACAGGCCTCCCAGATGCTCGCGTGCGTTGATGCGTGGATGGAACCAGCCTTTGCGGTGCGGGTCTTCGAGGAAATACTGCATCCTGTCTCCATATCCCCAGTCCAGAAGTTCTTCGCGTGAATATGGCAGGGCAGGGTTGAAATGCCCTTCCAGGCCGCTCTTTTCGGTGATCGGGATCTCCCAGATGCGGAAAAATCCCAGTATGTGGTCGATGCGGAATGCATCGAAATACTCGTTCATCTTGCCCAGACGGCGTTTCCACCATGCAAATCCGTCCTTCTCCATCTCCTCCCAGTTGTAGGTAGGGAAGCCCCAGTTCTGGCCGTCGGCAGCGAATGCGTCAGGCGGGGCGCCGGCCTGCGAGTCCATGTTGAACAGGCGTGGATACTGCCATGCGTCCGCGCTGGTGCGGCTGATGCCGATAGGGAGGTCGCCCTTCAGGACAACGCCCTTGCTGTGGGCGTAGTTGCGTACCTCGGTGAGCTGTGCGTCCAGGTGGTACTGCACGAAGCAGTGGTATGAAATGTCCTTCTTGTGGGCGGCACAGTATTTTTCGACCTTCTTGGGGTCATATCCGGCCATGTCGCCCCATTTGCCGAACTCCGGCGTGCCGTTTTCGTCGCGCAGGGCGCAGAAAGCGGCGTACGGGATCAGCCATTCCCGGTTGGCATCCATGAACGCCTTGTAGTCCTTGCGGCGTGAAACCGATGCCCAGGTGGCCTCAAAGGCCTTTTTGATATATTTAGTCTTGGCGTCGTTGACCTTGACATAGTCAATCTTGTCCAGCGCGTTCAGGGAGTCGCGAAGGGCGATATACTCCTCGTCCTCGGTCACTCCGATGGCCGGCAGGTTGATGAACTGCGGGTGCAGGGCGAAGGTCGAGTTGGCATTGTACGGGTATGAATCCTGCCAGGAGTGTGTCATCGTGGTGTCGTTGACCGGCAGTATCTGGATGATGCTCTGCCCGGTCTTTGCGGCCCAGTCAATCATCTTCTTGAGGTCATAGAACTCGCCCACGCCGAAGTCTTCCTTGCTGCGGAGTGCAAATACAGGGATGGCCGTGCCTGCTCCCTTCCATCCCGGAACGTCTGACCAGCAGTCATTTACGGAACCGTTTGCATTTTTGGCCTCGAGGCTGTGGCTGCGCCATTCGTGACGGGTCGACAGACCGTCGGTGACCACTTCGTAGTAATATTCGACCCTGGCGGCATCACCGAAAAACGCGTCCTTGTCGATTTCGACGCTCCAGTGGCCGTCATATATATATTTCATCGGGAATGCCTGTGCGCCTTTGCGCAGGACCAGATTCTCGCCCCAGCGGGTGAAGTATTCGATATTGAAGACTATATTCATTGTTTTTGTATTACTTTTCTATCCATGTCAGAAACTCGTCACTGCGGCTGCGGCTGACTGTCATCTCGAAATCAGGCTGTGGCTCGGCGCTGATGCGCAGGCGGCCTCCTACCTGCCGGGTTATCGACTTTATGGCTTTCATCGCCACGATGCAGCTGCGTGATATCTTGAAGAAGAGTTCCGGGTTGAGGCCTCCCGAAAGTTCGTCCAGATTGCTGTCCACGACATAACGCGCTCCGGAGAATGTCACCAGGGTGTTGCATTTGTCCCCGGAGTAGATGTATGCTATCTCGTCGGTGCGTACCGGCACGATGCGGTCGTTGAAGTGGACCACGATGCGTTCTTTCCAGTCCTTCTGCTGGGGCTGAATGGCCTTCAGCAGGGCGTTGACGTCAATCTCCGGACCCGGTGCATGGCAGCGTGACAATGCGCGGCGCAGGGCTGCCTGGTCGATTGGCTTCAGGAGGTAGTCGATGCTCCCGGCCTCGAATGCCTTGATGGCGTAACTGTCGTATGCAGTGGTCATTACCACCTTGGCGCAGATTTCTACCTGGCGGAATATCTCGAAACAGTCCCCGTCGGAAAGTTCGACGTCCATGAAGATGAGGTCCAGTTTCTGCGTGTTGGTGCGAAGCCATTCCACGCTTTCCCTCACGGACCCGGTCATGCCTATGATGGCGATATCCGGGAAATTGGCCTCGACCATGTGTGCCAGCGCGGTGCGAGCCATTTTTTCGTCTTCTATGATGAGCGCGTTCATGCTAAATAAACGGCAGCACGACGGTGAAGTCGTCCTCGCCCTTGGTTATGGTTATGTCCTTGCCTGCCAGGTCGTTGTATTGCTGGCGGATGTATTTCAGGCCAAGCCCGGTGGAACTGCCGTGGGACAGTTTCGGACTCAGGTTGTTGCGCACGGTGATGCCGTCTGGCCCGGCGTCTATGCTGATTCTGAGCGGCTTGTCGGTGCTGACGCTGTTGTGCTTGGTGGCGTTCTCGATCAGCAGCTGCACCGAGCATGGCACGACGCTGAGTTTCTCATATTCCGGGGCTATGTTGATGCTCACTTCCAGACCCTCCGGAAAACGCACGAGCAGCAGGTCCACATATTGGCCGCAGAATTCCATCTCGTCGCGCAGTTTCACGATGGTTTCGTCTTCGCTCTTGAGCATGTAACGGTACAGGCCCGCAAGTTTGTGAATGTATGTGCTGGCCTGTTCGTTCTTGTTCTCGGTCACCAGGCAGTCAAGGATGTTCAGCGAATTGAACAGAAAATGCGGGTTGACCTGCTGGTTGAGTTTCATATAGCGGAACTGGGCCAGGTGGCGTTTCTCCTTTTCCTTTTCGGCCTTGCGCCTTGCCGATACGGCGTATCCTGCAAGGAAGATAATCAGGATCACGATGAGGGCAGCGAAGATGCTGAGGAAGTAGAGGAACTGCTGGGATATGGCGTTCTCGTCAAATACGTGATAGTTGAATATCAATGACATGGCGGCACGGACCATATAGACCACGACCACGGCGGCGATGAT
The DNA here is from genome assembly GCA_045599265.1 of Candidatus Cryptobacteroides sp. GTDB lineage: Bacteria > Bacteroidota > Bacteroidia > Bacteroidales > UBA932 > Cryptobacteroides. The sequence continues at coordinate 3,096 of JAZRVQ010000060.1, read as the reverse complement.
CCAGAGCATGCTCTTTGCGTCCGGTCTGGCTTCGTCGCGCTTGCAAAGGGCCGTGGCGCCATAGACGGAGAAACCGATTATTTCCGTTGTGAGGAAGGTCGAGAGAGGGAAGAGGGCAAGGGCGGGTATAGACAGACGGCCAAGCAGCCAGGCGGAGAGGAAACCTATCCCGTATCCTGCGATGTTGCCGATGACGACGGCAGCTGCGGTAACCTCGATGTGCACCCCTCGCCGGAAGCACAGCAGCACGACCATCAGCATCGTGAGCAGTGTGAGCATCAACTCGTCCGTGATGCCCATCGCACGGCATATCAGAGCCGTGGCCGCATGCAGCAGCGCGAAAATGTGTATGATCATTGCCGGTCCCGGTGTCTTCATGAGGCTGATTCCTTGATAAGCCTACGAATATACATAACTTGTTGGAAATTTTGCGTAGTTTTGTGTTGATTTATCCGATATTTGACCACATGAGACATCCAAAGACATTTTTTCTGGCATTTGTGATGCTTTTTATCGCGATGAATGCCTTTTCGGCAGAAAGGAAGGTTGACTGGCCGTCATAATTATGTTTTTTATGAAAAATAAAATACTGCTCATAATTGTTTTTGCATGTGGACTTTGTATGGCTTGCAAGCCATATATAGTATGGCCGTTGGAAGTTGACCATAAGGTCATATCCTTTCCAAGTGAAGAATCTGCGGACACAATCAAATCTATAGACGGGAATTGTCTATGCTTGTCAGCGGTCTACGAAGACGGGGAAAAAGTTGTTGGGCATCCGCTGTACTACCCTGATAATGAAAATATAACAGGTCTGGGTGGCGAATGGCTTGAGGCTTATTATGGAGACGAGGTTGGACTTTCTATTTTCGATGTAGTTGTAAGGGTGAAAGAAAACGTGGAAGGCAAAGCCAGGAAGGGCACTATAGTTTTGGGTGATGGTACTGGCAAGAGACGTTGTAAAATCAAAGTCACCCAGCAGGGAAGTTGGCTTGCTCCAGCTTCGCGATGACTGCATTGTTCCGTCCAAGTCCTTGACGGCGAACTCATCCTTTTACGCCAACTGACGTCGGCGTAACGTCTTCGAACAGTCGCCGTCACGGGACGTACTTGTCCGTTCACAATGCTTTCCCGTCATCGCTCAATGTCGCTCGCCTTTCCTTCCTGCCGGTCAGTTTTTCCCCCACATCGTGCCTTATTTTCGCCCTGAAGCCCGCTGGTCCGGGAGAAGTAGTCTTATCGCTCCAGTAAAATGAAAGACGAGGCCGCGCTGGCCACGGGCCTCGTGGCTGCATTGCCCGACCCTTATATGCCGGATGGTACATTCTTACGGCTTTTTTCTTAATTTTGCTGTTGGAATCACAGCGAAATGAGGAACTTATGAGATGTTCACGACTTATTCTTTGGGCTTGTGCCGCGGCCGGGATGATGCTCGCCTCGTGTGAGGCGGGGAGGACCAGGGGAGTGCTGGATGATGTGGCGAGTTTTATCGAGGCCAGGCCGGACAGTGCCCTTGCCGTGCTGGAGTCGGTCAAGCCGGCCGAGTTCGGTGCCGCCGATCCGTCAGACTCGGCTCTTGTCCTGAGGACCCGCTCCGGCAAGGCAAGGTTCTCAATGCTCTACTCCATGGCCCTGGACAAGAACTACATCGACCTTACCTCCGACAGCATCGTAGCTCCCGCCATAGCCTATTACTCCCGTCACGGCCGTCCTGATGACAGGCTCAAGGGCTACTACTACCGCGCACGCATCGCCGAGAATGCCGGTGACCTCGAATCTGCCCTCGAATGGCTTGTCAAGGGCGAGCGCTTTGTCCCGAAATGCCGGGACTATTCGGCCGTCGGGAGGTTGTACACGTGCAAAGGAACTCAATATTGTAATACATACCATTTCCATGATGCACTTGATAATTGGCGGTGTTCGTATGACTACTATTGGCAATCCAAAGATACATTGAGGATGATGGGCGCACAAATAGACATAGTATCAATGTTGGTTTGTCTTGACAGTATGCAGGTTGCCAAGGATTCTGCCGCATCGCTCCGAAAGGAGATCCGCCACATGACTCTTGAACAGAAAAAGAGTTTGTGTGTTAATGAGATGAAGTTGTCCATCTGGAAAATGACGGATATACAGGAAGCCCTCGATCTGGTCTATGAGAATATCCAGAATCCGAATGATTATCCTTTTCTGGAAATGGCTAGGGCTTACAATATCCTCGAATGCCCCGATTCTTCAATGATGTATCTGCGGAAATTTAATGATAACGGATTTCCTTCCATTTCAAGTATTGCATATTATAAAGCCATCTCGGATGCCTACTTTCTTCAAGGTGATTACCGTTCTGCATTTACCAATGAACGTACTTTTATCGATTATGAGATGAATGACCTTTACCGCAGGATGCAGTCCGAAATCAACTATGTCGAGGATAAGACAAAGACCTCCTACGAGAACAGACTTGCCAGATCCAGGCTGTATGGATGGATACTTTTGCTGTCTCTGCTTGTCTTATCCTCAGCAGTGACTGTTTATCTGATCCTTAAAAGTCTGAGCGAGAGCAGACGTGAGTCGAAACGATTGAACGGCCTGTATGAGTCGGTTTTGACTGAAAAAGAGGCATTGGAGAGAATCGCTGATGAAGGCAGTGACATTGATGAACGTAGCCAGGAGATGTTGGAAAATCGCATAGAAAAGATACGCAAGGTCTTGTTTTTGTGGAAATCCGGTAGCAATGTCAAAAAGGATATTGCAGTAATCATGCTGAATGAGATTGTGGATGATCAACGTTCTTTCCTAGCCACATTGTCTTTGCTCTATTCGGTAAACCATCGCCGGTTTGTCAGCCTCCTTTATGAGCATGACCTTTCTGAAACCGAGATCGGCTACTGCTGCCTCTACGCCATGGGGTTTGATATTAAGAAAATCGCCACTCTTCTCAACACCAAGAACGTTTACAACACCAATGCCTCCATAAGGAAGAAACTCGGTCTGCAGGACTGTCTGACACCCCTTCCGGAGTATCTTCGAAACCTACCATTATAGGAAATTTGCCCCACCCTTATAGGATTGTTTTATAATCCATTGAAACACAGG
>JAZRVQ010000059.1:0-43816 GCA_045599265.1 Candidatus Cryptobacteroides sp. | reverse complement strand
CGGAGACCCTCGCTACACCGCCTGGGTCTCCGGCTATCGGCCGCAGCTCGACAGCATTCAGATCTATCAGCGCACCGAATACATCACCAAAGAAATTACCCCAATCCAGAAGCCCAAGCGCTGGGGCATAGGACTCCAAGCTGGATATGGAGTCTCGCTGCACGACGGCCGGATTCAACCAGTGCCATACATTGGATTGGGGCTCTCTTACTCACTAATCAGCTGGTAGTTCGAATTACAAATCACTAATTATTAACTCTTTGTTTTGCACAATTCACTGCTAAAATATGAGGAATACAGCCAAAAAAGTCCCATAGTCGGCGATTTTCACTATCTTTGCAAGTCAGATGAAGGAGATGCGGATTTTGACCGTATCAAACCAAAGTCCGTGCAACAAAACAACTTCACATTTTTATGCTTGTTATGAGGTTGATAATAGGATTTTTTCACAAGTTTTGTTGCATATCTGTTGCACGAGCACTTTGAAACACAAACCAAATTATTGATTATTAAAAAGATATGGCCGATTCTAATTTCATAGACTACGTAAAGATATTCTGCAGGAGCGGCAACGGCGGGGCCGGGTCAATGCACCTGCGCAGGGAGAAATATGTGCCGAAGGGTGGTCCAGACGGCGGTGACGGCGGACGCGGAGGCCACATCATCCTGCGCGCGAACCCTCAGTTCTGGACACTCATCCACCTGAAATACCGCAAGCACATCATGGCCGAGGACGGTCAGGCCGGAAGCGGCCAGCTCTGTCACGGCAAGAACGGCGAGGACATCATTCTTGACGTGCCTCTCGGAACTGTGGCAAAGGATGCAGAGACCGGAGAGGTCCTGATGGAACTTGTCGAGGCTGGTGAGGAGAAGATTCTGCTCCCTGGCGGGCGCGGAGGACTTGGCAACGCCAATTTCAAATCCGCGACCAACCAGACACCGCGCTATTCCCAGCCGGGCGAACCTTGCATGGAAGGCTGGTTCATCCTCGAACTGAAGATTCTTGCAGACGTGGGTCTGGTCGGTTTCCCTAATGCCGGCAAGTCCACCCTGCTGGCTTCCATCACCGCCGCAAAGCCGAAAATCGCCAATTACGCATTCACCACCCTGGAACCGAATCTCGGCATCGTGCGCTACTATGACGACCAGTCATTCGTGATGGCGGACATCCCGGGCATCATCGAGGGCGCACACGAAGGCAGGGGCATAGGACTGAGATTCCTGCGCCACATCGAGCGCAACTCCATACTGCTCTTCATGATACCGGCCGACACGGACGACTTTGCCAAGGCATACGAAATACTCCTCAACGAACTGAGAATGTACAACCCTGAACTGCTCGTCAAAGGCCGTGTCCTGGCCGTCTCCAAGTCCGACATGCTGGACGAACAGATGAAGTCCGAAATCGAGCCGACACTGCCGGACGATGTGCCTCACATTTTCTTCTCATCCGTATCGGGAGAAAATCTCACGGCGCTTAAGAACATACTCTGGGAAACACTGCACAAATGAGCGGACTCGAGCAACTGGACAAAGCCCTCACCCTTGTCATAAACAGCCACCACAGCCCCTCATGGGACACATTCTGGCAGTTCATGTCCAGCACCTGGTATCCCCTTTACGTTCTTGTCATCGTCCTGCTCATCTGGAGACTCGGCTGGAAGAAAGGTCTCATCTACATACTCGCCGCCGCGCTGAGCATCCTGTGCATCGACCAGATGTGCAACATTGTCAAGGACAGCGTGTGCAGGCTCCGTCCGTGCTTCGACCCCGACATGCTGGACGGCGGAGTCCACATCTTCCCTGCCCCGGATCCGGCACGCAGGATCAACCGCCATGCATACGGATTCTTCTCCGCCCACGCAGCCAACTCGTTCGGGTTCGCAATGTGTTCATATCTGGCCCTCCGGCAGGCCTGGAAGACAAAGAACACGGCCGGTGACAGACGCACAGCCGTGATTTATGGAGTGTTCATATTTGCCTGGGCGGTCACGGTGTCGCTGAGCAGGATATTCCTGGCAAAACATTTCCTCGGCGACATCGTTGTGGGCGCCGTGGCAGGATGTGCAGTGTCCCTCGTGTTCTGCCTGCTTGCCCGGAAGATTATTCTTCGTCTGGGATATTGATCTCGGCATAACGCTTCTGGCGTTTCTGCCAGCGTTCGCGCGCATACTGCTGCATGTCGCTTACCTCGTCGCTCTCGTCTATGATTTCAAGTCCAAGAATGGTCTCGATGATGTCCTCTAGTGTCAGAATGCCCTGGAAACAGCCATATTCATCGATTATCAAAGCAATCTGCTCCTTGTGCTCGAGCAGTGACTCCCAGATTTCGCTGATGGACGTATCCTCATTGAAATAGGCGATGTCACGGCGGAGTTCGCCCAGACGCACGTCAAACTTATCCTCGGCAAGGTTTTCCAGCGCATCGCTGCGGAGGATGTAGCCGGTAATGAATTCGGGAGAGTCCGAATAGACCGGGATCCTGGAATGGTGCAGGAAACCCTTGTCCTTGTAGAATGACTTCAGGGTCATCTTCTCGGGGGCGATGGCTGCCACGACACGAGGAGTCATGGCATCGCTGGCCTTGATGCTGTCGAGTTTGATGAGGTTCTGGATGATCTTGTTCTCGTTCTCCTCTATCTCGCCTTCCTCTTCGCCGACATTCGCCATTGCGGAGATTTCCTCACGGCTGACCGTAGGGTCGTCATCGTCGTCAGGGAACATCTTGGTTATCAACTGGATGAGAAGGACAACCGGAAACATCAGCACTATCAGCCCCTGAAGTATCCTTGTGGTGATGCCCATCAGGTTCTTCCAGTAGGTCGTGCCTATCGTCTTCGGGATGATTTCGGAGAAAATCAGTATCAGGAGAGTCGTGACGGCCGAAACCAGGCCGAACCATTCGCTGCCGAACACCTCGGTCGCCTGACGGCCCACACCAGCGGCACCGACCGTGTTGGCGATGGTGTTGAGCGAGAGAATCGCAGCCAGAGGGCGTTCAGGCTCAAGTTTATATTTCTTGAAGATGACGGCAAATTTGGACCCGGCCTCCTCCTTCATTGTTATGTAAGATATAGGCGTGGACATCAGCACGGACTCCAGGATGGAGCACATGAAAGACACCACGACAGCGGTCAGAAGAAATATCAGCAGGCCTATCATAATTCAGGTATTACGGTTTCCATCCTGATGCCTCTGGAGCCCTTGACAAGGACAGTGGCATCCGATACGGGGTTGTCGTGCAGGAATGCGGCAAGCGATGCGGACGTGTCGAACCAGCGTACCCGACCGGAGGCAAGGGCCTGTGCAGCAGCAGCGAACTCCTCGCCGACAAAGCAGACCTCGGCATCATCCAGTGCCACCGCCTTCTGCGCTATCCTGAGATGTTCGGAGGCGGATTCGGCACCGAGTTCCCTCATTCCACCGAGCAGGGCCAGTTTGCGGGACGATTCAACAAGAGCGAAATTGTCCAGGGCCGCATCCATGCTTGACGGATTGGCATTGTATGCATCCACGATGAGGGTATTCCTCTCTGTACGGACCATCTGCGAACGGTTGTTGGAAGGTGTGTATGCCTCGATTGCCGATGCCGCTTCCTCGAGACCGATGCCGAACCAGTCGCCCACTGCGATGGCGGCAAGTACATTGTCTGCATTGTATGCGCCAACAAGCTGGGTGTTGATGGTCCTGCCTGACACCACAAGGCGCAGGAAAGGATGTTCGTTGTCGGACGGAAGGATGGTCACTCCCTGATATTCCACACCATACGGAATCTCTTCCAGACCCGGACGGAGCGAGGTCATTTCACACAGATGAGGGTTGTCCACATTGACAAAAACCTTCTTCCATCCATGTGCAAGCAGGTAATCATATAATTCTCCCTTTGTGGCCTTGACGCCGTCGAAACTGCCGAAACCCAGCAGGTGCGCCTTGCCGACATTGGTTATGAGCCCGATGTCAGGATGAGCCACGGCCACCAGTTCGTTGATGTCTCCCGGATGGCTTGCGCCCATCTCGACAAGTGCCAGTTCGGTGTCCTCATTCATTTTGAGAATGGTGAGAGGCACTCCTATATTGTTATTAAGGTTGCCTTCGGTCGCACTGACCCTGTAATGTGTGGAGAGCACGGCACGGATAAGTTCCTTGGTTGTGGTCTTGCCGTTGGTGCCGGTCAGTGAAATCACTGTGAGACGGTTTCCGCCGACCATCACGCCGTTCTGACCAAGTGTCGGCACATTCAGGTGCTCGCGGTGCCAGCGGGCCAGTTCCCAGAGCGTGGCCAGTGTGTCGTCCACCTTGATGATGCGGGGATCAGGGTCGCCGCAGCTGCGGTCAGCGATTGCATACAGGGCCCCGAGTTCGAGCGCCTTGCCCACAAACTGGTTGCCGTCGAAATTCTCTCCTTTGAGGGCGATGAAAAGTTCTCCCCCCTTGATTGTGCGGGTGTCGGTCGTTACCTTGCCTTCACACGCGTCACGATAAATGCCGTATATCCTTGAAATGTTCATATCTCTGTCCTATCGGCCTGTAGAGCCGAAACCGCCCTGTCCGCGTGCCGTATCATCCAGCACTTCCACCTCTTCCCATTCAACCATTTCGTGACGTGCCACAACCATCTGGGCAATCCTTTCACCCGGATTGATGGTGAACGGGTCATTGGAAAGGTTGACCAGAATCACCTTGATCTCGCCACGGTAATCGGCATCGATTGTGCCCGGTGCATTAAGAACCGAAATGCCGAATTTGGCGGCAAGGCCGCTGCGTGGACGGATCTGCGCTTCAAACCCAACGGGCAGAGAGATGTACAGTCCGGTCGGGACAAGGACTCTCTGAAGGCTGCCGATGATGACGGGCTCTTCCATATTTGCCTTCAGGTCCATTCCGGCCGACTGCGCGGTCTCGTATGCCGGAGTCGGAAAAGCAGACTTGTTGATTATCTTGACTTTCATAATTACTTGGTATTCACAAAAATAAGTTCATAGTCGCGGGTGCCGAGCCCGATTTTCTCACCATGCTCGAGGCATGAGCGCCATTCGGATTCCGGAGTGTTGTTGGTGAAATGGTCGTGATGGTCCACAAAGTCCGGAGCGGCCATGTTGTCGCCCAGCTGGCTGTCACGGATCGGTGTCGCGGCAAGGCAGGCATCTACACAGGCCTGGTCGATGGCGACGGCATCGGCCGATGCGAACATACCTATGTTCGGAAGGATCGGAGCATCATTCTCGGCATGGCAGTCACAGTTCGGAGACACATCCATTATGAGGCTGATATGGAACTGGGGACGTCCGTCCACAACGGCCTTGGTGTACTCGGCCATGCGGCGGTTGAGCATCTTAGGGGCGTTGTCGTTGCTGAACTCGATCGCGTCGAAGTTGCAGGCACCGAGACAGCGGCCACACCCTACACAATGTGCCTTGTCGATAGTCATCTTCTTCTTTGAAGGGTCGAACACAAGGCCTCCGTTCGCGCATACTTTCTCGCAGAGACGGCATCCACGGCAGATATCCTCATGGATGGACACCTTGCCGCTGCTGTGCATGTCGGTCTTGCCCGCACGGCTTCCGCACCCCATTCCGAGGTTCTTGATGGCGCCGCCGAAACCGGTGTTCTCGTGCCCTTTGAAATGGGACAGGCTGATGATTATGTCGGCATCCATCACCGCACGGCCTATATGGGCCTTCTTGATATATTCGCCGCCAACGACAGGGACATCGATGTCGTCAGTACCCTTCAGGCCGTCACCGATGATGACAGGACAGCCGACAGTGAGCGGTGTGAAACCGTTCTGCCAGGCACATTCCAGATGCTCCAGGGCATTCTTGCGGAAGCCCGGGTACATAGTGTTGCAGTCTGTCAGGAATGGCTTTCCACCGAGTTCCTTGACAAGGTCGACAACTGTGCGGGCATAATTAGGGCGCAGGAAACTGAGATTACCCAGTTCGCCGAAATGCATCTTGATGGCCACGAACTTGCCGTCAAAGTCAATGTCTTTCATCCCGGCCTTGAGCAGGAGCATCCTGAGCTTGGTCGGTATCGAGTTGCCATACATTCTGGTACGGAAGTCGGTGTAGAATACTTTTGATTTTTCCATAGGGGGTCTGTGTTGATAATTATGTGCAAATATAACCATTAAGGAGTGATGAAAAAACAAGTTGGTAAAGATTTATGAAAGATTGTTCAAGGATTTTTGATATGGAATGACTATATTTGCGTGGTTATATAACGAATTTATTCAAATGGCACAGAACAACAGAAGAGTCGGGACAGTGTCCCGCGGAATACGTTGCCCGATCATACGTGAAGGTGACGACCTTGCATCAATCGTAACGGAAAGCGTCCTCGAAGCAGCCGGGGAAGAAGGTTTCTCCCTAAGGGACAGGGATGTAATCTCGATCACAGAGTCCATCGTGGCACGTTCCCAGGGCAATTACGCATCTGTGGATGACATTGCCGCCGACGTGAAGGCAAAGTTCGGTGACAGCACTGTCGGAGTGATTTTCCCTATCCTTTCCCGCAACCGCTTCGCCATCTGCCTCAGGGGCATCGCATTGGGCGCAAAGAAGATCGTCCTCATGCTCAGCTACCCTTCCGACGAGGTGGGCAACGAACTTGTCAGCCTTGACAAGATCGATGCTGCCGGAGTGAATCCTTATTCCGACGTGCTCTCTCTCGAGCGCTACCGCGAACTGTTCGGCGTCAACCGCCACGAATTCACAGGCGTCGACTATGTCCAGTATTACGGTGACCTCATCAAGGAATGCGGCGCCGAAGTCGAGATCGTATTCGCAAACCAGGCAAAGGCCATCCTGAACTACACCGATGCAGTCATCACCTGCGACATACATACAAGGGCGCGCACAAAACGCATTCTCAAGGCAGCCGGGGCACGCATCGTCCTCGGACTTGACGACATACTTACCGCTCCGGGCAAGATGGGCGGATTCAACGAGAGATACGGCCTGCTCGGCTCCAACAAGGCCACCGAGAACACCATCAAGCTCTTCCCTCACAACTGCCAGAGCCTCGTCGAGGACATCCAGGGCAGGATCCTCGCCGCAACAGGCAAACATGTCGAGGTGATGGTCTATGGCGACGGTGCGTTCAAGGATCCGAAGGGCAAGATCTGGGAACTTGCAGACCCTGTAGTCTCCCCTGCCTACACATCAGGACTCATCGGCGTCCCTAACGAACTCAAGCTCAAATATCTCGCCGACAATGACTTCAAGGACCTGTCCGGCGAAGCCCTCAAGGAAGCCATCAGCAAGAGCATCAAGGCCAAAGGCTCCGACCTCAAGGGCAACATGGTCTCCGAAGGCACCACCCCTCGCCAGCTCACCGACCTCATCGGATCCCTCTGCGACCTCACCAGCGGCTCCGGCGACAAAGGCACCCCTATCGTCCTCGTCCAGGGCTACTTCGACAACTACACCAACGAGTAACAGTCATATTCACCAGACAAAAAGTCCAGCCGTCTGTTATGGCTGGACTTTTTGTTTTCTACTGAACGCTGACCGGGCTTGAGGATATACCCAGGTCAAAGTCGGAGATGTAAATCAAATATCTGGCGGCCTGGTATGATGCATTCTGCCTGACAGGGGCCTGTTCTTCCAGAGAGGTGTTATAACGGGCAATCACCCGCTCTTTTATGAGGCTTTCCAACTGTCTCACCTTATATGGAGGGATTGCAAACATCGACTTATCGCCTTGAGAGTGGTCAAATGATATCGACACCTCCTTGACTTTCAGCGTTTCAGGATCTATCACCATCCACAGATCGATGAACTTGTCTGATTCACCGCCAAACGTGCAATTCGGAAAAACCTCCTGCATGATTGATTTCATCACCACATTGTCATAGGTCATTGGAATCAAATCATTGGTGGAGAACTGGTCTCCTGTCCTTCGGTCCACTGGTTGGATGTTATTGTTAATGATTTCGTTCTTTGTGTTACTCAGTAAAATATGATCACTGACATACTTCCCGCCGCAAAACACTTCGACATTATAGATTTCATCTCCTGACCTCACCTGGAACTGACCGGTATAGTAATCAGACTTTACCGTCAGGTCCGAATCCTCAATACCATCCGCAGCAGCCACTGCAGGCAGCGCATTATTTTCCTGCGCCACAAGCGGCATGGCTGCAAACAACAATGTCATTCCGACAAGTAAAAGCGTCTTTCTCATACTTCATTGATAATCCTGTCCGCCGGAACATAAGCAAAACCCTTGCCATGGACCAGGCCCCATTCTTTCTAAGCCACGGTTTTTGCAATTCACCCTGGGCGAGGTCCTCTGTTCCGTGGGGGTACCTCGCCCAATACCAAAATGCTATATCACTGATAATAAGACACATGCCGTTTGGCACCCGGGCGAGGTGTCCCACCATCTGAGGGTACCTCGCCCAACTGGCAGCAGCCGCGACCAATACCAATGGGACTGTTCCGTGCAATCCATCTTGTGCAGCAAGTAAAAAATCTATACTGATTATCAAGTAGTTACAGATTATCCTGCACATGACGGCCCAGGTCCGGGCTCATCTTGTGCGCCAAGTTTTGTAACCAATTGATAATCAACAACGTTCCTCATCAAAACGCACAAGATGAATTTCTCGAAGGTTAAAGGGATGCATAAAAATGCGACAAGGCACCAGCAGTCCAGCCGGGCGACAAAGAGGATGGCGACCTTGAGCAGAGGCGAATGGCATTGAGAACGGCCGGAACCGTCTCGTGACGGCGGCTGTCCGAAGATGTTACGTCGACGCAGGAGACGTAAAAGGATGAGTTCGCCGTCAAGGTCCCGGCCGGAGCAATGCAGCCTCTGCGAAGCGGGAGCCAGACCTTTGTCTGCCCGGCCGGACGCCCTAGGCGTCCTCCTCGATGGTCTTGGCTATCTTCTCGATATTGAGGCTGCGGGCAGAGGCATCGAAAATCTCCTTGTAGATACCGCCCTGCTTGTAGACCTCGTCAGGATCGCCACCCTGCTCCACACGTCCGTTCTGGAGAGCATAGATGATGTCGCTGTCCACAATCTGCGAGATATTGTGCGAAATGATGATGACAGTACGGTCCTTCTTGATGGCATCAATACTGTTCTTGATCTGCTCGGTGGCGACAGCGTCAAGACTTGCCGTAGGCTCATCCAGGAAGATGATAGGAGGATTCTTGAGGAACATCCTCGCGATGGCCACCCTCTGCTGCTGACCGCCCGAAAGTTCCAGAGCCTTGCCCTCGAAACCGTTAGGCAGCGCCATCACCTGGTCGTAGATATATGCCTTCCTGGCAGCCTCCATGACCTCCTCGTGAGTGGCATCCGGCTTGCCGTAGCGGATATTGTCCTCGATGCTGCCGTCGAAGATATGGTTCTTCTGCAGCACAAGACCGATATTGTCACGCAGGAACTTGGTGTCATAATCCCTGAGGTCCACGCCATCCAGAGTGATGCTTCCGCAGTCAGGCTCATAGAACTTGTCCATCAGGTTGACAATCGTGCTCTTGCCTGCTCCGGACAGTCCCACAAACGCCGTAATCTTGCCGCTCGGCACATTCATGCTGATATTGTGGAGGGCTTTCGTACCGTTAGGATAAGTGAAATCGACATTCTTGATCTCGAAATTGCCCTTGATGCTCTCAGGAACATACTTGCCGCTCTGCTCCTTCTGGTCATCAGCGTCAAGGATATCGAAATAACCCTCGGCATAGATGAGCGCATCATTCATGTCATCGAAGATGCGGTGCAGCTGACGGATAGGCGCAGACACATTGTTGAACAGCATCACATGGTACATGATCTTGCCGATGGTCATGCCGGGATAGTCAGTGAGGACAAGGTAGGCAGTGAGGATGATGATGAGCACAGTGCCGATCTGCTCCACAAAAGACTTGAGACCGTTGTAGAGGAAACTCAGCTTACGGGTCTCCATCTGGTTGTCAGTCAAACGGTTCTGAAGGTCGAGCTGCTTGTTGCCCTCGATCTCCTCGCGGTTGAACGACTTGATGACAGTTATACTCTCGATTATGTTCATGATACCGTGGCTCTTGGCCTCGCGGTAATTCCTCATATTCCTTCTCCATCCCTTGAGTTTCTTGGCCTGGAGCGCAGTGATCCAGAAATATACAGGAACAATGCAGAGCGCGGTGAGACCCACATAGAAATTGGCCGCGAACATGAGGATAAGGGCCAGTATGGCGCTCGTGAACAGCGGCAGAATGTCTATGAAGAAGTTCTTCACCGTGTTGGACAGACTCTCCACTCCCCTGTCTATTCGCGTCTGGAGTTTGCCAGGCTCGTTGTCGTTGGCGGAGAAGAAAGCCATCTTGAATGTCAGCATCTTGACAATGACGGCCTGGGCCATATCCTTGCTGACAAGGATGCGCATCTTCTCACCGAAGAAACTCTGCCCGAAATTGATGAAGGCGGCAAGAACCTCCTTGCCAAGCAGCACTATCGTAATGATAGTCAAGATCTTGACCGCCTTGGCCCATTCGAACGGCTTGGCACCGACAAGGGCATTGATGGAATCGACAGTCTTGTCCAGCACTACGGCATTGACCTGGGCAGTGAGGGATCCCAGGAGTGTCATCACCAAGGTGAGGATGATAAGCCATTTGTAAGGCTTGACAAACGGCTTGATATTCTTGAAAAGTCCAAATATTCCCATGGCTACTCCTTATATAATCCGCAACGGCAATAACCGGTGGTACGGTATTCCTTGCAAGGGCAGACCGTGTCCACTGAATGTGCAAGAGGGGTCACGCAAGGGCAGTACCCTTCCCCGAAGCGTTCTTTTTTTCTTTCAATGCCTTTCTTGACACGGGCGACCGCTTCTTCATCGTCCACAAAGACATACTTTGCTACTTCTTCCATTATGATTGGTGTTTATCTAGAGTTTTCATCAGGTTCGATGTGTATCGATGTCTGGGTGGACGCGCCGAAATGAGATTTCAACGCATCCTCGACGGCAGTGGCAATGTCATGCGCCGCGGACACCGTCATATCCGGAGGGACCACGATATGGGCATCGATTATTATGCCGGGGCCGCTCTGACGGGTCTTGAGTTCGTGCACGTTCAGAACGCCCGGCACGGATCCAGCCACCTTGACAATCTCATCCTCTTTCTCATCCGGCAGCGACACATCCAGCAGTTCCTTCAATGCCGGCACTGCCATCCTGACCGCCACGACTATGATGGCAATGCTGATGAGACAGCCGGCCAGAGGGTCCAGGATCACCCATTTATGGCCCAGCAGTATCGCCCCGCCTATGCCCAGGAACGACCCGACCGATGACAGTGCATCGGAACGGTGATGCCAGCCATTGGCAATCATTGCCGGCGAGTCGATCTTCCTGCCAACCGAATACGTGTACCAGTACAGGCCCTCCTTGAGGACAATCGACACCACGGCGGCCCAGAGAGCAATCATCCCAGGCACGGCCAATTCGCCGCCACCAAGTACAAGAATGATTTTCTTGATGGACGAGGCCATCAGTTCGGCGGCCACAACAAGCAGCAACAGACTGATTATCAATGAGGCGAGGGTTTCGAACTTGCCATGTCCGTAATCATGGCTGCGGTCCTTGCCCTTGGACGATATGTTCACGAACACAAGGACAACAAAGTCTGTCACAAGGTCAGAAAGTGAATGAACGCCGTCGGCCACCATAGCAGCGCTCCTGCCGAAGAACCCGGCAAAAAGTTTGGCGGCCGTCAATGCAAGATTGACAGCCGAACCAATTAACGTCACCTTGGTGATCTGCTTTTTCCTGTCCGTCATCTACTGAATCTTCTTCCCACTCTTGTCTATGTCATAAGTCGTACTGCCAACCGCCACTGTCGCTCTGCCGTCAGCAAAGGATGTGGCAGTGTCGTAACGGAAAGGAATGACCATCTTGCCGGACTCGTCTGCATAACCGAATTTGCCCTTATAAGCGACGAGGGCAAGGCCCTCGGAGAACGGATAGATGCTCCAGTCCTCAAATGTGACACATTCACCGTCCGCGGGGACTTCATATACCGGACGGACCTTCCATTCACCGGTCGATTCATAGGCCAGTCCACACCCGCCGATATGGTATCCGCCGAAATCGGACCATTCGGTCTTGAGGACCAGTTTGTCATTTGCCGGACGTACATAAGCTCCGAGCAGTGAATAGTCCACCACTTCATAATCGCCGGTATCGGACATCAATGCAAAAACGCCGGAAGTTGACGGAAGCACATCCTCCACCTCGGCTTTACGGGCAAAGGTATATTTCACGATTCTTTTCGTAGACTTGTCAAGCGTATAGAACAACGGATTCTCGAAATCAATATAGCCTTCCTTGCTTGTACTGCCGCACAGATAGACATACTTGCTGTCCTCGCAGAATGCCAGAATACTCTCACCTGTATTCCCGAAACTCTGAAGGTACCGGCAGTCGGCGCTATAACGGAGCATAGGAGAAATCTTTGTTGCGAGAGAACTCAACAAACCGTCATCGACACAATAGAAACCGCCGTGCGACGAACAGATAAACACGCCGTCGTCGTAATACGGGAGGTAACAGAATGACTTGATATTCAAGTTCTTGTCAAACTGGACAGCGACATTGTAATAGAATCCGTAGTCGCTGAAGAGTGATGCAATCTCAGAAGGTACACCTATCTGCGAAGGAAGCATCTTGGCGTCATTGAGGAAATGCACATCAAAAATAAGGGTGAACGTGCTGCCATCAAAATTGTCGATATAATAAAGAGGTTCGAGTTCTACCTGTGATTCAGAATAGAAATTGAACATTGACTTTACCTTGGAATACTTTCCCTTTGTGATCTTGGCCGCTATGACGGAAGCAAGTATTTTGTGCCCCTTGGTGTACAAAGCGAATGTGGAGTTCTTGCTGTCGTTGATCCAGCTGACCCAATCGCCTGCTGACGCACCGTTCTGATATGCAGAATAGATGGTGTGAGTGTAGATATTCGTTCCAACTGTCTCTTCGATTGTCTTCGAGCTGGAGTCGAACTCTGCAGGAAGCCACAACCCGCGGTCGAGATAATTCTCGATATTCCCCTGGTCAGCCAGGACTTTGTCTTCTTTCTCCTTTATCATCTGACTGGAGGCTGCATCAAGATAGAGTTTTGCCGAGGCAGGTATCTCCTCAGAATTGATGTACCTGCTTATTTCCTTCTGGTTGCTGTCATAAAGCTTCTTGTCAGCATCCCTGAGACTTATGCTGCTGTTGATGCTGGCAAAGTAATAGCGGCCATTCACAAAATACAATTTGGATGTACCTGTAAGTTCAGGCGCGCTGCCGAGTCCGCATTCAATCAATTCCTCGTGACTGCCCTTGTCTGACACTGCACCGAAAAGACCATTGTTGGAGACCACCCAGTAGCCACGGCTGTTCCACTCGACTGTGTCATAGCGGCAAGGAATATACTCCTTGCCATCAAGTGTGATGATGCCGCTTTTGCCTTTCTTCCTGACCGGGAAGAAACGTACATTGAAAGGCTCATTTATGCTGTCATATTCGGAAGCGGTGAGTTCATTTCCTTCAAGCGAGTGGAGGGCGTATTTTCCAGCTCTGCAGGAGACGAAATTTGACGGACCTGCCAGACGGACAGACTCGTAAACGGCCGGGAGCACCTCCTTGCCGTCCATTCCGAGAAAACCGGTATGACTCCCTGCATACGTCAGGTATACTTTGCCTGTCAGCGTGTAATCCACCTTGTCGTACCTCGGAGAGGTCATGACGTTACCGGATTTGTCCACTGTACCGAAGAGTCCGTCCTTTGCGACAAAATAGAACTTCTTGTCCGCAGAAGACCTCACCTGGTCATACAACGCCGGGACAATGATCTTGCCGTCATAGTCCACAAGACCGGCAAGCTCATTCTTTACGACGTTGTAACCACCTGTTTCACATACACTTATCGAATCATATTCGGCCGGTATGACGAACTTATACTTGCTGTCCAGCATACCATATTTCCCGTTTTTACGAACAAGGAAATTTGAGCCGGCAAACCTTTCCAACACATCATATTCAACCTTGAGGAGTATCAAGCCCTCAGTATTGATCACACCGTTGAGTCCGTCCAGAGAAACAATGGCAGAGCGATTCTTGTCAAAATCGGATATGCTGTCATAACAAGGCGGGACAACATACTCGCAGACACTGCTGACAAGACCGAATTTGTCATGAAACATGACTTTTGAACACCCGAACTGATCAAACGGGTATGTCATGTCGAAGACCGGCTTGACAATCACCTTTCCCGAGGCATCCTGATACCCCCAGAGATTTTTTTTCTGGAATGGGGTCAATCCGCCCTGCGAGATCTGCTCCAGTTTCTTTTCGCTCAAAGATTTGAGCTCCGGATAATCCTGTCCGGAAAGGCATACACTGAGCAGCAGGGCAACTGATATAACAAGAGTCCTCTTCATATCAATTCAATAAATTTATTCAAAAACCTTTGTACTCAAATAACTGATATAACCGGCAATGGTGATAGTGGTATCGTCCTGACGGGCATTGTATGTGCCACGTCCAGTTTTCTCCTTTGCCTTTGCAGCGCCCTTCTCGACCGCATCGATCAGAGGCTTCCAATCATATCCAGGCACCTTGGATGCATATTCCTTGATCTTCTCGATATCGTAAGTATTGACAGCGTTGAAAAGTCCGGAAAGAGGGACTTGCTTGTCAATGGCGCCACGTGTCCACTTCTCGTGGCTTGCGAGGAAGGCAGCCGCGTCGGCGATAGCCTTCTGCTCTTTTGCGACCCTCTCTGCCTCTGCCTTCTGTGCCTCGCTGACTTCTGGGTCGGCAGCCACTACAGCGACAGTATCCTGCTGCTCAGCCTCTGCTTTCCTGTCAGCCTTGGAGGAATCCTTGTCCTTGACCTCCGTGCCGGGCTCGATAGGATTGATTTTCTTTTCAAATGCAGAATTTGCTATTCCGTACCCTGCGAACGCTCCGATTACCAAGGCGACGATGAAAGATGCAATGGCTATGGCAATGCTCTTTATGTCTTTCAAGAATCCGAATTCGTCATAGACGAGATGGACGCTGTCTCCCTTTGTCTTGCCTATCCTGTAACCTTCAATTGGAGATTTCTTAGGATTGTCGGCCATATCAAGTTCGAATTTGACCTTGCCTGCCAGATCACGGTCGGTCGTGCTGTCGATGTAGAATTCTCTCGCAAAGTGCTCCTTCTCAAGAATGATGATAACACTAGGATAGTTCCACAGGTCTTTTTTGACAACAGATGTGATATAGCCTTTCTTGACAACCTTGACCTCGGCCGCTCTGGCCTCCTCCTCCGAAAGATAGACAGGAAGATATTTTCCATTGACAGAGATCTCGCAACCATCGATCAGTACTGCTGAAGAGTCCTGGACCTTGATGACCTCGGAGGAATATTTCTTCTTCCAGTTGAGTTGCAGGGCAATCATGCCGGTATCAGGGACACGGCACTGCTTGCACACTATGGTAGCATACTGGTTATGCTCGAACTTGATGTCGACAAGGCCGCCGACATACATCGGACGTCCGTCATAAAGTGCATCATTGACATAGATCTTGGTAGGCTGCGTACGTCCATTCGCCACTATCTTCTTGAGAATGATAGGATCGGTGAGCATCTTTTCGGTCAGGTCCTCAGCCGGGGATTCGTGACGAACCGCTATGCCAGCTCCCCTGTCAATGAGGAATACCGACTCATAATTGGAATATGACGCCTGATAAAGATGCTCCAGAATGACCTGGAATGTGATTTCATTCGCGATATGTCCGAAAAACCGGTATGCAAGTGCGTTCTTCCTTGGGTTAGGATATGACGGGCCTTCCGGCTGGTATTCCGTAGTGAAAAGAGGGTCCACGACAGCGCTCCTCACTGGCACGTCATTGCCGGAAGCACACCTTGTGACTTCCTCGCCGAGCACCTCGACATAGCGGTTCAGCGTCTGTGCATCAGGCTTGACTCCGCAAGGGATGAAGATGCAGGCCGAAACATATTGCTGGCTTCTGGATGATGTGATCTTGACTATCCTGAGATAGCAGCCCGAGTCATTGAACGACAGCAGGTAGACGAGAGGAATATTGTCATCGGGAAGAACAAGATGTTCAAGCCTCTGCCTCTCATCACCCACACGGTCCTCCCACCCTTCGGTGTTGAGACTGTAAAGTCTTTCAAGACCGCCGCATACTCTGGTTACTATCAGACCTAATTTTTTCATACTTTTTATAATTATTCTATTCTGTTACTTCCTTGGTTTCAACAGCGGCAGGCGCCCTTCCGATAAGGAGAGACGACCCCTTGCCATAACCTATCCTGAACGGAAGCGGCTTTGAGCCCTTCTCGGACCATGCCTTGACAAGATCCTTCTGGTAAGTGTATTCGCTGAAGAGAGAGATAGGATGAACATACTGTCCGTAGAATGTCACCTCCCAACCCTTTTCGTTCATATACTTGTAAGGGACTCCTGTGTCATCCTCGACAACTGCAAATGTATTGTCAAGTATATATCCTCTCATCTTTGAGAACTGGCCGCCGTGCAGACAATATGAGCAGGACTTGACAAATGTCGCCGTGGATTCCTTGTCAAAACTGCCATACAGGGCCTGTACTTCCGGTTTCATGCTTCCATCTGCAATATTCGTGCTCAAATAGTAGAGAGTCTGCTCGTGGCGGACACCCGGCTTGAAGAACTTGATTTCGACGCCGTATCCATTCGGGTCAGCGAATGGCTTTCCTTCCGCATCAAGAGACACCTTGCCTACAGAAATCAGGGAGTATCCCATCTTGACAATGAGCAACTCAAGGAGTGGGGTCGTACCGTTCACCTGTGCCTTCGACAAATCGGAGGCCATGTCCTTTGTGATGAAGAAGCTCGAATACAGAATGCTTCTGAGAGCATAAGAGCACTTGGTATACATGGACGAATTGGCAGATGCCTCAGTGAAGGCGGAGCCGGCCGGTTCAAGTCCTGCGAGCCAGTATGTATCGGCCTCCGGATAGAGAGATGAAGGGTATACGAAATCAGGACCGCTGAAAGGATAGAAGACGGTCTTTACTTTCTCATTGACATCGGCAAGGTCAGCAGCCGCGAGTCCCTGCACGGCCTCGAGATTGGTCTGGCAGCGGTTCCACATACGGTCCATGGATGCCTTATGGTTCTTCCAGGCAGAGGTCTGGGTCTTTTCGTAGAACAGTTCTCCTTCTTCGAGAGGAATACCTGCCATGATCCTGGCGATATTGTTGATTGTGTCATTTGCCACCGGCATAGGACGCTCCGGCACTACAGCGACTGTGTCCACGACGATTTCATCGCCCGACTCGACTGCATTGGAGTTGGAGTTGCCACAAGAAAACAGTCCGACAGCCAATACAGAGCATACCAGCAAGGCTGAATGTGAGAAGAATTTAAGTTTCATAGGTATTAAGTTTTAATCATCAGCAGATTTGAAACACAATTTGTCGATCAGGTACACCGCGGCGCCAAGAACAAGGGTTCCGACACTCATGACCGTCATGACCATGAATTTCTGTTCGTGAGTCACAAAGGTCTTTGTGAAATCATCATTGACCAGATAGATGATGGACCAGATGATAAGAATGCAGAAAATGGCGGGAATGACCGGATATCCCCATGTCTTGTATGGACGCTCAACATCAGGAAAACGCTTTCTGTGAACATATACGCCTCCGACGGTAAGGAGTGCGAACAATGAAAGTGTGACTCCGGTATATGTAGTCACCAGACTGAACGAGTCGGTCAGGATGAGAAGCAAGCTGATGGCGAACTGGAACCAGATGGCTGCAAACGGTGTGCCCCGTCTGGATTTGTCGGCGAGGAAATGAAGTATTCTGTAATCCTCTCCCATGACCTGGCTCACACGCGGACCGATGAAGACCATCGAGCTTATGCTGGACACGAGCATGATGGCTATGAGCAGTCCCATGACATTGCCGAACCCGACTCCAAAGATGTTCTGGGCGCTGATGAGCCCGACCTCGACCTTGCCGGCAAGAGCATCTACCGGGGTGGAGAGAAGGAACACTGCATTGACAAGAATGTAAAGAATCGTGACAATCACTGTGCTCGAGAGCAGGGAAAGGGGAAGCGTGCGCTGCGGGTTTTCGAGTTCGCTGGATATGTACGCAGAGGCATTCCACCCGGAATAAGCATAATAGACCCAGATAAGCGCTACGGCAAATCCCGGGCTGAGCAGTTCCTTGAAGGAGAAACTGCTTACAGACGCGCTGATGTCCTGATAATGGTCAGGCAGAGTGAATCCGAGCACCACAAAGGCGATGATGACCAGTATCTTGAAAGTCGTGAACACATTCTGCATTCCGCCGCCTACCTTCAGGCTGAGTGAATGGACAGTTGTCACGACGAAGAGGATGGAGATGGCAAGAACGGTCGTGTTCACGCCAGGCCATATCATGCCGACATATTTGCTCAATGCCATGCAGGCAAGCGCCACAGGGGCGGCAAATCCGATAATCAGTGACGCCCAGCCGGAAAGGAAACCGACAAATGGGTGATAGATGCAGCTCAGGTAGTGATACTCTCCCCCGGAACGTGGCATGGCTGCGCCGAGTTCGCCATAAACGAGAGCTCCGCAGAGGGCGATGACGCCTCCAAGAAGCCAGAGTATCATGATAGATATGAAATTGGTCGTGGTCAGGAGCTGGAAACCAAGCGAGGTGAACACACCTGTTCCTATCATGTTGGCAATGACAAACGCCGATGCCGTCTTAAGTCCGAATTTATATTTTCCGTTTTCCATGCAAGTCTGTTATTTGGACGAGGCTTTCTTCATTTCCTGCACATTGACCATTGCATCCTTGCTTGACGGGGATATGATGACTACCATGCCGGGATAGGCACGTTCGGCAAGGACCAGTATGTTTTCGCTCTTGACACGGATGCAGCCGTGGGAACAGCGCCTTCCGATCGAACTCGGAGCATTCGTGCCGTGTATCCCGATGCTCGGATGTTCCTTGATCCGCAGGAACTTGGGACCGAAGCAGCCATAAGACTTGGAACCTGTCTTCTTGTTGATATATGGCCAGTTGGTCGAGTTGTTGATATTGGCTATATGGAACACGCCTTCCGGTGTCTTCATGTCGTCCTCACACCTCTTGTTGCCATAATTTGCTCCGCAGGCAATGCCGTATTCGAGTTCTTTCTCGCCTTTGGCATTGAAGAGGCTCACAGTCATTGTTTCCTTGTTCACCAGAAGGAAGCCGGCATCGACATCACGGATTGTGACGCTGTCACGATAGACGGTCACCGTGTCACGCAGAGGGTCGAGGTGGATCCAGCTCTTCAGGTTGCTTTTGAATTTCTCGCCGCAGGATGAGGCTGTGCAGACACACATCGCCAGTGCGAAGAAAAGGCAGATTCGTTTCATATACTTAGTTTTCAAAGGGATTTGATGAGTTCAGCAAAAAGCAGTGACATCCTGTCAGCGGCCTTGTCTGCCTGCACGACAACATCGTTCTCGTCATTGAGGACGGTGGCCACATTGTCAAGGTTGGCCTTGTTGGTCACGACTGACACGCCGAACACTCTCATGCCGCTGTGACGGGCCACTATGACCTCGGGGATTGTGGACATGCCGAGCACATCGGCTCCGACGCTGTGGAAGAAACGCACCTCGGCCGGGGTCTCATAAGTAGGGCCGGTGCTGCCGAGATAGACGCCTTTGCGGAGTTCGAATCCAAGTCCGTCCGCAATCTTCTCTGCACGGACGATGAGTTCCAGGTCGTACGGAGCGGTCATGTCCGGGAAACGGGCGCCGAATGAGTCCATGTTAGGACCTACAAGCGGGTTGGGCATCATGTTGATGTGGTCCTTGATTATCATCAGGTCGCCTACCTCGTAGTCAGGATTGGCGCCGCCGGCGGCATTGCTGACAAACAGGAACTCCACACCAAGCACTTTCATCACTCTTACAGGCAGGGTCACAAGGTCCATGGGATAACCCTCGTAAGGGTGGAAACGGCCCTGCATGGCCACGACGTCCTTGTCGCCGAGACGGCCGATGATGAAATTGCCCTTGTGGCCAATCGCCGTGGAAATCGGAAATCCCGGAATCTCCCTGTACGGGATCACAGTCGGGTCCTCGATGTTCTCTCCAAGTTTGCCAAGTCCGCTGCCCAGGATTATGCCCACGCGCGGCGTGCGGCCGTCCAGACGGGCCTTGATGAATTCGGCAGCTGTGTATATTCTTTCTTCTCTCTGATCCATATCTTGCTGTTATAAAATGATCTTCATTGCATTACGTGCATTTTCGAGTATTGCTTCCTCATCCTGGCAGTGATGGTTCCTGACCACAAAACGTCCGTCACAGATGACCGAATGGATGCAGTCACTGTGGGCGGAATAGATGAAATTGGCAAGGAACGGAGCCGGTGACAGGAAATTGACATTGTCCGTGTCCACGATCACCAGGTCTGCCAGATACCCCTCCGCCACAACGCCGGATTTGAGGCCCAGGGCCTTTGCACCGTTCTCGGTGGCACACTTCATCAGTTCATCCAGCGGCATCGAGGTAGGGTCATTGCGCCAGGCCTTCTGGAGAAGGGCCGTGGTCTTCATGGTCTCCAGCATGTCCAGGTTGTTGGACGATGCGCAGCCGTCGGTGCCCAGACAGACATTCGCCCCGGCATCCCTGAGGTCGTTGTAGCGGAATCGGTAGCCGGACGATATCTTGAGATTGGAGTTGATGTTGTGCACACAGTTGACTCTGTTGCGGCCCAGGATCTCGACATCATGGTCGCTGAGCTGAAGGCAGTGCGCAGCCACCACGTTCGGTCCGAGCACGCCCAGTTCGTCGAGATATTCCACCGGCGACAGACCGCCATGCGCGGCCTTGCAGTCTGCGTTCTCCTTCTCGGACTCGGCAAGGTGGATGTGCAGGTTCAACGCGTGTGCGCGTGCAAAAAAAGCGACACGGCGCATCATGTCCTCGCTTACGGTGTAAATGGCATGGAAAGCCGCCGAGAAACCGACGTTTCCCGGCCATGTCGAAGACTCCTCGAATATCTGCTGCAGTTCGTCCCACTGACGGGCTGACTCGCCGGGATCGTTCCTGTCAAGGACCACATACGACACAGTGGCCCTCATGCCGGACTGGACAGCGGCCAGTGCCGATGAATACGGGAACCAGTAGTGGTCGTTGTATGCCGTGGTTCCGCCCTTGAGCATCTCCATGCAGGCAACCATAGTGCCCCAGTGGACGAAGTTGGAATCAATCCTGTCCTCATACCGCCAGACTGTGTCGAGCCATTTCTCGAGAGTCTGGTCCTCGCTCACACCCCGCATCAGTGTCATTGCGGCGTGGGTGTGCATATTCACGAATCCCGGCACGACCTCCTTGCCCGAACAGTCCATCACCTCCACATCCTTCGAAGTCTTCAGGCCGCACACCGCCTCATCTGACCCGGTCGGAATCACCCGTGAAATATATTGTCCGTCAATGACAATATCCACTCCGGCGCCTCCAAGGCCTATATTTTTCAAAACAATTTTGCCCATTTAATAAAATTTCTCAAAGGTAACCAAAATTTTGCATTTTTCAATAAAATAAGTAACTTTGTAGTCAGTACTATTTTGACCTGGTCAGTGCCATGCTGGAAAACATAAAAAAACAAACTGAACGTCTTATAGCAGAACTCGAAGCGGCGAAAGGAGAGAATTCAGCCCTCCGTTCACGCCTCGACGGGTACAGTGCGATGGTCGAGAAGTACAAGGAGCAGATTATCGAGTTGAACAACCAGATCGACAGCCTGACGCTCAAGGCAGCGTTCACAGCCTCACCGGAGAGCAACGACGCCGCCAGAGCCAAGGTCGAGAAATTGATAAAGGAGATAGATAAGTGCATCTCCGCGATGGAAGGATAACGGCTATGGCAGAACAGAAGATTTCAATCGTCATCTCTGACAGGACATATTGTCTGAAGGCTTCTTCCCCTGAAAATGAAGAAGTTATCCGCAAGGCCGCAAATGTAATCAACCAGAAAGTGTCCAATTACAGGAAACAGTTCCTGGGCAAGCCCGAAGTGGATATCCTTTCGTTTGTGGCGCTGAACGAGTGCATCACCAACATCAAGCTCAACGACCAGATCGAGCGCAACCGCAAAGAGGCGGAAGAGTTCGAGGCTGACCTCGGAAGTTACATCGACAACATTGTGAAAAACGGCCGTTAGTTACGTTTGTGCTGAAAACAACACCCACTGCGTAACCGGGTTTCTCGGACGGGAAAGGCGGACCTATTTGACCCTTCGGGGGATTCCGCTGCAGAAATGTTTACGTAGTTTCTGCGCATAAGGCGGGACGGAGGATGTCCGAACCGGAACCGGAGCCCAAATCTTGTTTCCAAGATTTTTCTGACACTGCGCTAACGGCTTTTTTATACAAAATCCGCTCCTGACAATATTGGAACGGATTTTTTGTTTAATTTATATAGCGCACAAAACTAATCGATATCGACATGGTAACACTCAATTACATCATTGCCGCAATCTGCGGCGCCATCATAGCCCTGGCGATTTACATATTCGTCAGGAGGGCAATGTTGAAGGGCAAGAAAGAGGACATTCTCGAAAAGGCCGAGCTCGAAGGAGAAGCCATCAAGAAAGACAAGATCCTCCAGGCAAAGGAAAAATTCCTGCAGCTCAAGAGCGAGCACGAACAGTACATCAACGAGAAGAACAAGGCCATCTCGGACGCCGAAAACCGCATCAAGCAGAAAGAGAACTCGCTGAACCAGCAGAACTCCGAACTCGGCAGGAAGAACAAGGAGGCTGAAAATCTCAAGGAAAATCTCAAGAGGCAGCTCGAGGCAGCCGACAGAAAGGCTCAGGAGTATGACACACTCAAGAAGGAAGCAATAAGCCAGATCGAGAAGATTGCCGGACTGTCCGCGTCCGAGGCCAAGAGCCAGTTGATGGAGAGCATGAAGGCCGAGGCACGCACAGAGGCCCAGGCATACATCAATGACGTTGTGGACGAGGCCCGCCTCACTGCATCCAAGGAAGCCAAGAGAATAGTAATCAACACTATACAGCGCACCGCCACTGAGACAGCCATAGAGAACGCCGTCACCGTATTCAACATCGAGAGCGATGAGATCAAGGGACGCATCATCGGCCGAGAAGGACGAAACATCAGGGCGCTGGAGGCAGCGACAGGCGTCGAGATCGTGGTTGACGACACACCTGACGCAATCCTCCTCTCCGCATTCGACCCTGTCCGCAGAGAGGTCGCAAGACTTGCCCTGCACCAGCTGGTGATCGACGGCCGCATCCATCCCGCACGCATCGAGGAAGTGGTCGCAAAAGTCCAGAAGCAGCTTGAGGACGAGATTATGGAGACCGGGAAGCGCACCTGCATCGACCTCGGCATCCACGGGCTGCACATCGAGCTTGTCAAGCTTATCGGACGCATGAAATACCGTTCTTCATACGGACAGAACCTTCTCCAGCACAGCCGCGAGGTGGCCAACATCTGCGCCACAATGGCTTCCGAACTCGGCCTCAACCCTAAGGCCGCCAAGAGAGCCGGACTCCTCCACGATATCGGAAAGGTTTCCGACGAAGACCCTGAACTTCCTCACGCACTCCTCGGAGCCAAACTTGCCGAGAAATACAAGGAGAAACCGGATATCTGCAACGCAGTGGGTTCACACCACGAGGAGATGGAGATGAACTCTGTCATCGCACCTCTCGTACTCGTCGCCGACGCCATCTCAGGTGCCCGTCCCGGTGCACGCCGCGAGGTCATCGAGTCCTACATCAAGAGACTCAAGGATATGGAGAACATCGCCAAAAGCCATCCGGGAGTCACAAAGACCTATGCAATCCAGGCTGGCCGCGAACTCCGCGTGGTAGTCGCAGCAGACCAGATCAGCGACCAGGAGGCAGAGTCACTCTCAACCGACATCGCAAAGAAGATTCAGGACGAGATGACATATCCAGGACAGGTCAAGATCACCGTTATCCGCGAGACACGCGCGATCGCGATCGCAAAATAACAATGCGCCGAGCCGCATCAATACTCATCCCATTGCTCCTGGCATGTTCCTGCCAGGGGCTTTTGGTTCCGGACCTGAGCAGATTAGGCAGGGACGGGGTCGTGATTCCGGACGAGTATTTCCGCGCCTACACGCTCAAACATTTTGACACGGACGAAGACGGCATCCTGCAGCAGGACGAAGCCGATGCCGTCGGCCAGATTGATTTCGTTTCCGACGACGCACAGTCAGTCGAAGGTATCCAGCACTTCCCCAACCTGACATCTATTCTGATTTCAGGCAAGGAAGCGGGCGAAAAAACGGCGAACGGGAAGATCAAGTCAATCGACCTGTCCTGCAACCCCGAATTGGGCAGGTTGAGCCTGATGCGGAACCAGATCACCTCGCTGGACCTGTCACACAACACTGCCCTGTCATACATTGACCTGTACTGCAACAAGTTAAGCAGGCTGGACGTGTCAATGCTGGACAATCTGGAATTCCTGAGCATATTCGGCAATCAATTCACCCATTTCCAGTTGTCAGACAGTCACATCAAGGAACTGCATGTGGATTCCAACATGCTGGAGGACCTTGTGCTGGACTGCCCGCAACTCGAATACCTCAACTGTTCAGGCAACAATCTCACCTTCCTTGACCTTACAAAATGCCCGAGACTGGAGAGGGCCGATTTCACAGACAATCCCGGTCTCAAAGTCATTTATCTCAAAAGCGGGCAAGTCATCGGAGAGTACAATAAAGACGCTTCCACAGCAATTGAATATATTGATTGATGCCCTCAAAATCCGCAAATGAACTAAAATGGACTTGAAGAAGGATACCATAGTAAGTACTTTTGCCGATATGTCTGTCAAGAACATACCGGAACTGGGGTATCTCCTCACTGAAATAGAGAAAAAATATGGACGCAGGGTCGCTACGTCCACGGATTTTGAATCCCTCGCCGCAGACATCCAGGACAAGACAAAGAGCATAATATCAGCATCCACCTTGAAGAGAATGTGGGGGTATGTGACACTCTGCCCGCAGCCTCGCATCGCCACACTTGACACCCTGTCAAAGTATCTGGGGTTCGCGTCATTCTCGGCCTTCTGCGAGGACCTGGCCAAAAGAAACATTGTCGAATCCGGCTTTTTCACCACCAGGAACGTTGCCGTCTCTGACCTCGGAATCGGAGACAAAGTCCTGATCGGATGGGCCCCTGACAGACTTGTAGCGTTGAATTATCTCGGTAATTTCAACTTTGAAGTAATCGAATCCCACAACTCCAAACTGATGCCGGGAGACCGTTTCGAACTGTCATCCATCATTGTGGGCTACCCTCTCTTCATCGCGAGGATCCTGCGGGGCGGAGAATACACTCCTTCCTATGCGGCCGGAAAGAACGGCGGCATCAACATCCTGAAAGTCAATTAGTATCGGCATCCATTATCAGCCTTGTCGCCTCGTTGAACACATCCTCTATGTTGAGTGTCGTGTCGACGGACTGGAATATTGGACGCGCATCCTCTGTCGAATGGGTATCCTCCGACGGCTGCACCTTGTCTCTTTCCGGCATTACAGCGGCCATAACGCATATCGCAGCAAGCAATGACACTGCCAGCACCCATGGCCAGAGTGGCCTCAAAAGGGCTTTTTTGACCGATTCCGCATCCGGATACCTGTCCTGCGCATTGCGCCTTGAACATTTCCTGATGACACGGCGACGCGAAGGCAGGAACTCCCCCATTATGACACCGAGCGAATAGATGTCACTCCGGCAGTCGATGTCCTCGCCCTCCAGAAGTTCCGGAGATGCGTACAGCACCGACCCGGCAGGCTCCTTCAAAACCGAATGGTAATCCGCATCAGACAGACCGAAATCAATGATTTTCACATTGTTGCCGTTGCGGGTAACAAGGATGTTGGATGGTTTGAGATCGCGGTGGACAATCTGACGGTCGTGAATATAAGAGAGAGCGTCGCACAACTCCTCCATCACCTTGAGTGCCTCCCCTTTCCCGGCCGGACAGAACTGGTCCAGCGTCACCCCGTCTATCCATTCCAGTTCGATGGCATTGCCCAGTTCAGGGTCCTTGCAGAAGCCGATGCACCTGCAGATATTTGGATGGTCAAGACCGTATGCGATGTCAAACTCCTTCCGGAGCAGGTCTTCATACATCGTCTGTCCCCTGAACTCCGGCTTGAGGGCCTTCAGCACACGGAAGCGTCCGTTCCTGTCGATCCGGTACAACACCGAATAACCTGACAGGGAGATATGTATCAATTCCCTGTCATGCGGCAATGAGGCCGACATAAAATCTGGCACAGTAAAGAATCCGGACGGACTGTTCATACTCCAAATGTACGATATTTTTGCTAATTTTGCATTATATGCGCGTTCGTGGTCTCATATTGTCTGCCGTACTGATTTTCATACAGGCCGTTTGCCTTGCCCAGCAGAGAAACTGGGACGAGGCACTGGACAGATACGAACTCATCTGCGCGCGCTGCGTCGAACTCATGGAGCAGGAAAAGACGGGGCAGAACATCCCGAAAGAGTCCCTTTCATCGCTCATTGTACAGCTCAACCTGCTGAAAAACAGCCTCAGTGAAGGTCAGGGACAGATGTCTGCGGCGCAGAAGGCAAGGTTCGAGATGATCAGAAACCATTTCGCCACAGCCGCAGGGAAAGGCACGGAACTGACGACAGGGACAGCATCCGGTGTAAGCCAGTCCGGCAAACGGACCGCCACTGCCCCGAAGAAAGTTCCCTCACAGGCTCCCCCGCCCGTGCAGACGGAGCCGGACACAGCCGACACCGCCGTGCGTGAGACATGGCCGGCCATAACGGGGTTGAAGATGTCCTCACCGGCAGTCACGGATTTCAAGACCGGCATCAGCGCCGGAGCGCCAGTCCCGGGCACCGGAGTTTCAGTTCAGGACCCCGCCGCCATTGCCGGCAGGAAGCGTCCGGACATCCTGGTATCCGCCCAGATCGGCTGTTGCCCGACCCTGTCGTACGGCCTGATGGCAGGAGTCACCGGGCCACATTGGGGTGGATATGTCAAATACCGCGACAACTTCCGTCACGCCAGGCCGGAATATGAATGCGACCTCAATGGGGTGCTCCCGGACGGCAGTGAAATCATGACAGACGGGACATCGGCAAAGCAGAGAATGACCGTCACCGCCGGCGGCATCAGAAGGTTCGGCAAATGGGCCGGAATATATGCCGGCGCAGGTTATGGCGCATACTCATACACCCTCATCGACTATGCCGGCAGACCCGTTGCCGTCACCGGCCTCAACTCCCGTGGCCTCGCCCTCGAATGCGGCCTGATCGGCCTCTGGGGCCACTTCTACGCCACCCTCGGCACCAACCTCACCGCATTCAAATACACCGACCTCGAAGCCGGGGTCGGTGTGAGATTCTGAGGAAGACTGTCTACAAGATAGCTTTGATGACTTTGTGCCAATAATCCCAGCTGTAGCCGGCAGATGGGTGATATACACAGACGGCACGCACCATCCTTCCGTCGGAAAGCCGATAATAGCCATTATTCACCTGATAGCCATCGACCTTCACATCCGGTCCGTCTATCCAATTTTCCGAAGGGAGGTTGTTCCACAAGCGCACTCCCCAGACTATCAGAAGATCCGGCTGGTATGTATTCAAAACCGAGAAGAACGGAGCAACAGATGCCTGATGCTGCTCAGGAGTTCCGGCTTCCCGAGGACCATGAAGAGCCACCTGAAGGAAATTGTAGAAAATGATGGAATCCCATATCTTCCGACTTTCCTCCATTGTGGTTTCGTGACCTGCAAGTGACCTCTCAAACTTCAGGTATGTATTCATCCACCCTTCGCGTTCAATCTTCGGATCAAGATACCAACTGATGACATCAGATGTCAGCCTGTTGCACTTCGGATTGGGATTCACTCCACACATGCCGCACGGCGTACCGCAGTAGTGGCTGTCGCCGAGCACCATGATCCGCTTGCCGAAGATGCCTCCGGAGTAATAGTGAGAGCCGATCCAAGGAGAGAAAAATACAGTGCGCATTTTGGACCGTCACCATCAGAAATCCAGCAAAGGGACTGATGTATCCTCGTACAACTTTACAAACTCATCGAAATCAGAAAGGGGCGAACTGGTAACTATTCCGCTGATACCCTTCAACGCAGCCACTATCAACTCTCTATCCCCATCAGCAACGGCCTTGTCAAGTAAATCATAATGCTTTGTCAAGGCCTTGTCCCTCTCTCCAAATGTAAATGTCAGGAAGTCTTGGCACGATCTGTATTTTGCAACTGTCTCAGCTATTTTCACCTCTCCCCAGAGTTTGATCTGCTCAGTTTTTTCTTCCATCATCTTGCACTGAGCATACAAGTTTGATGCATTTTGCATAAGTCCCAGCACTTCACTGGTATGATCAGGTTTCTCTTCCTGAACAGGTTCATAACGGTCTATTGTCTCGTCATCTTGACAAATCAATTCTTCGTCCATCATAATTTTGTCTTTGCTATATTGTTGTACTCTTTCAGCGCGCCCGCAAGAATCTGCATGTCCTTGATGGACACAGACGCGACATTGTTATTCACGAAAACCTTTTCGTATAAAGGAGCGTATATAGAAGCAAATCCCTTGTTGGCATTGACCAATGCTTTCGTTATCTCTATCGCTCTAAGCATACGAGACTGGCCCTCTGTATAGGCATCTACCATTTCAGGTATTTTCTCGACAATGTGTCTGATTGCTTCATTGTTTTCTTCTATAGCCTCATTTCTTTCACGAATTGCCTCGCCAATAAACTCCAATGCCTCACCGCCTATGGCCTCCTTGGGATTTTCCATAACATAATCAGTAAACTTTTTATCATTCGCGATCCTGTCAAAGAATGAAGACATCGAATTAAGAGCCAATCCGGCAATATCCGAATCTTTTCCAGCATTTTCAAATGATACCGTGCCCAAGTCAAGATTCATTTCAACCAGATCGTCTGCTTTTGTCAATGACTTGCCACCGGAATTGTCACGCACGAGATTGAGCAGTTCGACACCTAAATATATATTTTCATACGCCGATACACGCTGTTCCTCCAGCATATAATTCACTTCCTCTTTCACCTTTTCAAGTTCTTCATATTCAGCCTTTGCAGACTGATATATATCCTTGAAAATCCTTGCCTTTTCCGCCAATTTCGACGAGCTTGTGAAAAGGCCTCCGAAAGACGATGTATCCATATTCTTGTATTTGTCAAGACTTGAAAGATATGGTGCCATGGTATTGTCTTCAAGAAGGAGTTTTTCTTCATCCAATGCTATCAGATATTCATCGTGATCCTCATCTGAAATGCCTGGTTTTCTGATCGCCACAAGATCCATCTTCTCAAATTCGTCTTTTATTCGCTCTTTGACATCAGGAGCAATTTCACAGAGAGATTCTGCCTGTTTGAGGAAAGACACTTTATAAAACACTTCCAACTTTTTGTCTATCAAAGCCCTGCGCATAGACTGGGCAACACTTATATCGGCAGTCAGCAAGTCATTCATCAATGTCTTTATTTCTTCAAGAGAAGATTGGCAATATTCAAAATTATCATGTGTGATTGCTTCCGTCGGCATAGGCACACCTGCCGTTTCCACAAAATCCTTTTCCATTTCCCGGCAGTCCTTCTGAAACTGCTTTTCGCGTTCCTTTTTTAAAGCATAAGCTTTGTCTGCTGCTTTTTCGTGGAAATATATTATAACCCCTATTATGATAACCAACGCCACCAGTGAACCTATCGTTATCCAGAATGCAGGTTGAGAGAATAACCAAATGAAGAATTTGACAATCCAGACTACAATTGAGATTGCACCGGCAATTGTAATAGCCCACCTGTATATCAGCCATCCTATAGGGCCTGAAGTATAGTCATCTTCGATTACAAACAGCCTATCGTCCCACCACGAAAGGCGCTCCCCTCCCAGACGAGAAATCCCGTTGCTGATGCTATAGCCAAGATTACCTGAATCAGGACTTTTCACCGCGACAATTATCAGTCTGACCAGAAACAATGCAATGAAGAGGAGAGACCAATCCTCCAAAGAAAAATCGAGTTGCACAATAAGCACTATGGCGCCTATTAAACAAAGAACAAATAATAAGAATTTTTTCATAACGGTATTTTCAGTAAATTTCCACATTCCTCGCCCCCCAATCAAGTTCATTATGGTTCAAATTGGAAAACTAAGGAATGATGAAAAAATAAGTTGGTAAAGATTTATGAAAGATTGTTTAAGGATTTTTGATATGGAATGAAGGAGTGTAGCTGCGCTACATGACTGAATGACATAGTAAAAAGGCTAAACAAGATACATAAAGATTACCAAGTTATTTTTTAAGAATGACTAAAGCGTCAGGACTGCTGAAGATGCTGCAGACCTGACGCATAAAAGACCCTCTCGGTGTCAGATTCCGTGGTCGGGAATGTATTCCTACAAGGAGAAAAGAATTTGAGCAACGCCTATTGCAGCACCTAAGAACAATATCTGCGTCGAAACCTCTGCAAAACGATTGAAAAAGTATCCGACCCCGGTTTCGAAATTTTCAACGGCACTGGCATTAACGAGAAAAGCAAAATCCTCAACATCATCCAGGTTGACGACACAATATATTGCTACGGCCAATGCTATCACCACACAAAGAATCGGAAAACCGACCAGATTCCATGAGCCGAAATAGGCAGCATATTTCGACAAGCCGAAGAACCAATAATACGCACCGACGATTACAAGCCACCCGATAAATCCCATTCCGCCACTTTCTGCTGTGGCCTTTGACCATGCTAAGCCAGCCAAATAATAAAACGCGCCTACAATCAAGACTACAACAGTTGAAACGGACGAATCATCCGATGGGGCAATACCAAAACAATAAATCATCAAAGCCAGGATACCGATTATTCTGATCACAGTACCCACGTTGGCGAATAACCAAGAAAAAAGAGTCCTCATAGTAAAATATTGTAAATAATTTGATTGTGACAAATTTCCCCATTATCCCAAAGCCCGTCAAGTCCATTACGGTTCAATTTAGTTGACGCAGGCAAACGCGGTTGTGCGCGATCTGCAAAAAATATGCAGACCGCGCACAAGACAAAAACCCAATATGCTGACAATCAGTATCTTAGCAAAACGAACTGTGCGCAATCTGCGGGAATTCTGCAGATTGCGCACAAATCAACGTGCCAGACCTCAGGAACACCCTGTAAAGGCAGGAAGGTCTAGATGAACATCCTGGTATTCTTGCGGTACTCGGCGTAGGCTGGCTTGTTGCGCAGCTGACGTCCTTCCATGAGGGGGACGCTGATGAAGCGGAACATGAGGGTCATGGCGACAGGGCCGGCGATGAGCCAGGTATTGTGGCCAAGCCCGGCGGCGATGGCGGCAAAAGAGCCAGGGACCATGGCGGAAGAAGAGCCCGGAACCATAGCGGCAAAAGAGTCCGGAGCGATGGCGGCAAGAGAGCCAGGGACCATGGCGGAAGAAGAGCCGGATCCTGCCACGGAGACGTACATCAGCCATACGCCCCACCACATCATTATCTCACCGAAATAGTTCGGGTGACGGCCTCTCTTCCAGAGTCCCACCTGGCAGACTTCCCCTTTGTGGGCACGGCGGAAACGATGTGCCTGGATGTCGGCGACGAGCTGGATTGTGGCTGCGCCGACCGAAATGAAGAATCCCACCCAGGTCAGCCAGCAGGCGTGGAAATATCCTTCCTGGATCAACATGATTCCCGGCAGCATGGAGAAGAACACAACGATAGTCGGCATCATGTTGAGACCGAAGAAATTGATGAGCTGGAATATGACTGCAGGCTGTTCTGTACGGTATTTCGTGTAACGCCAGTCCTCGCTGCCGAGGTTGCGGAAGGTGTAGGCCCAGTTGGCTGTGAGGCGGATTGCCCACCACCAGATGGCCGCGGCCACGAGCATGACCGGAAGGGAGAAATTGACAAGCTGGATGGCGACGGCAGTGATGAACACCGGAGGCGCGACACTCCAGTATGGGTCATACACGGACACGTTCTCGAACACGAGCCCCCATATCCACACATGGATGGTGGCAGCGACATCTGCGATGAAAAGTGACATCACGGCGCCGCAGCACTGGATGGCAAGGCGGTAGAAGTACAGGCCGACAAAGCAGGCGGTCAGGTAGACAAGGGCCAGAATCACGAAACTCCACGCCCGGGAGGATTTGATTGGTGTTTCCATATTATCTGTTCATCAATTTCGAGAGGTTGAATGAGAGGCCTATCATCTGCTGGCAGCCCTGATAGCCGCCGGCGGTGAAATGGAACCGTGCCTGGACTTTCAGTTTCAGATAATCCCCGAGGTCCGGCTCGTAGAAAAGGTCGATCTTGTCATATATTCCCCGGCGGGCGTCATAGCGTTCCACGCCTTCGGAATCGATGGTCAACGGGCTTCCTGGGGTGATCTGGTAGAATGGGTCGCCCATATACAGGTCATATCCGAACTGCACTCCGGCATTGTCCCGGTCGTGCCAGTACGGCATCAGGTTCGTGCCCACGGTCAGGGTGTTGCGCACCCCGACGTTCCAATTACGTACACCGACGGTCAGTTCGCCTGCGCATGGGAAAATGTAACCAGTTGTCTCCTTGCGGTCCTGCTGGAGGGTCTGAATCCAGCCCAGCTTGACAGAGAGTTCCTGAAGGTGAGCCATACCTCCGAAATCGAACTTGGCGTACGGATTTACCATGATGTTGTCCACCACGCCCCTGACAACCTCCGAACCGGCATAATGCAGCATGTACCCGGCATATCCGACACGCACCCAGTCCTTCAGGTCAGAATACCCGGCCGTGAAAACCATGAAGCGCTCGCGCCTTGCAAAACCGGCCTTGCCCACCCAGTCGCAGCCAACCTCAAAATAGGCTTTCGGGCGCTGGAACGTGAACAGAAGGCCTTCCAGGTTGGGGTCATAGAACCTGAGCGAGTCGGAAAACATATATTCACCATACTCCCCTCCTGTCATGCGGCGCGGGAAAATGCCGGCCGTTATACCGAGCCCGACATTGCGCACCTGGCGGCGATAGTCATAAAAGAGCACAATGTCACGGAACAGGGCAAGGTTGTTCAGACGGTACGGAGACTCGGCCTCAAGGCCATCTGCATACCTTGCCTTCCCTGCCAGGCCTCCCTTGACAAGGCTCGACACCGGCGACGCACCGAAATCTTTCTGCACATCGATGCCGGCCATCAGACGGTGCGTCGCCCCGGAGGCCGTCTCTTCGAGTCCCAGCCCCACCATCGGGGTCAGTCTTGCACCGAAAATTGTCATCGAACTGCAGTACGCCTTGCCGCCGGCATCGAACTCACGGTTGTCGAAACGCGTCTCGAAGTCCACATCGTATTCGAGCGAAGGCCTGACCGCCTTCTCCTGCGCCGCAGCGCACAGAGCCCCGGCCAGAAACGTCAATGAGAGGATAAGTTTCTTCATAAGTTCTCCAGTGACAAGCATCCGAGCTTGATTTTGTACTTCTTCAATTTCTTTTCCTGAGTTTTCATGTACTCAACTTTCTTCTCGAGAAGAGTCTTCCTGTATTTTTCAGGATTCCTCTTCACCTCGTATATTTCCGCAACCTTGCCAGCCAAATCTATGGCGATGATGTCGATTTCGGCCTGCTGGTGATTACCCTTTTCGTCAGTATAGCCCTTCGGATCCCACCAACTGTCAATTGCACGGTAACGGAGAGACTCCATAAGTTCCGCCTTGAAGTACCTCTCCAGAACATCCCCGGAATATGTGTCGTAATCCGCCAGGATAATCTCCCGAAGCAAAGGATACTGGTTGATTTCAATGAGTTGCTGGTTCTTCTCAATGTATCTGAACCAGAAGCGGAGGAACACGTCACTTATCTCGAACTTGACGTTCTGGGTAGTCTTCTTTGACCAGATCGGGCGCTTCTTGTCCACAAGGTTGTAAGT
The DNA here is from genome assembly GCA_045599265.1 of Candidatus Cryptobacteroides sp. Taxonomy (GTDB): domain Bacteria; phylum Bacteroidota; class Bacteroidia; order Bacteroidales; family UBA932; genus Cryptobacteroides. The sequence goes on along the minus strand of JAZRVQ010000059.1, from coordinate 9,809 downwards.
CTCCTCAAGTTTGGCAAGGTGGCCCCCAATAGCCTTTTTGCCGAGATAATCCTTTATCTCAGCCTGTGTGCCATAACCTTCAGATATGGCCTGCAGGATAGAGAAGTATGTCCCATATTTCCTCCCGAATTCGTTTACCAGCAACTTCCTGCCCTCCTCTATGAACGGAGAGTCCGCTCTAGCTATGAATTCAATCATTTTGTCCTTCGTCAGCGCACCTGCATCTACAAGAAGTTCAATATACTTCGGGATGGCGCCAGTGAATGTGTACAAGGCAAGCAGGTCTTCGGCCGTATAGTCCGGATAATATGTCCTGATGATCTCGTGAAGCACGGAAGGAGCAAATGGCTGAAGTTTGACCGTCAGGTCATCACGCCCGTACAGCGGTTCCTTCTTGTCCTTGAACAATCTTGTCATAAGGGAATATACGGAGCCGATGACAATGAAGTTCACATGGCCTTCGAGCCTGTTCCGGTCCCAATGATTCTGGATGTCGGAGAAAACAGACGGATTGACCTCACTGAAATTCTGGAACTCATCTATCACCAGTGTGAATTTTCTGACCAGGCTCTCCTGCATCAACACCGCAAACAGGTCACCAAAAGAGGTGATGCCATCAGGCACGAACATTCCCAATTTGCCGCGTATCTCCTGTGAATATTCGCGGCACAACACGGCCTCGTCCTTCTTCCCGACGAAAATATACACGTATGGCTCGTCACCCATCGATCTATCAATGAGCGTGGTCTTGCCGATACGTCTGCGTCCTGTCACAACAGTCAGCATCGAATGGTTGTCATACGACCTTCTCCGCATCTGGCGGAGACTTTCAAGTTGTTCCTTCCTGTCAAAAAACTCCATAAAAAGCAATTTTCACGGCCGTAAATTTCACCGCCGTTGCAAAGTTAGGAATTATTCTGGGAAAAGCAAGAAAGAGGCCGCATAACCTCCGCTCAATGTCGCTCGGCGCCTCTGACATGCAGGGATTGAATAAGCCGAAATTCACCTAAAGAGTCACCATGCCATAGACAGCCTTGGAAGCCACTATCCCTGCTTAGGTGAGGAGATTTATGCCTCACCTATCGAGTTGGGCAGCCATACAGACATCTGTGTTGCCGCTCTCCCGCGTAGGTGATTTTCGGGTTGTGGCATGTGGCAATGTGGCGCTACATATTTCTCCTGCTTAACTGCTTAATCCTGATACTATTGTCTATTGCTCTCAGTTTGAATTTATACGGGAAAAGTCGCTCAACATAAAAACAATGATACGATTGGAGAGAGTCACAGTCCCTATACGGCCACACAGCATCTTCATCGCTTGAAATTGATTGGATTGTCAATGTTTTTTCATTGTAGGAACACCCATTGACAAATATGGTGTCAGGACAATCCTTTTTTATGTGTGCATGATTACACGAAATGATATCCGAAAATGGCATCTTGAAATAGTCAACATCTTTCGGACATTCCGCCTCATAATCCAGGCATTCCCGTTTGTTAGACAACCCTACGTATACACTGCCATCATGATGGGTCAGTTTCGCATATACATCATAGTCGGGGATATAATATTCAACGTAGTGATGCCTTGTCCAATACATTTTGTATAACGGGTATATCAGATTGAAGGCAATCAGACACACAAATACGGAAAGGACAATAATGAATCCCCATCCAACGATTTTCTTCGGTTCCACGTTAATCTGTGTTTGTGCCTTCCAAAAGTTCTTGAAAATAATCATCATATCCACAATCATACCCGAATTTTTGAGTAGATGTAGACGAAATCCCTTCCGGTTCTCCTTGGTATTTGTCGAAGAAAAACCTAACATCTTTCCATGACCACCCAGCTCTTCCCGCGACATATCCTGCTGCAATATTTCCGATATCACGGCCGTAAATTTCACCGCCGTTGCAAAGTTAGGAATTATTCTGGGAAAAGCAAGAAAAAGGCCGCATAACCTCCGCTCAATGTCGCTCGGCGCCTCTGACATGCAGGGATTGAATAAGCCGAAATTCACCTAAAGAGTCACCATGCCATAGACAGCCTTAGAAGCCACTATCCCTGCCTAGGTGAGGAGATTTCTGCCTCACCTATCGAGTTGGGCAGCCATACAGACATCTGTGTTGCCGCTCTCCCGCGTAGGTGATTTTCGGGTTGTGGCAGGGCGGCATTAGTTTCCGATATGTAGAAGGAGCATTATCTGGGACTCGGCGTCCATATTACCAGGCACGCCACTTCAGGGCTTGTTCTGTGGAGAAAAAGATATATACTTCCGGGCGGCAGTCATCATTCCACGGTGTCCGGTTTTTGATTACCGGGATAACCCTGTCCTTATCCGGCACGGGAGAAAATAAAGAGCTGTCAATTTCTCCTTGAATAATCAGTACGTTATCATCATACTCAAGATACCCTACCCCATAATCAGGCTTGTTAAAAGGACGTGAGATGACACAACGGAATACCGGATTGCCATTGTATGTATATGACTCAACATGTGTGGCGATATTCCAGTATTCAACACCGTCACTTTGATGATATTGCATCAGAAAATGCCTGATTTCATTTTCTAACCCTTCGTTTGTACATACGACATTCGGAAGTTGCTGTTCGATATGTTGGTCAGACTCTTCATCATTACTACCCCGTTCATATCGGTGTTTCTGATTTCTTGTGCTATCAGGTAACCACTCCACATTATTAGCGATTTCACAATAACTTATGGACTTCACTAATTTATTGCCCATTGTCACAGCGGTTTTCAGATATGAAAAGACGGGGGTGTCCGGAACCTTGCGCTTTTCCATCATTATCTTCATCGAACTGTCGGGGACCATCTCGAAATATGCCCGGTCAAGTTTGTCCTGAATGACAATAATATGATTCCCATACTTCAAATAAGCGCCGCCGCAAATTGGCAATTTTCCATCTTCCTTGTATACAATGCAAGAAAACATCGATAATGGATTTTGCCTGAGGAGATTCCAATAAAGAGTATCCTTGTTCTGCGATTTCTGCGATAAAGAATAATTATCAAAAAAATGTTGGAATTCTTTGTTCAATTTCTCGTGGGTACAGACAACTTCGGGCACATCCTTCACGACAACTCTCGGTGATGCACACGCAGGTCTCATCAATAAAAAGAAAAGAAAAATATGAAATAACTTACTCAACGACATTGTGTTATATTATAATCCAAGGAAATGGTTGACAGGTGCCCTTCCAAATTGAGCAAGCTGGTATGCAGTCGGAGATATGGTTTGAGGCAGGAGATTGGAAATGTCCATGGCTCTCGATGATTATATGTTACATAAGATGGACTCAAATGTAACAAAATGTCAGGACAATTCCAAGTGCTTCGTACTGCCATTATCAGCATAAAATATTAAGGAATGATGAAAAAATAAGTTGGTAAAGATTTATGAAAGATTGTTTAAGGATTTTTGATATGGAATGAAGGAGTGTAGCTGGGCTACATGACTGAATGACATATTAAAAAGACTAAACAAGATACATAAAGATTACCAAGTTATTTTTTTAGAATGACTAAATTTGCAGCACCATGAAGATTAGCAGACAGGACAGAACACTGATTTTGGGCAGTTGCTTTGCGGCGAATGTGGGCAGCAGGCTCGCCGGGGAGGGCTTTGACGTGTGTCTGAACCCTTTCGGGACCATTTTCAACCCGGCGTCGATATGCAACTCCATCAAGAGGCTTGACAGCGCCGAGCCGTTCAGGGAGGAGGAATGCGTGATGATGGGCGCGGGCGCCGGCCTGTGGTGTTCGTTCAGCCACTACACCAAGTTTGCACGGCCGTCCAGGGAGGAATTCCTGGCCGGCGCCAACGAGGCCTTGAAGTCAAGTTCGGAATTCTTCAAGGGCTGCGACAAGGTCATCCTGACTTTCGGAACGGCCTGGGTGTTCCGCCACGGCGGGATGGTGGTCACAAACTGCCTCAAACTGCCCTCCAGGGAGTTCAGCAGGGAGATTTTGAGCGTTGACGAGATTGTCGGGATGTACCGCCCGATGCTGGCGGAAGGCGGATGTCTGCACGGAAAGGATGTGCTCTTCACGGTGAGTCCGATACGCCATCTGGCAGACGGGGCGCACGGCAACCAGGTCAGTAAGGCCACGCTCCTGCTGGCCATCGACACGCTGTGCCGGGAATTTCCGAACTGCAGTTATTTTCCTGCCTATGAGATAGTTCTGGACGAACTCAGGGACTACCGCTGGTACGCGGAAGACAAGGTCCACCCGAGCGACGAGGCCGTCACCGTGGTGTGGGACCGTTTCAAAGAGACCGTGCTGGAATAAGTGCCTGTAAAAAAAGCTAGACCGGACTGATTCTGCTGCCTATGAAGGCGCAGAGCCCCGGGAAGAAACGCTTCACATAGACCATCAGCAATTCCTTGCCTCCCACCAGGACTTCCCTTCTGCCCCTGCTGATGGCGCGTACGATCTTGCGCGCCGCCTTGTCGGCCGATATGCCTCCTTTCTGGCCGGGATCCATCACACCATGCCTGACTCCTCCCTTGTCCAGCGCATTCAACGAGATATCGGTCTGGACGCGGCCTGGACATACAATGGTCACTTCTATTCCCTTCTGGTGGTATTCCGCCCTCAAAGTCTCGAAGAAACCGTACAGGGCATGCTTGGACGCGCTGTAGCTGCAGCGGAGCGGGAATCCGAAATAGCCGGCGATGGAAGACGTGACGGCGATGTGGCCACCGCCCGAAGCGAGCATCAGGGGAAGTATCGCCCTTGCCATTGCCGCAGGAGCGAAATAATTGACTTCCATTATCTTGCGGTCGATTGCCCCGTCCGTATCCTCCACCGTGGTCCGCTGGCTGATGCCGGCATTGCAGAAGAGAATGTCTATCTTCCCGAATGCCTTCCAGGCCTGCCCGACCAGTTCTTCGATGCCATCCTGTCTGGACAGGTCGTACGGCAGGGCAAGAACGGCCTCAGCCCCCATTGCCCTGCAGTTGCCGGCCACTTCGGAAAGTCTGGCCTCTGACGATGATGTCAAGACCAGACTTGCACCGGCCGATGCGTATCTGTACGCACAGGCCCTGCCGATACCTGATGATGCGCCCGTGATCCAGACAACCATACGGCACTATTTGATGAGAGCCATATCCGGGATTTCACGGTCATACTCTCCCCTCTCGAGACGTTCCTTGATGTCCTTGAAGGCGGCAAGGGTCCGGTCAACATCCTCTATGCTGTGGGCCGCAGTGGGGATAATGCGGAAGATCAGCATTCCCGGAGGAATGACAGGATATGTCACGATAGAGCAGAAAATACCGTAATTCTCGCGGAGATCGACGGCGATGTTGCTCGCCTGGTTGATGCCGCATCTGAGGTGGACAGGTGTCACACAGGCCTCTGCAGGGCCGATTTCGTAACCAAGGTCACGGAAACCCTGCTGCAGGCGCCTGGTCACTTCCCAGAGATGGGCCCTGAGGGCGTCACCCTCTGCGCCGCGGATGATTTCGAGCCTCTTGAGACATCCCTCGACAATGGGCATAGGAAGGGATTTGGCGTACATCTGCGAGCGCATATTGTATCGCAAGTAGTTGATGATGTCTTTTTCGGAAGCGATGAAGCCGCCGATAGTGGCCATGGACTTGGCGTATGCACCGATGTACAGGTCTATGCCGTCCATCACGCCGAAATGTTCCGATGTGCCGCGTCCGTTAGGGCCCATGACGCCGAAACCGTGCGCATCGTCAATGAGGATGCGGAAACTGTATTTCTGCTTGAGGGCCACGATCTGGTCCAGGATTCCGAGCGCACCTGTCATTCCGAACACGCCCTCGGTGATGACAAGGACACCGCCGCCATTGGCCTCGGCCTCTGCGCAGGCTCTCTTGAGTTTCTGTTCGCAAGATGCGATGTCATTGTGCTTGAACTTGTAGGTACTGCCCTGATGGAGACGGACACCGTCGATGAGGCAGGCGTGAGCCTCTGCATCGATGACCACAACGTCGTGACGGCCCAGAAGCGCGTCGATCGCGGACACGATGCCCTGGTAGCCGAAATTGAACTCGAAGGCCGCCTCCTTGCACTCAAATTCCGCAAGTTCGCGCTCCAGGCGCTCGTGCAGCGCTGTCTGGCCGGTCATCATACGGCTTCCCATAGGATAGGCCATGCCCCAGCGGGCGGCTGCCTCTGCATCGATCTTCCTGATTTCAGGATGGTTCGCCAGACCCAGATAATTGTTCAGGCTCCAGCACAGGACTTCCTTGCCGTTGAAGCGCATGTGAGGACCGAGTTCGCCCTCAAGTTTCGGAAAGGCAAAATAACCGTCCGCCTTGTCACGGTACTGGCCGATCGGCCCGCCGGTGGACTTCCTTATCTTGTCAAAAATGTCTACTGTCATAGTACTTATCTTATTTTTTCACGTGAAACAATTCCCATCAATCTGAAAAGGAACTTCGGGAGCTGCTTTTCAGGGTTGCGTCTTTTCATATCAATAAACCATCCCAGTTTCCCTACCACCGGGACTTTGTGTGTCTCCACAAATTCAATCAGCGTGCCGTCAGGGTCTTCGCAGTATGTGAAATGGCCCGATGCTTCGCCCATGTCGAAATTCTCTCCGGCAGGACAGCTGTCCACCGTGAACGGGAATCCCTTCGATGCGCAGAATTCGCCGAAAGCCCTCATGCCTGTCACGTCGAAGCATATCTGGATAAAGCCTGGATCGCCCCAGAAACGGCCCTCGAATATCTTGCGCGGGGTGCGGTCAAGAGCCTGCACAAGTTCGATGGTACTCTGGCCGAAAAGGCCGGTGAACGCGCCCTTGAACGGCTTGGAAGGGGCAAGGATGACACGCCTGAAATGGCAGTCCGAGCCCGGCATCAGTTCCCAGTCGGCATATTCACCGCGCGTGTCCGAGACGATGCGGTCATATCCCAGAACGCCTGAATAGAACTCGAGAGACTTGTCGATGTCGCTCACACCCACAACGCCTCCAGCGATGCCGCCAGTCAGTTTTCCATCCTTGAGATAAACTGACTTGTCCTCTATAAGCTGGAACCAGTTGCCGTACAGATCCTTGACATACAGGCATTTGGTGCCATCCGGAAGCAGGGACGGGACTCCGCAGTCCTTGCACATCGGCGAATACTGGTCATACCAGGCCTTTATGTCAAAGCACTTGACCTTGGCAGCGAAGACGCCGAGGTCTCCGACCGAAATGTCAAACGGACATGGGGACGGCGTGCGCTCTGAATATTGCCATATCTCGAATCCGCCGCCGCCCTGCAGATTGACTGCGATGCAGGCATGGCGTTTCTGACTCACCCCTCCGGTGTATGGAAGCATCCTCTCGGCGACAGTGTCATCCTCGAGTATCTTCACATCGGCACCGAACATTTCGATGAGCCAGTTCCAGGTCTTTCTGAAATCGACCGTGCCCACCCCTATCTGCTGGATGCCTGATATAAGAAAATCTTTCATCGATAGAACAGGTTTAGTTTTTTACCGACGCAAAGATAGTAAAAGATTTTACTATATGCAAATCCAGTTTCACCTTACAGCCTCCATCCTACCCTGAAAATGAAATTTGCCGGCGCCTGCGGATAGACTCCGACCGCACCGTCATAGCACCAGCCATCGGCGTAATAAAGATGGTTTGTGAAGTTGTTCACATAGCCAGAAATGGTCAGGGAGCCCGCCCTGCGCAGATTGAATGTGTATGACGCCTCGATGTTGCACACGTAATATGCGGGCACGATGAATGCGTCATTGCCGGTATTGTCCAGGAATTGGCGGCCAACAAATCTGGCATCGGCGGCGATGCGCAGGGTCCGCCAAGGCTTGAACTGGGCACGGAGCATCGACATCACGGACGGCGACATCAGAAGGGGCAGCATCCCGCCCTCCACGGCGTAACGGTTTAGCGACAGGGTCAGGTTGGCCGACAGGTCCAGCCAGTCCAGCGGCATCCAGGACACGGTCTGCTCCATTCCGGCACGGAAGGCATCCGGAATGTTTTCCTTGACCATGTAGCCCACCTCGTCGATTTTTCCGGTCTCGATGAGCATATCGAAATAACGCATCAGGTACAGGCCTGCCGAAGCATTCAGACAGGGCGATGTGAACTGATAGCCCAGTTCGGCATCCAGCATCTTTTCCGGCCTCAGAGGCGGGGCAGAGGCGCTGACAATCATGTTCTTTATGTCGCTGCGGCCCGGTTCGCGATGACCGTAAGCCGCTGATGCATAGGCTTTGTGATGACCGGACCAGTTGAAGGTGAAACCGCCGCGAGGGTTGAAGAATGGCCAGAACTCATCACAATCGAGCGGTATGAACTCGATGTCCTCGCCATCCATGTGGAGCCGCACGAAGCGCCCCTGGAGATCGACAAATCCGGTCGTTACGCGTCCCAGACGGCCCTCCATCCTGGCGTAGACGGCAAAGTCATCCTTGACCCCAAGGTTCCTGTACCCCACATTTCCGAAATGGTCGCAGTCATACGAGGAGAGGCTCACACCGCCGGTGAAATCAACTTTGCGGGACCGGAGTTTGAGGTCCGAATTGAGGACATACAGATTGTTGGAGACACCGCTTATGCACGATGCCCCATCGATGAACTGGTCATAATAACCGTCCCCCCTGGTGTAGTTGAAAGTGGTGGACCAGGCCAGGCTCCCATCCAGACGGGAAGGAGAGAATATATGCGTATAGTTGGCCTGGATGTGGTTCTGCATGAAATTGTCCGTCTCATTGTCGTAATACCGGACATTGCCGTCCGAATCGACATACTCCCCGGCCGGGTTGTAACGTCTGTCGGCGGCATACTGCTCCGGGGAGATGCCCTCCCAGGTTATGCCGGAACGCTGCCTGCCCATAAGCCAGGTGAGCCTGATGGAGTTGCTGCCGTTCATCCAGCCCACGTTGGCATAGGCCGACCGGGCACGCACAAACGCATTGCGTATGTACCCATCGGTGCGGTTGTATGAATATGCCGCCTCGACGTGGAAGCCGTGCGGGAGCTGCCCGGTACCGGCCGAGACAGTGCCCGTGAATGTGCCGTACGAACCGGCGGAAAGGTCCACGGAGGCGAATGGTTCCGGATTGAATGATACCGTGCTCATATTGACGCTGGCCCCGAATGCGCCCGTTCCGCTGGATGACGTGCCGAGCCCCCTCTGGAGCTGCACCGAGCCGAGCACCGAACTCAAGGCAGGTATGTTGACCCAGAACACTTCCTGCGTCTCGGCATCGTTGAGGGTCACCCCGTTGAGCGTGACATTGATCTGCGAGCCACGCACGCCCCTGACGGACATGCGGCTGTAACCGAGGCCCGTGCCGCCTTCGTTGAAACTGATGACGGACGGCTGGAGCGAAAGGGTCATCGGAAGCGACGAGGACGGACTCGCCTGCCTCAACTGCTCTCCCTGCACTGTTGTGAATGTGACCGGGGTGTGCTCCCCGGCGCGTGAAGACGACACGACTGTGCTGTCGATTGTGTCCGTTTTGGTCTCCGGACTGTCCGTATCAGGGCCGACGCCTGAATGACTCAGCGCGACAAGCGCTGCAATAAATGACAAAACTTTCATAATTTCCTACGGCGGCATTATCCGCATCAGGTTCGGAGGGTGTATTCTCAGCCGATTGTTGTTTCAGCACCCCTGTTTATTTATCTTTTTTGCTGTTTAAGTCATTCTTAAAAAATAACTTGGTAATCTTTATGTATCTTGTTTAGTCTTTTTACTATGTCATTCAGTCATGTAGCGCAGCTACACTCCTTCATTCCATATCAAAAATCCTTAAACAATCTTTCATAAATCTTTACCA
>JAZRVQ010000058.1:0-41377 GCA_045599265.1 Candidatus Cryptobacteroides sp. | reverse complement strand
CATCCCAGACCAGAAAACTTTCCCGGGAAGCGTACTCCATGCTTGTTTTTGGATGTTCGCTTATAGCACAAAAATAGCCACCCGAAGGTGGCTGATAAAGGACATCTACGGTATTATCTCGACCCCGGAATCCGGCGTCGGGCACTTCTCCCGCATCCAGTTCTCTATATCCAGAAAGATCTCCTCTGCAACCTGATATACATAGAACAGTATCTCTTTTGCCATCTTCAACTGCTTCTTGTTATATACTAATGGACTTGGAACATTATTTTCTCCATATAGTTTTCCTAATCCAGGATTATAGTGCACCCTGATTTCTGAAATACAAACTTCAAATTTTCCGATGAAAGAATATATGTCTATTGTCAAACTTATACCAGTATTATCCCCACCTAGTAATTTTGATACCCCGAAATTTTTCTCAGAAATAAAAACTTCCTCCGTAACACCGAATCTTGCCAGATTAGTGCTGGTAGCAAACCTTCGATTGCAATTAATATCAGTATAGTTTTCTCGAATTCTTCCCCATTCATATGCGGCATCATACAATTCTTCAGCTGTTACTCCCGGAATATGATATGTCCTTGATATCTGTATCGGAGTGATCTCCTGCGAGAAACAGGAAAGAGCGATTAGCAGGAATGCGGATATTAAGATTATCTTTTTCATAATGACCTCCCCTTTTCCGCACACCTGCAAATATCAGACCTTTTCCGCAGCGCGGAACTCTTTTCTGATGGATTGACGCGTTTCTTCTGTGAATTCGCTCATAAGGCGCTCTGCAATACGCCCGTAAGCGGCAAAAACAAATGGCCCCGGATCTCTCCAGGGCCCGTGGCCATCCTCCGCGTGATGGCCGTGCAATCAAACAACATCAGGTTGCTTGCGGAGTTGTATGTGACTCTCAGGCGAAATGAACGGCCGTGAGTTCCCTGGCGAAAGCCTGCACGCCGGCCTCGATCTTGTCGACGACCTTCTTGCTGGGCTTGCGGCGGCCGTGGAGGTAGTGGCCGAGCTGAGTCTGGTTCACGCCCGTGATTCTCTCAAGACCGGCAAGGCTGAACGCCTTGACATATTCCTCCAGGAAAGAGGATGTGTCGTAATAGAACTCGAACTCGACCTCCTCGAAAGGCTCTCCGTGAGCAGCTGAGTACTCCTTGATTTCTTCATAGGCGTCCTTGAAGTCTTCGATGGTCTGCTCGACCGTTTTCCCCTCCCCGATGCAGCCGTAGTTGAGCGGAGTGTCATCCATGTAAGCAGAGAATCCGTAGCTGGATTTCTCGATGAATACCTTTACCATTTTCTTGTCGTTTGATTGCGTTACAAAAGTAGGATTTTTCCTACTAATATACAACTTTTATTGAATTATTTTGGGAAAAACTTCACTATCTTTGCACCACTGACAACCCGGCAACATGATGGCTGAACTCACATTCTGGCAGTTTCCAGTGTCACTGGTCATGGCATTGGGGTTCGGTGCAGGCATTTTCTTTCTTTGGAAATACTTGCCGGAGGGGCGTGTGAGGAAATGCCTGTCGGGCAGGTGGCCGGGCGTCATCGCAATGGCGGCGATATGTATCCTCACGGCCGTGGAAGGCACATTCGGGCAGCCGATCCACCGGCATCCGGTGTTCTGGGCATTTGCGGCCCTGATGATGCTGCCGCTTGGATTTGCCGTGCTGGAGGATGTCCGTTCAGGGAAAAATCTGGCGGGCAAGGCAAGCCACCTTGGGATGTTCCTGCTCGTTTTCGGGGCATTCTGGGGCGCGCCGGACGTTGTGGACGTGCAGATGGCGGCCACCGCGCGGCCGGAACACGTTGCATATTCACGGGACGGTAAGGCCGTCACCCTGCCATTCGACATCGCGCTTGAAGAGTTCAGGACCGAATACTACGAGGATGGCGTGAGTCCGAAACAATATTCCAGCGCCGTTGTCATCAGCGGCTCCGGCGGGGACAGGAAAGAACGCACGGCCAGCGTCAACCATCCATGCCTGTACAAAGGCTGGTTCATCTACCAGTCCGACTTTGACCACGAAAACGGGGCATACAGCGTCCTGAAACTGGTCCGGGACCCATGGCTTCCAATGGTCTTCCTGGGTATGCTGCTTCTTGTGGCGGGGGCGTTCATCGGCATGAGGCTGGACTGGAAAAGCCGCCTTGTCTGGCCCGCCATGGGCATTCTGGCCATTCTTTTCACCGTCCTGTCCATCGCCAGAATCAATTTCGGCACACTGATGCCGGCTCTGCGCAGCGTGTGGTTCATTCCACACCTTGCGATGTACATGCTTGCATATTCAGCATTGGCACTGGCATTGATATCCGCCGTCCTCTCTGCCTGCGGAGTGCATCCCGAAAGGCTCAATCCGCTGACAGACAAACTGTTCAGCACGGCCTCGTCACTGCTTCTGGTCGGAATGGCATGCGGCGCAATCTGGGCAAAACTGGCCTGGGGAGACTGGTGGACCTGGGACGCGAAGGAATGCTGGGCCGCCGTCACCTGGCTGCTAACATTGTGCGGCACACACCTTCCGGCCACCATGCGCAGCAGAAAAAACGTGCTGATTTTCATCATTCTGGCTTTCCTAGCCATGCAGGTGGCCTGGTACGGAGTCGAATGGCTCCCAGCTGCTCAGAACAGCCTGCACGCGTATAAATGAGTTAATCCAGCCAGTCTCTGAGCCTGCGCTCTATCTCCCGGCGCGTGGCATCGTCAAAATCGGATATCGCCGCATGGTGGAACCCACCCGGTCTTTCGTACCGGAGGATGTTGTCACCGTTTGCATACTCCTCACCTATCCCGACATACATCCACGGATCATAACCGCCATATATGAACATGCACCTGGCATCGGTGCCGCGCAGAAACGCATCCACCCGCTCATAAACAGCCGTGGAGAACTTCTCCTCAACGCCACCGGGCATATAGACATGCCGCAGGAAATCAGCCAGAACAGACCTGTCAATGACCAGAAGGTCTTCGATACCCGCCGTCGCGCATTCATAATGGCCGAGTTCCCTATAGGCCTGGACATAATATTTGTTCACGTCATTATTCCTGTCCCATGCGTCCGGACCGTCAATGTCTGTGACATAATTGAACATCTCATTGTCCGATGAATCCAGGGCCGGAATGTCATCCAGCGGCAGGCCGAAAAGCCACATACATCCCTGCCAGTCAATCACATGGAGATCCCACATCCATTGCGCCGGCAGAGGCAGCGTCACATTCTGAGCCACGGCGAGCGAATCGAATTTCGATGCCATCACATCGCGGCGGCGCAGCAGCTCACGCATGAACGCAGTCACTTTATCCCTGTCCTCAGGGGTCCCGATGGACTCTTCAAAGGCCTTTGCAAAGCGCTTGTCATATCTTTCATTGCAAAGAGGCGTCCCGTATGGCACGGTGACTTCGACATCGTCCGGATACCAGGCCCTATACATCAATGACGTCATGCCGCTCTTGCTGACACCGGTCGAGACCCATTTCCCGCTCAGCAATGCCTTCAGGGCTGTCACCACCTCGTGCAGGTCATCGCACGAACCCTTGGCATCCATGTATCTGTATGACGGGTCACCAACAGTCGATTCGCCGAAATAACGGTGCTCCACTACAATCTGGTTGGCCCCGAACATAGGGACAAGTTCCTGCACCTTGGCTGCGTCGAAGGCGTAATAGCCCTCAGTGACAAGCACATTCACGCTGTCCGGGTGGTTCAGCATCACATATACCAGTTGTTTGTATTTCCCGGCAGACGGATTGTCATGGTCAAGCGGCTGCTCGAAAAAAATCTTGTACCGGGCCTTGAAGGTGCCGGGGTCCTCCTTCGTGACAGACACCACGCCATGGAGATGTGACAGACCGTCCTCAAAGTCCGGCACAAAGTCACCGTCCTCCTTCCCGATGCACGACACAGCCAGAAATACTGACAGCAACAGGCTGAAGCACAACAAGAAACGTCTCATACTATGACATCATTTCAAGCAGGTCCACAAGGACAATCGCCGTCATTGCCTCGACAATGACAGGAGTGCGGAGCGCGAAACACACATCGTGACGGCCCGGAATGACCAGGTCTGTCATCGCCTCCTTGTCGAAATCGTATGTCACCTGAGGCTTGCGTATGCTGGAAGTCGGCTTGAACGCCACACGGAACTTGACCGGACCCCCATTGGTCAGACCGCCATTCACACCGCCGGCACCGCATCCGACAGGCCTGCAGTCCGGTCCGATAGGATCATTGTGTTCGGAACCCTTCATTCTGGCGGCGGCGAAACCGTCACCGAATTCGATGCCGCGCACGCCAGGAATTGAAAATATTGCATGGCTGATCAGGGACTCCACCGAATCCCAGAAAGGCTCGCCAAGACCCACTTCCAGGCCGGTTCCCTTCACCTCGCATTCAACGATGCCGCCGAGCGAATCCCCCTCCTTCTCGGCCTGCAGGAGGGCCTCCTTTACGGCAGGGTCATTCTTGGCATGGGCCGGAATCTTCGGGACAACGCCCCCCACCTCGACCAGTTCGGCATTGATGGTTATGTCGGGATATTGTTTCTTTGCAACATAGCCGGCAGCGACAATCGGCAGTGTCAGGCGTCCGGAGAAATGTCCGCCGCCACGGAAATCCTGAAAATCCTCGTACTTCACGCCAGCCACAAAATCGGCATGTCCGGGACGGGGATGGTTGATGAACGCCTCGTAATCCTCCGGCCTGGCATCCTCGTTCGTGAACACGATTGTCAGAGGCGCACCCGTCGTGTAACCGTTGAAAATGCCGCTCAGGAACATCGGTTCGTCAGACTCCGTGCGTTTTGTGGTACCTGTGGCACCGCTTTTCCGACGGGCAATCTCCCTGCGGAGTTCGTCCTCCTCGAGTTCAAGTCCTGGCAGAACGCCATCAATCACAACCCCGACTGCAGGGCCATGCGATTCTCCGAAAATGGAGACTCTGAATTTTCGTCCAAAAGAATTCATAACGTTTCAAACATATCAAGGAAACCGGGACAGGACTTGCCCGTACAGGTCTCGTCATCAATCAAGATCGGCGAATCCGCACCCAGCGAGGCCACTTTGAGGGCCATGACCATGCGGTGGTCGTGGCGGGACGAGTATTCGCCGCCGTGAAGCAGCGTGCCCGTAAGCCGGCGCTGCGGGAGCGAGCGGCCTATTATTATCATTTCATCACCGTCAATCCCTGCCTGGACACCCATTTTTTCGAGCATTTCGAGGATGGCCGCCCCACGGTCGCTCTCCTTGTGGACAAGACGTCCCACGCCGCAGATATGGTTTTCACCCTGACAGAATGCAGCCAGCACAGACACTATCGGAAACAGGTCCGGACAGTTCGTGCAATCCGTCCTTATTGCCGACAAAGGGGCTCTCTGGACATGTACAGTGCCCTTTTCGCCATCAATCTGGGACAGGCTCGCACCGGCATCCATCAGTATGTCCATGATCGAAAGGTCTGCCTGGACCGAAGTGGTGTCAAGTGCGTCGATATCGACATTTCCGAACACGGCGCCGGCCACAAGGAAATTGGCGGCGGTGCTCCAGTCGCCTTCCAGGTCAATGTCGCAGGCCGTGAAATGCTGTCCGCCCTTCACCTTGAAATCCAGTTCGGTGCAGAGTGACCAGTCGCCGCCTGATTCGAGGAAATCCTGCCCGCCAAGCATGTCGTTCGCCACTTTGACCCCGAATTTCTTGAGTACGTCAAGGGTGATGAACATATACGGGATGCTCTTGGGCTCGGTCACGACGATGGTGGTATTTTTCTCGCCCAGTGGCAGCGCGAGCAGCAGGCCCGATATCAGCTGGGACCCGTAACGCCCTGATATATGGACCTTTCCGTTCTTCAACGGACCGGTCACAGTGAGGGGCAATGTGCAGCCTGACCCGTCCTCGGGACTGACCCCGGCACCGAACGCCGCCATCATGTCCACCACACCGTCGAGTTCGCGCCTCAGCAGGGTCTTTTCTCCTGTCAGCCTCACCCCGGAGGCCGCGAGCCGGGCACAGATCGGTATCATCAGCCTGGTCAGAAGGCCGGACTCCCCGACATACAGACTGTCAGGCACAGCCACCTCGCGCAGACCCGCGCCGACGCCGCTGACGGTAAGGGTTTCACCGTCAAGACTGACCTCCGCCCCAAGGGCCCTGGCCACTTCAATGGCGGCCTCGTTGTCGCCGCAGGAGGTGTAATTATGGAGATGTGATGTGCCGTCAGCAAGCGCAGCGCATATTATCGCCCTCTGGGCATAACTCTTCGATGCCGGCATTTTCAGACTGCCGCACACAAATTCGCAGTCACCATACACTTTTTCGTACATTTCGGCGTCGGTGAGCTGGCCCGGCGCGGACGGCTGCCCGCCATCCGGACATGCGTACGTGAACGGAGCGCCCTTGGCCAGACAATCTATCCTTGACTGCGACCCTGCCTCGCCCATACAGAACGCGACAAGTCCATACGGTTCATAACTGTCATACAAGGCCAGCACGCGCTCACAATCCTGCTCCGAACGGGCCGTGGTGGCGATTTTCACCATGTCGGCTCCATAATAGCGGCACTTGTCCACAAGGGCTTTCAGGGCCTCGAGCGAGTCCGTGCCCTCATAGTCATGATATGAACGGATGAAGACCGCGCCGCACTCATGGGCACAGTCACGCACCCTCTTGCTCATCGATTTGGGTGCGCCCATCTCCACATCCACAAAGCTGGCACCGGCCTCAACGGCTTTGGTGAGGCGCTTCTCAGCCATGTCGACCGTGATGTTCCCACCGATGCGGCAAGTTGCGACAAGCGGAACATCGGACGAGAATACGTCATCTATTTCTTTCGGCGTCAGGGAGCATGTATCAAGACGGATCTCAGCCATCTCGCAGCCATCCAGCGCCCGGATTATCTCTTCGAAATTCTTGTTCTGCAGTACAGTGCAAATCATATTCTGTCAATATTCAAATCCATTATTTCAACTTCTCCTATGCGGCAGGGCAGGACGAATGCGACTGTCCCCGCATCGGACTTCTTGTCCCTGGACATAAACGGCCTCAACTGGTCCACCGTGTACGGGCAACCGGTCCGGAGGCCACATTTGATGAAGTCGTTTTCAATCATTTCCGGCAGGCCAGACTGGGCAACGCCCTCTTTCACAGCGAGTTCGGCGGCAAGGACAATCCCCATTGCCACGGCTTCGCCATGTGAGATCCCACCTTCGGACAGGCACTCTATCGCGTGGGCGAACGTATGGCCAAGATTGAGTTTGCGGCGCTCCCCTCCCTCACGGAAATCCCTCTCCACAATGCCTGCCTTGACGGCACCGGCGGCGGCAATCAATTCTTCAAGGCTGTCCACCCCTCTGCTTCCCGACACGATGCCGGACACGGCATCTACTGCCTTACGGTAATTGTCCCCGCTGTTGTCAATGATGAATGTCTTCAGCAGTTCCGCGCCCCCTTCGAGAATCTGCTTTTTCGGCAATGTGCCGAGCGGTTTCGTGCTGATCCGGACAAAAACCGGCATGGTGAATGTGCCGACCATGTTCTTGTAGCCGTCAAGGTTGACACCGGTCTTGCCTCCTATCGCCGCATCCACCTGGGCAAGCAGAGTAGTCGGGACATATGCGCAGTCGATGCCGCGCATATAGACAGACGCCGCAAAGCCGACAGTGTCCGTGGTTGTGCCGCCACCCACCGCGATGACCAGGGAATGCCTGTCAGCGCCCTCTGACAGCAGCCAGCGGCAGATTTTCTCGACAGAGGCCAGGGTCTTGGACTGTGCGGAAGCGTCAAAGGCCATCTTGGCCCTGAATTTCTCCGGAGGCAGGGCACAGATCACATCCATATAGGCGAACATCTGCACCGCCTTGTCATAGACCACAAAAACCGAATTGTATTTTTCCAGATTTTCCATCATAACCCACAAATATAAGAAGTTGTTTTGAATTTTGGAATTTCGGAAAATAGCAATACCTTTGCAGAACCAAAGCGTTGCCCAGGTGGCGGAATCGGTAGACGCGTTGGTCTCAAACACCAATACCGAAAGGTGTGCCGGTTCGACCCCGGCCCTGGGTACCAAAAGTAAAGGCTGGCAATCGCCAGCCTTTACTTTTGGCACCGTGTGCTTTTTACCTAATAAACCTCGCGGTCGGCGGCGGCGTAGGCCATTTCCCTGGACAGTTTGATGAACTGAATCATCTCCTCCGGTGTGAAAACATCCTTTCTGCTGTCAAGAGCCCTGAAACAGCCATAGGCTCGGGACATTTCATCGAAATATTCGGAGGCAGCGAAGACTCTGCCCTCCATTGCCATTTCGTAAAGTGTTTCGGCATAACTGAGCGTACTCATCGCCTTGCTGAAAATCTGGGCAGTGGATGTGCCGGCATACATGTCCGGGCTGGAGAAAGTATATCCGTTTTCACTGAAACTTTCGGCAAATGACGGCATGGCAGACTCAAGGTCTGCAGGGTCAATGAAACCATCCTCCTCATCCACGAAGGCAAGGTCAAACCAGAACTCCTTGGCATCCTTTGCGCGCATGAACTTGCCTTTGAACCTATCCCCGGTGACAGTGCCTGTCATGAACCCAGTCATCTTGTTCTTGTCATTGAATTCGATGACGGCCATATTTCCTCTCGAATCCAAAGAACCGAAGGCCCTCAATGTTGACTGATAGCCTTGTTTGCGCATTGAATCGTAATAATATTGCCCGACGCAGAAATTGTTCTTGAAGTCCAATGACATGTGGACTCCGCCGCCGGCAATCTTGCCGACCAGATTCATCGGACCGAAAAAGGCCTTCCTTACAGAGAAGTATGATGCCTCTCCGGCCACGCAGGACGAGGTTTTCTTGACAACTTCCTTTGCCTGTGAAGCGTCCGGCAATGTGCGTTCAAAACGCGCAGAGACCTTATCTCCCGGCAATCTCCGGATCAGGTTGACCAGGCTGTCGACACAGTCAGGAGCCAGAGCAAGAGTTGTGACCTCCGCTCCGTTGGCGTCGGTCAGGACGACAGAAAGAATGTCGGCATTCCTGAAAGCATAGTCTTCCTTGCCATAGCCCTTGATCTGAGGCGCTTCAGTGACAAGTGACAGATCCAGAGACAACGAAACGACGGTGCCTTCACCGGCTTTCTGCAATGAAAGTGCTCCGCCTGACGAAGAAATGTTCACAAGGTCTGCCATGTTGCCCTTGTCGAACTGAGAATCCTTGACATTGATTTTCTTTGGTCCGCATGCGCTGATTGCTGCAAGCGCAATGAACAGGCAAATGATTCTTGACGTTTTCATAATATTTTTTTTGGTCACATCGGTTTGAACACATGATAGTCGATGTGGAAGAAATCCACGGCGTTCCCTCCGTGCCCGCTTCTTCCCTGGGAGGTAGAGATGAGCGTACGTCCGTCACTGGAAATATCAAGGCCGACAGGATAGGAATCGGCCGGCACCGAACCCAGGGACTTCATCGTCTTGGCATCGACTACGGATATACAGTTGCCGAAATTGCAGGCGGCGAAAATGAACCTGCCGTCCGGCGACAGCACGATGGTACGGGCACCGGCGGCGACCTTGCAGTTCTGCCAGTCCGACATTGTCACGGTCCTGTTGTCGTCGGAGAGTTGGGCGACGGCCTCAAGGAAGCGCTTCACCGGGACCTTCTGCACATAACCCTTGGTGTTGATGCTTGCGTACAGATATCCCCTGTCGATGACAAGATGCCTCATGTTTGGCATGCCCCCCATAACGCGGCCGAGATATTTCGAGTTCTCCACATCGATGACGGCAATTCCTCCGCCGCCACCCATACAGCTGACAAAAAGGTATTTGTTGTCATTCGTGAAGACGGTGCCGCGGAGAGCATACCCGCTGTTCGAGTCCCGGTCGACGTGCACGGAAAGGCTGAAATTGAGTTTGAGTTGCTTGTCCACGACAAACAGGTCGGTATATTTCCAGTCCGACGGGCGCGGGCTCGATATATCCAGCATGCCGACAGTGTTGTCGCCCCAATGCGTCACTGCAATCCTTGTCCCGTCAGGAGAGACTGCAATCATCTTGGGCAGCGGGCCGGTCTCGAAAAGACGGATTATCTCATCCTTGTCCGTGTCAATGACGGCGACGGCCGACGGGTCCTGCGAATTGAGGTCGAAACTGCGCCTGTAATAAGGCACCCAGAGGTATCTGCCACCATGTGAGAATGTGCTTTCAACCGGCTTGCCGGAAAACGTCGTCAGGTTCCTGTGATAGTGGGTGAACTTGAAAAAACCTGACTCAGGGGCCCACAGAAGGCTGTCTGCGGCCGTGAATTTGTGATTTATCACACAAAGGCAGGTGTCGGTCATGGCATCATACACCACAGTCCTTGCCCCCTCCAGCGAATTGACATAATATTTCTTGCCGGAAGGATGGATATTCACCGACTTTGGCGAAAGGATATTCTTGTCACGGCCTTCCTTGAATCCGAAATTCTGCTTTCTTTTGACAAACGTTACATCAACATCCTCGGTCTTCAGGCTTGCCCCGGGAGACGGATGGACAACTGACTGCGCAATGGCGTCGGGACAACCCAGCCCCGAGACCAGGACAAAAAACGAAAAAAATATTGCTGACAACCTGTTCATCAATGCACTAAATGTCAATACAAAGATAACATTATTCCGTGACTGGACTAACAAAAAACTATTTTTCGTATCTTGCAGGCACAAAACCGAATCATGATGAACCACAAACTGACCATCGCAGCGGTTTCGCTGCTTCTTGCCCTGCCGGCAGCCGCCCAGCAGTCAAATGTCAACCTGAGCTATAACCCACAGAAAGACACCGAAGGACTCATCCCGTTCAGTGCCAACCTCAATTCGCCGCAAGTCAATGACGACCACACAGTTGTCTTCAGGCTCCGGGCCCCGAAGGCAGAGTCCGTCGCCCTCTCCGGCGCAATGACGACCGTCATGGGAGTACGTGGACCGATACCGTTCACAAAGGGCGAAGACGGAATATGGGAGCTCACGATAGGCCCTCTTCCGGTGGACATGTACCAGTACAATCTCATCGTGGACGGAGTCAGCATGGCCGACCCGAACAACACATACGCCGCATTCACGGCGATGCCGCCATACAGCGAACTCATCGTGCATGGTGACGGCCCGATGTGGTGGGATGCCAAGGACGTGCCTCACGGATCAGTGACACGCCACATTTATTACAGCCCTGTGACCGGGGGAGAGCGTGAAATATATGTATATACCCCGCCACAATACAACCCGAAGAAAAAATATCCTGTCCTGTACCTCATGGGCGGCAGCGGCGAACTCCCTTCAAACTGGATGTATGATGGAAGGGTCAACTTCATAATGGACAACCTCCTGGCGGAAGGAAAGGCAGAGCCGATGATCATAGCCATCGTGAACAATCAGGTCGTGCACCGCAACCATCCGCAGCACGCTGACCTCACATTCGACGTGATGGCCCGTGAATACCGCGAGGCAGTCATCCCGTTCATCGACAGCCACTACAAGACCATCGCCAACCCTCACGGACGTGCCATTTCAGGCCTTTCCATGGGCGGCCGCCACACAATGTTCGTAGGTCTGGGCAATCTTGACCTCTTCGCCAACTTCGGAGTGCTCAGCGCAGGAGACAACACTGCCGAGGAGACTCTCTCCGACTTCCTCAACGACCCTAAGGCAAATGACAAGGTGGACTATCTCTTCATCGGCCAGGGCGGTGCCGAAGAAGCCGGATTCTTCAACATGCGCGTCAAAGGATTCCGCGATGCCCTTGACAATCACGGGATTGACTACGAGTATTTCTGCATCGGCGACACCGGCCATGACTGGTCGACCTGGAGACATCTGCTCTATTACGGATTCCTTCCGAAACTTTGGAAATAATGACTGAGGTCCTGCTGCACACCTGCTGCGCGCCGTGCTCGTCCGCCATCATCGAATGGATGCTGCAGAACGGGTACAGGCCGACCATTTTCTACTGCAACCCGAACATCTATCCGGAGGAGGAATACCGGATCCGCAAGAATGAATGCACCCGTTATGCACAGTCCCTGGGGCTGGACATAATCGATGACGACTATGACCACGAAGCCTGGCTGGAATGGGTCCGGGGCCTTGAAAACGAGCCGGAGCGGGGCGGAAGATGCCTTCAGTGCTTCCGCTACCGCCTGCTGCGTTCCGCCCGGTACGCCGCTGAGCACGGATTCACCCTGCTCACCACCACTCTGGCATCGTCAAGATGGAAATCGCTCGAGCAGATCAACGAGGCCGGGCTCTGGGCCGTCGGACAGGTGACGGGGGATGAAAAAGAACAGTCCCGCCTTGAGTGGTGGGACCGTAACTGGCGTAAGGGCGGACTTCAGGAACGCCGCCTCCAGATCATAAAGGAGTACAATTTCTACAACCAGCAGTACTGCGGCTGCGAGTTCAGCATGCGTTAAAGTTTCTTCCAGTAAACTGATTCGCCTATTCCCATCACCGAACCGCGAAGTTTGAGACGGCCGTCCGGCTCGAACGAGGCTGTGGCTGTTGCCTTCAGGCCGCGTGTCGGGTCATAGATCTTCCCGTTCTCCCAGCGCTTTTTCTCCGCATTGTATTTCAGGCCGCGGAAAATCACGATCCGGTCACAAGGCGTGTTGCGCAGGGACTTGTCAGGATTCTTGATGTCTGTATATTTCTCTCCGGTGGCCGGGTTGATACAGTTCTTGACCCAGATTATCTGGCAGGAATAGGTGCCGTCAGAGGCCTTGAAAATCTTGACCTTGCTCTCATTTCCGGCCTGCACGGCATAGTAAGTGCCTATTATATTGTCGCCGGCATCGTTGAGGGCATTTTGGGCAAATGTTGGCAAAATGACTGCCAGAATCAGCAAAAGGCTACAAATCAATCGTTTCATATCTGACTATTTTTGTCGGTTCATTGCAAATATACAAAAAACTCCATATATTTGCGCGCTTTTCCTCGGGTAGGAAGCACAGGTATTATCATTAACTTTTTAAAACAGATTCACAATGGCTGTTAAAATTCGTCTTCAGCGCCACGGTAAGAAGAATTTCGCATTCTTCCACATTGTAGTGGCTGACACTCGCGCACCTCGCGATGGTCGTTACATCGAGCAGATCGGTTCTTACAATCCGAACACCAACCCTGCAACTATCGTGCTCAACTCAGAGCGCGCTCTCGCATGGCTCAATGTCGGTGCACAGACAACTCTCGTAACCCGCCGTATCCTCTCCTATGAGGGTGTTCTTCTCCAGAAGCACCTTCAGGGTGGAGTAGCAAAGGGCGCTTTCACACAGGAAGAGGCTGACAAGAAGTTCGAGGCCTGGAAGGCTCAGAGAGATGCCAAGATCGATGCCAAGAAGGCAGGTCTCGTAAAGGACGCTGCTGCCAAGGCAAAGGCTGCTGTTGAGGCTGAGGCAAAGGTAAATCAGGAAAGAGCTGCCGCTCTTGCCAAGAAGGCTCAGGAAGCTGCAGAGGCTGCAAAGGCCGCTGAAGAAGCTGCTGCCGCTGAGGCTGCAGAGGCTCCTGCAGAGAACGTTGAGGCCTAAATGTTACAGGCTGGCCAAGTTCTCAAGTCAAATGGCGTCGATGGTGAGCTCGTAGTGAGTTTTCGTGACATCGACCCTGAAGATATCAAGGCTACGGAACCGGTGTTCATCTATTTCGATGGACTTCCGGTTCCCTTTTTTATCAAATCCCTCACTAGAAGAGGCAACACCAAGGCCCTGGTCCACTTTGTTGACATCGAAAGCATCGAGGATGCTGAGGAACTGGTCGGCAAGGGGATTTTCCTTGGCGACGACAGTCTGGGTGAAGACCAGTGGGAAGAAGGCGACTTCTCCTTCCTGGTAGGCTGGACACTCTTTGGCGCCGACGACGAAGAGGTCGGTGAAATCACTGATTTTCTGGACATTCCGTCCAATCCTTGTCTCGAAGTGGAGACAAAAAATGGAGCGGCAATCGTACCGCTCCACGAAGATCTCATAATCGCTGTCAACGAAGACAGCGGGCAGCTCACCCTCCGCATTCCGGAAGGATTGCTTCCATAACACTACTCGGCCGGTGCAAATTCCGGTGCAGCCACTGGCTCACGGTCTGCTTTCACAGCCTCGTAGAAAGCAGCGTGGGATGCGTTGATCCAAGGGCAGAGCCAGAGCAGAGCGATTCCGAGCGTGCACATGCATGCCAGACAGGCAAGACAGATGAAGCCGAGGTCCATCCAGAAAAGTTTGCCCTTGTAGCCGCGCATCATCTCCTTGCTGCGGTCGATGCAGGCATTTGCTCCAAGGTCAGGCCTGTCCTCGATCAGGTACGGTGTTGCAAAATAAGCAAAACCCTTGATGATACCCGGGATGATGAAGAGCAGAGCCCAGAGGAAGCAGAAAATGCCAATGAGGAGCATTGCCAAAAACTTCTTCCAGTACTTGTCGTCAAAACCCTTTGAGAACATGTTGTCGACCACGTTTCCATCACCTTTGAGAAGTGAGCGGTAAGCACTGGCGACACCGACCTTGAGAGGATTGGAAACAAACAAAGCGGCAACGCCAGCAAATGCGGCGATGAGTCCTTCGAGGAAAGTCGCGAGTACGCACTGTCCCCAATTGCCTTTCAAGGCCTGGGAGGCCTGCTGGCGGATTTCTGAATTCGTTTTCATTGCAGTAATATTATTGAAAGGTTAGAAAGTCAGGTTGACAAGGCAGTAGATATAGTCCATGCAGACATAAGGCGGTATGTCCTTCCTGTTGGTAAGTATCTCAAGGTCAATACTTTCGAACGTACCGATCTTGGAGAGGTCAACTGCGGTCCATCCCATTATCAGGGAGTCCTTGTCGGCTGTTTTTTCTGCCATCGTGATGGTCTCCTCGCCGGTGATGCTGTCTCCCCTGCGGCCTGTAAACTTGAGCTTGAAATAATCGCCCTCCCCGAACGCCGGGGCGTCTTCCAGACCCTTTATGAACGAAACGACCTGTGTTGTGTTGCAGACACAGCAGGCTTTCAAGTCAGCCGTGCCGTTCTTGACAAGATTGAACTCCATGTCGTGCTCGGGCATCTTGCTCTCATCCGGATTCTGATAGAAAATCGCATAATTGACCCCCGGTGCGACATTCGGGTCGCACGGTGACACCTTGTTGTATGAGGTGTAAGGGCTGATCGGCTCGGTGCGTGAAACATACAGGGTCGTGTCGTTCTTGTAGGCAAGTGCAATACCCCCTGTGAAGTCATGTCCGGAGACGGTGTTGTACGCATTCAAGGCCCCTGATGAGAACGGAGTCTTGAACATGGCCAGGCTGTCGGCGAACAGATCCTGCGTTGTCAAGTAGTATTCAAAATCCGATATCATCGGATAATTCTCATACGTCGAACCGCCCTTGTCCAGGCAGGAAACGGCAAGCAGCGACATCGCTGCAAAAACAAAAATCTTCTTTATCATATCAGTCAAACAAATCTTTAAGTGTCTGTGCCATAAGTTCTTCTGTCTTCTGAGAAGCCTTGACCAGAGGGAGTCTCAACGAGTTCTCCATAAGTCCCAGCTGTGCCATCGCGGCCTTTGCCGGGATAGGGTTGCTCTCCACAAAACAGTTCTTGAACAGCGGCATCAATTTGTAGTGAAGCGCCCTTGCGGCGGGGAGGTCGTTGCGGAGCAGGGCCTCGCAAAGGGCCACCATCTCCTTCGGGGCAATGTTTGAAGCCACGCTTATGACGCCCTGTGCTCCGGTCGCCATAAGGGACAGAGTCTCGTCGTCGTCACCGCTGAGCACCGAAAAGCCTTCCGGCTTGTTGCGGATGATCTCGCTTATCTGGGAATAGCGTCCGGAAGCCTCCTTGACTGCCACGATGTTCTCGACATCCTCTGCAAGGCGGAGCACAGTCTCGGCATTGATATTCGCACCTGTGCGGCCCGGCACGTTATAGATGATTATCGGCTTGGCAGTGGACTCTGCGACGGCACGGAAATACTGGTACTGGCCCTCCTGGGTCGGCTTGTTGTAATAAGGCACCACGATGAGGAACGCATCCGGACCGTATGGCTCCAGCAGGCGCATGCTCTGCCTGGTGGCCTCGAGCGAATTTGTGCCGCCACCGACGATTATCGGTCTTCCGGCGCAGTGTTCACGTGCGGTGACAAGGATCTTGACCCTTTCCTCGTCCGTAAGGCAAGGAGTCTCACCCGTCGTTCCAAGCGGGACAAGAAAGTGTACGCCGGCCTCGACCTGGCGGTCAATCAGGCGTGCAAAACATTCATAATCAACATTTTCTCCTTTGAAGGGGGTAAGCAGCGCCGTACCGCATCCTTCCAGATATAACTTTTTCATATTATTTGAATAAAAGTTCATTGAACTCGTGCGCACCTTCCAGACCTTCCGTCATCAGGGCCGCGGCGACTGCGCCTTCGGCAAATCCCTTGCGCGAGAAAGCCTCATGGGTGAAACTGAGGCGGTCCACTCCGCTGAGAAATTCGACGGTGTGAATGCCCGGGACCTCGCCCTCGCGGATCGATTCTATCTCCGGCTTCTCTCCAAGACCGGCCTCGACCAGCGAGCCCAGACTCTTCGCCGTGCCGCTCGGCGCATCCAGTTTGTGGATATGGTGCGTCTCAGTGATATGCGGCTGGTAGCCATGCCCTTTCAGGAGTTCGGATGCCCTTGTGACGGCGGCAAACAGCACATTCACGCCTATTGAGTAGTTGGACGACCAGATAAGAGGCGTGCCACAGCGTTCGAAACAGGCGATGACATCGTCCTTGATGTCATTCCACCCGGTCGTGCCCACAACGACGGCCTTGAAATTCTCGGCCAGCGTGCGGTAATTGGTCCTGAATGCATCAGGTGTCGTGAAATCGATGCAGACACACTCCCTGGCGAGGTCCTTGTCGACGGACGTAATGTCCTCGCTTGCACCGGCACATTCAATGCCCCTGCGCAGGAGCACTTCCTCGACCATGTGCCCCATCTTGCCGTATCCCGAAATTATGACTTTCATTTCCCGAAAAGATAAGAATGTATTTCCCTTGTCGCGTCCACGACTTTGTCACGCGGCACGACAAAACTTATATTGACATACGACTCGTTCTGGGCCACAGAGACCAGGCGGCTCGAACCCAGCAGTCCGGAAGCCCTCTTGAGGGCCACCTTGAGTTCGGATATGTTCTTGCCGATCACCGACACCTGCGAACTTTCGTCCGAGACAACGACATGTGCAAATGCGCCGAGGCGCTTCACGGCGGCATCGATATAATCTCTGGAGTCGGTGGTGAAGAGTATTTCAGACGGTCCTACATTCACCAGGTCCACGCTCACCTTCTCCTCGCGCAGAACTGCGAACGTGCGGGAAAGCAGGTCCGACGCATTGGACAAAACCGGATCTGAGACACTCACAAGCAGGATTTTCTCCTTTGCTGAAACAGACTTGACACCATCCTCGATGAAGGCGTTCTGCAGAATCACCGTGCCTTCGCCGCCCGGGTTCATCGAGTTGAGGACCAGGACCGGGATGTTCTTGGCAACGGCCGGCTCAATGGTCTTGGGGTGCAGGACCTTGGCTCCATAAGCGGCCATCTCGGCAGCTTCCTCGAAGGAGATGCGGCTGATGCGCCGTGTGCCGTCCACCTTGCGCGGGTCGGCGCTCTGGACACCGTCCACATCTGTCCATATCTCGATTTTCCGGGCGTCAAGAGCCATTCCGATCAGCGATGCGCTGTAGTCCGAGCCACCACGTCCCAGCACAGTCTCGACACCACGCCTGGTGGTCCCGACAAAACCCTGTGTTATCACTGCCTCGATGGCCTTCTTCTCGGCCGAAGATGTCTCGACAGCGCTGAATGCTGCATCGATCGACTTCGGGCACAGGCGTACAATCTCATCAGTGTCAGGCACTCCGTTCATCACGTCATCACTGGTGACCATGAATTCACGCGCGTCGGTCCAGGAGGTCTTGATGCCCAGTGAATTCATCGCGCAATATATCATATTGGACGACAGGTACTCGCCCTTGGAATTGATGATGGCCTGGTTGGAAATGATTTCTGCAACACCTTCCGGACTGTCCAGATATGCTGCCATGCGGTCTATAATGGCATTGATGCGGCTCTCCGCCTCGGTCCTCCACAATGGGTCGGACTGCATCAGTTCGGCAATGGTTCCGAGGTGCTTCTCCCTCAATCTCTCCATCCCCTCACGGGCTCCGTCCAGGTCACCACCCGCCACGCAGGACGATATTGCATACAGCATGTCGGTCACTTTCGACATGGCGGAAACAACCACGACAGGGCGCTCCTGAAGCCGTCCCCGTATGATTTCAATGGTTCTGCATATCGCTTCCCTGCTGCCGACGGACGTGCCGCCGAATTTCATAACTATCATATATTTCTGCTAATCTATGCAAAAATATAAAAAAAGATTCAAAGAATAGAATCTTACCTGAAAGGAATCACATCCACTGTGCCGGCGGCCTTGTCATCATGCTGCTCGGTAAGATAGATGATGCGCTGGTTGGAACTGCCCCTGAAGTGGAGCTGGGTGTCGCGCAGGGCAAGAACGAACGGGCCGTCAACCAGCACGTCAATGTACGGGAGCATCTGGGCAAGGCGCTCGTCCGCACGGATTTCCTCGATAGTAAATCCGGTATAGCACCAGATGGTCTTGCGGGTCTGTTCCTTGATCTTGCGGGCAAGGAGCGTGAATGCCTCGACCTGGTAGAACGGGTCCCCGCCGGTAAAGGTGACATTGCTGAACTCGTCGTCCTTTATCATCTCCAGAAGGCCGTCCACCTCCATATCCTTGCCGGCACCGAAGTCCCAGGACTGAGGATTGTGGCATCCCGGACAATGGTGGGCACATCCGGCGCAATATATAGACGTACGGAGACCAGGGCCGTCGGCCATGGTCTCCTCAATTACGTCCAATACTCTGATCTTCATGGAGTTTATTTGTGGACAACGCGGTCCTTGAGCTCTGCCAGCTTGGCGCTGTTCCAGCGGTTGGTGGTACCTACAAGGTAGCCGGTGATGCGCTGGAGCGTGTCAATGTTGTCGCCGTGGCAGATCGGGCACTCTTCCAGCCCTTCGGTGGCATCCTCATAGCCACAGTCGAGGCAGCGGTTGCGGTTGTGGTTGACAGAGCCGTATCCGATGTCAAATTTGTCCATAAGGTCAACGATGGACATGATGGCCTCCGGGTTGTGGGTTGCGTCGCCGTCGATCTCCACATAGAAGATGTGGCCTGCGCCCTCAAATTTGTGGTATGGGCCCTCGATTTCGGCCTTGTGCTTAGGAGTGCAGTGATAATATACCGGCACGTGGCTGGAGTTGGTGTAGTAATCCTTGTCCGTGACACCCGGGATGACGCCGAACTTCTTGCGGTCCATCCTTGTGAAACGGCCTGCAAGACCTTCCGCAGGGGTTGCGAAGCAGGAGAAGTTGTGCTGGTAGGTCTCTGAGAAACAGTTGATCTTCTCTGCCATGTGGGAGACGATGCGCAGACCGAGTTCCTGGGCCTCCTCGCTTTCGCCGTGATGCTTGCCGATGAGAGCGATGAGGGTCTCGGCAAGACCGATGAAACCGATGGCAAGTGTACCCTGGTTGATCACATCCTCAACCTTGTCGCAGGATTCAAGCTTCTCCGAACCGATCCAGAGACCGTTCATGAGCAGAGGGAACTGCTTCTTGAGGGCAGTCTTCTGGAAATCGAAACGCTCGTTGAGCTGCTTTGCGGCAATCTCGAGAGCCCAGTCAAGCTTCTCCATGAAGGTGGCGATACGCTCTTCCTTGGACTTGATGGACATGCACTCGATGGCAAGGCGGACAAAGTTGATGGTGGTGAAACTCAGGTTGCCGCGGCCGATGGAAGTCTTAGGGCCGAACTTGTTGGTATAGACTCTTGTACGGCATCCCATGGTTGCAACCTCGTGCTCGAAGCGGCGAGGATCGTCCGGCTTCCAGGCATCATCGACGTTGTAGGACGCGTCGAGATTGAGGAAGTTAGGGAAGAAACGGCGGGCAGACACCTTGCAGGCGAACTTGTAAAGGTCGTAGTTAGGATCTTCCGGAAGATAGCTTACGCCTCTCTTCTTCTTCCATATCTGGATAGGGAAAATGGCTGTGCTGCCATTGCCCACGCCTTCGTATGTGGTGTTGAGGATCTCGCGGATGATGCAGCGGCCCTCTGCCGATGTGTCGGTACCGTAGTTGATGGAACTGAACACAACCTGGTTGCCGCCACGTGAGTGGATGGTGTTCATGTTGTGCACAAATGCCTCCATTGCCTGATGCACACGGCCTACAGTCATGTTGACAGCCTGCTGGACAGCACGCTCGTCACCGGAGAGTCCCGTAAGGTCGCGTTTCAGATAGTCAGCGATCTTGACGTCAAAAAGACGGGCGTAGTCACAGTTGTCGTATGCCTCGAGTTTCTTGAGTTCCTCCTGGAAAGTCTTGCGCACGTATGGTGCAAGGTAGAAGTCAAATGCCGGGATGGCCTGGCCACCGTGCATTTCGTTCTGGACTGTCTCCATCGAGATGCAGGCAAGGACAGCGGCTGTCTCGATCCTCTTGGCCGGGCGGGACTCGCCGTGACCGGCCCTCAGACCGTTCTCGAGAATCTTGTCGAGAGGATGCTGGATACAGGTGAGGGACTTGGTAGGATAGTAGTCCTTGTCGTGGATGTGGATGTACCCGTTCTTGACAGCCTCGCGCACGTCATCGGAGAGAAGACACTCGTCGACATAGCTCTTGGTTGACTCGGAAGCGAACTTCATCATCATTCCGGCAGGAGTGTCGGCGTTCATGTTTGCATTCTCGCGGGTGATGTCGTTGGCCTGTGCATCGATGATTTCCTGGAAGATTTCGCGTGACTTTGCCTTGCGGGCCAGGTTACGCTTGTTGCGGTATGCAATATATTTCTTGGCAACTTCCTTGCGAGGGCTCTGCATGAGTTCGATCTCGACGAGATCCTGGATCTCCTCCACGCTGAGCTGTTCAATATCGTTCTTTGCTATTTTTGCTGCCACCTCTGCTGCGAGGACGATGTCTTCGCCGCCTTCTGTGACATCCATGGCCTTGAGGACTGCATCAATAATCTTCCTCTTGTCAAATTCTACAACACGGCCGTCTCTTTTGATTACGCTTTTTACCATTGGGGTCAGGTTTATAGTGTATTACGATTTTTAGTGGGGACAAAGTTATATTTTTTAGTTTCACATTCCGATAATAAGTCTCAAAAAAGTTATCAACATATAATATTAACGCCTGTTAACTTATTGGTCAACAGGCGTTTAAAGCACTGCCCAAATTAGAATTTTTCTAATTTGGGCAGTGCGCTATAACTTTTTTGTTACTCGGCAATCCACACCAGCACGTGGCGGTCGAAAGTGATGTATCCGAGCTCGAATTCCTCTTCGTGGCCGTCCTTGTGGATGAACGTCGCCTCGAGTTCTCCCTCGCCCTTCGGATTGAATCTCTCCACCTCGATCTGCTCGGCGAAATCCACTCTGTTGATGGACATTCTCTTATAGATGGCCTCCTTTGCACACCAGTAGATGGCGAGCTGCTCCTTCCTGTCCTCTGCATCGTCGTCCAGGTCGTCGATCTCGTCTTCCGACAGGGCCTTCTTCTCCACTGCGGCGAAGTCGCGGTCAAGAGACTCGATGTCGATGCCAAGGTCGTCCTCGTCATGGGTGATGATGGCTACATATTTGGCTGTATGGGTGATGCTGATGTTGGTGATGCAGTTCTCGAGATAGGGCTTCCCGTTGTCGTGATGGCTCAGATAGACCTTGTCCTCGAACACCTCGTTGAGAAGTGCACGGACAGCAAGTTTCTGCTTGCGCAGTGATTCGCTGCGGATGAGGGAAATCTCCTCCATCTCATCTGTCGGGACGGAACACTTGTCGATGAGTTCCTGCTCGGTCTCGGTTATCTGCCACACGGAAATCTCCGCGCCATTTTCAAGTTCTTTTCTAAGATAAAGTGCCATATATCAATTAAATACGTATCAATAAAGTCTCAGTGTCAAACACGACAGAACGCCCCTCGGCAAAGAGGAGTGTCATAATATATATGGAATGCGGTTCCCGACAACGGGTCATCAGAAGGCTGATCCATCGGGACTGTGCGTGTTGCGTTTAACGGACTGGGAGGTTGTTCCACAAGCGTAAATGTTTAAAACGTCGGCAAATATAATTATTTTTTAGATTCAAAGAAATATTCTCTGCGAATTTGCTATCTTTGTGCCGCTTTGAGCGAAAATTCTTTTAACACTAAAAATATTATGAAATTCCTTACAGACGAAAAACTCCTTATCGTGGGTGCAGGCGGAGCAATCGGCTCCAACATGGTTCAGACAGCCCTTATGCTTGGTCTTACTCCTAACATCTGCCTCTATGACATTTTCGAGCCGGGTGTTCACGGCGTAGCAGAAGAAATGGCACACTGTGCTTTCGAAGGCGCAAACATCACCTGGACAACAGATCCTGAGGTTGCCTTCACAGGCGCTGACTACATCATCTCCTCAGGTGGAGCACCTCGCAAAGAGGGAATGACCCGCGAGGACCTTCTCAAAGGAAACTGCAAGATCGCCGCTGAATTCGGTGACTATATCAAGAAATACTGCCCCGCAGTAAAGCACGTTGTCGTCATCTTCAACCCTGCTGACGTGACAGCCCTCACAGCTCTCATCCACTCCGGTCTGAAGCCTGAGCAGCTCACTTCACTCGCAGCCCTGGACAGCACACGCCTTCAGGAGAACATCGCAAAGGCTTGCGGCGTTGCCCAGTACAAGGTCGAGAACGCACGCACATACGGCGGCCACGGCGAGGCTATGGCAGTGTTCGCATCCAAGATCACTGTTGACGGCAAGCCGCTCGCAGAGTACAACATCCCTGCTGACAAGTGGGAAGAGGTAAAGCACGACACCATCCAGGGCGGTTCCGCCATCATCAAACTCCGTGGACGCAGCTCATTCCAGAGCCCTGCATACCAGGCAGTCAAGATGATCGAGGCCTCAATGGGCGGCGAGAAGTTCTTCTGGCCTGCAGGCTGCTATGTAAACTGCGACAAGTGCGGTTACAAGAACGTCATGATGGCCATGCCTTCAACAATCGACGCTACAGGTGTCCACTTCACTGCTCCTGAAGGAACAGCAGAAGAGATGGCAGCCCTCAAGGCTTCCTACGAGCACCTCTGCAAGATGCGTGAGGAAATCATCTCCCTCGGCATCATCCCTGCAGTCGAGGATTGGGGCACAATGAACCCTAACCTCTAGGATTCTGACAACAGAAACAAGAGACCGGCTCCGCGAGGGCCGGTCTTTTTTGTGATGTGACGGCAGCGCCGGCGAAAACGTCCCCGGCGCCGTCCGGCCACGCCGCGCCTCGCCTGTTGCAATTCACCTCGGACGGGGATGTGCCCCACAGGACCGTGCAAGGCCGGTTGTCGTCCGAGGTCTCCTCCGGCTGGCGACACCTCGGACATTCAAAAGCAAACAGCAATTGAAAATCAACGAGTTAGCAATCAGAGCCGCCCGAGGCGAATTTCACGAAGGCGAAAGAGAATGCAACACATTGTCCTGCTCCCGGGGGAGAAAGTCCGCCAAATCATCCCGTTTGAATGCTTTAGACAGTTTTCCGGGGAGTTTAAGCCAGTATTTTCCCAAGGCATAGCGGTCGGTTGACCGGCATTGACGGCAAGCCGAAATTCATCTGCGACGCGATGGGGCAAATGAAGGCATTAGAATGCCCCCTGGTGCCGCAGATGAGGTAAATTCTGCCGCATCTGCGACGGTCGGCCAGCTTTGACGCGTCTGTAGCCTACATCACCGTCGCAGGTGAATTTCGGGTAGTGTGTTCCCGGTCAGTTCCATGCCCGGTGACTGCCACAGTGGCCGGCAAGGCCGGCTTTCCCATAGGGGAATATGAAGGGGCTATATCTGTTTCTTTGCAGCCTCCAGCGCGGCGATGACCCGGTCGCACCAGGCGTCGAAATCGGGGTCGGCCTTCTGGTATTCTGGATGCTGGAGGACGTAGTCGATGGTCCGGCGGACGCCCTGCTCGAAGCGGACGGTGGCCTTGAAGCCGGGCACGGCGCGCTTGAGTTTGGAATTGTCGAACACAACGGAGCAGGCCTTGTCGCCGATGAGACTGCCCATGAAGTCATAGTCGCTGACGGCGGCGAGGAAGTCGGAAGCCACATAATAAGGCTTGTACTCCACTCCGAGGGCATCTGCGATACTGGAGTATATCTGGTTCCAGGTCAGGGTCTCGTCAGATGTGATCTGAAACACGTTGCCGATGGCGTGCGGGTTGCCCATAAGGCCGGCAAAGCCCTTGGCGAAATCGGAATTGTGCGTCATTGTCCAGAGCGACGTGCCGTCTCCGTGCACGATCACAGGCTTTCCCTCCAGCATGCGGCGCACCACCTGCCAGGAGCCGTTCCTGCCATGCACGCCGAGCGGAATGGAACGCTCGTCATAGGTGTGGCTCGGACGGATGATCGTCACCGGGAAGCCGTCCTCGCGGAAATGATGCATCAGCACCTCCTCGCAGGCAATCTTGTTCTGCGAATATGTCCAGTAAGGATTGGCCAGCGGAGTGCCCTCTGTGATGATGTAGTCAACGGACGGTTTCTGGTAGGCCGAAGCCGACGAAATGTACATATACTGCCCCACACGGCCACTGAAGAGGCGCCAGTCACGCTCCACCTGGGCAGGCTCGAACCCGATGAAATCGCACACGCAGTCGAAATACATTCCATCCAGCTTGGCGGCGACAGCGCTTTCGTCG
Organism: Candidatus Cryptobacteroides sp.; assembly: GCA_045599265.1. GTDB lineage: Bacteria > Bacteroidota > Bacteroidia > Bacteroidales > UBA932 > Cryptobacteroides. The sequence goes on along the minus strand of JAZRVQ010000058.1, from coordinate 16,606 downwards.
GCAATGTCGGCATTGAACACAAACACGTTGTCCGGGACGGCGTCAGTGCGGTTGCCACGGTTGAGCAGATACAGTTGCCATTCGTCATCCTGTGCGACGAGGCGTGTGATGGCGGCGCTGATTGTGCCGGTTCCACCAATGAACAGAGCAGTCTTCATGATGAGGGTTGTTTAATTTTTCGTAAAATTAAAAAGAAAATTGATAACTTAGCAGACTGAACCAATATTAATACTGAAATGAAAAACTCTTCACAAGGCTCCAAGACCTACCTGTTCGGCATCGTGCTGGTAGCAGTCATCGGCGGTCTGCTCTTCGGATATGACACAGCGGTCATCTCCGGTGCGGAAGGCGGACTCCAGATGTTCTTCAAGAATGCGACTGATTTCACCTACACCGACTTCCTCCACGGAATCACATCCTCCAGCGCACTTCTGGGATGTATCATAGGAAGCGCCATCTCCGGTCTGCTCGCAGGCAGGCTCGGCCGCAAGAAGAGTCTCTTCATAGCAGGCGTCTGCTTCTTCCTCAGCGCAGCGGGCTCCTACTATCCTGAATTCCCGTTCTTCATCACAAGCATCGACAGTTCTGTCCCTACACTCGGACTTCTCATAGCATTCAACTTCTACCGCGTGCTCGGAGGTATCGGTGTCGGAATGGCATCAGCCCTCTGCCCTATGTACATCGCAGAGGTCGCCCCTGCCGACAAGCGAGGCACCCTGGTCAGCTGGAACCAGTTCGCCATCATATTCGGCCAGCTGGTTGTGTACTTTGTGAACTTCATCATAATGAGAAGCCATCACAGCCCTGTCAGCCAGCTCATCAACAACGTTGACCCTGCCTGGTACCAGGCCATCGGATGGAGAGTGATGTTCGTCACAGAGTGCGTCCCTGCAGGTCTGTTCACCCTCCTCATCACCCTCGTTCCGGAGACTCCGAGATACCTTGCAATGTCCGGCCAGGACGACAAGGCCATCCACGTGCTCACCAAGATCAACGGTGCAGAAAAGGCCCGCGAGATCCTCGACCAGATCAAGTCCACCGTGTCCGAAAAGAAGGAAAAACTCCTCACATACGGCTGGGTGGTCATTTTTGTGGGCATCATGCTCAGCGTGTTCCAGCAGATAGTCGGCATCAACGCCGTACTCTATTACGCTCCGCGCATCTTCAGTTCGATGGGCATGGACAACCCTATGGTCCAGACCGTCATGATGGGTATCGTCAACATCGTGTTCACCTGCGTTGCCATCTTCACAGTGGAGAAGATCGGACGCAAGCCGCTGCTGTTCTGGGGATCCCTCGGCATGGCTGTCGGCGCACTCGGCGTGACCCTCAACAGTGTCCTTGGCAGCCTGCCGCCGGCATTCGCGGTTGTCAGCATCATGGTCTACAGCGCATCATTCATGTTCAGCTGGGGCCCTATCTGCTGGGTGCTCATCTCTGAGATCTTCCCTAACACCATCCGCGGAGGCGCAGTCGCAATTGCAGTCGCATTCCAGTGGATATCCAACTTTGCAGTGTCCTCGACCTTCGTGCCTATGTACAACATGAAACTCGGCGCAATGGGTGACGCATTCGGACACGCATTCACATACGGACTTTACGCTCTGTTCTGCATCATCGCCGCCATCTTTGTATGGAAGATGGTCCCTGAAACCAAGGGCAAGACCCTCGAGGACATGACAGCCCTCTGGAGAAGCAGGATGGAAAAGAAATAACATCATGGACAAGAAAAGAATAGCCATTGTCGGATATGGCAATGTAGGAAAATATGCCCTGGAGGCCGTCGAGGCTGCGGGCGATATGGTTTGTGCAGGCATTGTGAGGAGAAACCCTTCGAAGGAAGGCTTCCCCGAACTGGCACCGTACCCTGTCGTTTCGGACATACGCGAACTGGGCAAGGTCGATGTGGCCATACTCGCCACACCGTCAAGGAAAGTCGCCGAAAACGCAGAGAAATACCTGGCCATGGGCATCAGCACCGTGGACAGTTTCGACATCCATACGCAGATATGTGACCTGCGATCCACTCTGGCACCACTCGCCAGGGAGAACGGCGCGGTCAGCATCATTTCCGCAGGCTGGGACCCGGGCAGCGACTCCATCGTGCGCGCACTCGTCCAAGGACTGGCACCCAAGGGCCTGACCTACACCAATTTCGGCCCGGGCCGTTCGATGGGACACTCCGTTGCGGCAAAGGCCATCGACGGGGTCAAGGACGCATTGAGCATGACCATACCGGTAGGTACAGGCATCCACAGAAGGATGGTGTATGTCGAGCTTGAAGAGGGCGCAGACTTCGCCGGGATAGAGGCAGCCATCAAGGCCGACCCGTACTTCAGTTCCGACGAGACACATGTCATCGCCGTGGACAGCGTGGACGAACTGAACGACGTTGGCCACGGGGTCAACCTGGTGCGCAAGGGCGTGTCCGGGAAGATCCACAACCAGATGTTCGAGTTCAACATGAAAATCAACAACCCTGCCCTGACGGGCCAGGTGCTCGCCATGGCCGCACGTGCAGCCACAAAGCAGCAGCCGGGTTGCTACACCCTCATCGAAATTCCTGTCATCGATTTCCTCGAGGGCGACCGTGAAAGCCTCATCAAACATTTAGTCTAGACCAATATGAACAAAAAACTGATCCTTGCCGGTGTCGCCGTCCTTGCAGCGATGCTGGTCCCGGTGCATTCCCATGCCTCCCGCCTTGTCGGAATCAGCGCCGTCGACAACGAATACATATGTGTGCGTTTCCGTGACGGAGAGGTGCATTACCGCGATAACGGAACCGGCCCGAGCGCCTATCTGGGCCATTCATTTGCCGAAGGTGACGACACGCTCGTTGTGTTTGGAAGACGTTTTGACCCGGCCTGCACGGACCCTGTCCTGTGGACCGTATCCTCAACCGACGACCGCCATTTCGGGCCTTCCGGACTCGGCGCCGTTTCGGTGTCAAGGAAGAGCAAGCCGATGAACACGGACCATACCCTCTCCAGCGAACTGGACCACTGGGTATTCATCCTCCTTCCGGAAAAGATGCGCCAGGGATGCTCCTACACGGTGCATTTCCCTGAGGGAACAGGGTCTGACACCGCAGAGGCAGAGATCAAGTTCGACGTCAACAACAGCCTTTCGGAGGCCGTGCACGTCAACATTATGGGCTACACACCGTCCGAAACCACCCACACGGCAGACCTGTACCTCTGGCTCGGCGATGCCGGCGGGCGCGACTATTCAAGATTTGTGGGCAAGAAGGTCTGGCTCCGCAATGTCGGCACTGGCAAGAACCGCCTTGTGGGCAAGGTGCAATTCTGGAAAGCACATGACGCGTCATCATTCGAGGCCGGAGCCAAGGACCTGACCGGGTCGGATGTGTGGAGCGTCGATTTCAAGGAGTCCGTACCCGGAAAATACCGCCTCGTGGTCGAGGATGTTGGGTGCAGCATGGACTTCGAGATCGGCAATGAGGTGTATTTCCAGCCATACCGCTACTCCGTGAGGGGGTATTATTATATGAGGCTCGGCGAACCTGTGGACACGCCGCGCATCGTGCCTGTTCCGCGTCAGCCGCGCTTCATCCCGGAGGTGGACCCAATCGGATTCACCGTGTACAAGACCGACCTGCAGCCATGGCATCCGGATTGGCGCAAACTGCGTGGCGACGTCTGGGACGAGCCGCATTTCAAGCCTGCACTGGCATCCGCATTCTGGCGGCACCGCCTCCCGGGCAATCCGGTCAACACCGAGGTCAAGGGAGGGCATTCGGACGCGTTCGACTGGGACCGCCACCTGGCCCATGTGAGCAACATATATGACCTCCTGCTGCCGTACATCCTCACCGGAGGCCGTATCAGCGAGGACAATCTGGGCATCAGGGAAAGCGGCAACGGCATACCGGACATCATCGACGAAGCCCGGAACGAAGTGGATTTCTTCCTCAGCATCCGTGACGGCGAGGCATACAGCCAGGGCGTCACCAACCCGTCCAGGGAATGGACCATAATGTTCCAGGCCGGGTGCACGACAATGGCCGCATGGGCGAACGCAGCCAACTGCGCCATGATAGCCGACGCATTCAGGATCGCGGGGAACGGCGAATTGCAGCAATACTACACCGACGAGGCCGTCAAGGCCTTCAGGTTCGCATCAAGGCAGGAGGACCTCCAGCTGGACGATTTCCAGCATATCGGTGACGGAGCGATGCGCGGGCGCGACTTCAGGCAGATGGCGGCCGCATTCCTGTACAACGTGACCGCCGACCGCCGGTGGGAAGACATAATGGCCGAAGAAAGTGTCGTGAAGGGCCCTGATTCGAAGATATTCACCCAATGGGAGGGCTATCAGATCTGGGGCACGGCAGCCTACCTGACCTGCCCGGCCGAAAGGCATTATCCGGAACTTTATGAAAACATGAAGGCCTGCGTCGCCGCCCAGGCAGAGTCCGACCATATATCGAAAATGCCGCAAAGACCGTCACGCCGCTGTGCGAACGACCCGCGCTGGCAGACCTCCGAGAACCTCCAGATCGTGATGCTGGCCCATTACACAGCCCTTTCTGCGCAGCGGAAGGCCGAACTGGAACGGTGCATGTACGCCGAGGCCGGATGGGGTCTGGGACGCAACCCGTCCAACACGGTGGAGATGACAGGGCTCGGGGCAAGACACATAACCGACTGCTATACAACGGGCCGCAATGACGGCACACCGGGCTCCCATCCGGGACAGACACCGTTCAACGGCACCGAGACCTGGTCCGCCGGCGACGGAGGCGATGCGCGCATCCTGCTGGACCGCTGCTGGCCGTCATGGTATGACGGAGGCTGGCCTCGCCAGGAATCCTTCTTCAACCAGCGCTATTTCTGGGTCAACGGCGAATTCACCCCTCGCGAGACCATGCGCGGCAAGATGGCCCTGCTTGGCTACCTGTACGGAATCAGGAAATAAGCCATTTTAGGATGAATAATTAATATTTGGACTCAATGCCTTCTACAAAACAGGTCATATTCTTAAAAGACAAATCAGGCGTCTTTAAACTTAGGGATGATATCAAGTCCTTCGGTTATGATGAAAGGCATGGTCAATATTACGTCCAATTCAACAAAGGAGAGAATTACCTTCACTATAATCCAGCCAACGTTGATGTCGCACAATTCACTCGGCAACTTGACCCACCCTTTCGCATAACACGGAAAGATGATGGAGAAGTATTTTTTCACGTATTAGGTGTTCGAGTATTTCAAGGAAAAGAAAACAAGGCCTATAGAATAATATTTGAAAACGGAGCTGGGAAAAATTACCCTGCAGATTACCTATCTGTCGAGGAGCATATTGATGACCAACGTTCTATCAATGTATGGGAATATCTTAATGAGGTGGCAAAATACAACGTCATCCCTATAGATGACGATAAGACGGTTAGCCTTGCTGACAAATATGCCAAGATGGAATTTGTGGCCAAGAATTCCCTTTTAGAAGCATACCTCAATATTGAGACCCTAGAGAGGCCTTCTGCGGTCCAGAGCGCACCGATATTCCCATTTGGCTGCAACCGAAGCCAGTACAAAGCCGTCCGAGATGCTTTGGAGAACAATCTCAGCATCATCCAAGGCCCTCCCGGAACGGGTAAGACACAAACTATCCTCAACATTCTTGCAAATCTTCTGCTCGACAACAAGACCATGGAGATTGTCTCTAATAACAACTCCGCTGTTGAGAACGTAAAAGAGAAATTGGAGTCCACGGGTATTGATTTTATATGTGCTCAGTTGGGACGGACTAGCAATAAGAAGGAGTTTGTGGATGGGCAAACTGGGCTATTTCCTGATATGAAATCATGGGAACTGGGAAATGCCCAACAAGTCCGCAAAGAAGCCGTCGCCCTTTCCAAAGAACTTCAAGAATTGTATGAGTGTCAGGAGAAATTGGCGCGCTGCTCTGAAATATTGACTGAATACAGACGCCAGGTTGAACATTTCCCCATAAAGATTGAGACAAAAAAACAGTGGCCTATCAGAATACTTGAAAAGTATTTCTTTATCTGTAACAGAGAACTGGAGCGTAAACACCGTATTTCCTGGTGGACCCGCTTCAGATTACGTTATTATCGATTCCCAATTGCAGAGAATGCTCTGGATGGACTTCACTATTTGCTTATCTCTACCAAAATCAAGGAGATTGAACAGCGCTGTAATCAGTATCGTGAATTTTTAAAAGATGCTGATGCAAAAAATGACAGGCTGAGAGATATTTCAATGCTTGTCTTGAAGGATCATCTATACAGGAAGTATGGCGCAAAAAAAGAACGGAATGTTTATTCTGCTGATGAAATATACTTAAAATCCAAAGATTTCCTCCAAGAATACCCTGTAATTCTCAGTACAACCTTCTCGGCGACATCCAATATCAATCCCGCTTACAAATTTGATTATCTAATAATGGATGAAGCGTCACAAGTGGATATTGCGGCAGGCGCGTTAGCTCTAAGTTGTGCACGAAATGCGGTTGTCGTGGGTGACATAAAGCAACTGCCAAATGTGGTGGGTTATCAAACTGAAGAGGTTGTAAGTGCAATATTCGCTAAATATGGCATTTCTGAAGCGTACCGGTATTCTACGAATAGCTTTTTGTCCTCTATCTGCACTCTTTTACCGAATATCCCGCAAACTCTCCTGAAGGAGCATTATCGCTGTGACCCTCTTATCATTGGATTCTGTAGCAAACAATTCTATAATGGCGAACTGATTCCCATGAAGAAAAACGAGTCTGAATTCACTCCTATCAGAGTTGTCAAGACAAATAAAGGGAACCATGCAAGAGGTACTGTCAACTTCCGTCAGGTGGATACAATTACCCAAGAAATACTACCTGTTTTGGAGGAACAGTTCACCGATATAGGCATAATAGCACCGTATAACAATCAAGTGAACGCACTACGTGCTGCATTGGAGGCGACTGGCCGTGATTATGTGGCAGCGACAGTCCACAAGTTCCAAGGTCGCGAGGATGATGCAATAGTCCTTTCAACGGTGGATAACCAAATTCAGGAATTTACCGATGATCCACATCTTTTGAATGTCGCTATATCGAGAGCAAAGAAACAATTCACACTCGTTGTTTCTGCCGATGAACAGCCTGATTCGAACATACGGGACCTGATTGAATATATTGAGTATTATCAGGGTAAGAGTGAAAAAAGTCAAATTTCATCTATTTACGACTTGCTTTATGAAGATTATACTCAAGAACTTCTTGATTTCTACAAGACTCACAAGCGAGTTTCCGAATACGATTCTGAGAATCTCACATATTGGGCTATCCATGACGTCATTGAAGAACAGGGTGTTACACACCTGGGCATCTTGATGCATTACCCACTTCGTCATATGCTGACCTTGACCTCAAATCTAACTCCAGAACAACGAGCCTATGCTTCACGTTCGTGGACACACGTTGACTTTTTACTCTTTGATACCGTTTCACACAAGGCAAAATTGGCCATCGAAGTTGATGGGACACAATATCACAAGATCAATTCTGACCAAGGACGACGTGATAAAATGAAAGATTCAATACTGACATCGATCGGCCTTCCTTTGCTCAGGTTGAGCACAAATGGCTCTCAAGAAAAAGACAAGATAGTACAAGCATTATCAAGGCATCTGTAAATCCCTGTTATCTTTTCCTTCCACTCCTCATCGTTTCTCGTTACGTAGCCAGTCCAGTATCTGTTCCCTGTTAGGAAGATGAAGCATATATGTTGACACGAAAACGTTTTCATCGATGCCTGGAGAGGTATACTGCACCATTTCCTGTCCGGCCTCCGTACAAAGGAGGATACCTACAGGAGGATTATCCCCATCATTCATCATATTGGCTCTGTAGTAATTCACATACATATTGAGCTGGGCCATGTCGGTGTAGTCCAATTCTTTGGATTTCAGTTCAATAATGACACCGCAATGAAGGATACGGTTGTAAAACAGCAAGTCATAGAAGTAATACTTATCATCAATGACTATCCTCTTCTGTCTGGCTTCAAAACAAAAGCCGACCCCTAGTTCAAGCATAAATTCCTGAAGATGGTCCATCAGTGCGCTCTCCAAGTCACTTTCCTCAATAACCTCTTTAGCATTAAGACCAAGGAATTCAAATGTATATGGAGAACGGACGACGTCTCTGATATCGGTTTTCTCGGCACAGATGTTCGCCTTTTCTATGGCCAGATCTTTATTGCGGCTCAGCCCGGTTCTCAAATAGAGATTGCTGTCTATCTGTCGCTTCAGTTCTCTTTTGCTCCAAACACCTTTGATGGATTCAATTTCATAGAAAGCTTTTTCCACTGGGTCTTCAATTGAAATCAGTTGAGAAAGGTGGGAAAAAGACAATGAGGAGAAGACCATTTCAGAAGAAATCAATTCTTCATTCTTCAATTTGGCAGCCACTGGTTGCCAAATTGTATCCAATTCATTGACAGGCAATTCCAATTTGGCAGCCACCGGTTGCCAAACTCGAGTGTCCGATAAAAGGAAATGAGAAACACTAGCGGACAATTCTGGAAACGCCAGATAGAATTGCCTGAACAATCGCAAATTGCGATAGGACAATCCTTCTTCGTGAATCTTTTCAGCCAACGCCTGAAGAGTTCGTTCTCCATATGCTGCACGATCTTCTCCGTGTTGCTCGTAATTGACAATGCAGTAACCTATGAGCCAGTTTCTGGCTGTTACATGCTTGTTGATTGCCTTGGCGGCACTTTGCTGCAGTGATTCGTTTATTGCTTTGATCTCGTTGGCAAGTACATTCAGTTCCATACTCTTCAGACTTATTATCTGCTAAGATAGCAAAGATTGGTTGATTCTCTTTCAATTTTTTAGACTGTTTGTTTATCAACACGTTCATCCTTGTCTGGCCTCGCGAGACCATGCGCGGCAAGATGGCCCTGCTTGGCTACCTGTACGGAATCAGGAACTGACTGAAGAAACCAAAACACTCGATCTCTGGGGAAAAATAAGCCGCCTCATGGGCGGTTGAGTTCTTTTGCCTTCTTTGCAGAACGCCTCGAGAAATAGAGTTCGATGTCGCTGAATGGTTCAACCAGTACACAGCGTTGATCTTTCGATCCGATGCTCTTGATATAGTCCATATTGACGATTGTGTCCGTTTTCAGTCTGGTAAAGGATGGACTGAGGGCGAGGATCTGCTCTGCGTGGCAATCCCGTTTCATGGTTGCCTTAGTCCCGTCTTTCATAAGCACGTCCCACTTGCGAGAGTCGCTCTTATACGAAAAAAAGACCATTTCATCTATTGAGGCAAAACGCTCACCCAGTGGTTCATCGACGCAAATCCTTGAGGTTCTGTCAGTATTCTTCAAATTCTCGAGCATCAGTTCTTTTATGGTCTCTTCCGTATGCAGACGCTCTTTCTTCCTCGCTTTCTGTATCCATACAACAGCTTCCGCGCACAAGGCCAGGGCAAGAACGAGAATGGCTATCCAGATTCCCATTCTGGAGATTCTCGCCTTTTGGGCGGAGATTCTCAATTGCTGATGAAGGACGGTGGTATCCCTCGAATACCGCATTTCCGCTTCTGCAAAATTCGCCTCCAGAGTACTGCGGAGCAGGGAATCGGTATATGACTGTATTTTCCTGCTGTATTCAAAGGCATTTTTCCAATCTCCCTTCAGCACGGAAATCTCCATCATGTGCCGATTGAAGGCATTTGTATAGACCGGGCTCTCCCCCGGCCCATTTCCATAAGAAAGCCATTTCCCGGCTTCCGCGACATCGCCCTTTTCCAAGGCGAGACCTGCCTTCATTCCACGGATCGCCGCCAGAATGGATTCGTCGCAATATTCTTCTTTTGACCAGAAATCATAAGACGCGTTGATGTAAAAGGCCGCGGAATCAAGCCTATGCAGCGACAGGAAACATTCACCTAGATTGAGCTGCGTGACTCTGACGTTGAATTCGTTATCGGTCTGTGCCGCTGCCTTTCCGGCCCGTCTGAAAAAAGGAATGGCCCCGGCATACTTCTCATTGAAAAAACAGGCATTCCCCCTGGCGTTTGCCAGGAAATAGTCATCGAAAGAGCCTTGCTCGCAACTCCTTTCGGCTGCCTCGAAAAAACTTTCCGCCATAGAGAAATTGCGCAGGTCTGAATAAACCTGCCCGAGCTGGGTGTTGATTGCACAGTCAAGATTGTGTGTTGACAGCGAGTCTGACAGTGAAAGAGCCCTTCTGAGCCACTGCGCCGCTTCAGGAGCATTGCCTGTCTGTCTCAGAATGTCCGCCAGATTGATGCAATACATCGGAGCCTTGCCCCTGTCCTCCATCTGCATCACGAAATTGTAGGCGTTCCTGTAATGCACGGCCGCGCTGTCCCGCTGCCCGTCCACTTGCGAAAGGGCGCCCAGCACGTTCTCCACATCCGCGCTGAGTTCAAGAACACCGGCTTCGTCCTGATGCGCATTGCAATATTCCCGGACTCTTGCGACTTTCACGGCGCAGGAGTCATTTTCATAATTCATATAATGCTGCTTTGCTTCCTGCAGCAGGTCCTGCCAAGGAAGAATGGATAAGATCAGTAACAATGCTTTCATGTCTGCAAAGTTATCAAATAATATTTTCCATCCATGCGCGAAAAATGACCAGTTGTACAGACTCGGTGACAGACTTGAGAATGATTGGCTATTTTTGGGAAAACAAAACATTTATGCATAAATTTATTTTAACAATAATATTCATCATCGGATGTATCCCTCTCTATTCCCAGGATGACTTTTACCGGAGAAAAGCTGAAGAATATACAAGGGAGGCGGAATTCTATCAAAAGAAAGCCGATGGATATCGTCGTGAGGCTGACTTTTATCTCAGCAAAGCGGCCGGTTATGAGCGCGAAGCGTCATACTACCTGAAGAACGGCGATACAAGCCGGGCTCACACGCAACAACGATTCGCCAAAGACGCGACAGACAAGGCGAACATGTATCTGCGGTGGGCAAAAGAAGCGGACGACAAAGCTGCAATGTATCTTCGCTGGGCTTCCGATGCTCTTAGACGTTATTGACAAAAAAAATTGTTATCTTTATCCCCAACATAATATAGTTCAAGAGTATGAAAAGTCGAAAACTGATAGGCGTTCCGGTTATTGCGCTGAGCCTCCTTTCAGCTGCTTTCTTCTTTTTGGGCGGGCATAATAAGGAGCAGTCTGAACTCCGCATTAATGCTCCGTCAGAAAGCAAAGACACAGTGGCTAACAAGACGGCATACAAAGCATTGGATTTTTCGAAAGCATCAGGGGAAGCTATAATTTCTTGGGAGGTGCTTGAAAACTTTGTAAAAGACAATCCTTCTTCAGTATCATGGGCCGCAGAGGAATGCTGCCCGAAATGTGGGGGAAGAATTATTTTGATACATTATACAAGTCCGGAAGACAGCTGGAGGAATCTTGCCGGGACAGAGGGGATATTAAGCGTTTGCCCAAAGTGTATGAACCAGCTTGAGTTTTTCCTCCTGAAAATGAATTGATCAGAATATGAACGCCGTCTTTCCTCCTGTCGGATATATAATCTGCAAATCATCCGATGATTCGTGCTATGTACAGATCAGCAGGGCCGCTCAGATTACGGTTTTCTTTAAAGATTCAAAATGTGTATTTGATGGTATCACGCCTTCGATTGGACATCCGTTTCTGGCAAAATGGTCACCCAATGGGAACGCATGTTGCTTTATGGGGGAATATAAGGGGATGCCTCGCCTTATCATTATTTATCTCGCCTCCGACGGCAAGGCTGGGCTGGACGCCTGGAATCTTGGCACGGTGCCAAACCGGGTGGTATTCAAGGAACGTGAGGGCATGTCAGACCTGTGCGTACCCATTATAAAAGGGGAGGAAATCTTCAAGGGACCTTTCTATTACGATGATTCAATATATGAGTTTAAATACTTGATACGCAGATCATTGATAAATGAATATCCAAGCCCCTCGGCACCACATTCGTCATCCGCATCATCAAAAAGTCCAAAAAATAAAGCCCCGGAGGAAAAATGGCAGGTACTGAAAATCATTGCTGTCATCTTTTTGCTCAGTGCCTTGATTTATTTATTAATAAAAAGATAAGAACATCATGAAACAGTTCAAGTTTATTCTTTCTATTTGTCTTGTGCTCGCCTGCGCAACAGCTTTTGCACAAACAGCGGCCGATTACAGAAACGCGGCAGAGCAGGGAGATGCAACTGCACAATATAACCTGGGCGTTTGCTATGGCAAGGGCTATGGCGTTACGCAAGATCCTGTTCAAGCTGTTTATTGGTTTAGACTTGCGGCGACGAGTGGAGATGCAGACGCGCAATATAACCTGGGCGTTTGCTATGACGAGGGCTATGGCGTTACGCAAGATCCTGTTCAAGCTGTTTATTGGTGGAATAAGGCGGCAAAGCAGGGACATGTGAATGCAGCATTTAACCTGGGCTGGTGCTATGACGAAGGTTATGGCGTTACGCAGGATACTGTTCAAGCTGTTTATTGGTTTAGACTTGCGGCGATGAGTGGAGATGCAGACGCGCAATGTATACTGGGCAATTGCTATGACAAAGGCACTGGCGTTACGCAGGATGACATTCAAGCGGCGTATTGGTGGGGAGAGGCAGCGAAACAGGGATTGAGCATCGCACAGGTCAAGCTTGGTATTCAGGCTTACACGTCAGGCTATCACGAGATAGCATATAAATGGTTCAAATTTGTGGAGAACAATCCCGATGCCAGTTCGGATGACTTGATGACGGCATTATACTTTATGGCGGAATTGGAAGACGACGAGCCCGTGAACGAATATGTCGATCTCGGCCTTAGTGTCAAATGGGCGACCTGCAACTTGGGCGCAACCGAGCCGTGGGAGTATGGCGGCTATTATCAGTGGGCCGGGACAAAAGACTTCAAAGGTACAGGGTCTCCTGGGCTCGAATGCCCTTATCATTTAGATTCAGTCTGGGATTTTTATCATGGCTTTACCAAATACATTCCTTCAGGCAGTCCGTCTTATTGGTCTGGCTCCGGCAACCCTGACGACAAGAAAGTCCTTGACCCGAGTGATGATGTGGTCCACATCAAATTGGGCGGCAGTTGGAGAATGCCGACAATTGATGAGTGGAGAGAGTTGAAACAGAACTGCACCTGGACCTGGACCACTGTCAACGGAGTAAACGGCTATGAGGTGACAAGCAATAAGCCCGGCTACACCGACAAGTCCATATTCCTGCCTGCGGCTGGTCACTATATTTTCGAGAGCTATTATGATGAAGGATCACACGGCTACTACTGGGCTTCATCGCTCTTTACATATACTCCATCCGATGCATACACCCTGCACACTAATTCGAAATATGTCACCGAGTCCACAGATGTTCGGTACTGGTGCCTGTCAGTTCGGCCTGTCATAAAATAAAGGAAACGGTTTCTCAAAACTGAGAAACCGTTTCTTTAATGATCTCTGACACGCTCGGATGAGGGAAAACCACGTCCCGGAGCTGCTCCGCGGTGAGATGCCGCTCGATGGCGATGCATGCGCCCTGGATGATCTCGGAGCAAGGATTGCCGAGCATGTGGACACCCAGCACACGGTGTGTGGCTCGGTCGGCGATGATCTTGCACAGCCCCTCTCCCCTCTCGTTTTCCGCAACGAAACGGCCCGAAAAAGCCATCGGGAGCTTGACGGCGACATAATCGGCACCCTGCCTGACGGCTTCCTCCTCGGTAAGACCTACACCGGCCACTTCCGGATTGGTATATACCACGCCAGGAATGGCGTCATAACTCATTCTGTCCTCAATACCGAGAATTGTGTTGACAGCGACTTCGCCCTCGCGGCTGGCGGTGTGGGCAAGGAGTGAAAATCCGGTCACGTCACCGGCCGCATATACGCCCGGGACATTGGTGCGCATATGGGCATCCACGACAATGCCGCGGCCCGTTTCGACACCAAGATTTTCAAGACCGAACCCCTTCAGATTGGCCCTGCGGCCCACGCTGACAAGGATTTTGTCGCCACGGACACGTTCGGCCACGCCGTCCGGAGTCTCATAAACCACCTCATTTCCGTCTATCGCCACAACCTTGCATCCAAGCTTGAACTCCACGCCCTTCCTTGCGTACTGGGCCTGGAGCATGGCACTGATCTCGTTGTCAAGAGGGCCCAGTATCTTCTGGAGCATCTCGATGACAGTGACCTTGGTGCCAAGACTGCTGAAGAAGCTGGCGAACTCCATCCCTATCACGCCGCCGCCGATGATGACAAGTTCCTCGGGACGCTCGCGCAGGGCAAGAATCTCACGGTTGGTCACAATCACTTCGCCGGCTTCGGCAAGGCCCGGAATCGGCGGCACGAATGCTTCGGAGCCGGTGCAGATCAGCAGGTTGCGGGCCTGGTAACCCTCCCCGGCCGCAGTGATCTTGATGATTCCGTCCTCGCGGCCCTCTATCATCGCCTCCGACTTGACAACCTGGACACCGCCCGTTTTCATCCTGCTCCTGACTCCGGCAACAAGCTTCTTCACTACCTTTTCCTTACGGTCAATGATCTTGTCATAATCGAAAGACGCCCCCTCGACATTGACTCCATATTTGTCGCCATGACAGGCATAATCATACACTTTCGCACTGTAGAGCAGGGTCTTGGTAGGGATGCAGCCCTCGTTCAGGCACACGCCACCAAGCTCCTTTTTCTCGAAGAGAACCACGCCCAGACCACCCCTGGCGGCCTTTTCCGCTGCGACATAGCCCCCCGGGCCGCCGCCTATAATTGCAAGGTCAAACATATTGTATCGTTTATAATCGCGAAGATAATGCAGATTTGGTGAGTTAGCAAGATAATACTTTGATTTACAAAAAAATGTCGATTATTTTTCGTTGTACAAGATTTTGTACATATATTTGCACAAAACAAACAATTATGACAACGACAACAATTTCAGAATTCAGGGCAAATGTCAAACAATATGTTGACTCTGTCATAAATAATTCCAGTTCAGTCATTATAAGTAGAGGAAATACTGCCGCAATTCTTATTTCCCTTGATGAATACAATTCAATCAAAGAAACGGAAAGAGTTGTGGCTTCACCAGTCATTTCCACCGAACTTGACCGTGCCATTGAAGAATTGGAGACAGGAAAAACAATTGAGATTGACATCGACGAATTATGAAAATCGACTTTCTGCCAAAGGCTCTTGAAGCCTATCAGGACATAAAAAATGCAGACCCTGACCGAGCCGCAAAAATCAAGGAGGTCCTGAAAGACATTCTCGAACACCCTGAATCGGGGCTTGGAGAGCCCATAAAACTTGACGGAACCTATAAAGGAGTCTGGCAAAGAAGGCTCTCTTTCAAAGATGCGTTATTTTATGTCTTCAATGAAGACAAAGTAACCATTGTTTCTATTCAGGCGACTCATCCTGAAGGCAGCAAAACTTCTGGAGACATCACTTTGGAATCATTCTCAGAGGACGACTATGCATCTGTCATGGCACAAATGGCCGCCAACAGGGGTAAGGATTCTGAGCCAAAAGTCGGGATTTTCTGGTACAACCGGATGACCAACGAATTGTTCGGTGTCGTTTCGCACAGAATCAGTGATTATTCAAAAGCTAATGCATCTGAAGGAAGAATCACATGCTCCGAAATGCACGAAGACATATGGAAACGTGAATTCCGGAAACAAAAATATCACGGGGACGGGAAAGGGCCCTATATCGGAGCCTATCAGGACAAACCACGCGGACGAGTATTCTACAACATCGCGACAGACACCTTCGAGGTCGCAGTGGGCAACTGGATCAAAGAATTCCCTCAGGCCTACGATCTTGTTGTAGAGGAATTTAACCTCCCTAAAGAGAAAACATCAGCAAAGTATGCTATTCATTGGGACATAGGGATGTCCTGGAGATAACGTGGACCATGATTGACGAAATTGTAAGCACGGTAAGCGAAGGGAGCATGTTCCGCACCATGAAAGCGCGGAGCGGCACCAAGTATGTCATACTGAAGGCCACACGCTCGGACGACTCGATGGCACGCGGACTGCTGCGCCGTGAATACGAATTGGGAAAGGACCTAAGCCACCCGTGCATCGCTGCAACGTTGGGCTGGGAAGACAGCACCCCCGCCGGCCCCGCCATCGTAATGGAATATATTGACGGCAGGCCCCTTGACCGATTTGTAGAGTCAGGGCCATCCTCACGGGAAAGTAAGGCCGTTCTGAAAGACATTCTCGACGGAGTTGAATACCTGCACCACAAGGGCGTCGTCCACAACGACCTCAAACCGGCCAACATACTCGTCACACCGCGCGGGACCGCCTGCATCATCGATCTGGGCCTGTCAGGGAGCGATGACAGCATCTTTGACGGCGTGATCGGCGGCACGGAAGGTTTCACCGCGCCGGAAGTCCTGGAAGGCAAAGAACTGGCCAGCACCGCCTCTGACATCTATTCGCTCGGCAGGATAATACACCTGCTGTCCGGAATGAAAAGGTACGGTCCCGTGGTGGCGAAATGCTGCCGCAGCGACAGTGCAAAGCGTTACCAGAACGTCGCCCAGGTCAGGAAAGCGCTCCGTAC
>JAZRVQ010000057.1:0-10561 GCA_045599265.1 Candidatus Cryptobacteroides sp. | reverse complement strand
AATCAATTAATATTCAGTAAATTATGCAACTTTTTCAACTAAATTTCAATGCCTCTCAGAGGCCTCTGCCGGAAGGTCAGAATCGGCAGTTTTCAGCACTTTTTTCTGACCATTTTTCAAACAACTAACTTAACACCCTATATAAAATTTTAAATAAACCATTTCAAAACAGGTTCTAAAAATGAAAAAAAGAAAAACTTTTCGAGGTTTTTCTTTTTTTGAGGCTCTTTTCCGCGAAAAGGGCCTAATTTGCCGGCACTATGAAAAGATTTGTGCTGTTGCTTGCTGCGTCTGCAATCGTTGCGGCGCCGCTGTCCTGCCGGAAGGATTCTGCCGAGCCGGACTTGCCGGATGATGTTCCGGAACCCCCTGATTCATCGATTGTAATCATTGAAGAACCTGCGGACACTGCTGCCGGTCAGGATGTCGTGCCGTTGCTTACGGACCCGCCCGGAGACCCTGAGGATGCCGCCGTCCTCGTGGCCGGGTCAGTCCTGAAAAACGGCAGTTACAATGCCGCACTGTGGCTTGACGGCCAGATGATGCCGCTGCAGGTCTCTGGCGGCGTGTCACAGGCCTTTGCCGTCGCTGCCGGGTCTTCGGGCGAACTCCAGGACAGGACATACGTGTGCGGTATTTATGGACGGTATGGAGAATATCCCGCCCTCTGGTGCGGCTGCGACTCATGGCACAGGACGGTGCTGGACTCGTTGCACGGCACCGCCGAGGAACTGTATGTCGGCCCGGATGCCGTATATGTGTGTGGTAGTTGTTCGGGGGAGGACTGCACCTTTGCCTGCATCTGGAAGACAGACCACTGGGGCAATTTGCTAGACCGTACAGACCTATGTGACGAAGAATCATTTGCCTCGGACATTGTCCTCAAAAACGGCCATCCAGTCGTGTATGGCGGCATATATGACGATCAGTACAGACCTGTCCCGGTGATGTGGGTGGACGGAGATATGACCCTCATCGAAGCCGGAACGGCAGGGTTGTATTATCCTGACGGCTATGTGGGACGTTTCAGCGCATTTGACGGGAATGCCTTTTCGGGGGAGACTGATGTGTGCGGGATTTTGGGCGTCGATGCGGTCTGTCCGTGGCGTGGCAATATCTTTACCGCTTTTGCCGAAAACCCGTCAGGACCCGACGGAAAGGCGTATCTATGGGTCGGCTCGATGCCGCTTGGAGATACCGAGCCCGACCCCGGAGATGTGGAGTATTCACTCTGGGACAGGGGAGACTATTTCTATGTGGATGATGTCCTGGCGCTCGACCGTCAATAGACGTATTGGTATGTGTACCAGACCGCTATGAATTCCGGCAGGGTGAGGTAGCCTTTGAAGTTGAAGAGTATGTCACTGTAATAGTTCGAAGATGCTTTGTACACCTTTCCGTCGCGGATGTTGGCGATCACGTCATTGTAGTATGTGGACGACCCTTTGTACAGTTTGCCGTCGCGGACGGTGAAAAGTATGTCGGAATAATATGTGGACGAACCTCTGTAGACTTTGCCGTCCTTCACCGTGAAGAGTATGTCGCTGTAATAGTTTGACGAACCCTTGTAGATCTTCCCGTCCCGGATGTTGCAGATTATGTCCGAGTAGTAGTTCGATGTGCCTTTATAGACCTT
Source organism: Candidatus Cryptobacteroides sp. (assembly GCA_045599265.1). Lineage (GTDB taxonomy): Bacteria > Bacteroidota > Bacteroidia > Bacteroidales > UBA932 > Cryptobacteroides. The sequence continues at coordinate 8,925 of JAZRVQ010000057.1, read as the reverse complement.
TCCGTCGCGAACATTGCAGAAGGCGTCGGAATAATAGGTCGAACTGCCCCGGAAGACGCGGACTTCCTGGCCGGATACGGTTGCAAATGGTGCGGCCAGCATAATGACGCCTAATAATATGGTGTGTACAGGTGACATGGTGTGTTATTTTTTGAGCTCCCCGATCATTGCCGCGGCGACTTTTGCGGATGCGCCCGCACCGCCCAGCGACTCACGGATGCTGCAATAACCGCGCCGCATTTCCTGGCGGTATGCCTCGTCTGAGACCAGGCGCCGCACCTCTGCAGTGACTTTGTCGGCGGTGAAGTCCTCCTGCACCAGTTCCTTGAATATCAGTCTGTCGGCTATGAGATTGCCCAGCGAGATGAATTTGATGTGGTCCATTACACGGACAATGTGCCTTGCGATGAATGCGGTGAGCGGGGAAGTGGACCAGCAGACCACCTGCGGGGTGTCGATGAGGGCTGCCTCGAGTGATGCCGTGCCCGAATTGATGATTGCCGCGTCGGCGTATTTCAGGATGTCGTATGTGCGGTCGAATATGAGTCTGACATTGCTGCGCCCCGCTATGTATGAAAGGTAATCAGCCTCGCTGCGTGACGGTGCACCGGCGATGACGACTTCGCAGCCGAGCCTGTCCGCAACCTCCATGCAGACCGGCATCATGCGTGATATCTCGCCCTTGCGGGATCCGGCGAGGAGGGCTATGTAGCGGCCTTCGAGGGGTCTTGCAAATGTGTGTGAATCAACGGCGTCGATCAGCGGATTGCCCTTGTACACAAACGGGATGTCCTTCTCCTGGAAGTATGGAATCTCGAACGGGAACACTATGAAGAGGCTGTCGACATACCGGCGGAGTTTCCTGTTGCGGCGCTCCCTGGATGCCCATGTCTTCGGGGCGATGTAGTAGAACACTTTGAATCCGGCCTTGTGGGCGAACTCGGCGATCCTGAAATTGAACCCTGGATAGTCGATGAGGATGACGACGTCAGGCTTCCAGGCCAGGATGTCGGCCTTGCATGACTTGAGGTTGCCCAGCAGCCTGCCTGCCTTTGCAAGCACATCGCTGATGCCCATCACAGCGCCGTCACGGTAGTCGTGGACCAGTCCGCCGCCTTCTGCCCGGTTGCCTTCGAGGTATGACTTGTCCATAAGGGAACCTCCCCAGAAGCGTATGACAGCATCTGGGTCTTCGGCATACAGCCCTTTCATCAGGTTGGAGCCGTGAAGGTCTCCGGAAGCCTCTCCGGCAATGATATAATACTTCATCAGAACAGCGTGGACAGACGTCTCATCTCATCATAATCGGTGTTGTCCAGAAGATGCGGGACAATGCTGACATATCCCTTGGCCACCAGCCGGTGGTCTGAAATGTCGTCATTGGCACTTTTCTCTTCGACGAACATGCCCTTGAGCTTGTACCCTTTCCCAGTCTCGTCAGGAACGAATTCCAAGTCCCAGAAACCGATGCCCATGTGGGCGGCGCGTACGCCTTTTATCGTGCTGGAATCAGGGAAATTAACATTATAATAGACACGCCTTTCGGAAGGCTTGGCCTCCATCAGACGGCTGAAAATGTCAGGAAATATCTTCTCGACGATGGAAAAATCGGCATCGGGGTTGAATGTGTCCATCGACACTCCGATGGCCGGAATCCCGTTCACGGCTGCTTCGGCGGCGGCTCCCAGAGTGCCTGAATAGCAGGCGGCGGTGGCTGCGTTCGAGCCATGGTTGATGCCGGATATGACGATGTCCGGCCTGATGCCGAGTCCGGTCTTGTCGATTGCGAATTTGACGCAGGTCGCCGGAGTCCCGTTGAGATGGCCCCATCCATTCCCGAGGTCTGTATAGTTCAGCTGCTTTCCGCCAAGGGATACAGCGATGGACATTCCGGACTGCACCTCGCTCGGTGCGACTACAATGACGTCGCCGAACTTCTTCATTATGTCGGCCAGTACTCTGATTCCTTTGGCCTGATAGCCGTCGTCGTTGGTAATTAGTATCTTCATAGTGCAAATTTACTGATTATTTATATGTTTAATCAATATTTTTCCTAATTTTGCACGGTTTTAGGCGAAAGCCTATGGATTGAAAGTTAAGTTTTACTTTTTTTAATATTATCAAACAAATGATTAAACTTGGTATTAACGGATTCGGCCGCATTGGCCGTATGGTTTTCCGCGCAGCTGTTGAGAACTTCTCACAGGACATTCAGGTAGTAGGTATCAATGACCTCCTCGATCCGGATTATCTGGCTTACATGCTCAGATATGACTCAGTTCACGGTCAGTTCAACCACGACATCAAGGTCGATGGCAACTACATGATCGTTGATGGCAACAAGATTCAGGTTTTCGCAGAGAAAGATCCTCTCAACATCACTTGGGGCGCTCTCGACGTTGACGTTGTTGTCGAGTCTACCGGTTTCTTCCTTACTGAAGAGCTCGCTTCTGCACATATCAAGGCTGGTGCCAAGAAGGTCATCATGTCAGCTCCTTCAAAGGACGCCACTCCAATGTTCGTTTACGGTGTAAACCACGAGACTTACGCTGGCCAGCAGATCATCTCCAACGCTTCCTGCACAACCAACTGTCTCGCTCCTATCTCCAAGGTGCTCAACGACAAGTTCGGTATCGTTCGTGGTCTCATGACTACAGTTCACGCTGCAACAGCTACTCAGAAGACCGTTGACGGTCCTTCAAAGAAAGACTGGCGCGGTGGCCGCGGTATCCTCGAGAACATCATCCCTTCATCAACAGGTGCTGCAAAGGCTGTTGGTAAAGTTCTCCCTGTTCTCAACGGCAAACTTACAGGTATGTCTCTCCGCGTCCCTACATCTGACGTTTCCTTCGTTGACCTCACTTGCGAGCTTGCAAAGCCTGCAACTTATGATGAGATCTGCGCAGCCATGAAGGAAGCTTCCGAGGGTGAGCTCAAGGGCGTTCTCGGATACACTGACGAGGCTCTCGTATCCACTGACTTCCGCAACGATGCACGCACTTCCATCTTCGACGTGAAGGCAGGTATCCAGCTCGATCCTACTTTCGTGAAGGTATGTGCATGGTACGACAACGAGTGGGGTTATTCAAACAAGGTTTGTGAAATGGCACGCGTCATCACAAAGTAAGTTTGCAACCACATCAAACACATCGCAAGCCGACCCCCACGGGCCGGCTTGTTTTTTATACAGGAAACGGAATGGAGGGCGTGAAGACAAGAAGGGACAGGGTTCCGGTCGAGAACGTGACTGACATGACGCAGAAGGACTACTGTCCGGGAGGATGCACCCCGCTGTACGACGCGATGGGCAAGGCTATCACCAACCTGTCTGCAATTCTATTCTGCTCGCCGGGCTTTTCGTCAATGTAATAGAACCTGGCAATCCTCGTGTCCACGACGTCCCTGAATGCCTTGCGGGCCTTGGACACTTTCTCGCAGATGGAATTGCTCATGCCGGAATTGCAGTTTGGATTGTCAATGACATGAATTTATAAAAACTTCCGGAATACCGAAAGATGGTTGTGATTAAACATTTTGTGTTACACATTTTGTTAAATCAAAATATTGCTATATCTTTGTCACCATGAAGATAGAAAACAACATTTACAATCCATTTACCTTGCAGCCTTATGTGTCAAAGGACTTGTTCTGTGACCGTAAGTCAGAACTGGAAGATATGATTTCGCATATCAGGAACGCTGCAAATCTCACATTGATCTCCATGCGCAGACTCGGAAAGACAGGCTTGATATTCCGGTGCTTTGAAGAACTGGAGTCTTTGGGCTACAAGACATTCTATGCCGACATATACGCCACATCCAGTCTGGATGACTTTGTCAGGACTTTGGCGGAATCTGTTGTACAGAAATCTCCAAAGAGTGCGGTGAAGCGCTTTATTGATGCTCTTGGCGGTATACGCCCATTGATAAGTTACGATGCTATAAGCGGGCAGCCTCAACTCTCGATAACGTATCAGTCGGATGTCCAGAAGCAGACTACTCTGAAATCGATTCTGGATTATCTGGAGTCGCTGGACAGCAAGGTTGTGGTTGCCATTGATGAGTTCCAGCAGGTCAGAGAGTATGAAAATGTGCGGGTGGAGGCTCTTCTGAGAGGATATGTCCAGAATCTCAGAAATGTGAAGTTCATTTTCTGCGGCAGTCACAAAAAACTGATGACCGAGATCTTTACCGCCGAAAAGAGCCCGTTCTATCAAAGTACAGTGAATGTCCCTTTGCATAAACTCGATGTCGAGGTGTATTCACAGTTCATTAAGGACAAGTTCAGCGCCGGTGGCAAGGATATCTCCGATGATGTCATTGCATTCATAATAGACTGGAGTCGGTGCCACACATTCTATACCCAGACGCTTTGTCATTATATCTACATGTTTTCCGGAACATCAGTCTCAATGTCTGATGTCAATGCTGCAATAGAAAGGATTTTTGACTCCGAGACAGACCGTTTCTATACAATCCGCAACATGCTTACCAGGGGACAGTGGAAATACCTGACCGCCATTGCAAAGGAACAGATTGTCCGCCAGCCGACCTCAAGCGCATTCCTGGAGAAGTACAGACTTGGCGCCGCTGCATCGTCGAAACGTACCCTCGCCTCTCTGGTGGAAAAGGAACTTGTCCTCGAAACACTCACAGAATACGGAAGCGAATACTGTGTCTATAACGTCTTCCTGTCCCGCTGGCTGGAAAGGATCTGATGAAGATTCACTTACGGGAAATGCCTTCTAAGGACCTGTTCCCTGTCAGATGCCGAGAACTATATGCAACCGTCTCCATCCTCACAAATCCCCCTCCTGTTTCATTTTTCCTGAAAATTTTGTAAATTGCAACCTCATTTTTGCAAGAAACTGATATGTCACAGGAAGAGATAAATGCAGCGGCGGGGAAGGTCTTCGCCATAATGGACCCGAAACTGGACCAGACAGACCGGGCCAGGCTGCGTGATGCATACAATTTTGCCGCTGATGCCCACCATGGCCAGAAACGTAAATCAGGCGAACCATACATAACTCACCCCATTGCGGTCGCGATGATTGTCGCCGACGAACTTGAACTCGACGTCAACCCGGTCATCGCCGCATTCCTGCACGACGTCGTGGAGGACACCCCACACACCATCGGGGAAATCCGTGAACGTTTCGGGGACGACGTGGCCTTCCTGGTGGATGTGGTCACCAAGCGCAAGAAGACCCAGGACGCACGCTCCAAGCAGGTTGAGAATTTCAAGCAGATTCTCGATTCCGTCCATTACGACATCCGCGCCCTCATGATCAAGCTGGCCGACCGCCTGCACAACATGAGGACCCTGGACTCCATGAAGCCTGACAAGCAGATGAAGATAGCGGGGGAGACCGACTTCTTCTATGCTCCGCTTGCCAACCGTCTGGGACTGTACCGCGTCAAGTCCGAACTCGAGAACCTCTCGTTCCGTTTCCGCTGCCCGCGTGAATACGAACAGCTGGAAAGGCAGCTTGCCGAGGACAAGGAGGCCACAGCCGAGGCCGTGGGGGCATTCACAAAGGACGTCGAGGACATCATGAAGGCGCGCGGCATCAATGCGCGCATCCAGGTCCGTTACCGCAAGCCATACAGTATATGGCGTGACATGCAGAACGAACGCGTCGATTTCGCGCATGTCGAATTCAAGCATTATGTCCGCATAATATATTATCCTTCGGATGGCTGGACGGAGAAGGATACGTCCCTGTTCATCTATTCCGTGCTGACCGACAAGTTCAAGGAGCGCCCCGGCAGCGTTGCCAACTACATCGACAACCCGAAGGAGAACGGCTATCAGAGTTTCCATGTCAAGCTGCTCGGCCGTCCGGGCAAATGGGAGGAACTTCACATTTCATCCGAACGCATGCTCCGCACGTCGCGTCTCGGCTGCATCGACCAGACCAATGTCGAGTCCATGAACCAGTGGATCGGCAAACTGCGCGATACCCTCAGGGATATGGCCGAGAACAATGTGGAAGGCTTCATGGAAGGCGTCAGCAGTTCTTTCTATAACGAAGACATATTTGTCCTGACTCCGAAAGGCCGTGTCGTCCAGTTGCCGAAAGGCGCAAGCGCGCTCGACTTTGCATACGAACTCCACACCGACCTTGGCGAGCATGCCCAGTATGCCCGCATCAACGGCCGCCTGTGCCCGGTCAAGACCGAACTGCACCGCGGTGACTGCGTCGAGATCGGTACAAGCGAAGACATTGTGCCGCAGCAGAACTGGCTTGATTATGTCAAGACTTACAAAGCGGTACGGCATTTGAAGAACTCACTCCGTCACACGGCCGGGGATGAGTTTGTGCGCTGCCCGCATTGCCGTCCACTTCCGGGTGACGAGGTGATAGGCTTCAAGGATGCCGACGGCAGGATTACTCTCCATACAAGGCATTGTCCGGAAGCGATCAAGATGGCCTCCGAGAAGGGCGACTCCATTGTGGCAGTCAATTTTGACAGCCGTCAGGATGTCCTCTATCCGGTAAGACTCAATATCGTGGCCATTGACCGGTATCACCTCCTGAGGGACATCATCGACTGCATTGCGGAGAACCGTCATCTCTCGATGACAAAACTGAAGACCGAGACCATTGACCAGATAGTGGTCAGTACAATAGATTTTGCGGTACATTCGGCTGACGAACTGGCCGGTACCATAGAGAATATTTCCGCAATCAAGGGCGTCGACGAGGTGCGCAGCGTTGCGGTGACAGAGTAGAATGATTGATTGTATGAAATTAAGATTTGTTGTCCTGTCGGCGATTTTCCTTTCCGTTTTCTGCTATGCGCAGGAGGAGGAATATCAGGGACAATCATGTACAAGCATAATGGTGGGACGCCTTGCCACAACTGACGGCTCGGTGATCACATCCCATACATGTGACGGCCGGTACCGCACCTGGGCCTATATGGAGCCTGCGGCTGACCATGTCCCGTCGGACCGTCACGAAATCCTGAGGGGTACGATGTCCACCAGTTTCCACGGGGACACGACCGGTGTCAGGAAGGTCGGCGAGATACCTGAGGCCGCCCACACATACGCCTACCTCAACACTGCATATCCCTGCCTCAACGAGGTCCAGCTGGCGATAGGCGAGACCACTTTCGGCGGACCTGACGTTCTGGTCAACCCGGAAGGGATGTTCACCATCGAGGAACTGGAACGAATAGCCCTGCAGCGCTGCGACAATGCCCGTGACGCCGTCATCCTGATAGGCGGCATGGTGGAGCAGTATGGCTATGGGGACAGCGGCGAATGCATCACGATCGCAGACAAGAACGAGGTCTGGCAGATGGAGATCATCGGCGCCGGAAAGGATGTCATCGGCGGCGTCTGGGCCGCACAGCGTGTGCCTGACGACGAGGTGGCCGTGTCTGCGAACATCCCGAGGATAGGCCGCCTGATGCGCGAGGACAGCGAGAATTTCCTTGCATCCGACAATGCCGAGGATGTGGCGCTGAAATATGGTCTGTGGGACGGAACAGGTGACTTCAAGTTCTGGAAGGCATTCAATTGCGATTATGCGGAGGGACGCAATTTCAGCATCAGGGAATGGTTCATTCTGAATTCGCTGGCTCCGTCGCTCGGATTGAAATATGATGCCGAGGAACTCCCGTTCTCTGTCAAGCCTGACGAGGCGGTGGATGTCAGGGACGTGATGGCGCTTCTGCGCAGCACATACGAGGGCACGGAGCACGACATGTGCGCCGATGTGACGATCGACGTGCCGGCACGTGACACAATTCCTGCCCACAAGGCCGTCAGTCCTGTCGCCAATCCTTGGCTGACAACGACAATGCGTAATACCCTGAATTCCATCGCGCCGGGCACGGTTGATTTCAGACGCACCGTATCCGTCGCCTGGTGCGCATATTCGACCGTGATACAGCTGCGCAACTGGCTGCCTGACGCAGTCGGAGGTGTGTGCTGGCTTGCCCTTGACAATCCTGGACAGAGCCCCCGCATCCCTGTGTTCAGCGGCACCACCAGGCTCCCGGAAGCATACGACCGCTGTGGCCAGACTGTGTTTGATCCGGATTGTGCCCTGTGGACTTTCAGGAAGGCCAACAAACTGGCCACGCTTGCCTGGCAGAGCACGAAGACTGATTTCATGAAGTGCGTATTGTCCCTCGAGGATGAAGCATTCGAAGGGATGGACACTCTCGAGAAAGATGTGTTCCTCAAGCAGCCGGAGGGCGACCCTGAGGCCATAGACGAATATACGGCCGCAACTTATAAGAAGGCGGCCGCATTATGGAAATCGATGGAGGAGTCTTTCTGGCTCCGTTTCGGTATGGGATTCTAGGAAACCGGCTTTCCGGTGTTCATGTCATAAGCCTGGTAGCGATAGCCCAGGCTTTTCAGTTCCATGGAGGCACCGACTCTGAACATGCACCTGCAGGCACATTCAAGGGCGTAGAACGCCTCCTTTGTGCCGGGCTCGACTGACGAGTGGCGGATGTAGTTCCAGCAGGTCCGGCTCAGACATTCCATCATCTTCACAATCATGTCGTCTGTCTTCCTGCCGAGTATGTCCACAAGGATATGGTCATCCATGTTGTCGAATCCGCGCGACCCCAGCAGGGCGGCGAACTTTGCCGAATGGTGGCGTCCCCAGTCCTCGTCCCACCAGCGGGCCACTGCCATACCGGCATAACCGGCGCAGGCGACGGCGAATTCGGGGTAATCGTTGACGTTCTTCACTGCGTCCATCATATATTCGGGCGCAAACTCCTTCCACTTGTAATCAATGTCCTCGCTCGACAGCAGGGTGCCGTCAAGCATACCGAAGGACGTTGCTGTCCTGAGCAGTTCGCTGAGGAGTCCTTCTTCTATCTTATCGGAAACTATAGACAAGGCCGGTCTTTTTTAGAACATGTAACCTACACCGATGTAGGACTGGCC
>JAZRVQ010000056.1:0-3586 GCA_045599265.1 Candidatus Cryptobacteroides sp. | reverse complement strand
CCGGGAAGACAGCAGCGGGCCGCGCCGGGCATCGGCACCACCACCCGAAGACTGCCGCTTCGTTTCCTGCCATTTCTCCAGTGCGCCGTTCTGGAACCCGCCGAGCCTGAAGTTCCCCTGAACGATGGACTTCACCTTGGCTCCGGCCTTGACCGGCAACTTGCGCCGGAAGTATCCGGAGAGTTCCGCATTCTTGCGCTTGAGGAGTTGTTGCATTTCGCCGATTTCCATTTTTTTATTGAAAAAGCATTGAAATAAAAAAATATACCTATATTTGTGGTGTCGAAAGACCCGTCAGGCTCCGGTTATCCTTGTCAGTTGGGTTAGGCCGCATCTGTCTTCCCAATGGTAGAAGCATCCAACAGGATGCTTTTATTTTGCCCATTCGCGCAGGAACCTATTCATATAGTCCTTTGACCCAAAATACTCCCTTTCAATGGAGATAGCTTTCCTTCCCTTGTAGATGAGCACCTCCACAGCCTTGTCGTATGTTTCGAAGTAATACTTGATATCGCCAATCAGCTGTCGAGGGCGATAATCGGTTTCCATATTGAGCAGGACCCTTCTGGACTGTCCGATTGATTCCTCAAGCCTGTTTCTGACAGAGTTCTGCCCTTGGATGCTTTTCAGGTCATAGGTCCTGACAACATTCCCTCGGACGAATACATAATCCATAGATCTTACACCGTGGGGATTTGGCATTATATAGACTGTGTTTCCGAAACTTGTCGCACGGTCAGCCACCTTAAGCAGCGGTTCCAGCTCGGAGCTTGGCATGGCATATACGCCCTTATGACCTTCCATCGCTTTGAAGGCCTTGTCGCTGATAATGCTTTTGATGATTCTGCCATATTCCGAGGTGGAGGCATTTTCAAGTGCGCGTAACTTGTCGGCCAGTCCTCCGTGGGCGATAATCTTTTGGATGTCCGGACAGTGTGCACAATCACGCGCCTTGTTTGTGGGGGTGGTCGGTACCGCGCCATTGTTGAACGGGCAGGTGCTGCAGGATGAAGGGAAATACGGATGGGAGTCGCTGAACAGCTTGCCGTCCTTCTCCGGGTTGTTGTCAAGACCGGGGGCCGGTTCATCCATTTCACTTCCTGCAGGGATATCCGTTTCCGGATCATCCGTTGCCTCGAGAGAGCATTGGCAGCCCCAGCGGTCACCGGGCTTGTGCTGACTCCAGAACGGGTCGTCCACTGGCCGGACGGTGTCCCAGAAAATCATGTGATCGGCTCCGGGTGTTGCCGCCGTGGACGGAACCCACCGGAGATTTGGAAGCACGTCCCTCTCGCTCTCAAACTGTTTCCACTGCCGGGCCTGTTCCGCTCTCTTGATGGCCGTGTCGTACTCGGTCCGGAGCCATACCTTGTTGTGATGGTTGGAAATCGGCTCCGCCTCCTTGCTCCACTGCTCAAAGCTCTTGAGGTTGCCTTCCTCATCAAGCAGCAGCTTGGCCATACGTTTACACTGATCGTGAACCTTGAACGCGGCGAACACCTCGTTGTTCTCACGTATCATTTCGCACAGGTCCGGGTATTCTGCCGTAAAATCGTCAGAAAGGGCCGAATTCAGCGTCTTAACGATGCCGTTGAATAATTCCACCGGCACAAGGTCGGAAGGCCGTGTGTGCCGTTTATACAGCGACTGAAGGGCTGATGCCATCGCACCGCTCAAGTCGAACGGCAGATCCGCCTTGTTTCTCGGCGTGTCTTCACCATACAGGGTGTCGACTACCAGTTTAAAGCCCCGTAGTCTGGGGCCTTGGCGAAAAAACGGGCTCTGTTCTCTGGAGCCTCCTTTCCCCGCTCCTCCTGCACCTGCCTCATCCTTTCGGCTGCCTCCTCTCTGCGCTGCCTCTCCTCCTCTTTCAGACGCTCGTAGTCCTTCGGCTTCTCGATGCCGAGCTCCTGATAAATGTAATCGTCATCGATTGGGAGGTTCAGATCGTTTCGGGCGGTCTTGAAAAGGCTTGCTTTCTCCGTGGCCGGTACCTGGGCGGTGTCCGCAAATACGAACTCCCCGCCGTCGGTGTTGATTCCGAGCATAGTGAAGATGTCCGTCATATCGTAATTGAGGACGTTGAGAACAAAGGTCTTGTCAGCCTTTGTGAACCCTTCCTCCTCCTTTTTGTGGACGGTTCCGAGGGCCTGTGTGCCGGTCTCTGACGCTTCGGTTGTGAGGGTGTTTCCAAGAATGGCCTTTGACAGCTCCGCATTGCAGACCTTGACCAGGCCGTCGTACACGTCGCCGCTTCCGGTTTTGTTCCCGGCCTCAATGAATGAAAGCTTTGTCCCCTCCGGATGGATGTAAACCGACGCGCTTCCCTGAGTCATAGCATCGGCCAGTGTGCGGGCTCTGGCCACTTCATCGCTTGCGTCATAGGCGTAGTCGCGGATTGGCATTCCGAACAGTTCACTGAACTGGCACCAGTCACCGACCGTGCCGTTCTTGCGTATCACCCAAGGCAAACAGGCGGCGAAGATACCAAGAGGACGCTTGCCTCTGACGAACAGAAGTCCGGGGTACTCGCTGAACGGAACACCGCTGATGTCGCTCTGGTGCCTTTTGATGATTTTCAGTTGTGGATCCACGTGTTTGCGCGGCACATTGAAATATTCAATGAAGCCGTCCCTGCCGGTCGAGAACTGTGCAAGGGTAAACCCCCAGAACTGTGCGTCGAGAATATCGCTTACAAGTTCACTGAACCAAGGGGATTTGATGTTCGTGTTGATTGCTTCATCCGGCACACCGTCTCTCCAGAACTCTATCGGTGAGCCGAGGACGGCATTCTTGCGCTTCTCGACGACACTTATCATGTGGGTGTCCAGCATCACGTCCTGATACATATCGTACAGGCGCGTGCGCTGTGTGTAGTCCATATTTTCAGCAGCGCGTATGGCGGACTTGTACATTGACAGGTCGAGGCCGAACCGCTGCGGCGGTGTCAGTATAAGTGTGCTCTGCGGAGCGGTGATCTGACCGCCTGCAGTAATTTTTTGTTCCGGAGGAGTGGCCGCCGGTACTGCGGAGTCCTTCTTTCTTCTGTAATTGAAAAAATCTCTTATTCCCATGGCTTAAATGTGTTGAGTTCGTTTCGGGTTGGATCCGAAAAGGCCTGTCGGGACCTGTTCGGACTCCTGCAGCTGTGGGGCTCCGGCTATCGTCAGTTTGTTCTCGCTGACCTTCTTGAGCCACTCAAGAGCCCTGTCGTATCTATCCTGCCGCATAGGCGAAAGCTTCTGTGGGTTGTGTGCACAGAGTATGTGGTACAGCGATATGTCTATCGCCATCATAAGCACCAGCTGATTGCGCTCCGTTCCGGTTGCGGAAAAGATTGCATCGCAGTCATACCGGGCCTGAAGGTAGCCCTTCATCTGTTCAATGGCCCTGTCCTCGCAAATCTCCACTATGCTCGAGTCGCTGCGTGTCACCGCATCGAGTATCTCGGCGTGAATGGATGCGTCGTAGTCTGTAAGATTGATGAATGCACTCATAATTTATTTTTGTTGCGACGTCCGTGCAGCGCGATTGTCGGCTGCAGCGCGACGGTCTTGTTCTTTATGATACGATAACCACCCTCCAC